>JBKQUM010000001.1:0-3768 GCA_052140165.1 Acidimicrobiales bacterium
GAACCGCGCATTATTGCGACAGATGCAACAGCCGGGACCTGAACAGGTCCTTTATTCGCGCCGCGATCTTCGAGAAATGAAAGCCGTCACGATGCCCCGCTGGGGCGCGTTGTGTTAAACACAACACTGTGATTTCAAACGCAACAGCCACAAGGAGCTCGTGACGGACACTCCGGGGTCCGCGCGCCTCGTTCTGGTCGAGGGCGTTGCACATCTCAACGAAGAGCTCGCCGTCTTCGAGGCGATGCTGACCGGGTGGTCCAGACAGCAGCGGTCTCGGATGCTCGGAGAGGACACGATCGTCGGTCGGGAGCGGCTGGTGCGGCGCTTCGTTGAGTTCGCCGAGTCCTATCCCTGGGGCTGGGGCCCCGGCGATGTCGAGGACTTCACGGTGTCGTTGACGACGGGCAAGGACCGGCTGTCGATCTCGACGATCCGCAGCTATCACCTGACGTTGCGGCTGTTCTGCGACTACCTCACCGATTCCCGCTACGAGTGGGCCCGGGTGTGCCGAGACCGCTTCGCTCAGGTCCCGACCCAGGTCTGCCACGAGTGGAACACGGTCGCCCATCTCAACGAGTACGAGGGGCAGCCGCAACGGCGCCCGCTCACCTACGGCGAGGTCCAGTTGCTCTTCGACTACCTCGACGACCGGGTGGAGTCGATCGCTTCGGCGGGCAAGAAGGGCTCACTCGGTGCGTTGCGCGACGCCCTGATGTTGAAGAGCGCCTACGCGTTCGGGCTGCGCCGCAACGAACTGTGCCGCCTCGACGTCGCCGACCTGCGCCCCAATCCCCACGTCCCCGCCTGGGGCCCCTACGGATCGGTCCACGTGCGCTTCGGCAAGGCGCTGCGGGGCGGCCTGCCGCGCCGGCGCACGGTTGTGACGGTGCCCGAGTTCGACTGGATCGTCAGCGCGCTGGGCCAATGGATCGACGACGCCCGCCCGCTCTTCGGGGCGGCGGACCACCCCGCCTTGTGGGTGACCGAGCGACTCACCCGTGTGTCTGCGCGTCACATCGACCAGCGCTTCGCGGGGATTCGAGCCGAGATCGGGCTCGACGAGAGCCTGAGCCTGCACTGCCTGCGCCACTCCTACGTGACGCACCTGATCGAATTCGGCTACCCCGAGCGCTTCGTCCAGGACCAGGTGGGGCACGCCTACGCGTCGACGACCGCCATCTACACCTCGGTCAGCGACGACTTCAAGAACCAGACCCTCCAGAGCGCGCTCCGGCGCGTCTACCCGGCGGACAAGGAGCAGCCATGAGAACGGTCACCATGCAGTGGAACCTGCGCCAGGTGATGGCCGACCGGGCCATCTTCCAGACAAGCGAGCTCGTTCCCCTCCTTGCCGAGCGCGACATCCACCTCTCGCGTGAGCACGTCTACCGCCTGGTCACCAAGACGCCCCAGCGCCTCAACACCGACGTCTTGGTCGCGCTCTGCGACATCTTGGCCTGCACGCCCAACGACCTGATCACCCCCGTTGTGGGTGAGACGCGCCCGGCCAAGACCGGGACGGCGGACAGAGCGAAGATCGGGTCGCTGCGCCCGGTCCGCACCACGATCCGCCGGCCCAAGGGCGCGCGCTGAACCCCACGGAGACTTGCGTCGCGGACACAAGGACCGCTTGAGGAAACTCGTCGTCTGCTCGCGCTGCGAGGAGGCCAAGCCGCGCGGCATCAGCGTCCAGGGCCACAACGTGTGCCACAACTGCCGGACCAGGCTGCAGCGGAACCCCGCGGCCTGCCCGAGCTGTGCCGTGGTCAGGGTGCTCGCCTTCGTCGACGCGGACGGAGAGAGCGTCTGTGCCGACTGTGCCGGCGAGGAGCCGACGTATCGCTGCGCGCGGTGCGGGCGCGAGGACGACTCCTACGGCGCCCGCTGCGGGCCCTGCACCCTGCGCGAGCGCGCCACCGAGCTGCTCAGCGACCCGAGCAGCGGCCAGGTCCACGCCGAGTTGGTCCCGGTGTTCGACGCCCTCATGGCCGCGGATCGCCCCCAGAGCGCCATCTACTGGCTCCGCCGAGCTCCCGGAGACGGTCCGCGACTGCTCGGCGCCATGGCCCGCGGCGAGGTCGAGATCAGCCACGAGACCTTCGAGAAGCTCCCCCAGACCAGGGGCTACCTCTACCTGCGCGACCTCCTGGCCGCGCTCGGTGTCCTTCCTCCTTACGAGGCCCGCATCGAGCGGTTGACGCTGTGGTTGGACGACCTCTTAGTCACGTTGCCGCCCGAGCACGCGAGCCTGGTCGAGCGGTTCGCCCGTTGGCGGGTTCTGCGTCAGGTGCGCCACCGGGCCGCCCAGGACGAGCTGACCAAGGGGGTGATCCAGGCCGCTCGCACCAAGATCCGGGGCACGATCGCCCTGCTCGCCTGGCTCGACGAGCACAACATCGAGATCGGCACCGCGACCCAGGCCGACCTCGAGCACTACGTCTCCATCGGGCGACCCGGAATCGTCAACGTCATCTACCAATTCGTCGACTGGGTCCGCCAGACGGGACTCAATCCGGCCCTGCATGTCGCCACCCGCCCGACCGGTTCGCCTGCGGTCACGATGTCGGATGCCGATCGTTGGCGACATGTCGAACTCCTCCTCCACGACACCACGATCCGCCACTACACCCGCATCGGCGGGCTCTTCATGCTCCTGTTCGCGCAGCCCCTCGCCACCATCTGCCGCATGAAGACCGCACAGGTCGACGTCAGAGCCGAGGGAGTGTTCGTTACCTTCGACCGCACGCCCGTCGAGATGCCCGAACATCTCGATCGCCTCGTCCAAGAGCACATGTCCCGACGAGGCCAAGCCTCCTACGTCAGCTGGAACAGCCCATGGCTGTTTCCCGGGGGCATCCCGGGCAACCACCTGGCGACAGAGAATATCCGCCGACAACTCGTCGAACGCGGCATCAAGCCCCAAGCCTCAAAGCACGCCGCACTGTTCCAACTCGCCGCCACGGTCCCGCACCCGATACTGGCCGACGTGCTCGGGATCTCCGCCACCTCTGCTGCCAGATGGACAGCCCTGTCCTCGCGGACCTGGGGACAATACGCCGCCGCTCGACGCGAGAACGGACTCCGAACAGGCGAATAAATCCTGCAATGAATATCGCGTGTCCGCCAACACCCAAGGGGCCGATCGTGGTCGCCAGTCCCGCTGGAGCTGCGGGGCGAGGGTCGTCCCGGCGACGGGGGTGCGACGTGATTTCGCTGCGCCGGATGAGCTTGGGCGCTGGCTATCGGTACCTGATGGAGTCCGTCGCGGCGGGCGATGGAGTCCGTCGCCAGTCCATGAGTCTGACCGACTACTACGCCGAGTCGGGTACTCCACCGGGGGTGTTCCTCGGCGCCGGCCTGGGCGCCCTCGACGACGGCCGAGGGGTGGAAAAGGGTTCGGCGGTCAGCGAAGAGCACCTGTTCAACTTGCTCGGGATCTGCGCCGATCCGGTAACCGGCAAGGCCTTGGGGCGCCCGCCCAACCGCTCGCACCTCTCCTTGGCCACCCGGGTGGCGGAGCGAGTAACGGCCATGGCCCCAGCCGCCCGCGAGGCGGAGCGAGCCGAACAGACAGCCCGGAGCGAGGCCCAGGAACGAGCTCACGGGGGAAAGTTCCGCGGGCCCGTAGCCGGGTTCGACCTCACGTTCGCGCCATCCAAGTCGGTGTCCACAGCCTGGGCCCTCGCCGAAAAGGAGACCAAGGCGCTCATCTACGACTGCCACCGCCGGGCCATCGACGTCGTGCTGACCTACGCCGACCGCGAG
>JBKQUM010000002.1:0-7968 GCA_052140165.1 Acidimicrobiales bacterium
GGAACGGCATCCGGCAACAGCCCATGTCAGCCAGGGTCGCTCCCCGGAGGCGTCCCGTATGCCCCGCCCGATGATGGTTCTCGCTGGGGAACGTCAACTGGGACAGCAGGTGTCCCCGATTCGCGAGCAGAACTTCGCCAGGGGGTTGACTGGCCCTTAACGCTGCCGGCACGGTGGCGTCCTGCGGCCAGATCTGTGACCGCCTCTAGGGACATTCGATCATGCTGGGAGTGGCCATGCCGGCCTCACCTGGGCGCAGGGACCAGCTCCCCCCGCCGACGAGGGAGACGATGGAGGCCTGGTGGTGGGGCGCCCGGAAGGGCGGGCGCTCGAGCAGAGCGCCGTCGGGCAGGGCGGATCCGGCCGCCGAGTGGATGCGCGTCACCGTGAGGGCCTCGGCGGGCGTGAGCGCGGGAAGGAGCCCGGCCAGGCGCTCGGCCAGCATGGTCTTGCCCGACCCCGGCGGCCCGATCATGAGGAGGTGGTGGCGACCGGCCGCGGCGACCTCGACGGCCCGCCGGCCGACGGCTTGGCCGCGCACGTCGGACAGATCGGGTGGGTCGGGGGCGGTGTTGGCTCCGGTCGGTGGCGGGGTGCCGGGCCAGCGGGCTTCGCCGCGCAGGACGCGCACCAGATCGGCCAGCGTGGCCGCGCCATGGGCGTCCTCGCCGCGCACGAGGGTGGCCTCCCGCACGTCACATAGGGGTACCACCAGGCCGAGGGGCGCGGCAGCGGCGTCGGCCAGGGCGATCATGCCCGGGACGTGGCGTAACGAACCGTTGAGTCCCAGCTCGCCGCAGAAGGCGAAACCGTCGGTGCAGGAGGAGTTCAGCTCACCGGCGGCGACGAGGAGGCCGATGGCGATCGGGAGGTCGAGGCCCGCACCGCCCTTGCGCACGCCTGACGGAGCCAGGTTGATCGTCAGGCGGCGGAGCGGCCACGAGAACCCACTCGACAAAATGGCCGCCCTCACACGATCGCGGGACTCACGTACGGCGGCATCGGGGAGGCCCACGATGGTGAAGCCGGGCAGTCCGTTCGAGACGTGGACCTCGACCGAGACGGGGTGCCCGACGGCACCGCTCAGCGTGGCGGAGGCGACTGCGGCGAGCATGTCAGGTGAACGGTCGCCCAGTCCTGGGCAATGGTCCCGCGACTTTGGCCCCTGTTAGGGCCAGATAGGTGCACGAATCAGGCACATCGGGGATAGTCGCGGCGGGCCCTGAAGCGCAGGCACGGAGGCGGCGTCGAAAAGAGCGAGGGTCAACTTCTCCGGTTCGTCCGAAACATCGGCCCGAGTTGCTAGGTCATCACGTTGGGCTTAGGACCCGATGATGACGGATCGACCGCCTGCCCGACGCGACAGCGCCTCTCGCTCGAGTCGGAACGGGACTTAGTCCTCACTTGTCTGTCTTGTGCCTCGATCGATTCCCGATTGAGGTCTTCCTCCTAGAAATCCTAAGAGCCGCTTACCCGCTGTAGGAAGTCGAGGCGAACCACGGGACAATGTCGCGCACGTAGGCGTTAAAGGCGAGGCCGTTCACCGTCACGCCATTCGGTGAAGCGGTGAACACGCCGTAGTAGTCGTCGTGGATGACGTTGCCCTCGACGGTGATCTCCAGGTGGTCCTCACTGCCGATGAATACCCCGGTCGTCTGCAGGTCGCTCGGCTCCTCGCCCTTCACGTTGTTCGTTCCGAAGTCGTTGCCGATGATGACGTTGCCGTTCATGTCCTGGTGCACGCCTGCGAGATGCGAGTGCAGCGTGAGGCCCGAAAGACCGTTGCCGGACACGTCGTTGCCGCCGACGAGGTTGTTGTACACCGCTCCGCCGGGAACTTCGGACGCCAACAGGATCCCCGCCCCGTAGCCCTTGATGGCGTTGTTCTCCACCGAGTTGCCCACAACCACGTTGTTGTGAATGCCGTCAGCAAGGTTCGCCGTGGATCCGTCGGTGCCGTCGTGATCGACGAGAAGGATGCCGCAGGCGTAAGGATTGTTGTTCACGTTGTTGTCGAAAACGGTGTCATAGGTCGCCGTTCCGGTAATGCCGTTGCAGGAGATCCCGAGCGCCGGGCAGAGAGTGCTCAGGCCGATCGCATCGGGGTCGTTGGCGAGTTGGATTCCCCCATTGCCACTGCCAGACACGGTGTTGTTGCTCACCGTCGAGTACGAGCTGCCATCCAGGTCGATACCGTTGCCGGGGTTGTTCGTGTCCAGGAGCCCGTTGTTCTCCACGATGTTGTGCGTGATGGTGGCGTGATCGCCGACCACCATCAGCCCATCACTGCTAGCGCCCTCGACCGTGAAGCCGCTGATCGTTACCCCCGGGCTGAGAACGGTGAATCCGTTATTACCTCCAGTGAAGGGAGTGACCGGGGAGGAGTCGCTCGGGGCGGGAGCGACCGTCGCCGACGAACCTTCGATGGTGAGCGGCTTCTCAATCGTGACGTCCTCCGTGTACGTGCCTGGGCAGACGATGATCGTTGCTCCAGGGTTCGCCGCGGTAACGGCGGCCGATATCGTCGAGAACCCGGCATTGGAGCAACCGAACGCGTGTCCCGCAGGCGCTCCGGGTGCCACGTACAGGACGGATTGCGGTCCTGGCGGAAAGCCGCCGGGACTTGGCGACGCGGCGGCCGCCGTCGCCGTCAGGCCGATGAACAACGTGAGAGTCGCGGCGAAACCGATAAACAGTCGGGCGCTTCTATTCAACATCAGAGAGTCTCCTTCGTCGCCAAACGAAACCTGCATGATGGCCGCCGGCATACGACCCCGGTTGCGCAGGCTAGGGAGAGATTGGGACGAAGTCAATCGATATTGATCCTCGCAAGCGACACGCACAGAACGCTCACCGATTCGATACCGCCGACGAGCATCGCCACGGATCGGGCGAATGAATTCGGGAACTCATGATTTCGATCCGAGTTTCATGTGGATCTGCCTGAAATCCGTGGCAGGTTCATTTTGTTGTCCATATGTTGCGCATCTCCCCCGAGATCCAGGTCAGAGGCAATGCCAAGCTCTCGACCGGTTTGTGAGGGTGCCACCTCTCGCCGGTTCGGATCTAGCCCCCTCTGACACCACTCTCCCTGGTTGCGTCGTGGTTACCAATCTCGACAGCAGCAGGCGCGAGATTGACCGTGACCCGTCGCAACGGCCAGAGCAGCCCACTCGACAGCACGGCGGCGCGCACCCGGTCGCGCGCCTCGCGCACGGCGGCGTCGGGCAGGCCGACCACCGTGAAGCCAGGGAGTCCGCTGGAGACGTGGACCTCGACGGAGACGGCACGCCCGACCGCGCCGCTCAGCGTGGCGGAGGCGACCGAGGCGAGCACGCAGGTGAACGGTCGCACCGGTTCGGATTGCGATGCCTGCCTTGCTCGAGCATTCCCTCCTCTGGGACCACACATAGGCTCCAAGTGTGCTGACCCCGCCCACGGGTCTTTCCGATGGCGACGTGAAGGGAGCGATCGCGCAAGCCTGGGTGTCGACGTGGCCCGGCTCGAATATCACCCCGTTGGGCTTTGGAAGTCACCACTGGGTGGCAACGGACGATCGGGCCGTGCGTTACTTCGTCACTGTCGACGAGCTCAGCTCAGAATCTCGCACCGGAGACGGGGTCTCGGTACAGAGGTGCACCGCCCGTCGAGGGGCGCCCCCGCCCGTCGGTACGGTGGGCTAAAGACCGGCCTGAGGAAGCGCCGACTTGCGCGCGAAAAGCCAGTATGCGAGCGAGTTGCCCATTTGTGCCGTGCTGGCCAGGCGCCACACCCACTTCGGACCGCGAATCTGACCTGGATCTCGGTGCCGGATATCTCGCCAAGTCAATGCCGCCACAACGACATGCACGACAATCAGGCCAGCGAGGACCTTTGGATCGGGCTTGCGTTGAGCCACCCGCCAAGTGTGCCACCTCAGGTCCGCTTCTTCGCCGGGGTCCTACCCCAGTTCCCCGGGTCGGTGCGCTCGAAAGCCTCAGAACAGGAAAGGTACGAGCATCTTTGTCGAGTGCCGATACGCCGGATAGGTGTCGGGGAACTGCTCGGTCAGATACCGCTCCTCGACAATCGCGCTGTACGCGAAGTAGACCCCTGCCAGAAGTATGGCGATCAGCCACAGCCAGCTCAGCGCCATCGCGGTGCCGACACCCGCGAGCAGGATCCCAGAGTAGATGGGATGGCGGACCAGGCGGTAGGGGCCGCTGG
Source organism: Acidimicrobiales bacterium (assembly GCA_052140165.1). Lineage (GTDB taxonomy): Bacteria > Actinomycetota > Acidimicrobiia > Acidimicrobiales > RAAP-2 > Bog-473. The sequence goes on from JBKQUM010000002.1 coordinate 4,207, forward strand.
TCACCAGCTCCGGTTCGTCCTTTTGCGACATCGGTGTACCCCAGTTACGCCCAATGTGCTGACGGGCCCAGATCGCGAACCCCAGCCCGAGTGCGAAGAGGACTAGCCCGAGGGCAGCACGCCACGGATCCGAGTTGATGCCGCCGCCTCGGAAGGCTCCCAAGCGGAGCAACAGAACCGCCACGATGACGACCATCAGCCTGATGCGCAGCTCGCGAGACCAAGGGACGCGACCCCTCTTCATGGAAAGAGCGGCCACGAGCCAGTAGATCCAGAACGCAGCCCATCCGATGGCGAAGACGAGCTCGACTGCGTGCATATTGAGTCAGCCTTCCACTACCCGACACGTGGTGCTGTCGTGACCAAGCATCCGAGAACCTCTCGACTGCTCCCGTTCTCCGGGATGGGGACACGGGGAACTGTCGGCCGAGGATCAGTAGGGATGCCGCAGCCGCAAGAGGCACATCTCACAACGCTCGTCTGCGGGCGTCTCGCTCCATAGCTCACGCCGACCTGCGTACGCGAGTTTGAGCCCACACCAGGTGCGACCTCGCATCGCGTCTATCAAGTGCCACTTCGAGGTGTCGACCGTTGGACTCACCGTTGGCTCGGCGGTGGTCTCGAATGTCAGGACCTGAAGGAGCAGGACTGCTTCGGGGCCGACTTCGACTTCTTCCACAACCTTCAAGCTACGGCGGCCGGACGCAAAGCGGCAGGGGCGAACGTCCCCCGGTGGGAGCTGATCAAGATATTGGGACGTTTGACCCTGTGCCGGAAGCTTCCCGGGTCGCATCATCGGACCGGGCAGGGGGAGAGGCGCCGCGGCGTCGTCCTCGGACGCCGCCGCGGCCCCTGCTCTCGGCCGGACCCTCGGGCGGCAGTCCGGGATGAGGTCGAGTGAGCCGACGCCGAAACGCACCCGGTATCGGTTCGCGTCATTTCTCTCGTGTCTCTCGCGCCCGGACCGCAGGGGTGTCTCACAGCGCCGGCGATGGGTGCGTCCTCTTCCCAGCCGTCCTCAGGACGGAGCGGGAATTACCGAGCCGTTACTGGCGATCGGCACAGTGCCCCCCGGGGCCGCATGTGACCTACGACAGCACGGCGACCAACGAGTCGGTAGAAGTCACTGTCTTCTCCGCCGCGGCCATGACGGAGTGAGGGACCTCGGGCCTCGCCCCCGTGAGGAAGCGCTTCCCGGCAATCCGAGGCTCCGTCGTTGAGGTCGGGACCAAGGCGGGCCACGTTGGGTTCTACGCCGTGGACGCGTTCGCCACCAAGGGCGACGCGATGATGGCCATCGAGTACGCCAACACTGCGAAGCCGCACGGACTGCCCCACGCCTTCACGTCCGCCGCCGTCTCGCAATACGCCCTGCTCTAGGCGGGCCCAGCGGCACGTGCAGGGCCCGTCCGGCACCGTCGTGCCGGCGAACGGGCGGGATTAGCATGACCCTCAATGGCCGGACGCCAGACCGCAGCGGGCCTCGGGAAGCGCCTCGATGCGCTCGTGCTCACCCCGGTCCTGTTCGTCGCCACGCTCGGAATCGGTTGGCTGGTCTGGAGTGTCCTCGAATGGCGCAACGGTCGGACGCCGAGCTATCGGCTCCTCGGGCTGCGCGTCGTCCGGGTGTCGGACGGGCGACCCCTGGGCCTGTGGAGATCCCTCGCCCGCGTCGCCGTCTGTTGCCTGTTGGTCATCCCGACGATCGTCGCCTGCGGCGTCATCGGCCTCTGCTTCGTGTTCGGCGCCTCACCCCCGGACGGCCTGCTCCGCGATCCCCGGACGGCACCATGGGACTGGCTCACGGCCACCACGGTCATCGATGAACGGGTTCGACCTCAGGCCCCTGGCGCGGCGGACCGTCCGATCCTGCAGCCGATCGACCTGACACGCGCCACGCGGGCGTCCGGGACGCGCAACAACGGCCAGGCCACGGACAACTAGGGCCGAGCGAGCCGGACCCCCTCGCGGGGAGCCCTCCCCTATGAGCCCTGGGGCGGGAGCTCCTTGTTGGGGGGCCGGGCCGGGGTGGCGACCGGGGCCGGCGTCGCGCCGTTCGTGCTGGCCTCGCCCATCTTCTCGTTGCGCAGCGTGGAGAGCAGCACCTCGGCGGCACCCATGAGGCTGGTGGCCTCGTAGGGCACGACGACCTTTGCGTTGTCGGAGGCGGCGATGTCCTGGAGCGCCCGCAGCTGCAGGACGGCCAATGTGTGCGGGTTGATCGCGACGGTGTCGATGGAGGTGAGGCGGGACGCCTCGCCCTCACCGCGCAACACGAGCGCCTTCTTCTCTCCTTCGGCCTGGAGCTCCAGCACCTTCATCTGCGCCTCGGCCCGCAGGATGGCCGATTGCTTGGCGCCCTCGGCCTCCAGCACGGCGGCCTGCTTGCGGCCACCCGCGCTGTTGATGGCGGCCTGCTGCTCGCCCTCGGACTTCAGAATGGCGGCCCGCTTGTGCTGCTCGGCCTCCTTCTGCTCGGACATCGCCTGCACCACGTTCATCGGCGGGGTGATGTCGAGGATCTCAATCCGGTTCAGCCGCACACCCCACTTCGCCGTCGCGTCGGCCATGTGGTCCTGCATGCGGCTGTTGATGGTCTCGCGCTCGGAGAGCGCCTGGTCCAGCGAGAGCTCCCCGAACACGGCCCGCAGCGCCGTGCGCGACAACTGGTCGACCGCGAGCTGGTAGTCGTTGATCTCGAAGAGGGCGGACTTGACGTCGATGACCTGGCAGAAGATGGTCGCGCTCACCTGGAGCGAGACGTTGTCCTTCGTGATGACCGCCTGCTGGTCACCGGTCATCGGGAACTCGCGCACGTCGACCTTCTCCATCCGGTCGATGAAGGGCGCCAGGATGTGCAGGCCCGGCTGGTCGACCGTCTTGAACTCGCCGAGGCGCTTCACCACGCCGACGCTCCCCTGCTGCACGACCTTGATGAACCGGGATGCGAACAGGGTCACCACCCCGAGCCCGGCCAGGGCCGCGACGATGATGATCCCCACCACCTCTCCAGCCGATGCGAACAGGACCATGGGGTACCTCTCTAACTGTCGATGGCGTAGACGACGAGCAGCCCGCGCTCGACATCGGCCACCACGACGCTCGTTCCCGCGGCGATGGTCGCCTCGGGGTCCAGCGGAATGGCGAGCCATTCCTCACCGCGTGCCTTGATCCGGCCAGGGTGGTGCTCGCCCTCAATGGCCTTGGTGACCAGGGCCGTGTCACCGATCATTCCCTGCACACCGCTCAGCACGGCACCACGCTACTAGCGGCCGATGAAAACGGGCTCTCGCTTCTCCGTGAAGGCCGCGATCGCCTCCGCGGTGTCCTTGGTCGAGAAGTTCAGCGCCTGGCAGCGGGCCTCGTCCTCCACCGCCTGCTCCATGGAGGCCATGGACGAGGCGTTCAGCAGGGTCTTGGTCATGGACAGGGCAAGCGGTGGGCCGCCGGCCAGCGTGGTGGCCCACCCGTCGACGAAGGCGTCCAGCTCGTCGACGGGCAGCACGCGGTTGACCAGCCCGATGGCCGAGGCCTCCTCGGCGCTCCACATGCCCCCGAAGAGCGCGATCTCTTTCGCCCGGGCGAGGCCAACCAGCCGGGGCAGCAGCCAGGACGCCCCGTTGTCGAGGGCCAGCCCCCGCCGGGAGAAGATCATGGAGAGCCGGGCCCGGTCGCTGCACACGACGAGGTCGCAGCCGAGTGCGAGGGACAGGCCGGCACCGACGGCGACCCCGTCGACCTTGGCGATGGTGGGCTTCGACA
>JBKQUM010000003.1:0-35134 GCA_052140165.1 Acidimicrobiales bacterium
CTGCTCGACGAACCGACCAACGATCTCGACGTCGACACCCTGCGTGCCCTCGAAGACGGCCTGCTGGCCTTCCCCGGCTGCGCCGTCGTCATCAGCCATGACCGCTGGTTCCTCGACCGCATCGCCACCCACGTGCTCGCCTTCGAGGGCGACTCCGAGGTCCGCTGGTGGGAGGGCAACTTCAGCGACTACGAGGCCGACCGGCACAAGCGCCTCGGCGTCGAGGCCGACCAGCCGCACCGGCTGCGCTACAAGCCGCTCGTCCGGGACTAGGCCGTCGGGGCAGGGTCGCGCCTCCACAGCGCGCCGGCCTCCTCGTAGGGGGTGCAGCACGGTGGGCCGTCCGCCACCCACACTCGGGGCGGGCCGGGGCCGGCGGGCACCCGCACGATGCACGAGGACCGTGTCCCGAACGAGTCGAGGTGGACGCAGTTCGCCGCGTTGGGACGATCGTCGCCCTCCGGAAGCCTGTGGTCGACCAGGACGCCGCGGAATGCGGCCACCACGCCGTCGCCGTCGGCCGGATTGCCGAGCGCCTCCCGCACCAGGTCGACCTTGCGCGATGGTTCCGCGAGCGCCCGGTTCTCCAGCACGTGGATCCCCGGCGCGAGCGCGACGGCGACGGGCTCGGCCCGCCCCGTGAAGTCGACGAAGAACAGCGAGGTGCGATCGCCCACGAGCAACCATGACCCGTTGTAGTCCTCGGGCCGGTACGCCCCCAGCAACTCGTCGACCGCCGCCGCAGCCGTCTCGTGGCGGGCCAGGGCGAGAGGGAGCTCGCCCCGTGACCTCTTCGAGGGGTCCTTGGCGTCCCCCAGCGGCTGGTTGGTGAGCCCCGCACAGACGCCGTGCTCGTTGACCGCGAGCCAGGTGCCACCCGAGAGCTCGTCGCGACCGCCGAGGATCCTCGGGGGTCCGTGGTCCAGCACGGTGATCGCGGTCGCCGGCCTCTCCAGCACCTCGTCGCGGTTGGCCCCGACGATCAGCGGCTCATCGGGCACCAGCTGCGTCGCGACGACGAGAAGGCACACGAGGGATCACCCTACCGAGGTCCCGGGGCAGCGCCGCCAGCAGCCCGGCCACGGTGCACCCCCCGTAGGGGGGTGCGGGCTACCGTTCGGGCATGCGATCGCGCGTCCTGGTCATGACCGTCGTCCTGGGTCTCGGGGCCCTCGTCCTGGTCCCGGAGCTGCCGGCATCGGGGCGTGCGGTGTCGCCGCTCAACGTCAAGGCGCTGACCAAGAGCATCAACCGCGCGAAGACCTTGACGTACCTGGCCCAGTACACCTCGCTGAGCGACGGGCAGCAGACGACGGTGACGATCGCCCAGTCGCCCCCGAAGTCCAACTTCTCCACCTCGACCGGCAGCGTGATCAACAACGGGAAGACGACGTACTACTGCTCGACCGGCTCCGGCTCGACCGGCAACTCCGGGAATTCCGGCACGGCTGCGAATTCGGGGAATTCGGGGAACTCGGGCAATTCCGGGAACTCCGGCGCGTCGACGACCACGAGCACGACCTCGTCCAAGAGCTCCATGCAGTGCCTCTCGGTCAAGGGGTCCAACCCCCTGCTCGGGCTGGAGGATCTCTTCAGCCCCACCGTCGCGCTCGGTGCGCTGGCCGAGGCCAAGGAGGGACTGGTCTCGAGGCTCCTCGGCATCAAGGTCTCGTCCTCCTCGGCGACGTTCGCCGGCCAGCCCTCCACCTGCCTCACGGTCACCGTGCGCGGCAAGGGGGGCAGGTACTGCGTCACCAAGCAGGGGCTGCTGTCGTACTCGGGCTCGTCGTCGTCCAGCTACTTCGAGTTGACGAAGTACTCCTCCAAGCCGCCCGCCAGCCTGTTCAGCCTCCCGGCCGGGGCCACCACCCAGACGCTGCCGGGGGGGACCTCCATCCCGTAGCCCGCGTGCAGGGCCCGTGGCAGGAGAGCGACGTCCCGCGGGGCGCCGCCTACGACCGCCGTTTCGACGAGTTGGCATCCGCCGGCGTGGACGTGCACGGTGAGGCGGCGCTGGTCGAGTCGTACGGCCCGGGCTCGGTCCTCGATGCCGGCTGTGGCACCGGCCGCGTCGCCATCGAGCTCAGCCGGCGCGGCCACGTGGTCGTCGGTATCGACGTCGATCCCGCCATGCTCGGCGCGGCCCGCTCGAAGGCGCCAGGCCTGCCGTGGGTCGAGGGCGACCTGACCGACCCCGAACTCGACCTCGGGCGCACATTCGAGGTCGTCGTCATGGCCGGCAACGTGCTCATCTTCCTCCCGCACGGCACCGAGGGCCGGGCGATCGCCAACGCGGCGCGTTGGCTGGTGCCGGGTGGACGGCTCGTCACGGGGTACTCCATCCGCCCGGGAGGATTCGGGCCCGCCACCCATGACGCTCTCGCCGCCGGCTGCGGCCTCGAACTCGAAGACCGATGGTCGACCTGGGACCGCCGACCCTTCGCCCCGCCGGGCGCCTACGCCGTGTCCGTCCACCGTCGGGATGCGTGAGCACGGGGCCGGAACAACACGGACGCAACGGAGGCGGGGGAGCGGGGGGTCTTGATGCACTGAACGTGCAGCCGAACCGCCTTCGTTAGGCTTATACCCCATGGGAACAGAGGAGCTGGATCCGATCGATCACCACATCATCGAGTTGCTGTCGCACAACGCCCGCCGGACGATGGCCGACATCGGCGAGCAGGTCTCGCTGTCGGCCTCCGCGGTGACGCGGCGCATCGAACGCCTCGAGCGTACAGGGGTGATCGCCGGCTACACGGTTGTGGTCGACCACCGCAAGGCGGGTCGTCCCATACAGGCCTTCACGGAGGTGCGTTTCGCCGGCACCGCCGATCTCCAGGAGATCAAGGAGACGGCGATGCAGCTGTCCGAGGTACAGGCCGTGTTCACGACTGCCGGCGACCCCGACGCGCTCGTGTGGCTCCAGGTACCCGACGTCGAGCGCCTGGGGCAGGTGATCGAGCAGCTGCGCCGCCGAGGCCGCGTCACGGGAACCAAGACCCTCATCGTCCTCGACACGTGGTCGCGTCACCGAGCCCTCGAGGCGAGCGGCCTTCCGGTCACGAAGTAGTGCGAAGGCGGCGGGCGGGACCGTTGGCGGCGGCGCTGGCCGTCGCCGCGCTCTCCCTGCTCGTTGCCGGCTGCAGCAAGAGCCCCGACGGCTCGAGCGCGTCCACCACCACGTCCACGCGCGCGACGACGCCCACGACGACGGCAGCGGCGGGCAGCTGGTCCAAGCCGATCCGCATTGCAGCGGGAGCGAACCTGTCGGTCGTCTCGTGCCCCGTGCCGGGGTCCTGTGTGGCGGGGACGGTGACCGGTCAGACCTACCGCCTGTTCATCGAGAAGGTCACCGCCCTGGGGCCCGCCGTGCCGGCGCCCTCGCCCCAGGGTCTGTCGTATCTCTCGTGTGCCGGCGCCGCGTTCTGCGCCGCCGCGCCGAACCTGAACCAGGTGGCACTCTTCAACGGGTCGGCTTGGGAGCCGCCGGCGACCATCCCCGCCGCCCAGGGCATCACCGCCATCGACTGCACGGGACCCAGCTTCTGCATCACGATCGACGGCGAGGGCAACTCCTTCGTCTACGACGGCTCGGGCTGGTCGGGCAACTTGGGGGCGTGGGGGGCCGCCAACCAGATCTCGTGCGTGTCACCGGCCTTCTGTGTCGCTGCCGAGGGCGGACCCTCGGTGTGGAACGGCCACACCTGGACCCAGCCCGGCGACGCCGACACGCAGGGCCAGCTCAACTCGGTCTCCTGTGCGACCACGTCGTTCTGCGTGCTCGTCGACAGCAGCGGCAGCGTGCTCACCTGGAACGGCCTGGGCTTCACCGCGCCTGCGTCCATCGCCAGCGAGCCACCCGTCACCGGCACCGATGCCTCCGGGCTGACCGCCGTCTCCTGCCCGACGACGACGTTCTGCCGGGCCGTCGACTCCATCGGGCGGGTCTTCGGATGGAACGGGACCGCGTGGAGCGGCGGCACCCTCATCGACGACGGCCACGCCCTCACCAGCATCTCGTGCCCGACCATCACCTTCTGTGTCGCGGTCGACCGCTCCGGCGACGCGTTCGTCTCGGGCTAGCTGTTCGGGGCAGCCGGCTCGGCTACCACGCCGCCAGCATGGGTGGGTCGCCCCGCCCGATGATCCACGAGAGAAGACGGGCCGGGTCGGTCCGCAGCGCCAGCCGCGCCAGCTCCTGTGGCAGCCAGGCGTCGACGAGCTCGGGCGGCAAGGGCACCGGGGCGAGGCCGAGGTCGCCGTGGTGGACCACCACTTCCCGCCAGCGGGACAGGAGCGCGTCGCGGGAGCTCTCGACCACGCCCCGGGAGGTGCGCGACGGGGCGTCCCACGCCTCGGGGGGCAGCCCGGCCATCACCCCCGCGACCGCGGCCGAAGTCCGGCGGACGTCGGCCACGAGCTCCGTGGCCGGACGGCCCGCGCCCGCCTCGATGTCCGCTTTCCGCTGCTCCAGGCCACCGGGGTACTGGTCGCGCAGCTGGCCCTGCGCCGCACCGTCGAGCCGCCAGACGACGCTGTCGGCGTTGCGGGCGATGTGGGTGAGCACGTGTCCCACGCTCCAGTCGGGCAGCAGGCTGGGCCGGCGCGCCGCCGCGTCGTCCAGACCGACGAGCGCCGCGTCCAATCCCTCCTGTGCCGCCACGCAGCCGGCGACCCATTGGGTGGGTGGGGCGGCCTCGGTCACTTGGCCGGGATGGACGACTGCCCGTCGAGCATGTCGGCCATGACGGCGCGGATGAACTCGTCGGCCTCCTCGGTCATGCCGCCGGCCACACCGCCGTAGATGGCTCCGCTCTTCGGCGCCTCGTCGGCGTGCTCCTTGGCGTAGGCCACGGCATCCGCGAGGTCGGTCGTGAACTCTTCCACCACCTGGGCCTGGGTCTGCGGCCTGGTCACCGCCATGTGGAGCGCGTTGGGGTACTGCTGGCCGTTGAAGCGCCACCCTCTCGTCCGCATGAAGTCGTTCACATGGTAGATGTCGAACTCGTCGGAGGTGAAGGAGAAGAGGAAGGTGGGGCGCCCGACGAGGCGCAGCTCTGGGTGTGACGTGACCGCCGCCTGCATGGCGAACGAGGTCTCGAAGATCTCCCGTGCGTAGCCCAGGTACCCGGCGTGGCCGAGCTGCACCATGGAGGCCCAGGTGGCGGCGATGAGGCCGCCCGAGCGCGAGCCCTCCATGCCGGGCGAGGTGTACTTCCCGCCGCTCCAGTCGGTCAGGTAGAAGTACTGCGCGTTGCGCAGCGCCCTTGAGCGGAAGCTGAGGACGGAGGAACCCTTGAAGGCGTACCCGTACTTGTGCGTGTCGGCCGAGATGGAGGTGACACCCGGCACCGAGTAGTCGAAGGCCGGGATGTCGTAGCCCAGTTCCCGGCCGAAGGGGAGGATGAAGCCGCCGAGGCAGCCATCGACGTGCAGTCCGATACCGTGCTCGAGCGCGAGGTCCGACAGGTCGGCGATGGGATCGACCGTGCCGTAGCCGTAGTTGCACGCAGACCCGATGAGGGCGACCGTCTCACCGTCGATGTGGTCGCGCACCCAGTCGACGTCGACCTGGGTCGTGGTCGGGTCGACCGGCGCCCGCCGCAGTTCCACACCGAAGAGATGGCACGCCTTGTCGAACGCGGGATGGGCCGTCTCGGGCTTGATCACGTTGGGGCGGGTGACGCCGCGCTCGGAGGCCGCGTGCTCGCGGTAGGCCAGGATCGCGTGCAGGATGCTGCCCGTCCCGCCCGTGGTCACCAGCCCGCACGGGTCGTCACCCGCTGCCACCGCAATGTCGCCGGAATGCAGGCCGAGCGTCATGGCGATGATCTCCGCCTCGAACTTGGTGGCGCTGGGGCACATGTCGCGCTGCAAGACGTTGACGTGGGCGAAGAGGCCGAAGGCCTCGTTCATGAACCGGTAGTGGTCGTGGTCGCCGCAGTACATGGTGCCCGAGCACTTGCCGGTCTCCCAGAACGAGTCCTCCTCGGTGGCCATGGCGTGGAGCTCCGCCAGCACGTCCTCCCGGCTGGTGCTCTGCTCGGGCAGCGCGCGGTGGATGCTGAAACGGTCGGCGTAGGGGTAGTCGCTCATCGCTGGGCCTCCTTCAGGCGGGCGGGACGGGAACGCCGGCCGCCACGGCGTCTCGACTCCCGACCCGAGACTATTCAATTCAATTGGGTCTCAATTGGGTCAATCTGGCGAATCTCAATTGGGTCAATCTGGCGAACCGCCCGGTGGGCGATGATGTCGCGGTGCCACGTCCGCCGGTCCTGACCTCGCTGCACGGCTACCAGCGTTCCTGGGCCTCGGCGGACCTGGTGGCCGGCCTCATGCTCCTCGTCATCGCCGTGCCCGAGCAGCTGGCGACCTCGCAGCTGGCGGGCATGCCCCCCATCACCGGCTTCTACGCCTTCGTGGCCGGGACGGTCCTTTTCGCCCTCCTGGGCTCCAACCCGCAGATGTCGGTGGGCGCCGACTCGACGATCGCACCGTTGTTCGCCGCCGGGGTGTCCGCTCTCGCCCTGACCGGGTCGGCCCGCTACGTCGAGCTGGTGGGGATCCTGGCCGTGATGATCGGGCTCATCGTGATGCTCGTCAGCATCCTGCGCCTCGGGTGGATCGCCGAGTTCCTCTCGACGCCCATCGTCACCGGCTTCATGTCCGGGGTGGCCGTGATCATCATCGCCCACCAGCTGCCCGAGTTCTTCGGCCTGCCCCCGACGGGAGGCACCAATCAGCACCGCGTGGGGTACGTACTGACCCATCTCAACGAGGTGAACGGATGGTCGCTCGCCCTCGGCGTCGGCGTCCTGGCCGTCATGTTCGTCAGTGCGCGCCTCGACCGCCGGATTCCGGCCGCGCTGATCGGCCTGGTCGCCTCCACGGCACTCGTCGGGGTCCTCGACCTGCAGTCCCACGGTGTCGCCGTTCTGGGGACGATCAAGACCGGGGCGCCCCACCTCGGCCTGACCGGCCTGTCGGGGTCGACCCTCGGGAGCCTGGCGCCGCTCGCCGCCGTGGTGGCGTTGGTGGTCGTGACGCAGACCGCGGCCACCACGCGCGGCTTCGCCGAGCGGGGTGGCTACGACGTCGACGCGGGGCGGGACTTCTTCGGGGTGGGCGCCGGCAGCGTGCTGGCCGGCCTCGTGGGGTCCTTCCCGGTCAACGCCAGCCCTCCACGCACGGGCGCCGTGGCCACGGCCGGCGGCCGGACCCAGGCGGGCGCGCTCGGGGCGGCGGCGGTCGTCGTCATCATCATCCCCTTCGCGAACGTGCTCAGGGACGTGCCGTTGGCGACGCTGGCCGCCATCCTCATCTTCGTCGCGGTGCGGCTGTTCCGCGTGGGGGACCTGATCGCCATCGCCCGCTTCAACCTGTTCGAGTTCGCCCTTGCCGCGGTGACGCTGCTCGCCGTCGCGCTCGTCGGCGTGGAGCAGGGGATCGCGGTCGCCGTCGGCCTCGCCATCCTCGACCGCATCCGTCTCAGCGCGCGCCCGCAGCTGCACGTTCTGGGGCGCCTGCCCGGTACCACCAGCTGGCAGCGTTGGGCGCTCGATCCGAGCGCGGAGCAGGTGCCCGGCATCCTCGTTGCGCTCTTCGCCACCCCGATCTGGTACGCCAATGCCATGCGCTTCCGCGATGAGGTGTCGGATGCGCTGGCGCACGCCCCCGGACCGGTACGGGTGTTCGTCCTCGACACCATCGGCATGTCGGACATCGACTTCACGGGGACGGCCGCCATGCGGCAGGTGCTCGACCTCTGCGAGCGTGACGGCATCGCCTTCGGGGTCGCGCGGTCCGGAGTGCACCTCCACGACAGCCTGCGCCGTTCGGGCCTGGCGGCGCGCATCGGCGAGGACCACTTCTACACGAGCGTGAACGAGGCGGTCACGGCGCTCGCCGGGCCACCGCCACCGGCCTGAGCCGCCGTTCCCCGCGGCCCGGTCCAGGCGTCGATCGGCGTGCCGCCGTCGTCGGCCGGGCACTTCGTCGTCCGATCACCCCCGCTCGGTTGCCGCGCCGGGGCGGTCGACCGGGTCGCCCACCTCCAGCTCCGCCCGCACCGGGCGGTGGTCCGACCCGGCGTCGGGCAGTACCGCGCCCGAGACGGGTCGCAGCGCGCCGCGCACGAGGATGTGGTCGATCTGGCTGTGGGGCCTCCAGCTGGGCCATGTGCGGCCGGTCACCGCCGGCCGCCAACCCGGCATGAAGGCGCGGACCAGCGGGCCCCAGGCGTTCATGTCCCCGGCCAGCACCGCGTCGGGCCGGGCCTCGGAGTCGAGCTGACGTCGCAGCTCGGCCCAGTTGCGGTGCGAACCGAAGAGGAGGTGTGACATGTGGGTGCCCACCACCGAGATCGGCCTCCCCTCCACGGTGAGGTCGACCACCAGCGCGGCCCGGCGCACGCGATCGGCCCGCAGCACGCGCATGCGCACCAGCCGCGTCGACTCCACCGGGAGGTCCGGCCGCACCAGCACGGCGATCCCCAAGGTGCCGGGCTCCGCCTCCAAGAAGCGCGGGAGCGCCCGCACCCTCTCGGGCAGCGGGCGCTCGCCGTCCAGGTAGAGCGCCTTGCTGCGGTCGCTCCAGAGCAGGCGCGCCCGCCAGGTGTCGGGGGCATCGGGCTGGGGTCGGATGCGCCGCCCCTCGCCCAGCGTGTGGGCGACGATCTGGTAGCCCAGCGCGACGGCCGCCTGCGCGGACTGGCCCCCGGAGTCGTCGCCCTGCGTGGTCCACGCCTCCTCGAGCACGATCACGTCGGCGTCCAGGGAGGTGATGGCGCGGACATAGTCGTAGGGCCTGCCCCACCCGTCCATCCCGCAGTGCATGTTGTAGTTGGCGATGCTGAGCACGGTCCGCCCAGACGATAGGCGCCGCAGGTCGCCGCAGGTACGATCGTCGCGGTGGCAACGGGGGACTCGCATCTGGCCCGGCGCCTCCAGCCGTTCACCACGACGATCTTCGCCACCATGTCGGAGTTGGCCGTCGCCACCGGTTCGGTCAATCTCGGCCAGGGGTTCCCCGACACCGACGGACCCGACGAGCTGCGCGAGATCGCGGTGGCCGCCATCCGGGAGGGGCGCAACCAGTACCCCCCGAGCGCGGGGATCCCCGAGCTCCGCCGCGCCGTGGCCGACCACCAGCGCGCCTGGTACGGCATCGACCTCGACCCCGACACCGACGTGCTCGTCACCGTCGGCGCCACCGAGGCCATCGCCGCCACCCTGCTGGCGCTGTGTGAGCCCGGGGACGAGATCGTCATGTTCGAGCCCTCCTACGACTCCTACGCCGCCTGCGCGTCCATGGCGGGCGCGGTGCCCCGGCTGGTCCGCCTGCACGCCCCGGACTGGTCCTTCGACCCCGACGAGCTCGCCGCGGCCGCCGCCGGACCGCGCGTGAAGCTCGTCCTGCTCAACTCGCCCCACAACCCCACCGGCAAGGTGTTCACGCCCGACGAGCTGGGGCAGGTCGCCGCGCTCTGCACCGCCCACGACCTCCTGGCGGTGACCGACGAGGTCTACGAGCACCTGGTCTTCGACGGGACGCACGTCCCGCTGGCCACGCTGCCGGGCATGCGGAACCGCACGCTGACCATCTCCTCGGGGGGCAAGACATTCTCCTTCACCGGGTGGAAGGTGGGCTGGGTGTGCGCCGCCGCGCCTCTGGTCGGCGCGGTGCGGGCGGCCAAGCAGTTCTTGACCTACACGAGCCCGGCCCCCTTCCAGCTCGCCATCGCCCACGGCCTCGGGTTCCCGCCCGCCGCGCTGCGCGCCCTCGCCGCCGAGCTGGCGGGCAAGCGCGACCTGCTCTGCGACGGCCTCGAGGCGCTGGGCCACGAGGTGTACCGGCCCGCGGCCACCTATTTCGCCACCACCGACATCGCCGGGCTGGCACCGGGTCACAGCGCCCGGGAGTTCTGCCTGGGCCTGCCCGAGCGCTGCGGCGTCGTCGCCATCCCGAGCTCGGTCTTCTACGACCCCGCCGATGCCGACGCCGGCCGGACGTTGGTGCGCTGGGCCTTCTGCAAGCGCGACCGCGTGCTGCGCGACGCGCTGGCCCGCTTAGCATCGTGGGGACCATGAGCATCCCGATCACCTGGGTCGATGCCTTCAGCGACGTCGCCTTCGGCGGGAACCCCGCCGCCGTCTGCCTGCTGGAGCGGCCGCTCGACGACGCGCGCATGCAGTCCATCGCCTTCGAGCTGGGGATCGCCGAGACGGCCTATCTGGTGCCCGGCGAGGACGCGGCCTCCTTCGGGCTGCGCTGGTTCTCGCCGGCCACCGAGATCGACCTGTGCGGCCACGCCACGCTCGCCGCGGCCCACGCGCTGCGTGAGGGCGGCACGGTCGACGGCGCGGTGCCGCTGACCTTCCACACGCGCAGCGGCCCGCTGCGGGCCGCGTTCGCGGGAGACCGCATCGAGCTCGACTTCCCGGCCGACCCGGTGACGCCCGGCCCGATGCCCGGCTCACTGGAGGAGCAGTGGCCCGGCGCGGTGGTCGCCGTCGGGCACACCTCCTTCTTCACCTTCGTCGCACTCTCCTCGGCCGAGGCCGTGCGAGCCTACGCGCCCGACTTGGCCGCCATCGCGGCGACCGGGTCCAAGGCCCTCCTGCTGACCGCGCCGGCGCAACCGGGGTGGGACGCCGACTACGTGCTGCGGGTCTTCGGCCCCAACGTCGGGATCGACGAGGACCCGGCCACCGGATCGGCCCAGTGCGTCGCCGGGCCGTACTGGGCCGCCGAACTGGGGCGCGACGCCCTCGTGGCCCACCAGCTGTCCCCGCGTGGCGCCGTCCTGTACGTGCATCCCCGGGGTGAGCGGGTGACGATCGCCGGCCATGCCACCACGGTGCTGACCGGCCACCTGTGCTAGGGATTCGCATGATGGGGAGTCCGACAAGGGGCGCCTCCACGGAGGAGCTGCGGAGCCTGGTCGAGGGCCATGAGCCCGCATCGTCGCGTGAGGTGGAGGCGCGCGAGCGCTTCCTGTTCGAGCTGGAACGGCTCGCGGCACCGTGCGACGAGCACGCCGGTCCCGTCCACGTCACCGCGTCGGGCCTCGTGGTCGGGCGGCGTGGCACGGTGCTGCACCGCCACAAGCGCCTGGGCATCTGGATGCAGCCCGGTGGGCACATCGACGCCGGCGAGTCCCCGGCGACCGCCGCCCGCCGTGAGGCCACCGAGGAGCTCGGCCTCGCCGTGGAGCATCCCGCCGCCGGCCCCCTCCTCGTCCACCTCGACGTCCACGACGCGGCCTTCGGCCACACCCACCTCGACCTGCGCTACCTGCTGCTCGGCGCGGACGACGACCCGCACCCCCCGCCGGGGGAGAGCCCCGACGCGCGCTGGTGCAGCTGGGACGAGGCGATCGCCATGGCCGATGCCGGGCTCTCCGACGCGCTGCCCATCGCACGGGCCGCCTACGAGGGCCTCTCGTGACCGACGCGCTCGCCCGCCTGCTCACCGTGCAGGACCTCGACACGTCCATCATCCAGCTACAGCACCGGCACGACGCGCTGGCCGAGACGACGGGCCTCGCCGCGGTGGAGGCGGAGCTGGCCGGGCTCGACCGCGAGAGGGCCGAGGTCGCGGCACGGCGCGCCGCGCTGGCGGCCACCCAGAAGGACCTCGAGGAGCAGATCGCAGGCATCAGCGGCCGCCGTGGCGCCATCGAGCGGCGCATGTACGCAGCCACCAGCTCGTCCGGACGCGACCTCCAGGCCATGAACGACGAGGTGCGACACCTGACGGAGCGCCGCGCCGAGCTCGAGGAGCTCGAGCTGGTGGCGATGCTGGAGCAGGACGGGGTCGACGCCGAGCTGGCCGTCCTGCGGGAACGGATGGCGCCGCTCGAGGCGCGGGCCGAGGAGCTCCGCGCGCAAGTGGCCCACGACCAGGACGACATCAGGGCCGAGCTCGCTGCGGCCGTGACGTCACGGGCCACCGAGGCGGCGGAGCTCCCGACGGCGCTGTCGGACCGCTACGAGACGCTGCGAGCGCGCCTCAAAGGGACGGGAGCGGCCCGCCTGGTGCGGAACCACTGCGACGGGTGCCACCTCGAGCTGTCCTCGGTCGAGGTCGAGAAGATCCGGTCCCTGCCTCCGGGCGAGGCGGCCACCTGCGAGCAGTGCGGACGCATCCTGGTCCCCGCCTGACCCCCGTGCTGTCGCGGTGTTGATCCTGGTACGCCACGGTGAGTCGGATGCCAACGCACGGGGGCTCCTGCTCGGCCGTACCGACGCCCAGCTGACCGAGGCCGGACGCCAGCAGGTGGAGGCGGCGCGGTCGTTGTTGGTGGACCCGGTGGCCGAGGTGCGCACGAGCCCGCTGAGCCGGGCCCGGGACACGGCCGACATCCTCGCGCTCGGGCCCCCCGTGACCGTCGACGATCGCTGGGTCGAGGTCGACTACGGCGAGTTCGAGTGCCAGCCCCTGCACGGGATCCCCGCCGAGGTGTGGCAGCGATGGCAGAGCGACCGCGACTTCCGGCCCGAGGGCGGGGAGACCCTCGCCGAGGTGGACGCGCGCGTCTCGGCGGCCTGCGAGGAGCTGTTCGCTGCGCCAGGTGCCGGCGCGCGACGCCGCGACGGCGACGTGGTGGTGGTGAGCCACGTGACGCCGATCAAGGCGGCGGTGGCCTGGGCCCTCGGGACCACCGACCTCTTCTGGCGCCTGCACCTGCGCACGGCGTCGGTGACCCGCATCGGGTGGAACCGGGACGCGCCCATCCTCCACGGCTTCAACGAGGTGGGACTGGCGCCCCGGGGCGCCGCGGCGCCACAATCGCCCGGTGCCTGAGCCTCCGCCGACGCTCGCCGCGCTGCGTCCGGTCCCCGGGTCCGCCGAGGACCCGGTCCATCGGCGGACCATCTCCATGGAGGTGTACCGGCGCGGAGAGTACTTCGCGGTGGTGGGCACCCTGCACGACCAGCGTCCCTGGGCCGACGGCGCGTACGGGCCGCGCGACCTGCACTTCATGGAGCTGGGCCTGGTGGTCCGCCGCGCCGACATGGTCATCGTGGACGCGGCGGCCGACATGACGACCTACCCGCACGCCGAATGCACCGGCATCGAGGCGAGCTTCCACGATCTGGTCGGGTTGTCGGTGGCGCGGGGCTACACCAGCGCGGTCCAGGAGCGCTTCGGGCGCCAGCGCGGCTGCAGCCATCTCGAGTTCCTGGCCCGGGCGATGGGGCCCGTGGTCGTGCAGGGCATCACCTCCTCGGGGGCCTGGGAGGTCGAGAAGGGCGATGGCGAGCACCCCATGCGCGAGGGAGGTTTCGGCTTCCTGCTCAACACGTGTCACGTCTGGACCGAGGACGGCCCGGGCGCCGAGAAGATCGGCTTGGGCTGGCGGCCGGGCCTGCTCGGGTACCCGGCGCCCTCCGTGGCGGAGGTCAGGCTGCGCATCGCGGAGGCGCCGGAGGCCACGGGGCCGGCCTGACACCTCGGGCCCACGCCGGCGGGGTTGGGGAGTAGGTTTTCCCGAGGTGCCAAACGGGCGTATCGCTCACCTGGTGGCACGGCCGAGGGGAGAAGCCGATGGGACCAAGGACGATCGGCGCGCGGCGGCTGGGCGTCCTCGGCGCCGCCCTCCTGACCGGGTCGGTGCTCGCGGCGTGCTCGTCGTCGAGCTCACCCGCGGTGCTGCTGGTCGGCCGGTACCACGGGATGGCGGGCCAGTACAGCTCCATCCAGTCCGCCGTCGACGCGGCCCAGCCCGGTGACTACATCCTCATCGCCCCGGGCGACTACCACGAGAGCGACGACGCGCACGTGACCTCGGCCAGCCAGTTGTCGACCGGTGATCACGGTGGCGTGGTCGTGCGCACGTCGAATTTGACGATCCGGGGGATGGACCGTGGCACGGTCGTCGTGGACGGGACCAAGTCGGGCGCGCCCACCGCGTGCAGCTCCGATCCGCAGTACCAGAACTTCGGTCCCGTCGTGGGGGGCAAGGCCCAGGGACGCAACGGGATCGTCGTCTGGAAGGCGGACCACGTGAGCATCGAGAACCTGACCGCCTGCAACTTCCTGGGCGGCGCCGGCGACTCGGGGAACGAGATCTGGTGGAACGGCGGCGACGGTTCGGGGAAGATCGGCCTGACCGGGTACAGCGGGAGCTATCTCACCGGGACGACCTCCTTCTACAGCAACGAGACCTCCGCTGCGGAGTACGGGATCTTCTCGTCGAACGCGCAGGGCCCGGGCAGCTGGAACCAGATCTACGGCTCCAACATGAACGATTCGGGCATGTACGTCGGCGCCTGCCACCAGGTGTGCGATGTGACGATCGACCACGCCTGGATGGAGAACAACGCCCTGGGGTACTCGGGCACCAATTCCGGTGGCGCGGTCGTCATTGAGAACTCGCAGTTCGACGACAACCAGGACGGCGTCGACACCGACACCCAGATCGCGGGGGACCCGCCGCCGCCCCAGAACGGGGCGTGCCCGGGTGACGCCACCAGCCCCATCACGCACACCCATTCGTGCTGGGTGTTCATCCACAACAACGTGCACGACAACGACAATGGGGACACCCCCGAGGCCGGTGACGCCGCCGCCGGCCCCATCGGCACGGGGATGACCGTCTCGGGAGGACGAAACGACACCGTGATGGACAACACCTTCTCGAACAACGGAGCCTGGGGCGTCCTGTTCGTGCCCTACCCCGACAGCGGCACGCCATCGCTCAACCAGAAGTGCGCCAATTTCGGCGGGTTCCAGGTCTCGGGGTTCGGCTGCGTCTTCGAGCCGGAGGGCGACGCCCTCAAGGGGAACACCTTCGTCAACGACGGCACCTACGGGAACCCTTCCAACGCGGACTTCGGGCAGATCCTGCTGCACTCGGGCCTGCCGTCCAATTGCTACGGGGACAACACCGCGCCGCGCGGCAGCGCGCCACCGAACCTGGAGCAACTGCAGCCCACGTGTGGCGTGACCAGCACGACGACCAACGCCGACAACACGTTGGTCGCCCAGGTCGAATGCGACTCCCGCCTCGCTGCGTGTCCCGCCGGTGCCAACTACCCGGCACAGACCGGGGTGCGGCTCAAAGCGCTGCCCGAGGGTCTGCCGACCATGGCCGACCCGTGTGCCGGCGTCCCTTCGAACGCCTGGTGCCCCTCGGGCGGGTCGAGCGGATCCGCCTCGGGGGCGTTGCGCCACCGGCACGGCGGGGCCGGCAGCGGCGGATCACCGGTCGCCGCCGGCGATCTCCGTTCCGATCGAGCCGCTCAGGCCTGAGGCGGCACCACCTGCCCGGCCTCGAGGGTGAGGGTGACGTCGCAGAGCCGGGCCTCTGCGACGCGGTGGGTGATCACCAGCACGCTGCGTTCCCCGGCCGCCGCGAGCACACCTTCGAGCACTTCGTCGGCCAGCTGCTGATCGAGCCCGCTGGTGGGTTCGTCGAGGATCACCACGGGGCCCGGCGCGAGGAGGGCGCGGGCAACCGCGAGGCGTCGGCGCTCACCGCCCGAGAGCGCGACCCCGTCCTCGCCCACGGGTGTGTCGAGCCCCGCCGGCAGCGCGGCCACCCACGCGTCGAGGCGAGCGGCCCGCAGCGCGCCGGCAATCTGCTCCTCGTCGGCGTCGGGATGCGCGAGCAACAGATTGGAGCGCACCGTGCCGGCGAACATCTGGGCTCGCTGGTCGGCCAGTGCACAGGCGGCGCGTGCGTCGTGCTGGGAGAGCTGATCCACGTCCACCCCGCCCAGTGAGAGCGTGCCACCCTCGAGCGGCCAGAAGCGCAGGAGCGCGGTGACGAGGGTCGACTTGCCGGCACCGCTCGAACCGGTGACGGCGACCCGGCCCCCGGGGGGCAGGCTCAGGTCGACGCCGTCGAGGGCCCGGGGCAGGCCCGGCCTGTAGCGCACGCTCGCATCCTCGAACGCAACCGCCGGGACGCCCTTCCCGAGTGGCACGGGTGCGACGGTGTCGCGCACGGGGATCTCCACGTCCTCGAGCGCGAAGAGGCGGTCGGCCGAGGCGCGCACGGTGAGAGACCGGGCCACGGCCGCCGGCACGCCGGGGACCATTTCGAACGTCGCCAGCACCGTCAGCGGGAGCACGGCCACCATGACCTGGCCCAGGTGGCCCGCATGGACCGCGTCCACCCCGAGCGCGAGGACGACCGCCAGCGCCACCGCCAGGCATCCGGCGATGATCGTGGCGGCCACGGTGGCGAGGCGTGCGTGGTGGCGCTCCAGCGCGTCCGACCGGCGACCAAGCGCCTCGACCGCGTCCAGCGCGGCGCCGTCGGCCCCGAAGGCCAGGAGCTCGGGTGCCCCCTGCAGCGCGTCGACCACCCGCGCGGAGAGCGTCCCCGAGAGTGCTGCCGTCTCGTCGTCGCCGCTGCGCCGCCACGTCAGCGCCGCCGGGACGGTGAGGGCGACGAGGAGCGGGATCCCGAGCGCGAGCGCCGCCCACGGGAGGATGAACCCGACCGCCGCCGTGCCGATCGCACAGGCGCCCACCGCGACGGCTACCGGCAGCAGGGTGCGCAGGTACAGGTCCTGGAGCGCATCGACATCGTCGATGGCGCGGGCCAGGAGGTCGCCGCTGCGCCATCCGGCCAGGGCGGCCGGAACGCGAGGGGTGAGGCAGTCGTACAGCCACACGCGCCAGCCGGTCAGCGCGCGCAGTGCGGCATCGTGGCCGACCAGTCGCTCCTCGTAGCGGAGGGGCCCGCGCAGGAAGGCGAGCACCTCGACTGCGGCCAGGATGCCGACGATCGCGCTCAGCCCCGGCCGCAGGGCCGCACGTCCCAGCACGTAGCCCGACCCGGCGAGGAGGCCGATCGTCGCAGCGGCGGCCGCCAGGCCGAGGAAGCCCGCGAGCGCGAGGCGGCCGTAGGGGGTGCCGGGCTCGGCGAGCACGCGGCGCAGCGATCCTCGCCGCCGACCGGCGCTCACGGCGAGACCGCCAGTGGCAGAGCGGGGGCACCCGGCAGCGCGACCACGGTGTCGAAGTGGTCGAGGAGGGCGGGCTCGTGCGCCGCCACCACGACCGTGCGCCCGTCGAGCCACGGCTCGAGCGCCGGCGCGAGGCGTGTGACGGTGGGCGGATCGAGCGACGCGGTCGGCTCGTCCAGCAGGAGGATCGGTGCAGGGCACAGCAGGGCTCGCGCCAGCGCGACCCGTTGGCGCTCGCCGGAGCTCAGCGTGAGACCATCGTGGCCGAGGGCCGTTTGCAACCCCGAGGGCAGGTTGGCCATGAGCTCGGAGAGGCCCACGGCACCGAGCACGGCCTGGAGGTCGTCGTCCGGCGCATCGGGCGCCCCGAGGCGAAGGTTCTCCGCCATGGTCGCGTTGAAGAGGTGGGGTCGCTGGGGGAGCCACGAGAAATGGCTTCGCCATTCGGCGGCGGACTGCTCGACCGAGCGGGACCCGCCGATCGACAGCGTGCCCGCCTCGGGCTCCACGAACCGCAGCAGGGTCGCCAGCACGGTCGACTTGCCCGAGCCCGACGGCCCCGTCAGCGCGACCCTGTCGCCCGGCGCGACCTGGAGCGAGAATGACGCCAGCGCGGGGCGATCGCGGTGTTCGTAGTGCACCCGTAGGGCGTCCACGGTGAGCGCAGCGACGCCGGGGCGCGCCGGCGTCGGTGGCCGGGCCGTGTCGGGCGAGTGTCCCGAGGGGCCCGCTGTCGCGAGCACGTCGAGGACACGGGCGGCGGCGGCTTGCCCTTCGGTACTGGCGTGGAACTCGGCGCCGGCCCGACGGAGGGGGATGAAGATCTCTGGCGCCACGAGCAACACGGCCATCGCGGTCTGCAGGCTCAGCTCCCCCCAGAGCAGGCGGAGCCCGAGGACCATGGCCACGAAGCCGACCCCGAAGCCGGCGATCATGTCCATGGCGAGGGCCGAGAGGAAGGCGACCCGCAGCGTGCGCATCGTGGCCGAGCGCACACCCTCCGTGGCGGCGGCCACCTCGCGACGCCCCTGCTCCTCGCGCACGAAGGCACGCAGCGTCGGGAGCCCTTCGACGAGCTGGAGGAACCGGCCGGCGAGCGAGCCGAGCCGGCGCCACTGGCGCTCCGACCTCCTGGTGGCCTCGCGCCCGAAGAAGATCATCGTCAACGGCACGGCGATCACCAGCGCGATGACGACGACGAAGGACAGCCAGTCCTGGGTGGCGACCCAGACGAGCAGCACGGCTGGGATCACGGCTGCGGCTGCCGCCTGGGGGAGGTAGCGCGCGAAGTAGGTGTGCAGCGACCGGAGACCCCGGGTCGCGGTGAGGGAGAGCTCGCCGGGACGCTCGCCCGCCAGCCAGGCCGGCCCGAGCGTCAGGGCGTGGCGCAGCAGCTGGGCCCGGAGCCTGCCGACGACGCGGTCGGCGGCGCCGTGCGCCGAGAGGTCCCCGGCGCCGTGCAGCGCGGCACGGACCAGGACGGCCAGGGCGGCGACGACGATGGCCGGCACCACGGTGCCGAGCGGGGCATGGTCCAGCAGGGACCGGCTGACCACGTGGGCCAGGGCGACGGCTTGCACGACGACGAGGACGGCGCTCAGCGCCCCCACGGACACGGCGACGACCGCGACCCGCCGCAGGCCGGGGACCCGGGCGGCCAGCTCGGGGTCGACCAGGCGGGGGCGGCTGGTGCGGGGGGGTGGTGCGCTCACAGGCTGAATGATGTGTCCTTCACCTCGACCGCCCGCCCGGTGAGGCCCTCGGCCACGGCGAGCCGGGCGGTGTCTGCATCTTCGCAGGTGGCGGCGGTGCGGACCCCATCGGGCAGGTCCGCCACGATCGCCGTGCGCACCGCTGCGAGCCCGTCGGCGCCGCCGTAGGTGACGGTGAAGGAGGCGACGCGGGCCGGCGTGGCCGTGGCGGGCGCCGTCTCGACGACGGGAACCACCCCGGTCGCGGCGATCGCCTGGTCGGCGAGGTCGGCGACCAGCGGAGGGCGGCCGGGGGTGGGCGGTGTGGCCGACCAGAGCGCGAGGCCGGGCTTGGAGAGCATCCCCGAGACGGTCGTGACCAGGCCGAGCTCGTCCGGCTGCGCGCGCAGCCGGGACCCCAGCGTCAAGAGCGACTGCAGCACGAAGTGGTTGAAGGGGCCACCGGCGAAGGTCATGCCTCCGGTGAGAGTCGGGGTGAGGGTGGGGTCGAGCCCGAGCTCGTGCTGTTGCACCCGGACCGCCGCCGGGAAGCACGAGTACACCTCGGCGAGCCCGAGGTCGCGCAGGGGCCGACCGGCGTGGTGCTCGGCGGCACGGCCCAGCACGGCCATCGCGGGCCACGCGGCGAGCGTTCGCCGGGCGGTCAGCGTGATCGCCTTCGAGCAGTGGAGGGCGACGTGCGGGAAGAGCCATCGGTCCGGGGGCACGCCGGCCTCGGCAGCACGGGCCGCCGAGCAGATGACGAGCGCCGACGACTGGTCCACCGTCCACTGACTGGCGTGCCAGACGTTGTAGGGGTACGCAAGGGGGCGGTTGCGTGGACCGGGCATTGCGATCTCGGCCGCAGTGCGAGGCGCGCCGAAGGCAGCGTCGGGGTTGTGGGCCGCCACGGCGTTGAAGCGGGCCCAGAGCGCGGCGATCTCGTCCCGTTGCGCGTCCGGCCCGAGCCCGCGTGCTGCGGACAGCGCGTTCTCAATGAGGGCGTACTGCTGCACCGGAGGCAGGACGATGCCGGCCTCGAGCTCAATCGGGGCCACGAAGTCGGGCGGCCGCTCCACGACCCCGTCGGGTGGCTCGCGCTCGAGGTCCGATTCTTCGCCGCCGCCGCGGAGCCAGCGCCGAGCTTCGCCACCCATGACGACCACCGTGTCGTGCTCGCCCGCTGCCACGGCCGCGAGGGCGTGGTTGAGCATCTCCTGCTGCGAGACCCCGATCTCGAAGCGGAGTGTCCGCGCCCGCGGCGACCCGATGCGCCGGGCCACGGTGCGTGCCGGATCCGTGAGCGACCACGTGCCCTGGGCCACCGCCAGGCAATCGACCGCGCCGAGTAGTCCCGGCGCGCCGGCGTCCGCCACCGCGGCGCGTACGGCCTCTGTCATCAGGTCGGCCACCGGTGCACTGCTGCTGGCGGCCCCGAGACCGACCAGGACGGGCAGGCGCGGGTCGAGAGAGCTCCTGGGTATGGCCACGACGGTCGATGCTACGGTCCGGCCATGGCGACCGGCGATGTGGGCAGGTGGGAGGCCGCGCTCGAGGGGTTCACCAAGGAGTCCTTCGAGGTGGACGGCACGCGGCGCGACGTCTTCCGGATCGGGACGGGCCCGGCGGTGATCGTCATCTCCGAGATCCCGGGCATCACCCCGCGCGTGGCGGAGTTCGGGCGCCGGGTGGCCGCGGCGGGGTGCACCGCGGTGCTGCCCAGCCTGTTCGGCCAACCGGGACGCCCGCCGTCAGGCGGGTACGCACTGGCGTCGATCGGACCGGCCTGTGTCTCACGCGAGTTCTCGGCGTTCGCCCTGAAGCGGACGAGCCCCGTGACCGTCTGGCTGCGCAAACTCGCTGCCGCCGAACACGCGCGGTGCGGCGGCCCCGGCGTCGGTGTCGTCGGCATGTGCTTCACCGGTGGCTTCGCGCTGGCGATGATGGTCGACGACGTCGTGCTCGCGCCGGTCCTGAGCCAGCCCTCGCTGCCGTTCCCCCTCAGCAGGAAGTTCAAGGCGGACGTGGGGATCTCCGACGCGGACCTGGCCCGGGTCAAGGAGCGGACGGCGGCCGGCACGTGCCTGCTCGGCCTGCGCTTCACGAATGACCCCTTCTGTTTCGAGGAGCGCTTCGAGACGCTGCGCCGCGAGCTGGGCGACGCGTTCATCGCGGTAGAGATCGATTCGGCACCGGGGAACCCCTACGGGCACCCGAAGAGCGCGCACTCGGTGCTGACCGAGCATCTGGTCGACAAGGAGGGCTCGCCGACCAGGGCGGCGCTCGACCAGACGCTGACCTTCTTCCGGGAGAAGCTCGGCGTGGGCGCCGGCCCGGGCCCCCGCCCGGCGGGCATGGGCGACTAGGCCCTCCACCGGCCGCCACGGCCCGGCGAGCCCACGCCGCGTCGGTGGACCGATCCCGCGATTCGGGACTTTCACAATTTTCGATTGAGCCCCGCCCGCCCGGGTGGGAGGATCTGGAGGCCGAAATCCGGCCGGGACGGGGGGAGCCCTCCCAGAGCGCAGCCGAGGAGCACCATGTCCGAATTCGTCATGACGATCGCAGGGGAGGCGGCTCCAACCGAGTCGACGTTCGATGTCCGGAACCCGGCCACGGGTGAGGTCTTCGCCCAGGCCCCCGAGTGCAGCCGCCAGCAGCTCGACGCCGCCTTCGACGCCGCCGCCAAGGCGGGGCGCGACTGGAAGGCGGACGAGGCGGCCCGGCGCGCCGTCCTGTTGCAGGCGGCCGAGGTGCTCATGGCGTCGACCGCCGAGCTCGCGCCGGTGCTGACGGCGGAGCAGGGCAAGCCGCTGAGCGACGCCGGCATCGAGGTCTTCGCGTCCGCGATCTGGAGCCAGTACTTCGCCAACTTGGAGATGGCCCCCCAGATCATTCAGGACGACGACTCGGCGTACGTGGAGCTGGCCCGGCGGCCGCTCGGCGTCGTCGCCGCCATCACGCCATGGAACTTTCCGCTGACGCTCGCGTTCTGGAAGATCGCCCCCGCGCTGCTCGCCGGCAACACCCTCGTCCTGAAGCCGTCGCCCTACACACCGCTGACGACGCTGAAGGTGGGCGAGCTGTTGCGCGACGTCTTCCCGCCCGGCGTCGTCAACATCGTCAGCGGCAGTGACGAGCTGGGCGCGTGGATGACCTCACACCCCGTGCCGCGCAAGGTCAGCTTCACCGGCTCGGTCGAGACGGGCAAGAAGGTCGCGCTGTCGGCCGCCCCGGACCTCAAGAGGGTGACGCTGGAGCTCGGCGGCAACGACCCGGCGATCGTGCTCGACGACGCCGACCCGGCCGTGGTGGCCTCGGCGATCTTCGCCGGCGCGTTCAACAACAACGGGCAGGTGTGCTCTGCCATCAAGCGGGTGTACGTCCCTGAGGCCCTCTACGAC
Source organism: Acidimicrobiales bacterium (assembly GCA_052140165.1). Classification (GTDB taxonomy): domain Bacteria; phylum Actinomycetota; class Acidimicrobiia; order Acidimicrobiales; family RAAP-2; genus Bog-473. Next base: position 22,021 of record JBKQUM010000003.1, read on the forward strand.
GACGTCGTCGAGGGGCTGGCGGCGCACGCCCGGTCGATCAAGGTCGGCGAGGGCACCGAGGAGGGCGTGAAGCTCGGCCCGATCAACAACGCGCCGCAGTACGAGCGGGTCAAGGAGCTGGTGGCCGACGCGCTGTCCCACGGCGCGACGGCGGTCACCGGCGGCCACGCCATGGACCGCGCGGGCTACTTCTTCGAGCCCACCATCCTGACGGGGCTGTCCGACGGCACGCGGATCGTCGACGAGGAGCAGTTCGGCCCGGCGTTGCCGGTGGTGCCGTATCGAGACCTGGGCGATGCCATCGACCGGGCCAACGCCACGCACTTCGGCCTCTCCGGCTCGGTGTGGGGCGCCGACGCCGACCGCGCCGCCGCGGTGGCGGCGCAGCTCGAGTGCGGAACGGCCTGGGTCAACACGCACCTGGCGCTCTCACCCGAGCAGCCGTTCGGCGGCTTCAAGTGGAGCGGCATCGGGGTGGAGAACGGTCCCTGGGGCCTCGCCGAGTTCTCCGAATTCCAGGTCGTGCACCGCTCCAAGGCGCCGGACGGCCTGAACCTCAACACGGCGTCCCTCCTCAGCTAGGCGCCCCCGGTCGGCACCTCGAGCGGTGCCGGCGTCGCGCCGCCGCTCAGCCTCCCGTGGTCGGCGTGGTTGTGGTCGAGGTGGACGTCGTGCCGCGGAGGCCAGAGCCCTGGGGGCTGGGAGCCGCCGACGGCCGCGCCCGCGGCCGACGAGCCCCTGAGCAGCTGGCGGATCTCCTGCAGGTCCGACCGACCCTTCACCACTGCGGCATCGGCCGTCTGGTCCGACGATCGCGCCGGTGAGAGGACGTCGCGGTTCGCGTTCCACTGGGCCGGGGAGACTGCGAGCACGGTGCCCGCCAGGCCGTTGGTGGCGGGCGAGGCGGCACTGATCTGCGCGTTCAGGTCGTCGATGAGCGGCTGGAGCTGCGCGTGGTTCTGCGGGTTCACCAGCCCCTGGGCCTTCGACGAGGCGGCCGTGAGGGTGGGGAGGGCGGTGCTCGTGACGCGGTCGGCGTCGGCGGCGATCCGGGAGGCCGGCAGGACGAGCACGTAGACGCGGTAGGCGCTGAAGATGGTGGAGAAATCCTGGGCCGCCTGCTTCACCGTCGTGTCTCCCTGGATCTTCTGATCGAGCTGTTGTAGCGGTGTGATGTCGGTGCCGAGATAGGCCGCCAGCATGGGCGGCCCGGATCCGAGACCCTTGGTTGCGTTGACCTTGGCGATGGCCGAGTTGAGCGCGTGCACGCGGTCGGTGATGTCGGTGGTCGCCTTGGACTTGATGCCTCCGAGCCTGCCCGGTGCGCTGCGGGCGCCACTGTTGCCGGCGCCGGCCGAGGTCGTGGCAGCGCCCGCGGCAGCCGCCGAGCCGATGAGGGCGGCGGACGCCAGGGAGATGGTGCCGAGGCGGATCAGATGCGTGCGCGCTGTCGACATGCGTGCTCCTCTCTGCGGTGCCCATCCGGGGATCCTGTGAGGCATCCGGGAATCCTGTGAGGCCATGGTGAGCCCAGCGAGTGATCGGCATGTTCGACAATCGTGAGGGTTCTGTAAGGGATCCCCGCATTCCGGCATCTCGGGGTGCGGGAGATGCGAGGCTAGATCCGTGAGTGCCGAGAGCGGGACGGTCGTAGTGGTCGAGGACGACCCGCATATCGCCGATCTGGTGGACCTCTACCTCCGCCGGGAGGGGTTCAGGGTCTTGCTGGCGAGTGACGGCGAGAAGGGGTTGCAGGTGCTCACACAGGAGGACCCCTGGATCGTGATCCTCGACGTCGGGCTGCCCGGCGCCAACGACGGGTTCGACGTCTGCCGCCAGATCCGCGCCCGTAGTTCGGTGCCTGTCCTGTTCCTCACGGCGCGCGACGACGAGGTGGACCGGATCCTCGGTCTCGAATTGGGCGCCGACGACTACCTCGTGAAGCCGTTCTCCCCCCGGGAGCTCGTGGCGCGGGTGCGGGCGATCCTGCGCCGGACCCGCGAAGGCCCGGCCCCCCAGGAGGTGGTGACCGTGGGCGACCTCGAAGTGGACCTGCGCCGCCGCGAGGCGCGCCGGGGGGACGTGGTCGTCCCTCTGACCGCTCGTGAATTCCAGCTGCTGGCCTTTCTGGCCGACAACATCGGTCTGGCGCTGTCGCGCCAGCAGCTGCTCGACGGCGTGTGGGGCACGGACTGGTACGGCGACGAGCGCACCGTCGACGTCCACGTGGCCCAGCTGCGCAAGAAGCTCGGGACCGACCTCCCGCTCGCCACCGTGTGGGGCGTCGGCTACCGGTTCGGCTGAGCGGTGCGCCGCCGCCTCATGCTGGCCATGGTCGGCCTGGTCGCCGTGGTCCTGGTGATCGCCGGGGCAGGCAGCCTCATCCTGACCCGCAACGCGGCGCGCACCCAGGCGCAACAGCAGCTGGTCTCCGAGGTCAACTCCCTGACGTCCTCCAAGGCTGAGACCAAGTCCCTGGCGGCACTGCGCGTCGTGCAGAAGACCCTCAAGCTCGAGGATGCCGAGATCATCCGGATCGACCGCCTCGGCAACATCGTGACGCCACTGCCGTCCGACGCGACGGGTCTGGACATTGACGTGGCGGCGGTCCAGTCGGGGCAGACGGTGTCCGGGCGGTCGGGCAACCTGGTGTATGCAGTGGCCCCGGTCACCCTGACGGAGTCGGAGCGCCAGCGCCTGCCTGCGCGCCTGCGCCTGGGTGGCACCTTCGCCGTCCTCCTGACCCGCGACGTCAGCGGGCTCGGGCCCAGTTGGGGCTATTTCATCGTCGCCGGCGGCGCGGCCCTCCTCGTCGCCGCGCTGGTGGCATGGCAGATGAGCCGCCGCATGGCCCGCCCGCTGGTGGAGGCGATGGAGGTGACGGGTCGCATCGCGTCCGGCGAGCTGGCGAGCCGCGTCCCCGTACGCCGCAACGACTACCCCGAGTTCACGTCGTTGGCCGGCTCCATCAACGACATGGCCCAGAGCCTGGAGGACAGCCGGGCGCGGGAACGTCACCTCCTGTTGGCCGTGTCGCACGACCTGCGCACGCCGCTCACCTCCATCCGCGGCTTCGCCGAGGCGATACAGGACGGAGCGATTGAGGACGACGGGCACGCGGCGGACGTGATCATCGCGGAGGCGCGCCGCCTGGAGCGCCTCGTTGGCGACCTGCTTGACCTGACCAAGCTCGAGGCGCGGCAGATGTCGATCTCCCTGCGCCCGACGGACGCCGCCGAGGTCGTCACGACGACCGCGGAGGGGTTCCTCCCTGCAGCAGCGAGGGCAGGTCTACAGATCGTGCTGCAGGTGCCCTCCGATGGCCGGGCGGAACCGGGTGGTGTCGCCTCGCCACCCCACGCGCCGGTCGCGGCCGACCCGGACCGGCTCGCGCAGTTGCTGGCCAATCTGCTCGAGAATGCCATGACGTTCGCCCGGACGACGGTGACGGTCGGGATGACCGATGACCGTGCGTCCGGAGCGTGCGTGATCACGGTCGACGACGACGGCCCGGGCATCGCCGCCGGCGACCTGGCGCGCGTGTTCGAGCGCTTCTACCGGGCCGACCGCGGGCCGAACCGCCGGATGGGATCGGGACTGGGCCTGGCCATCGTGGCCGAGCTGGCATCCGCCATGGGCGGCAGTGTCAGGGCGGAGTCGCCCATCAACTACGACGGGGGATCGCGCTTCGTGGTGACCCTCGGGCACTGGCGGGAGCCCGAGCCCGAGGCCGTGCGGGCTTGAGGGCGCCGAGCGCCGGCGCCGTGCGGCCGTGACCGGGCCGTCCGCGACGTGTACGGTTCGATCATGGTGGACGTTCTGGAAGCAATCATGAACGCGCAGCTGTTCTCGCAGCTGTCGAAGAAGGACATCAAGCAGCTCGCCGGGACGCTGAACCAGCGGTCGTTCCCGGCCGGGACGGTCATCATCGAGAAGGGCAAACCGGGCGTCGGCTTCTTCATCATCGCCAGCGGCACGGCCACGGTCACGGTGGCCGGGAACAGGGTCCGGTCACTCAAGGCGGGGGACCACTTCGGCGAGGTCGCGCTCATTGACGACGGCCCGCGCATGGCAGAGGTGACGGCCGAGACCGACCTGGAGTGCTACGCGCTGGCCGCTTGGCAGTTCCGGCCGTTCGTGCAGGACCATCCGGACGTGGCGTGGGCCCTCATGCAGTCTTTGGTGCAGCGGATCGTGCGCGACGCCAAGTCCGACGACGAGATCTGACCCTCCCCGGGGTGGCTCAGGACGCGGGTCGGGATGCCGGCGGTGGCACCGCATGTGCGACACCTTGGGTCGGTGCGACCCCCGACGTCGCCATTCCCACGACCGTGGCCGGCGGGGACATGAGATCGAGGACGTGGTACGTCACCGTGTAGGACCCGACGCCGACGAGCAGGGCGAACGCGAATGCGCCGATGAGCTTGGTCCGCCGGAGGTGGCGCGGGGTGCTCAGCTCCGGGTGGGTCATGACGTGGGTATCCACATGGGAATTTCGGAAGAATTGCCATCGGGCTTGAGGGCCCCTCGCCTGCCCGGATGCCCGTGAGGGCGCCGAACGGCTCCTGAGGGCGCCCGGACGCCCGAGCTGGCCCGGCTGCCCGGCTCGGCCTCACTCTGCCCGCAGGAGGAGCGACGTGCGGGTGCGGGCGGCGACGCGCCCGGGGAGGAGCGCGACCAGATTGGCGAAGACGATGGCCCCCACGGCGACTGCCGCAACGGAGGCGAGGGGCACGGCAGGGTGGGGCACGGCCGAGATCCCGTGGGCGAACAGGGTCCACAGCCACCGTCCGAGGGCGATGCCGATCGGGATCCCGATGACGACCCCGACTGCGGCGGCCACCGAGGACTGCCACGCCACGGAGGCGGCAAGCTGCCGCTGGGTGAACCCCAGAGCCTTCAGGACGGCGAACTGGCGGCGGCGCTGGCGAACCGACGCGACGAGTGTGAGGCCCAGCGCGCCGATCGCCCCGGCGGCCAGGACGGCTGCGAGCAGCGCCGGCGTCGCTCCCACGCTGCGGTAGTCCGCGATTTCGGCGGGGCGGAGCGCGCCCACGACGCCCCCGACGGGCGCGTCGGGATCGGACGGGCGGTTGAGCACCGCCGTGATGCGGTTGAGCGATCCGAGGGCGGCGGTGCCCGAGACTCCCGGTCGCACCGAAATGAACACGGCCATCGGACCTCGGATCGGGCTGCCCTGCTCGTCGAGGTCCGTCGGCGAGAACAGCGACGTGGCCATCACCGCCCCGGTGCCCATCGCCAGACTGGGGTCACCAGACCCGCCGATCGTGGGCAGCGTCGCCGTGCCGACGACACGCAGGCGCACGGGCGGGCGATTGTCCACATGCGCGACGACCGTATCGCCGAGGCGGACATGCAGGGACGCCAGCGTCGCCGGTCCGAGCACGATCTGCGACGGCGCCGCCATCCCCTGTCCGGAGAGCAGGGAGGGGCTCACCGTGGCGCCCGGACGCATGGCCAGCACGGGCACGGACTGCCCATTGAGGTCGGCGCTTTCGAAGTAGGCCCCCGCCCAGTGGTGCACATCGGGATCGTGGTCCAGCAGTGCCGCCGTCTGGGCTGCCGGCAGGTTCTCGGCGGCGGAGAAGCCGGCGAGCAGCGCGTAGTCCCAGTTCCATCCGTACAGGGACGGTTGCGACACCAGGGCGTTGAGGCTCGAGGCGAACGTGAGCGAGGTCACGATGACGGTGATGGCGACGATTGCCCCCAGGAGGGCGGAGCGCACCGGTGCGCCATCGCGTGCCGAGCGCGAGCCGAGCGCGGAGCGGATGCCCAGCACGGCGCTCGGCGGCAGGCCGGCGGAGGTGGCCGCCCTCCAGACAGGGTCGGCGTCACGCGCATCCGACCGCGACGTCTGCCGGTGCGGTGCCACACGGTAGGCGACGAACAGCGCGGCAGCAGTGAGGAGCACCACGAACAGGAGGAGCCCGAAGCCGAGCACGGTCCAGTCGAAGGCCACCCCGATGTCGGGATAGACGGGCCGGACCGGCCCGATCGGGGAAAGAGGGGACAGTGCCACGGCCACCGCCACCGCGAGCAGCGACCCCGCCAGGATCGCCCCGACGACCCCCAGGAGCTCGTCGGCTGCCACCATGACCGGGCCTGCCCCCAGGGCGCGCACCACCGCCGCCTCCTCCGCGTGGCGTCTGATGAGTCGGCTGATCACCTGGCCGTTGATGACGAGCGCGGCCAGGGCCGCCAACAGCCCGAAGACGCCCAGGGCGATCGCTTCGGGACGGATGGCACGCTCCGCCTTGGCCACGTAGGGGGCATTCGTGCTCGTGCCGCCGGCCGGCCCGAGGTTGGGGAGGAGCTTGTCGGCGACGGCGGCGACGGCCGCCGCGTGCGTGGAACCGCCGTCGAGGTGGAGCGAGGCATAGGAGTAGTAGGCGCAGCACGTCTCGAGTCGCCGGGTCAGCGCCGGGGTGGCCACCGCGACCTGGTTGCCGAGAGCGGCGTCGTCGTCCTGGACGATCTGGGGGCTCCATTCCACGATGCCGACGAGCTTGAACGGGACGATGAGGTGGGGTTTGTCCTGCGGATAGCCGGTGAAGTCGGGGCTGGAGACCTGGGCGTCGGTGAAGAAGGCCACGGGCAGGGTGGAACCGACGTGGAGCCCGTACTGCGCGGCGGCACCCGAGGACATGACGATCTCGTCCATGCGGGCGGGGTTGGCCATGCGGCCCTCCAGCACGGTGACCCGGTCCGTGGAGAAGTACTCGCCGCCGTCGGCACTGGTGCTGCCCTCGAGCGCGGGCGGTGCCTCGCCCGGGACCGTCGAGGTGTGGTGTCCCAGGGCCTGCGTGGTGCCGGCGAAGCCGATCACGTCAATGGACTTCTCCACGTGGGGGATCCGCGCGACCGCGTCGGCCACCCGCGGCGAGTATCCGGTGTGCGTGATCGGATAGAACTCCGTGAACATCTGTAGGTCGGAGGGGTCGGTGCTCGCCAGGTAGGTCGGGTAGGACGACTGGGTCCGCCGCGCGCCCGCGACCGCCGCCATGGCGACACCGCCCACCAGGCCGATCAGCACGACCAGCGTGAGGTACCCGGCCCAGCGCCGCCGGAAGGTCGCCCGGAACCGGTAGGAGGACTCACGCACGACCACTCGGATCAACCCTGGCCCTCCTCCCGCTGCTCCTCGTCGACGAGAGGTGGCCGGCCCCGACCCTGGGGCACGCGCCACCGCTGCGGCCCATCTTTGCGGAGCGGCGTGGCGGCACCAAGGTGGCTACCCCGTCGCCGACCCTCGTGCTAGCACCCGGGCGGCCTCTCGCAGAGGCGACGCCCGCCTCGTGGCTGCCGATATGGCAAGCTTCCGCCGCATTGGGGATCCGGGGGAGGGCTCAGCAGCGCCATGAGGGCAACGCGCAACACGAGAGGTCACCCGATGCCGGGGGTCGGCGGATGACGGCCATCAGCGCAGAAGCGCAGGCGCAGTGGGAGGAGGATGGCTGGTGCCTGGTGCAGGATCTCCTGCCGCCCAAATCGGTCGCGGCCGCTCAGGCGGCCCTGCTGGCCCTCTTCCCCACGGCGGAGGAGTTCGCCGCCGACGCCGACCCGGCGCGCAACGGGCCCTTCCGGGTCGATTCGCACCAGGTCATGCCACGCTTCCCCTTCGACGACGGTGCCCTCAACGACCTGGTGGTGCACGACCGCATCATCGATCTGGCCGAGCAGCTCCTCGGTGTCGCTGACGCGGACCTTCGCATGTACCAGGCCATGCTGAGCGCGAAGTACTCCGAGGGCGCGCTCAGCGACGAACAGTTGCTCCATGCGGACTTCGGCAACCACACGCTGGTGGTGCCACGCCACGAACCCGGTTACCAGCAGCTGACGATGTTCGTCTACTTGAGCGACGTCACCCCGGAGACCGCCGCGACCAGAGTGGTCCCGCGCCGGCTCACCGCCGACATCCCGGTTGAGCGCACCTACCTGAACCCGGAGACGTACCCCGACCTCTACGCGGCTGAGGTGCCGGCCTCCGGTCCCGCCGGCTCGGTTCTCGTCTACCGCCCCGACGTGTACCACCGCGGCGTGCGCATGACGGCGCCACGGGCGGCGCGTTTCATGCTGCACGTCTCCTACAAGCCGGCGGCCACCGACTGGCTGGGATCCTTCGGATTGCCCAACGCAGGCGAGGACCTGTCGTGGTACCGCTTCGTGGATGGTGCCAGCGAGCGCCAGCTGACCGTCCTGGGTTTCCCTCCACCCGGTCACCCCTACTGGAACGCGCAGACGCTGGCCGGGGTGGCCGCCCGGTACCCGATGCTCGATCTCTCGCCCTGGCGCGATGCGGTGGCCGACGCCCCGACGCCGTAGGCGTGGTCCCTGCCGCCGGCCCGTGGTGGAGGACGGGCGTCCTGTACCAGGTCTATCCGAGGTCGTTCGCCGACACCGACGCGGACGGCGTCGGCGACATTCCCGGCATCACTCAGCACCTGGACCATCTGGCCTGGCTGGGGGTCGACGGAATCTGGCTCTCACCCGTCACGGTGTCCCCCAATGCCGACTGGGGCTACGACGTCTCCGACTTCTGCGCCATCGCCCCCGAATTCGGCACACTCGACGATTTCGATCTCCTCGTCGCGGAGGCGGCGGCGCGAGGCATCCGTGTCCTCATGGACATCGTGCCCAACCACACGAGTGATCAGCACCCATGGTTCCTCGATTCCAGATCGTCGCGCGTTTCAGCCCGCCGGGACTGGTACGTCTGGGCCGACGGCAAGGAGGACGGGGAGCCGCCGAACAACTGGGTCAGCAGCTTCGGTGGCTCCGGGTGGACGTTCGACGGGCAGAGCGGCCAGTACTACTTCCACAACCACTTGGAGGCGCAACCGGACCTGAACTGGTGGAACCAGGAGGTACGAGACACGTTCGACGGCATCTTCCGTTTCTGGTCCGACCGCGGCGTGGCCGGGTTTCGCATTGACGTCTGCAACATCATCATCAAGGACGCCCAGCTCCGGGACAACCCACCTGCCACGGAGGAGGACGATTTCGAGACTCAGATGTTCGGACAGCGCAGCGTCTACAACGCGAACCGGCCCGAGGTGCACGAACTGATCCGTCACTGGCGCCGCCTGGCTGACGGTTACGACGAGCCTCGGCTCCTGATCGGGGAGACACCGGTCCCCGTGGACACCCTGGCCGCGTACTACGGCGAGGGCGCGGACGAGCTGGGACTGGCCTTCAACTTCAACTTCATCAGCGCGCCGTTGAGTGCGGGCGACATGCGGGCCATCGTCGACGAGACCGAGGCGGCACTGCCGCCCGGCGCGTGGCCGGCCTGGACGGGTTCCAACCACGACATGTTCCGCTTTCCGACCCGTTGGGCCGATGATGATCCGCGCCGGGTCCGTGTGGCCCTCCTCATGTTGCTGAGCCTGCGCGGCACGCCGGTGCTCTACCAGGGCGACGAGATCGGCATGGCGAACGTCGCGGTCGCCCACGACGACATGCGGGATCCATTGGGTGTGCGCTTCTACCCCTACTACGAGGGGCGCGACGCGGGCCGCACCCCCATGCAGTGGAGTGACACGCCAGGTGGTGGCTTCACCGGAGCGGAGCGACCGTGGCTCCCCCTCGGCGACGTGGCGGCCGCCAACGTGGCGGCGCAACGGGACGACCCGGACTCGGTCCTCACGCTGTGCCGGGACCTGATCGCCTTCCGGCGCCGGCATCCGGAGTTCAGCGCCGGTGACTACGAATCGCTGCCGGCACCCGAGGGGGCCTGGGCATGGGCGCGTGGGGATCGCCACGTCGTGATCCTCAACCTGTCGGGGGGCGAGGTCGAGCTGGACGGCATCGCCGGAACCGTTCGGGTCTGCACCGACCGCGCCCGGGTGCACGAGGTCGTGGGTGGCCCGCTCCGGCTGGCCCCGTTCCAGGGTTTGATCATCGAACGCCCGTAGGGTCGGGCACGGGCGAACGCAGACGGGAAGGCGAGGAGTTCATGGGACGTCTCATCGACAAGGTCGCCATCGTCACCGGAGGTGGCGGCGGCATCGGAGGAGCGTCAGCCCGGGCCTTGGCCCGGGAGGGCGCCTCGGTCGTCGTGGTCGACGTCGACGAGGCGGCGGCACAGCGCGTCGCCGAGGGCGTCTCTGAGGCCGGCGGCGCCGCCGTGGCCCTCCGCGCCGACCTGTCCGAGGAGGCCGAGGTGGCCGCAGCGGTCGCCTTGACCACGTCGCGCTTCGGTCGCCTCGACGTGCTCCACAACAATGCGGCCCTCACGGACTCGGACTTCCTGACCAGGGACACCGCGGTGCCCGACCTCTCGCTCGACGTCTGGGAACGCACCATGGCGGTGAACCTGCGGAGCCAGATGCTCACCTGCAAGCACGCGGTTCCCGAGATGGTGCGCGGTGGCGGTGGATCCATCATCAACATGTCGTCGGGGGCATCCCTGAAGGGCGACCGCACCCGGACCGCCTATGGGGTCTCGAAGGCGGGGGTGAACGCACTCACCATGTACGTGGCGACCAGCCACGGGAAGCAGGGGATCCGGGTCAACACGATTCTGCCCGGGCTCGTCATCACCGATGCCGTGCGCGCCCACCTCGACGCCAAAGTGCTGGCGGGGCTGGGAAGGGCGACACTCACCCCGTACGTGGGCCAGCCCGACGACATCGCCAGCGTCGTCGTGTTCCTGGCGTCGGACGAATCGCGCTATATCACGGGGCAGATGATCGCGGTCGACGGAGGGATGTCCGCCCACGTCGGGCGCGGCGGGGACGACGACTGACGAGCCCGGTGGGCCGCTACCTCGGCCCGAGGACGTACTCGCCTGTCTCCGGGTGGTGATACCACCCGCTCGCCGCGTGCGTGCCGCCGTCGACGTGGATCGTCTGGCCGGTGATGTAGCTGGAGAGCTCACTGGCCAGGAACACGGCTGCGCCGGCCATCTCGTCCACATGGCCGGCCCGGCCCATGGGCACGGTGAAGCCGAACCTCTCCTCACCTCCCGGGGGGGCGACCGCGGCGATCCCCTCGGTCATGGTGATGTCCGGCGCCAGCGCGTTCACCCGGATGCCGAGCGGCGCCAGCTCCAGGGCGGCGGTCTGCGTGTAGTTGATCACGCCGGCCTTCGCCGCGGCGTAGGCCGCGTAGCCCGGCGCCGCGCGCACACCCTCAATGGAGGTGACGCTGATGATGCTGCCACCGATCCCGTGCTCCACCATTCCCCGGGCGGCCCGCTGGGTGCACAGAATGACGTGCTTGAGGTTGGACCGGTAGAGGGCGTCCCATCCGTTCTCCGAGGTTTCGAGGAGAGGAGAGAAGAACACGCCACCGGCGTTGTTGACCAGGATGCTCGCCGGTCCCAGCTCGGCCACCGTGCGTTCCAGCGCCGCGTCCACCTCGGCGGCCTCGCGCACGTCGATCGTGATGCCGAGGCCGCCGACCTCCTCGGCCGCCGCCGCCGCCGTGTCCGCGTGACGCTCCCAGATGGCGACCTTCGCTCCGAAGGCGGCGAACCCACGGGCGATGCCACGGCCGATACCGGAGCCGCCCCCGGTCACAATGGCCACGCGGTCGGTCAGCAGTATGGACGAAGGGTCGATCGGCACGGGCTGACAGTACAGTAGGACCGTCGCTGCAGGAGCAGACCGACGCCGGCCTCGCCGGAAGACCCTGGGGGTGTCCATGCCGAGAATCGAGCCGATACCGCTGACTGAGCTGGCGCCGGAGCCACGGCGGATCATTGAGGAGGGCGTGGCGGACGGCACCTATGCGACGCCGGTCCCTCTGCAGATCTTCGCCTACAAGACGTCGCAGATCCTGATGACAGACGCGGCCCGGCACGCCTGGGGTCAAGAGTCCCTCCTGGGGGGCAGGATCCTCGAGCTGCTGCGGATCCGCAGCGCCCAACTGGGCGAGTGCCAGCCCTGCATGCAGTCGAGGAAGCACGATTCGATCTCGGACGAGGACGTCGCCTGCCTCATCGCTCCCGGCCACTCCGACCTCACCGACCAGGAGCGACTGGCCGTGGAGTTCCTCGACCTGCTCTCGGCGGACCACCACGCCATTGACGATGACGTCTACCGGCGTCTGGGCGAGGTCTTCACGTCGGCGCAGATCGTCGAGCTCGGCTTCGCGTGCGCCAACTCCATGGGACTGCACCGCTTCCTGCACACGCTCGATCTCTTCGGCCAGGGGCCTCCGGTGATCCCCTACAGCGCCGACCAGGTCGACACCGCGATCGAGGACCCCTCGGTCCGCGCGACTGCATGACACAGACGATCCTGGTCACCGGAGCCACGGGGCTCGCGGGTGCCAACATCTGCAAGTTGTTGAGGGAGCGGGGCGATGCGGTGAGGGCCCTGGCCCGCGAGACGGCGGACACGGCACCCCTCGCCGCACTCGGTGTCGAGATCGTCACGGGCGACGTGACCGATCCCGACGCGGTGCGGCGGGCGGCCACCGGCAGCGACGCGGCGATCCACTGCGCCGCGCTCTTGGGTGGCGCGAGCCAGAATCTGGCCGACTTCGAGGCCGTGAACATCGGGGGCACCAAGAACGTGCTCGATGCGGCGGAGGCGGTCGGCCTGGGACGAGTGGTGGCGGTGAGCACAGGGACGTTCTTCGACACCGACGGGGGACTCGACCGGGAGGACGCCCCGGTGACCAAGGAGCCGAGCTCGGACCCCTACACCATCACCAAGATGGCGGCCTTCCTCGACGCCATGTCACGTGCTGCCGCAGGGCGGGACGTCGTGAGCGCCCATCCCGGCGCGATCTTCGGTCCCTCACCCGTGGTCAGCAACGCCCTGGGCATGACGAGCTTCAACCGAGTGCTGCTGTCCGCCGCCCGCGGCCGGATTGAGCGGTATCTCAAGTTCCCGGTCAGCTGGGTCTTCGCCGAGGACATCGCCCGCGGCTGCATCCTGGCTCTCGACAAGGGGGTGGCCGGGGAGCGCTACATGCTCGACGGCCAGCCCGAGGACATCGTCAGCATCGCCGACGCGGCCACGCGCATGTGCCGCCTGGCGGGCCTCGACCGCGTGGTCGAGGACATCGAGCCGTCCGACGACCCCGAGGTCGCGCAGGTCTTCGGGCCGACCCTGGTGGCCATCGCCAAGAAGGCGGCGCG
>JBKQUM010000004.1:0-5020 GCA_052140165.1 Acidimicrobiales bacterium
CGTCACCCACCGGATGCTCAAGGTCACCATCACATCGTCCTAACCGTCGCGACAACCGGACTCTTCTGATTCCAATACGTCGCCCTCATCCAAGTCACTTGGGCCACCAAGAGGCCACGAAGGCGACGAGAGGGACAGGGCCCGAAACTGACTGATCCGAGTTGAGCGCTGGCAGCCCGCTTCCGAAGTGCTCCAATTCGGAAGTGCCCCAGTACGCCGATCGGGGACACCCTCAGCCGCAGCGTGTGTTCCAAGGATTCAGGTTTGCCAGCGATAGCCGGACCACAGTGGCCCCAGGTGCCCGTGATCGATTTGGCCCAGATGGCGTCCGCTATGTCCTCTCCTGAGTTCGCAGTGGACCGTGTTCCGAATCACTGAGTAGGGCGTGTCCATCTCGATGCTCGACCTGGCTCCGCAGTTCGCCTCGCCTTCGGCCGGAAGCTGCAAATGGTGTAGACCGCTCGCAGGGACAGCGAGGGGAAGAGCACGCATTTCCTGCTCCTACGAGAACAGTACCGAGGGCCTCCCACACCCTGTCTTCTGTCCGGCGATGTCGGGCGGGTCGGGGCCAGGTCACCGAGCGTGTGGCTCGCAGCACCGACTAGTTCGAAGGACGGGTCGTCTGCACCTTCAGCTCCATGCACGAGAGCGGGTGGAACAGCATGCCCGCCATCCTCCGGAGTACCGAGCTGGTCCGATCGATGTCGCCATCCAGGACGACGGTCGAACCTGCAGGCACTTCGACGTCCACACGCGGGCTCCAATGCTGGCGGTGCAGCGAGATCCGCACGGTGTGGGCGCCGGGCACAACTGCGGTCCGCAGGGAACCCGAGAGCGGGACGGAGCCTGCCGCCTTGCCATCGATGGACACCCTGAGGCGACCGAAGCGAGGGTCACCGATCCACTGATACTTGTTGACGACCTCGATGCCCCCGACGGGCTGGGTGTTTTCCTGGTCGCCAGTCATGCGAGAAACCGTACCGGCGAACTGGGCGACCCTGGCCTGATTCAAGTGCCTTGACGGAGATCGAGCTGGACAAAGCATCTGGGGACCGGGCGATCAGTGATTCAACCAATTCCTGATGGACGACACACGGGTGCCGGCAACGACGGCACCGATGACAACAAGGACGCAGATGATCGCGACCAGCCACATAGCCTGCACCCCGGCGACCGATGCCGGTATCACGATGGCCAGGACAATGGCACCAACAATGAGCCGGTAGGCGTTCACTCGCCGGGTGAATAGGCGTCGCAACATTGCGGCTCAGCATCCCACATGGCGTGGACCTGGCATTTCGGGTCACCTCACAATCGCCGATCATGCCCTCCCTCCCATTGGTATGGGGCATCACCCTCTGACTTTCTCAGCATCGGCACATTCCTGTGATCACGCCGCTCGATATCCGACACCTACGGGATCGCCCGACGTCTCACGGAAAATGGGGCACGCGTTCTCAGGCATCCCTCGTCGCCATGCGCCAGGCGCCGAGAACCGTCCACACCACCAGCCAGATCGCGATCACTGCAACCGCTATGGCGGTCGATTCTGGCAGCAAGTACGAGGTGTCACGAAGCCCACCGGGTCCGTTCGCGATCCCGTAGTTGAAGCCCACTCCGGCCGGCTCGAAGTGGGCGATCGCCAGTTCGATGGCCAGAGGTCGCTGCAGGTTGGTCAGGTGGGGAACCTTGGTCGACAAGAGGATCGGTCGAAGGATGATCTGGTACACGATCATCAAGAGAATTGGCACCATTCGCTGTCCCATAAGAGAAGCAAATCCGAGACCGATGACGAACGCGATGATCACCTCGAGCTCGACCCACAGTCCCGTCCTGATCATCACGCCATAGGGCGGCGAGTTGTAGGTCACGGAGTAGGTCGGATAGTTCTGTGCGGCCTCTCGCTCGGCCAGCGCCCTGGACAGCGGTGTGTTCGGCTCAGCTTCGTTCCCCGGGCACGGCCCGTTGAAGGGGAAGTCGCAGATGATCAGGTTCGGGTGGTCAGCGGCCCAGGTCTCGTATCCATGGAGAGACAGCCCGAGAGGCACGCTGGTGCCCTGGAAGTCGAAACTGGAGGGCGCGGAGAAGACGCAGACCGCACAGATGATCGTGAATGCAACAGCCACCATCGAGACGACGATGGCCAGGCCGGCCGGTATGCGAGCCAGGTAAAGCGCCACTCTCGAGCGCCCGGTCACTACCAGCTGGGTGAACATCTCATCGCCGAGGTCGGAACAGCCTGCGGTGGCTCCCAAGGTCATGGCGGCGATGAACCCGAAGATGTAGAGCACGCCGGCAATGAGGGAGGTGAACACGGTGAACCCACCCGCCGACCCGTACGACTGGGGCGCGAAGGCGTGCAGCAACAGCCGGATGACGAGGAAGAGTGTCGGGAGCCCGACTGTCAGTGCGATCAGGGTGATCATGAGCCCCCGACGCTTGCGCAGCTCCATGAACCTGGTTGCGATCATTGCGCGGTTGGGGATCCATGATCCTCGGCTGTCATGCCCCCTATCGACCGTCGCCGGACCCCGTGTGCCGACGTCTGGCGTGGTCACCACTCTGAGTCGCCCAACCACCTGGTGACCCCGCGAGCTGACGACTCTGCCTGGGAGTCCGCTGTCGGCGTGTGAAAAGACACCTCACCAGGTTTCCACAGCCGGGCTCTATCGTTCCCAGCCCTCCCGACCGGGAAGACCGGCAAACGCCAGTCGAGTGATGCCGCGACACACCAGCTCGGCGAACAAGGGCAGGTCCTCGGGCATAACGCTGGCGGCCGAGCAATCTGACAACGGCGCTCGGTAACGTGCACCGAATGTCTGGAGATGACGGAACTCGGCGACTACGGGTGAGTAGGGCGGGAGCCATCGGCGGATCTGTCCTTGCGTGGTTGGCACTCTTCTTCGCCTTGCCCATGACGATCGGTGCTCGTGGGAGTCATGTGGGGTGGAGGGATGGTCGAAGTGGGTCGTGGAACCGCCTCGGCCTGGTGTCCGTGAGCGCCGGTACCGCCGGCCTGTTGTGGTGCATGGTGGCGCACTACCGGCCGGGCACGACGGTGAAAGTCAGTCTCACTCCCGAGTTCCTCATCGGCGAGGGACCGTACAGATTCAGCCGGAACCCGATGTACGTCTGTGAGCAGGCAATCTGGGAAGGCTGGGCGATGTACTTCGGCAGTCCCGCCCTCCTGGCATCAGGTGCCGTACTCGGAGGAGCCATGCACTACGCAGTGGGCCGGGAAGAGAAGACTCTTCGGAATCGGTTCGGCAGTTCCTGGGACGAGTACGCCAATCGCGTTCGGCGCTGGCTCTGACGCCGAATCCGGCGCTGGGCTCCGTTCCGGCGTTGATGTGGAACGGCCTGTCAACCTCCCGCGCGAAGGTCTTTCTGACTGTCTTTTGGACGCGACGCACCAGAGGTGCGGCGCCTGATCGTTCTTGAGCAGTCGGAGGGGCCCCGGCGTCAACACGGAGCGCCCGGAGCCCGAAGGGTGAGGACGAACGGTGTTGACGCCGGGGTGGAGGCTGCTACTCGTCTCCCCGCGCGGATGGCGGTGGTGGCCGAGCGAGCCATCGACGACGCGCCGGAGCGCAGTGGATCGGAGAACCGCCACGATGATGTACGCGTGTCGAAATCGCAGTAGAGCCATTCGCAGGTGGTTGCCTCTGAATCGGAGCGCCCGTGACATCGTCGCGAAGAGCGATGGTGGGCACAACGCTGGCGAGGATCGGATCTGCTGCGGCGGTGCTCCGGCGCGTCGTGGAGGGCTCGCTCAGACGCGGCGCCGATCGCGCGCTGAGCGACGGGAAGATCATGGTGTTCAGGCCTCGGCCACCATCTCGGCCCAGAGGAACCCGGCGAGCTCGCGGGCGATGGCGGCAGCCACGACCGAGCGCACGTTCTTGTGGGCGGCCAATTGTCGGAACCGCTTGGACAGACGGACCTGCGCGGCCCATGGTTTCGGGTGGCACACCTACTTGGCGCTCTCTGATGCCGGCGCCGACGTTCGGACTGTGCTGGTAGGCCCAGGCCGCTTCGCAGAGTTGGCCCCGCAGGTGAGCGTTTCCGGCCCGGGTGATGGAGCCGCGGCGCTGGGTGAGCCCGGTCGAGTTCTCCCCGGGCACCAGGCCGGTGAAACTCATGAATGGTCGCGCCTTGGGGAAGCGGCGCCAGTCGAAGACCTCGGCGGCGAGACACAGCGCACCGATTCTGGTCACGCCCCGGTAGGCGGCCAGACGCTGCACCTGATCGCCGAAAGGGTCCTTTTCGCACCAGGGCAGAAGATCGGCCTCGATCGATTCGAGCGCGGTGTCGCGCAGCTTCACCGTGGCCAGGTAGTGCGAGTAGGTAGTCGCGATGGCCGGGTCGTCGAAGGAAAGTGTGGCGAGCCAGCGCCGGTGACGTTCGGTCCACGGTGACCCTCCCCGCCACACCACGCTGTGGCGGAGCAGGAACCCGCTCAGCCGATTGCGGGCCCGGGTGAGGTCTTGGACCATGTCGCCGCGTGTCCGGCACAGATCGCGCACGCCTTCTTGGGCGGGCGTCGGGATGGCGATCGGGGTGAGCTGGCCGGCTCGGTGTAGCCCCGCCAGTCGCCGGGCATCGCTGCGGTCGGTCTTGACTCGGTCACCCGAGCCCTTGGGGATGAGGGAGGGGGCCACCACGTCGCAGCGCACCCCCATGGAGGCGAGCAGGCGCCGGAGGTCATAACCGGTGGGGCCCGCTTCGTAACAGGCCCAGATCCCCTTGGGGCGACCGATCCGCTTTACCAGGCGTCGGACCGAATCGGCGTCGTGGAGGATCCTGTCGACCTCGGCGGCGTCACGGTCAGGGGCGAGGACCGCCACGGCGATCGAGTCCTTCGACACATCCATCCCCAGGTGGATGAACTCACGGTGGGCAATACTGGACACGGCTGGCTCCTTCCTTCCGTATGTCGGCTCCATTCACTGCACAAGTGAATGATCCACGTAAATGCGGATGCCGGAGGAGCCGGCCGTTCCATACTGAATCGGGGGCA
>JBKQUM010000005.1:0-5032 GCA_052140165.1 Acidimicrobiales bacterium
CAGGGATCGTCATCAGCGAGGTGATCAACGACCGCGGCATCGACCGGGTCCCCGCCGCCCTCGTGCTCGGCCACGGCCCCTTCACCTGGGGCGAGACGGTCTCGCAGGCGCTCGAGCGGGCGGTCACCCTCGAAGAGGTCGCGCGCATGGCCTTCCTCACCGTCATGCTCCGCCCTGACGCGAGGCCACTAGCAGCGGAGGTGGCCGACCGACACTTCACGAGAAAGCACGGGCCTGGCGCCTACTACGGACAGCCGCGCTAACTCGTGGGCAGAACATTCGTCGTCTCATGACCGACGACGTTCCCAAAGTTCTTACGCACCTGGCGAGTGGCCTCACCATGGATGTCGTCAAGGGAGGACGGCTTCAATCGCCGCAGCGAGCTCATCCTGACCTTCCAGGAAGTCGAGCGTCGTGTAGCGAGACCGGAGCCGGTTCGCCAACCGGAAGGTCGTCCTGAGCGTCGCCGCGTCGATGTCGAGGAAGCCCGGTTCGGTGGGGATCCCGGCAGTCAGCAAGGCCTTGCTGACCATCGGGAACACACGCATCGCCTCCCCTGCTCGATCCTGTAGCACCTCCCACTGCCTGGCCGTTCCCGGCCACTCCGAGATGCGGTCGCGCTGGTAGTGGCGTTTCTCCTCCATCACGGCACCCACCGCAATGGCATGGCCTTCCAACCACGAGGACTCCTCGTCGCCATCGGAGGTGACGGGGCGGGGAGGCTTGAGCGTCGGTACACCCCCTCCAAACGCGAACCGTTGGAGGCGCATGGCGAAGTGCGTCGCATAGCCCACCTGGAGGCCATGCGACGCATGGGGTCGCCACCCATTCGAGGCAAGCAGGTCCCAGAAGTGCGAGGCGTGGTGCTCGCAGCCACTCGCTGGTCGGGAGGAACCCATCATGGCCATGGCGATACCGGACTCGATGAGGCCGTGCAGCAGCTGCGAAACGGCCTGTGGAGACTGCCCCAGGCTGTCGTCGACATGGGTGGCGGCTTCGACGAAGGACTCGGTCACCCGCCGCTCGACCTCCGGGCAGAACTGCTCGCCGTTCAGCCCGTGGGAAATCAGCCAATCAACGCGCGCTGACGCTTTGCCGAGCAGATCCCCGAGTCCGGCTCGCGTCATCTCGGGCGGAGCGGCGGCGACCGTGTCCGGGTCCGCAAAGATCGCCACCGGGGGCACGGCAGGGTACGTCGTCTTCATGCCTCCGAACTCCATCGCGGCGACGCTCGAGGCGTACCCGTCCATGGAGGCGGCAGTGGGTATGCTCACGAACTCGAGACCTGTGCGGCTGGCAACATACCGGGTGAGGTCTGTGATCACCCCAGATCCGACTGCGAACATGGCGTCAGGTTCAGCCTCGCTCACTCTCGCCTGGAGGCGCGACACCGCAGACTCGTTGGCGAACAGGCCACTGTGCTCGGGAAACCTACATGTCGCAACGCGTACCTTGGCGCTCGACAGTTCGTCGACGACGCGCAATCCGGCGGCTTCTTCGGTGTTTGCGTCCATGATGACGAGCGGCTTCGACCACCGGCGCTCTCTCGCGTATGCGCTCAGCCGCTCCAGTGCGTCGACGCCGATCACCACCGCGTCAAATGGGACGCTGTGGAGCGCACCGCACACGCAGCGATCGTCGATCACCACACCGGCTTCCGATACCGCATGAACGGGAGCTGCCATGGACGCACTAGGTGCCAGGGCAGTCGGCGTGTTGTACTCGGTCGTTTCGGCATCCCAGGTGTGGTCGTCGTTGCCCCTCGGAGCTATGACCTGCCAGCGGCCCGCCAACCCTATACCACGATGTTCTTCAATCGTCTCGGTCCGATACATCCCAACATCTCAAGCACTTCAGGAGACTCGAGGCAGTGCGACGGCGGGACCCCACCGGATCTGTGTCGATGCCGGGATCCGGTGTGAGTGGTCGGCGAGCACGCGTCGAGACTCGAAACGACCGGCTGGCATGAACTCAAGCCGCTCGGAGTTGTCAACATGTGAACGTCCTTGCTCCCGGGGCGTCCGTGCACGCCGGCTGCCCTATTCACGATGCCCAACGCGCTCGAACCGATAGGGTCGATAGTCCTCCGGCGCGGGGATCACGTAGCCTCAGCAGGCAGCCACAAGGCTGCCCACTGGAACGGCGGAGGACCGACGTTGACAGCTGCAGCCGTGTCGCGGTGCGGTAGTCGTAGCGGGCGTACTCGCCAGCATCGAGCAACGCGACGAACTCGTGCCACTGCTGGCTGCCCGCGTCGGTGATGCGCCGGATCCCGGCCCGCTCCAGTTGGGCATACGCCCGGTCCGCCACCCGCGGCGAATTGCGGCTGCCGAACAGCGTCGACGCGAGGAACCACCGCTCCACCTCGGCATCACCGGAGTCCACGTCAATACCGAGTTCCGGCTGATACGGCACACCGAGCTTGCGCACGACGATCACATCGAGCGGCGGATTCAGCTCTCGAGCAACCTCGAACGCAACCGGCACCCTGCCCCTCGGAAGCCCGAACACCACCACGTACTCGTGGCCGAGGCGCTGCTTGAGCTCCTCGGCCATGTCGGCCGGCGTCCGCCCTGTCCCCCCAGCCCGGCCAATCTCCAGGGCCGATGGCCCTACTGGCGGGCGGGACCGCACCGTGGATCAGCTGCTCACTCGAAGCGACCGAGATCGTCGAGCGGTTCCTCCCGGTACAGGCGGCCGATCGCATCGCTAAGCACGGTTGCGACCGAACACACCTCCAACACCGGAGGGGCCGCCGATGGAATCCGAACCGTGTCGGTCACGAGCAGGCGGGCGAGTCCCAGCTGGGCGAGACGATCGGGAGCGGCTTCGAGCAACAGCGCATGTGTGGCGGCGACGACCGTCCCAGGTAAAGCGCCGTGCGCCTCAAGCAGTCGGGTGGTCGCCTCAATGGTGGCACCCGTCGAAATCATGTCATCGACGACGATCGGCCGGCACCCTTCGACGTCGCCGACCAACTCCTCGGCGCGAACACTGGTTCCGGATAGACGGCTCTTGCGCACCATGGCGACCGGCAGGCCGGCAGCTGCCCCGAAGCGCTCGGCCAGTTTGACCGCGCCCAGGTCTGGTGCCACGATCACCGAACGACCCAGCTCGCGGTCGCGGAGCGCAGCGACGAGCACCGACGTGGCAGTGAGCACCTCCACCGGGATCGAACAGGTCGCCTCGAACCCCGGCGTGTGAGGATCAACAACGACGATGCGATCGGCTCCCGCCGCGACCAGGATGTCGGCGGCCACGCGGACGCCGATGGCTTGGCCCGGTCGGCTCCGGCGATCCTGGCGGGCGTAGCCGAAGTACGGCACGACAGCAGTCACCCGCTCCGATCCGGCTCGTCGGCAAGCGTCCACCAAGAGCGCAAGCTCCATCAGGTGCTCGTTCACCGGCGGCGCGGTCGGCTGGACGACGTAGACGTCGTCGCCCCGCATTGGACCAACCACCGGGCAGAGCTCACCGTCGGGGAACCGCTCGAGTCCGCCCCGCATGGCCACGCTACCCATGCCCGCCGCCACAGCCTCGGCCAGATTGGGATTCGCCGTGCCGGCCACGATGCAGAGCGCCACCGCTACGTCCTTTCGACGAGGACTCGGCGACGATCCGGTCCCATGCTCATTGTTAGCCCTTCACCACGCCGACGGGCCGCAGCCGGACGACCCGCCGGGCAAGCCCGGCGCGTTCACATGTGGCCACGACCTCGTCCACGTCCTTGTAGGCCACCGGCGCTTCCTCAGCCAGGCCTCGAGCCGATCTGGCCCGCACTGCGATGCCCATCGACTCGAGCTGGCGCCGCAGCTCGCTGGCTTGTACCTGGCGGGCCGCGGCATGGCGGCTCATCGTTCGCCCCGCCCCATGGCAGGCCGAGCAGAACGCTCCGCCGGGCTCCACTCCCACCAGCACGTACGATGCCGTGCCCATCGAGCCCGGGACGAGCACCGGCTGGCCCGCGGTGCGCAGATCTTCGGGCAGATCGGGGTGCCCGGGCGGGAGCGCACGGGTGGCGCCCTTGCGATGCACGCAGAGCAGCCGCAACGCACCGGCGACCTCATGGTGTTCGAGCTTCGCCAGGTTGTGCGAGACGTCGTAGACCAAGGCGAGTTCCCCGGTCCCGACCACCGCCTCGAATGCCTGGCGCGCAGCGACCGACAGCGCCTGGCGGTTCGCCCGCCCGTAGTTGGCGGCGGCCGCCATGGCCCCCAGGTACGCCTGCCCCTCCGCCGAGTGCACGGGAGCACAGGCGAGCTGCCTATCCGGCACCGAGATGCCGTACCGAGGCATCGCTCCGAGCATCGTGCGCACGTGGTCCGAGCAGATCTGGTGCCCGAGGCCTCGGGAACCGCAGTGGATCATGATGCAGACCTGCGAGGGAGCCAGTCCGAACGCCTCGGCGGTCTCGGAATCGTAGACCTCGTCGACCACCTGGACCTCGAGGAAGTGGTTGCCCGACCCGAGGCTCCCCACCTGGCGCAGACCCCGCGCCATGGCACGCTCGCTCACCTCGGTGGGGTCGGCACCGGCGAGGCTGCCGCCGTCCTCGCAACGAGCGAGATCGGCATCGGTGCCGAGTCCCGCCCGCACCGCCGCCCGAGCGCCTTCTCGCAGCACGGCCTCGAGGTCGTGCTCGTCACACCGCCACACGCCACCACCGCCCAACCCACGCGGGATGCAGACGTCGAGGGCGTCCATCAGTACCTCGAACCTCGGTGCCAGCTCGTCGACCGAGATCGGTGAGACGAGCAGACGTACCCCACACGAGATGTCGAACCCCACACCACCCGGCGAGATCACTCCGCATCTCTCCACGTCGGTCGCGGCCACGCCTCCGATCGGGAACCCATAGCCCCAGTGGATGTCGGGCATTGCGTAGGAGGCCTCAACGATGCCGGGCAACGTGGCCACATTGACCACTTGCTGCAATGCCTGGTCCTCGACCCGTGAGAGCAACTCCTTTGACGCGAAGACGATCCCCGGGACCGACATCGCACCGACCGGGTCGATGCGCCACCGGTCGGTC
>JBKQUM010000006.1:0-7549 GCA_052140165.1 Acidimicrobiales bacterium
TGAAGATGGTGGGAGTCCAAAATGAGAAGTACACAAGAGAGCTGCCACCTATGGAGATGTGTCGAACGCGTGCCATCGCCGCCATGGAGATCACGAGTGAGCAGGTGGCCAAAAGCAAGCTAGGCGCTGCGCTTGTGTTTGGCGTCCTCGGAGGCGTGACGGCGAAGGGGTCGATGGACCGAGCGACCGTAGGTGCGTCGGGCGTCCGCCCGACGGACGAAGCGTTGGGCGTCCTCGAGTCCGAATGACCAATCCTGCCAGTCGGCAAAGAGGTCGACGCGGTTGACCCAGAAACGCAGCCGGCCGAGTTCGTTATCGAGCAATTCGTGCACGGCCCTCACCGCCGCCTCAGGTCCGACGGCGTGCAGGAACTCGGAGCGGGGCTGGATCCGAACAGTCGGGAGATGGCGGCTGGTGGAGAAGCCGATGCGGGCCATCTCGTGATCGAGGCAGAAGCGGTACTTCCCCCACCCGTGAGGAGTGATCCCAAAGGTCAGATCACCGATCGCACACGGGGCCGGCCGCTTGGCCTCGCCCGCCCAGGCCCGGCAGTCCTCGAGCCGGGCCAGGAAACGCCTGGGCAGCTCGGCCGGGCCCGAGAGGTAGAGGGCGTCGACGCCGGACGCCAGCTCACGCAGCCCCGTCTCCGGAAGATGCGTATTTGCGACTAGGTGATCAGAGGAGTGCACGGGCGCCATCTCGATGCTGGGTCAGCCGAGCCCTCGACCGCGAGCCGCCTGGATCTGGCGGGAGATCTGCTCGGACCAAGCCGTGTTGGGATCGAGCTGGATCCAGGGGAAGACGAACTCGTCGGGGTGGGCGCCGTAGGTGGCCCGGAAGCGGCGGACTTTGCGGAAGATGGTGGCCCGGTGCCAACCGCCCCGCTCGAGGTTGTCGAAGCCGCCGGCCAGATGCCAGGCCACCCAGAAGCCGATGAGCTCGGAGCGCTCAAGGGCATCCTCGGCAATGGCGTCACGAATCTCCGGATCGAAGTCCTCCATGCTCCGGGCTGGCGTCGAGAACGCCTCGGCGATGACGTCCTCGTCGAGGTTGTGGTGGTAGCCGGCCCAGCGGTTCACGGCGACCCGGCCACCCTCGGCGCTTTCGCTCTTGTCGCTGCGGAAATCAAGGTCTTCACTCATGGCGGGGCTTGTCGCATGGTTGCGACAAGCCCCGCTGCGGAAGGCAAAACCGCAGGTAGACCGTCCATCGGGCGGCCTTGGCCATTGTGTCCACTGGATCTGCCTGGGCCCGTCAAGGCTTCCCCTGCGGGCGGCTGCGCCGGCCTTGACCGACCCTGACCACTCGGGCTCTGGCCCGATGGCACGGCCGCAGAAGCGTCGCGGGCACAATGGAGAGGTGACCGACAGCGCTGTCGAACGGGATGTGGTGGCCGAGGAGGCCGCTCTGGACGACTCCGAGGAAGCCCTCGTGGCCCGTATCGCTGCCGATCGGCGGGCGGGACGGGACACCACTCGAGACGTGCAGGCCCTCCTGGAGCTCGCCGGCAAGACCAACAAAGCTGCTCTGGACCGTCTCGCCAAGTAGCGCACTCAGGTGACCGAGGGCGACAGGGCGGAGATCGCCTGCCTCACCCTGGAGGACTACTACCGAGCGGCCGCCGAAGCGCTCGGGACCGACCTGGCAACCGTCCGAGCAGTCACCAACGACACTCTGGCCGGCTCGGCGTTGGCGGCACCGAGCGCCGGCTTCGGTGACTTCGAGAAGTATCCCGAGTTTGCGACGAAGACGGCGGTCTTGTTGCAGGCCGTGGCGAGCAACCACGCGTTGCCGGACGGCAACAAGCGGACGGCATTGCTGTGCGCCATCCTCTTTGCCGCTCTGAATGGGTATCGCTGGGTACCACCCGAAGGTGATGATCCCGACGGAACTGAAACGGCAGAGATGGTTGAAGCCACCTCGATGCGAACAGTGCCTCTCGAGGACCTCGCATCATGGATCGAGGATCGACTTCAAGCGATCTGATGGTGCGTGCAGTGGCAAGCGTCCGGACCTGATACACGGATTTTTCTGTCTCCAGGCCGGCAGCTGGGATAGCCTTGCCCGGTACCGGAGCGGAGTTGTTGCGAGGAGGACCAGGCATGGGCACAAAGGTGTCGGTTCCTTGACGGGCGAGTCCGAAGTTCAGATCAGGATTGCGCCGGAGGCGGTGGCTGGCGAAAGTCCGTCGGAGAGCGGCTTCAAGGTCAGCGTTCCCGGATGGAGGGGAGGGAGGACGACTAGGCAGACCCACTCCGGCGCTGCTAGTCCCACCTAGACCTCTAAGGGCATTGAGATGAGACGATCGGCGTATCCCCGTTCAGACAGGACACTGCTGTCGAGGATTGAAGGCTTGCTTCATTTAGCCCCAGCAATGTGCGCGATTTTGACAACCGCTCTATTGACGACAGCGCTGCCAGCAGCCCCAGCCAGCGCCGCACAGGAGTCCTGGACTCCGAGTGGAGCTCCCATGCCCACGGTGCTCCCGAACGGCAACGCTCCCGAATCTATGAATCTCTTTTCGACGTCTTGTTCCTCGGCATCCTTCTGTGTTGCCATTGGAACCGTCGCCGACGCTGGCCTGCACCACTTTCCGGTTGCTGAGACATATTCGCAGGGATCGTGGAGCGTGAGCGTCCTTCCGATGCCCTCGAACGCCGATCCCAACAGCGGTGGCGGTGGCGGTGTCTTGACATCAGTCTCGTGTCCTAGCGACGGCGTATGTGCCGCGGTGGGTGTTTACGACGTGTTCGACCCGAGCCTTGATGGGGACAACCAAATCGGTCTTCTTGAAACCCTCTCATCCGGGGTGTGGACAGCAAGCGAGGCCACGCTCCCCAGCGGGGCAACATACGAACTGGTGAACCTCAACTCGGTGTCTTGTAGTGACCAAGCAGACTGTTGGGCCGTGGGGGACATTGAAGATGCGGAGGGCTCTGCGGGACTTATCTACACCTGGTCCGCAGGATCCTGGAGTTTGCAAATGGCCCCGATCCCGTCTGGCTTCGACAACTCGATCGTTCTCAGCGGTATCTCGTGTCCCGATACCGGAAGCTGCGTTGTGGTGGGCTCATATGAGGACGACACGGGCGATGACATGTACGGCCTGATCTTGACTCTTGCCTCGGGAACCTGGACAGCAATCCAAGCACCCATGCCGCCGGACTCGACGCCGTGGGCCGCGTTGATTGCTGTGGACTGTCCGGATGTTGGTTCATGTGTTGTCGGAGGCCATTACGAAGACACCAACTCCTATATACAGCCCGTGCTGTTGCAGTTGGAAGCGGGATCGTGGACAGCAATGGAAGCTCCGGTCCCTTCAGACTCGGCAACTAATCCGAACTCGAGCATCAACGGTGTCTACTGTCCCGCAGACGGAGCTTGTATCGCGACGGGCTCTTACTGGGCTGACTACGCGCCGGACGATGTGCTTGGCATGATTCTGACCCAGTCCGATGGAACGTGGACGGCGCAAAGCGCCCCCCTCCCGTCCGATGAGTCCAACTCGGCGCAAGCCGTCAACGCCAATGTTCAGATGGCGAAGAGCGACGCCGTCACCAGTGATGCGGCAAGTTCGTCCACGGTTTCGCTCGCAGGGGTCGGCTGCGGCACCGATGCATTCTGTGCCGCAGCTGGTACAGATGATGGTGACGGACTCCTTGAGACCACCTCGATCTCGAACATCCCCTCAGTCAACGGTGTCTCACCGACCACGAGTCCGGCGACCGGCGGCACCAACGTGACGGTAACGGGGACGAATTTCACCCCCGCGAGCGCCGTCTCCTTCGGCGGAACACCTGCAACCTCCACGACCTATGTGAGTGCCAACGAACTGCAGGCGACGGCTCCACCCTCATCCAAGGGGGGGGCAGTAGATGTGACCGTGACCGTCGGTGGACTCACTTCTAGGGCTAACCCCCAGGATCTGTTCTCTTATCCGACCTGCGATCCAGCCATATTCCTCAACGCCGACACAGCCACTGCCCAGGCTAAAAGCCCGTTCAGCTTCACCGTGACGACCTGTAGCACGTCGTTACCGGTCATCAAAGGAGCCGGTCTACCGATGGGTCTTCGCTTGGTCAACAACAAGAACGGGACGGCGACCATCTCGGGGACGCCTGATGCCAAGGACACTGGCACCTACGCCGCCACCATCGCCGCCAGCGCCACGAACCAGACGACGGCCATCCAGATCTTGATGATCGCGGTGGACAACGCCCCGGTCTTCAAATCCAAGGCGGGAGACCTGGTCCACACCGGGACCGCCTTTAGCTACCCGGTAACGACCGTTTTGGGCTATCCGGTCCCGACGATCACGACGGCCTCGACCCTGCCCGATGGAGTAACCCTCACCGACAACCACGACGGGACCGCAGTCCTCACGGGAACCCCCGAACCGAACGCCGGCGGCCTCTACCCGATCACGATCACCGCCACCAACGGAACCGGAGCCCCGGTGAACCAGTCCTTTGTTCTGACGGTCTACCAGGCGCCGGTGATCGCCCCGATCGACAACACCACCATCACCACGGGGGTGGCCATGACGCCCCTTCCGATCTCCGCTACTGGGTACCCCGAGCCCAAACTCGCGGCCTCCGGACTGCCCCAGGGGATCAAGCTGACCCTTGGGTCCATCGCGGGAACGACCTCGGCGTCCGCGGGCGCCTACACGGTGAAGATCACCGCATCAAGCAAGGCGGGATCGACCGCTCAGACCTTCACCTTGGTCGTCAACTCATAGGCGAACTGAGCGACTTACGGCGCCACAGACCCGGCGATCGAACAGTAGGGCGAAGACCCGTCATCAGGGCCCGCTCAGCGACCCGTAACCGCTCGGCATTGAAGGCGGACAGCGAGGGACGAACAGCGGGTAGCTCGGTCTCCGAGCGACCAGAACGACTATCCCCGTTGTGCCGAAGGATGGCACCCTGTCCCGGCGTACCGGCGCAGTCTGACAGCCGCTGCGGGGGTGAGACTGCGTACTCAGAGGGAGCGCCTCCGGCGCATGAAGCCCGCCCAGACGAGAATAACGATCAACAGGACGAAGGCGACGCCGAGAACGATCAGCCAAGGCTCGTCGGCCTTGAGACCACCCGCTATGGCGTGGTTGATGATCCTGTTCGGATCCACCGTTGTGGAGGTCGTTGAATCCACGGGGGCACGCTAGCGCCGAGCTGTCCCACCTACCCGGCGATGTGGGATAGGGAATCGGCACTTTGCGGGACGGTGCTGTCACCTAAATATCGAGGCGATGGTCTGGGCGCAGGCCGGCACCAGCGCCAGTCGGGAGACGGGCGTCATGACCTCCATGACGCACCTGGGACCCCGGGGTCACGACTGAACGCCACGGGTCCACACCGGTGTCCTCACCGACACACGGGCACGCCGACCTGGAGCCGGTGAGAACCCCCCATACACTGCGCGCGTGGCACGCCGCATGGTCCCCTTCATCCTGCTGGGAGCACTCGTCGTGCTCTCCCTGGGGGCGGCCATCGTCGGAGTGCGCGGTGCCCCGGGCGCCCCACCCACGACAATCTCCACGACCAGCACTCCGCCAAGCGCCTCGACCACCAGCACGACGACCACATCCGCCTCCTATCCGTGCGGGGTCGTCCCCAGTCCCGAGGTGGTCATCACCTCTAACACCTTCCTATGCAGCGTCACCACCCGCGTCGGCGACACCATCCACGTCGTGCTCAACCCCGGGCTCCGCTGGTCGACCCCGATGAGCGATTCGAGCGTCCTCGTGGTTGAGAACGTGCAGCGGCAGTCCCCGGGCGGCCTCGATGCGGACTTGATCGCGGTACGCGCAGGTCAGGCCAGCGTGACCGCCATGGGCACAGCCCTGTGCCCGCCCGGGGGCGCGTGCCCGCAGTTCATCGTGCTCTGGAGGCTGCACGTCTCCGTCGGGACGTAGAAGGGGAGCCGGTGGCTCCGCGCCGTCGACCTGGCAGGTGGTACTCGCACACGTCCCCACTCATGAGGTCGGCGCCACTCCCTCGGGTCGGCTCGGGCTTCGATACGACTTTGCTGGCACTTCAGAAATGAGCGGGGTCCCGACGCTCGCGACAGTAGGCACCCCACGTTCGGTGGGCAGGATTGTGTCCCGCCGATCCGGCGGACGGGGGCAGTCTCAGGCGCTGTGAGCCAGTCCGGGAGGTAGGTTGCTCTTCGTGCCTCTGCCGAAGCTGCCGTCGATTGACTGCCTGATGCTTGCGACGGTCACCTCGGTGCCCGAATGGCACCCGGAGTACGAGACCTTTCAACCATTTCCGGTACATGCTTGGGTCATCCGACATCCCGACGGAGCGATCATGGTCGACACGGGCGTCGGGCTCGACAACGAAGTGATCGACAACTGGTATCACCCACAAACCGTGCCTCTCGCTGCTGCACTCGACGCCGTTGGCTTGGCGCCCAGCGAGATCACCGCAGTGGTCCTCTCCCATTTGCATTTCGACCACTGCGGCCAGCAGGGCACTCTGTCCGCTCCCACCTATGTGCAGGCGGCCGAGTTCGAGGCAGCGACGTCACCTGGATACACGGTTCCAGAATGGGCGGACATCCCGAAGCCCCGGCTGCGGCTTGTCGACGGCGACGAGGAGATCGCCGAAGGGGTCCGGCTGCTTTCAACTCCGGGCCATACGCCGGGTCATCAATCGGTTGTGATCGAAGCTGGAGATCAACGGGTAATCCTCGCTGCGCAGTGCGCCTATCGAGCGGGCGAGCTGCGCAGCGGCCAACCTTCCCCTTCGAGTCTCTACAACCAAGCCTGGGCGGGGGCCGCACGGGACTCGTTACAGCGCCTCAGGGTTCTCGCCCCCTTCACGGCCCATTTCAGCCACGACCCTGAGATCGTCACAATCGTGGAGTGACCGTCGATCGACAGCCATGGGAGCAGGTCGGTGCCGGGTCAGAAACGGAAGCACCTCGGCGAGAAAGGCGTCAGGGCGGCTGGTGTGCACGTTGTGTCCGGCAGCGACTGTCACCAACGTCGCACCGGGAATCCGGCCAGCGAGGGCAGCGATCTGGCCTTGTGGAAGATGGCTGTCGGCTCCGCCGGCAATGACGAGAGTGCGTGCCGTGATGAGGTTCAGGTCCTCCCACCAAATAGGGTCTGGGTGGTTGCGTTGCTGGGTAATGGCGTCCAGCGCCCGCCAATCAAATGGCAACGGTATCGAAGGCTTGCTCGGCACCACTCTCGCTGGAATAGCAGGAAGAGGTGGTGGTGGTTCTTCCAACACAAGTTGCCGGACCCGTCCCGGTTCGGCCTCCGCAATCAGGTAGGCCACGGCACCGCCAAGGGAGTGCCCGATCAAGGTCACTTCTTCGAGATTGAGGGCGCGGAGAAAGCCGAGCACGTCCGAGCACATCAACTCCAGTGAATAGTCCTCTGACTGCGAACTGCCACCGTGCCCCCGCAGATCAATTACGTAGACGCGGAATATGGGGACCAGTGCCTCGACCACTTCGCTCCAGGTGCTGCCGTCCTCGGCAAGAGCATGGAGAAGGACTACGGGAGGTAGTCCGACTTCTCCAGCGCCGGTAT
>JBKQUM010000007.1:0-24135 GCA_052140165.1 Acidimicrobiales bacterium
GCGCGCGCGTAGGGTCAGTCACCACGGGGGTCCTCCATCTGCGGTCGTCGAACAACCTCAGACTGGTGGACCCCCGCTACGCGATCGCGGATCCATCTACAGCACCCCGCTCAATTCCGAAGTGCCGGTAAACGGGCATGAATGGGCCAAGCGCCAGGCCCAACAACGCGGTCTCGAGTACACCGAGCTCTCCAACGGGTTCGCATCGTGTGCCGACCCGGCCCAGCTCCAGGCCATCTGTGATCACCTCCGCCCGAACCAGATCGAGTCGTTCTTCGAACGCTGGATGTCGGTCATCCCCACTCCTCTCGATGCGTCAGATCGATCGGCCGGGTACTGGTGGGAGCTCTCCATGCGCCAGATCGAGGTGTCGCGCACCTTGGTCTTTGACGCGCCACGCCGGGCCCGGGCCTTCTTCGAGGCCTCAGTCGCCGACAACCTCGACATCGGCCGTCCCGACGAGATCAAGCTCATCTTCTCGCGCCAGATCTACAAGAACACCAAGAGCGAGTTCGCGACCAAAGTGGTGACCCGGGGCACCGAGGTGACCGTCAACGCTTTCTACAAGCACTCGCGCATCAAGCAATATCTGAAGCAGGGCCGGGCCCTCAGGGTCGAAACGGTGGTCAACAGCCCTACCGATTTCGGCGTGCCCCGCCGCCTCATCCACCTCGCCGAGCTCGTCGAGAAGGCCAAGGGGGCCAACCGACGCCTGCTCGAGCTCCAGCGCGCCGGCCAGGGCTGTGCCATCGAGACCGCTCTTTGGGAGCGGATCTCACAGCCCTCGTTAGAGGAGGGCCAAAGAACCGGAGCGCTTCGCTTCGGGGATCAACGCGCCATGGCCCTGGCCGGTGCACTCTGTGTGGCGCTCAATACCGTCGTCGGCTTCACCAACAAGAGCCTCCGCGCCTTGGTGTCCCAGCTGCTCGAGGGTCCCTTCAGCTCGTCCCAGATGACCTATGACCTGCGACGCCTTCGCCTCAAAGGCCTGGTGACGCGGGTCCATCACACCAACACCTACACGCTCACCCAGGAGGGGATCCGCTTCGCCGTCACCTACACCAAGCTCGGCCACCGCCTGCTGCCCCCGCTGCTCGCGGCCGACTACCCGCCGGCTCCCACCGAACTCCGCCAGGCGTTCCGGGTCATCGACAACCACATCGAGGATTACCTGGACCAGGCCCGACTCAGAATCGCCGCCTGAAAACTTGCCTCAAATTTGAAGACGGCCGGAACAGAGGTTCTCTAGCGGAAACTGGCATCACTCCCCGGAGTCGGTCGGGGTCGGCCGTACGACGGTCGACGTGGATCCCGCGGATACCAGGCTCCTGGATCTTGCGTCGCTCCTCCATCACTTCGTCAGTGCTGAAAACATGGCTAAAGACGTAGTCGTCAGATAGGCGACGCAGGCGGTAGCCTCTGGCAAGCACCTCAGCGACAGGGAAACCGCTCGTCCAGCGGCGAAGATAGTGATTCCAAACACAGGCCGCCATTCCGACTGCTAGCTGTACCTCGGAATCGCCGACCTCACCTTCCAGAAAGTCGCCTTCTGACCGTGGCGTGCTCGTCATGTGGTCTCCCTCGGGCTAAAGGAATCGGCCTTTGTGGCCGTGAGCTTGAGCGCGGGCTCAGGCTGCCTTAGTAGCAGGGCGACCGGGATGCCGATACAAGCCCCCATACATTGCCGGTTTCGCGACGCAGTAGCTCGGTCATGAGTGACCGTCTGCTTGCTATCGTGAGCAGCCGTGTCGGCTTCGAGCACCGGGGACTGACCGAGTCAGTGAAGCCGAGCAGAACTGCCTACTGGCTCCCTGAACTGCGAGTTCACGCCCCGAAATCAGTTTCGGGCGCCAGCGACGAGATATGGGTTTACTGAATGCTCTCCAACCTCGGCACCGAGGGGATGGCGGCGGAGGATGGCCCAGGGCCTGCAGCCGTTCCGTACCGCTGGGATCAATGCATCCTCCCCCACGGCACCGGCGCTGGCCCCACGACGTTGTCCCGTTCGCTGTTGAAGTTCAGCGGTGGTCACAGCTCATTCAGGCCGCTGCCTGATCGTACTCTTCGGGTGTAACAACGGCGGGTGTGACCTGGCGGCCAAGGGCGGCGACCAGCTTGGCCATGTTCTTGTGACCGCGCACCCGTCGGAACGAGCGCTCTGCTTCGAGCATGCCGGCAGCGACCCAGCGCTTCTTCATCGAGCCGTCCTTCCACTTCGTGACTCGCCGGGCGCGCCCAGCGCTGCAATGTCGCGTGCTCGTCGTCGCTGAGCACCAGCTCCGCTTTGGGTCTGCCCCGCTCTGCCATGGTCGCCTCCCATCGTCGTTGATGAAAGGAGGAACGCTCAGAACGGGAAGAAAATCCCTATATTTTGGGAAATCTCTGGGCCCAAACACGCCTTCGATGTCCTGGCCTCGCTCCGCTGTCAGGCCTCGACGTCCGCCGTGGCCGACTTCCTGGAGGGGGCTCGTGCCGCGGAACCCCGGGTGGGGGGTCTGGCGCGCTGTCCCGGCGAATGCTTTCCGACGTAGAGTCAGAAACCGGTTCATGACCTGACCGCCCCTCCGGGCCCTGCCTCGGGGGGAGGACGAGGGAGCACGAGAAGGGCTGGCAGTGGGGAGCATGCACACATCCGGGTCGATCCCGCGCGAGCCAGGCCGTCGCCGCGGGCCCGCCTGCCGGGCCCTGCGGGGCCTGCTGGGCGGGTCGTTGGTAACCGGCACGCTCGCCGTCGGGGGCGGCGCGCTGGTCGCGCCGGGCTCCGCGGGCTCCGCGTCGGCCGCGTCGGGTACCTGCACACCGGCCCTGG
This sequence comes from Acidimicrobiales bacterium, assembly GCA_052140165.1. Taxonomy (GTDB): domain Bacteria; phylum Actinomycetota; class Acidimicrobiia; order Acidimicrobiales; family RAAP-2; genus Bog-473. Next base: position 2,810 of record JBKQUM010000007.1, read on the forward strand.
CGCCCACCCCCGCCCAGGACGCCTCGACGACCGGCATCACGTCGAAGTCGGTCACCGTGGGCAACGTGTCCATCATCTCGGGCCCGGTGCCGGGTCTGTTCGAGGGTGCGCCGATCGGGGTGAAGGCCTACTTCGCCATGATCAATTCCGAGGGCGGCGTCGACGGCCGCACGCTGCTGGTCGACTCCAAGGACGACGCCTTCAGCGGCCAGCAGAACACGACCGAGACCCAGGAGGCGATCAACAGCGACTTCGCGCTGGTGGGCAGCTTCTCGCTCTTCGACGGCTACGGCTGCGCCGCCCTGGCCAGCGACACCGCCGTGCCCGACGTCTCGGTGACGCTCGACCCCGGCACGAACGCGCTGCCCAACGACTTCAGCACCCAGCCGCTGTCGGGCCAGGGGTCGCTCGGACCCGTTGAGTACTACAAGAAGCACTATCCCAAAGACACGACGGTCGGGGCCATCGTCTCGGACGTGGCATCGGCCGAGACCCAGATGGCCCAGGAGTTCGCCGGCATGAAGACCGAGGGGTACAAGATCGCCTACGTCGACGATATCAACCCCCTGCAATCCGACTTCACCACCGATGTCATCAACATGAAGAACGCCGGCGTGAACGCCGTCGACCTGGGCGGGATCGACTGGCAGGATGCGGCCATCTTCGTCGAGAACGCGGCCACCCAGAACTGGCACCCGGGCCTCATCTTCTCCACCGGGTCGGCCTACGCCGCCCAGTTCATCTCCCACGCCGGGGGCCCGGCGGTGACCAACGGGATCCAGATCGGCCAGGTCTACGCCCTCTACCTCGGCCAGGACGCCAAGAGCGTGCCGGCGGTGCAACAGTTCGACACTTGGGTCAAGAAGGTCAACCCCTCGTGGGTCCCCGACCTCTACACGCTCTTCGGATGGGCTTCGGCCGAGATGTTCGTGCAGGCGCTCAAGGCGGCGGGACCGCACCCCACTCGAGGCGCCGTGATGGCGCAGCTCAAGAAGATCACGAGCTTCACGGCGAACGGGCTCATGGGCGGCTCGGACCCCGCGGCCAAGACGGTGACGCCCTGTTTCCTCATGGCCGGCATCAAGAACGGCACCTACGTCCGCGAGCTGCCGACGGGCAGCGGGTTCGACTGCAACGCCAAGTTGTACAACGCGTCCGGGGTCTCGGGCTAAGGCCGGCGCGGCGGTCCGGGTCGGGGTGGACACGAGGTGAGGTCGTGAGCGTCTTTCTCTCCTTCACGGTCCTCGGGGTCGTGACGGGCTCCGTGTATGGCATCCTGGCCACGGGCCTCGTGGTGACCTACAACACCACCGGCGTCTTCAATTTCGCTCAGGGGGCGGTGGGCATGGTGGCCGCCTTCTCCTACTGGCAGCTCTGGCAGGACTGGCACTGGCCGTTCCTGCTCGCCATCGCGTTCATCGTCTTCGTCGAGGCGCCGCTGCTCGCCGTCGTGGTCGAGTTCGTGCTGATGCGGCGCATCCACGGCGCGACGGTGGAGCGGTCGCTGATGGTGACCCTCGGCCTGCTGGTAATCCTGCTCGGCATCGCCACCATCTTCTGGAGCAGCCCTGACGTCGTCCGCTCGGTGCCGGCCTACTTCACGGCGGCCGACGGCACGGTGGCGTCGGTGCACCTCTTCGGTGCCAACGGGGTGACGCTCGAGGACCAGCAGATCATGATCGTGGTGGTGGCGGCCGTCGTCGCCGTGCTCCTCAGTGTCTTCCTGCGCCGCTTCCGCCTGGGCGTGGCAATGCGCGCCGTGGTCGACGATCCCGAGCTGGTGGCCATGGCGGGCGCCAAGCCCTACCGCATGTCGCAGATGGGCTGGGCCCTCGGCTTCATGCTGGCGGCGATCGCCGGGGTGCTGATCGCCCCGCTCGTGGGCCAGACCGGGCTGACGTCGGACCAGCTCACGCTGCTGGCCCTCAACGGCTTCGCCGCTGCCGTGGTGGGCCGGCTGCGCAACCTACCCATGACGTTCGTCGGGGCCCTCATGCTCGGGCTCATCACCCAGTACTGCGTCGGCTATCTGCCCGGGCACATCAACCCGGGCCTGGCCTCGGTGCTGACCGAGGTGGTCCCGGTGCTCTTCCTCTTCGTGGTGCTGCTGGTGATCCCTGCGGCGCGGCTCGCCCCGGCCGGCCGGCTGGCCGTCCGGCCCGCCCCCAAGGTGGTCACGGCGCGACAGTCGGTCGCCGGTGCCGTGATCCTCGTGGCCGGCATGGTCGTCCTGGCCGCCATCGTGGGGGAGACCGCGCTCTCCACGCTCTCGCAGGGCCTGGCCTTCGGCATCGTCGGGCTCTCCCTGGTGCTCCTCGTCGGCTTCGCCGGCCAGGTCTCACTGTGCCAGCTCACGTTCATGGGCATCGGCGCCTTCACCATGGGCAAGGTGTTCGGCGGCGACTCGTGGTGGGGCCTGCTCCTGGCCGTTGTGGTGTCGGGCGCCGTCGGCGCCCTCGTGGCACTGCCGGCGCTACGCCTGCGCGGCCTGTACCTCGCGTTGGCGACCCTCGCCTTCGGCGAGGTCATGTACTCCGCGTTCTTCGACAACTCGAGCGTGATCTCCGACGGGACCTCCATTGGCGTGGGACGGTTGCCGCTGCCGTTCATGCACGCTGTGGGTGACCGGGCCGAGCTGGTTCAGGTCGCGGTCGTGGCCGCACTGTGCGTCGTGCTCGTCGGCCTCGTGCGGCGCAGCGCATTCGGCCGTCGCCTCGTCGCCATGAGCGACTCGCCTGCCGCCTTCGCCACGGTCGGCCTGAGCTCGGTGCGCACCAAGATGATCGTCTTCATCCTCTCGGCCGCCATGGCCGGCCTCGGTGGCGTCTTCTACGCGGGCCAGCAGGGCGGCATCGGCGCCAACGACGTGCAGTTCATCGGGAGCCTGACCCTGCTCCTCTTCGTCGCCATCTGGGGGATCCGCACCCTCACGGGCGCGTTGCTCGGCGGCCTGACGGCGGCGGCGCTCCCCGTGCTCCAGACGCACCTGCCGGCGTCGCTGGCCGACCTCACGGGCCTGGCCGCCGGCATCGGGATCGTGCTGCTCGCCCGCAGCCCCGACGGGATCCTCGGCATGGGGTGGTTGACGAGGCGGGTGCGACTACCCTTCGGCGACAAGGAGGTATCGGCGGGCGAGATCCTCCTGGACCGCAAGGTGGCCCGTGCGGCCTGAGTACGAGCACGGCCCCGCCCCCACTAACGCGTCACCCGCCCTCGGGGTCGACCACGTGAGCGTCCACTTCGGCGGCGTCGCCGCGCTCTCCGACGTGTCGCTGCGCGCCGAGGCGGGGGTGGTGACGGGCCTGATCGGCCCCAACGGCGCCGGCAAGACCACGCTGTTCAACGTCATTACCGGGCTGCAGCGCCCCGACCGGGGCTCGGTGTGCCTGGACGGCACGGACATCACCCACATGAGCACCCACCGCCGGGCTCGCCTCGGTCTGGCCCGCACGTTTCAGCGCCTCGAGCTCTTCTCGACGCTCAGCGCGACAGACAATGTGCGCGTCGGCCTCGAGGCCTCCGGCCGGGCCGCGGCGTCGACCGCCTTCGGCCTGCTCGAGCGCGTCGGCGTCGGGGACGAGACCGCGTCACCCGTGTCGTCCCTCCCGACCGGGTCAGCCCGCCTCGTCGAGCTGGCCCGGGCCCTCTCGACCGACCCCAAGGTCCTCCTCCTCGACGAGCCGTCCTCGGGGCTCGACAAGCGCGAGACGGACGCACTGGGCCGGTTGTTCACGTCCCTCGCCGCCGAGGGCCGGGCCGTCGTCGTGGTGGAGCACGACACCAAGCTCGTGCTGCGCGTGTGTGGGACCGTGCACGTGCTCGACTTCGGCCAGGTCATCGCGACGGGCACGCCCGACGAGGTACGCAACAACGCAGACGTGCAGGAGGCCTACCTCGGTCACGCCAACGACGTCGAGGAAGCGGCCGAGGCCGAGGACGCATGACCATGACCACCGGCACCGGAGGGGGCCTGACGATCGAGAACGTCCACGCCGCCTACGGGCGCATCGAGGTGCTCCACGGCGTGGACCTCACCGTCCCCGGAGGCACCATCTTCGCACTCCTCGGGCCCAACGGGGCGGGGAAGAGCACGCTGCTCAAGTTGGTCGGTGGGCGCCTGCACCCGACGGCCGGAACGGTCGCCATCGACGGCCTGCTGGCACGGCGGTGGACGCCCGAGGTCCTGGCGCGCGCCGGCGTCATCGCAATCCCCGAGGGGCGCGGCGTGTTCCCCAATCTGACGGTGCGCGACAACCTGCGCATGTGGACCTACCGCGGTGGCATCAGCACCGCGGAGGTCGAGTCGCGCGCCTACGAGCAGTTCCCCCGCCTCAAGGAGCGCCGCAAGCAGCTCGCCGGTACGCTCTCGGGGGGTGAGCAGCAGATGCTCGCCGTCTCGCGCGCGCTGGCGGGGGACACCAGGGTCCTTCTGCTCGACGAGATCTCCATGGGCCTGGCGCCGATCGTCGTGGCCCACCTCTACGAGCTCGTGACGGCCATCGCCGCCGGCGGCGTGACAGTGGTCCTCGTCGAGCAGTTCGCGGAGACCGCCCTCGGCGTGGCCGACCGTGCGGCGATCATGCTCCACGGGCGCATCGCCCACGAGGGAACACCCCACGAGATGGCCGCCGCCGCCACGGCCGCCTATCTCTGACCCTGCGGGTCAGGCCTCGTCGGCGAGCCGGGCCTCGACCGAGAGCCTGGGGTGGGCCGACATCAGAGGGAAGCCGGGCCTCGGTTCGCCTGGATGCGTCGGCAGCCTGTGCTCCATACTCTCCGTGGTGTCTGGACGGTCTCGCGGATCGGCGCTGTTGCGGCGTCTCGGGACGTTGGGATCTGATCTCGCGGCAGCGATGAGTCGTACCGTCGGTTTTGCCGGGGAACTCGCCGCAGACCCACAACCCACGGCCCCGCTCCGTCGGGCCTCGCTCGTGGCTTCTGCCGCCGGCGACGAGCTGCTCTTCGCTTGCTTTCAGCAGCTGCACACCGTGGGCGACGACGATGACTTCGCGTCGACGTTGGACGAGTCGCGAGAACTCGTCGACTACCTCGAAGGACGGGGGGTCCTCGCCGATCCTGGTTTGTGGCATATCCCGAGTGCACCCGCCGTCCTGACCGAATCGGCGCGCCGCGTCGGGCACCTCTCGTTCAGCCATTCCACCTATGTCAGTCCGTACGACCCCGAGGACTCGGTGCCCGGTGCGCGTCGGTATGCCGAGTACACGCGCAACGAAACTGTGCATGCATGGCTCCTACGCCAGCAACGCCCCGCGCCCTGGATGGTATGCGTCCACGGCGCTGGCATGGGTGACCCGTTCACAGACATGGTGGTCTTTCGTGCGGCCTCCCTCCATGCCAGCGGGTTCAACGTCGCTATTCCCGTGCTGCCTGTTGGGTCCAAATACTCGATGTGGCGATTGACCTGTGGCTTCTTGGGAAGAAGACGGGGCGGTGGCACCAGAGGTAGGCGGCTCGACGAGACCCCGATCCTCCAGTGTCACCGATGGTCGTACCCCACGCACTGACGCCCCGTGAAGCCCCAGGTTAGGGCACTGGATGAATAAATGGACCCTTCAGGTTCCTCATCCGCGACCGCGACACCAAGTTCACCACCAACTTCGACAACGTGTTCGCCTCGATCGGTGCCGAGACCATCCTCACCCCGGTCCGCTCCCCGAAGGCGAATGCCTTCGCCGAACGCTGGGTTCGTACCGCCCGGGAGGACTGCCTCGACCATCTGCTCGTGCTTTCCCGGCATCACCTAGAACAAATACTCGACGAGTACGTAGCGCACTACAACCGGGCTCGTCCCCATCGCGGCCTCGACCTGACGCCACCGCGGCATGCGCCCATGCCCAGCGGCGTCGGCACCATCCAGCGCCGCGATCTTCTGGGCGGCCTCATCCACGAGTACGACATCTCCGCCTGACGGTTACTGCACCGCGACACGGCCTCGCTAGCGGCACCCAGCTCCAAAGCCATCACCCACGGCCGCAGGAAGTCCCGTGCACCTGCCGCGGCGAACCGTCCGTCCTCACGTTCCTGCTCGCGTCGGCTGGCCTTACTCGAATCCGGCCAGACCAGGCTCGACAGCGCCGCGCGTCAGTTCTTGGACCCTTCAAGTACAGCCCTTCTAGATTTCGGGCACAGAACGTCTGCCCTTATCTCTTCGTCAGATTGCTCTGCGTGCTGGAGTCATTTCTCCGCGGACGCCGTCGGACGGGATCCTACGCCGCCGACAACGAAACTTGACGTTGCCCTGCCTTCCGGAGCGCTTGGAGACGGGCGGGTTGGCAAGTATTGCTCACTCCTTCGGGCGCATGTGGACTTCGCCTTGGAGCGCGATGACAATGGCCTGGACGATCGACAGACCAAGACCCAAGCCCTCGTGGTCCACTAGAAGCCGGTCCGTCGTGAGGCGCTGGAACGACTGGAGAATCTCCACTATCCCCTTCGTTTGGCACATCTGCCGCTCCAGAGCAAAGAACACGTAGACGTATTCGAGGACCTAGTGGCCACTAATATCTTCCCTATCACGAAACGCCAGAGAACGGCCATCCGGATTGCGGCGGTTGCAGCCATCTCGGGTGGCGGGTTGCTCTTGGTAGTCCTGTACCACGGGCGAGTCACGTGGACTCCACCGAACTCCACCACGACGGTGCCGACGAGCAAGACCTTCCCGACGGGCACCGAGGACAAGCATGACCCATCGGGAATGGGCCCTCCGAAGGCAGACGCGCTGGCCGGTTACACGCAGAATTACGTGACCCACTTCCCGGGCAATGCACTTCCGGCGGGATGGGATGCCTTCTCCGGGATTCCGTCGGGTGTTCCGGACGGACAGTTCGGGAGTGCCCACTCGGTGGTGAGCGGCGGCCTCCTCCGACTGGACACCTGGCGCGATCCCTCCTACCACGACCGATGGGTAACGGGCGGAGTCTGTCAATGTGGGTTCGCGCAGACCTATGGCGCTTACTTCGTGCGTTCCCGGCTCACGGGCCCCGGCCCCAACGAAGTGCAGTTGTTGTGGCCGGCCGCGAACGTCTGGCCTCCGGAGATCGACTTCAACGAGAGCGGGGGCGGTGTCACAGGCTCGGTCGCGACCGTGCACTTCGGCGCGGCGGACAACATCGACCAGCGCAAGCTCACCATCGACATGGACCAGTGGCACACATGGGGAGTCGTTTGGAGCCGCAACTCCATCATGTATACCGTCGACGGACACGCCTGGGGCACCATCACATTTCCCTGGGAGATCCCCGATCAGCCGATGGCTCTCCACCTGCAGCAGCAGTCCTCGTGCGCGCTTGGACTTCAATATGCGTGCCCTCACACCCCCGCCTCCATGGAGATCGACTGGGTGGCGGAGTACGCCCAGAATCCCGGGAGGCATTCGTCGACGAGTGAGGCGCGGCCGCACGTAAGGCGGAACCACCGATGACTACACGTACCCGGCCACCGTGGGCGGTCTGGCATCGTCGGCCACGTGGAACCCCCAGTGTCGTGTTCGTCGACGATTCTCACTGGGTCGCGTTCACGCAGCTGTCGCCGCTGCTTCGACGCAAGGGCGTGCGCACGATCCGCGTCACCACCGAAGTCCGTATCGCCTCGCGACTCGTCTCCTCCCTTCTCTTCGACCGGCATGCCGTCGTCCCCCCCGGGAACCTGGTTGAGACGCTCCGGAAGGTACTCGGCTCCGAGAACGTGGTTGACGTCCAGTTCGTCGAGGCGTTGAGCGCGTCGATCGGCGACGCGCTCGGGTCCATGGGATGCGGCATCGTGCACGGCGTGGAAGTACGCCTGGCGGCGATGGACAAGATCTCGCTGTCCCGACGGCTGGATGCCTCGGGGATCCGCGTCCCAGCGATTCTCCCGATGCCTGGCGTGTCGCCAGAGACCGTGGCGCGCATCTTGGGATTCCCTGTGGTGCTGAAGGCGAGGGTGGGAAGCAGCGGCGACCAGATCCGGATCGTCCATGACCTTCCAGCCCTCCATCGGGTGGCCGCCACCTGGGGCGAACACCCAGAGCGGTACTTCTGCGAGCAGTACGTCGACGGCGAGAAGTACAACTACGGTGCGGCCGTCGGGGAGTGCGGCATCGAGCAGGAACTGACCTATTGGGTGTCCGCATGGAGGCAACCTACGGGCTCCGCCAGCCAGATCGAGACCGTGGCCGACGGTCAGCTGGCGGCACTCGGCCGGAGGGCTCTCGAGGTCGTGGGATGCACCGGGCTGGTCAACATCGACGTCATCCGTGACCGGGAGGGAGTCGACTGGCTCATCGATTTCAATGCCCGCGCCTTCGGCGGGGCTGCGAGTTTCCTCTGCGCCGGGCTCGACATCAGTGAGGGGTATCTCAGAGCCATCGGTCAGAGTCAGTCGCCACCGGCTCGCAGGAGCCCGCCCGCAGGGGTCCCCATCCGGATCTTCCCTACCTGTCTCGGGGAGGTCATCGCCGACGGGAGCATGTCACGCACGGCCGAGGCCTTCTGGCGCGAGTCGAAGCGCTATCTGAGGTGGCTCGGTCTGCGCTACTGGCTCGTCGAGGCGCTGGTCACGGCATACGCGGCGGCGAAAGCGGCACGGGAGTCCCGCGCGTCTTGACTGCGGCATGGGCGACGTGGTCGTCACGGCGTGCTCGTCGCCCGTAGGACGGTCGCGTTCGGCCACGTGGCGGCGACTCGGTATCCATCTCGCTGGAGTTGGCCCGCCAGGGTGCGCTCCCATCCTTTGGGGTAGTCCTCCACGATCTCCCCCCAGGCCTCTTGGGACTGACTGAGGATGATCAGTGAGGGCCGTGTGCGCTGCAAGTCGGACTGGAGCGTCTGCCGGGTGACGGGCCCGGCCTGGTCCGCCGCGACGTACACGGGGATGGTGCCGACGTCGTCCTGACCGATGGGAAGATAGGGAGCCACCGCGCCGATGATCTCCCCGGGGCGGACGTGGTCGTAGGCAAAGTTCACGGCGGAGAGTTCACCGGTGGAGTACGCCTCGAAGGCGTCGTTCCCGCCGCGGACCACCGTGGTGAGGAGGCAGAAGCCCAGGACCATGACGATCACCGACGCTCGCAGGACCGTGCGCCCTTGGCGCCCGAGGCGAACTTCGGGAAGGACGGAGCGGATCGGTCCGACGCGATTCGGGAGGACGGCTGACGCGGCCAGGAGCGTCGTGAAGGGCAGCCCAAAGAGAACCACCCGCAGCAGGCCCTCTCCTCCGTAACTCTGGAACCCCAACAGCGTGAACGGCGCAGCGGCGAGCAGCTCCAACGAGCGCGAGTCCGGTGAGCGCCGGAGGGCGCCGATCCCAGCCAGCACGAAGAGTCCGGTCGTGCTTAGGATGCGGAGATCGACCACCCACCGATGGCTACTGCTCCCAGTGACACGATGTGTGACATTCGATCCGAACGTGTTGCTCACGTGCCCGACAGAGCCGAAGATGTCGGAGAGATGACCGATCCAGTAGTTGCTTGCTCCCAGGCTGAGCCACCCGACCGCCAGGAGCATGGCGATGAGGAGCAGCTCGGGCCGACCGAGGCGGCGAGTCATCAAGCACGCGGCGAGGGCGAGGATCAGGGCATACGGAGTCAGCTGGTGGCTGATCGCCGTGGCGAGCATTAGGAGGCTCAGGAGTCCGAGCGCGGCGAGGACCCGGCCGTTGTTCCAGGCGGAGACGGCGTCGTGCCCGGCCAGACGCCGGCGGGTGAGTGCACCACGCGCGGCCGCGAGGCGATCACGTACTGCGCCGCCGAATCGTGCGGCGACGCCGATTCGTGAGGGCTGCCAGCAAGCCAGCACCGTCGCGAGGACCACGAGATAGAAGAGGTAGTTGAGCGCCTGGGGGGAGAAGTAGTCCTGGTCGATCCAGTTCGTGGCATAGAAGAGAAGCACCCCGAGCCAACCGGCGCGCACGCCGACGCCACTGAACCGGGCGATCACCAGGAGTGGCGGCAGGTAGAGCAGCTCGAAGACCGGAGGCGCCCAGCGCAGGAGGTCGACGGCGCTCGGCAGTCCGGTGGACCCCACGAGAACGGCTCCGAGGGAGAAGCCTCCCGGCCACGAGAACCGCGCGTCGTAGTTCTCGAGTACCCGTCCGTGTTCAAAGACGTACTGGACGAAGCCGGCGTGGACCCACGAATCGGTGAGGCGGGCCGTGGGCTCCACGGCAGAAGCCGTGCCGAAGAGCACGACGATGACACCCACCACGAGAACGAGAACCCTCCCCGAACGGAGCGGGACGTGCAGTAGCTCCATCGCGAACCCCGCGACGAGGAGGGCTAGGCCTGCGAAATAGGGCCAGCCCAATACGGTGACCAACCCGAACGAGCCCATGCGAGAGAAGTCCGCCTGCACGACGCTGACGCACCACAGCAGCAGACCGGTGGAGCCGAGCCAGAGCGACGAGCCGCCAGGCGGCTCGGGCAGGGCGCTGAACCGCCGCGCCGACGTCATGGTATGTGTCGGCGTTCAGGCAAGGGTGGCGAACCTGACGATGACGATCACCCCGAAGACAGCCACGAACAGGACGATCAATCCGTTCAGCACGAGGGCCGACCTCCGGTTCACGGTGGCTCCCGTCACCCCGAGCCAGGCCCGCACGGACAGGAGCACGATGCTTGCGATCAAGACTGCGAGGGTCAGTGGTGCTGCAGCGATGGGATCGGCAGCCACCATCAGGACGGGTGTTCCCGCCCCGCCGGCAAAGCCAAGGCTTGCCAGACCAGCGGGGGAATGCAGATCAGGCACAGCGCCTGCTGCAGGGCGACGATGTGCCAGGCATGCAGCGTCAACAGGATCTGGGCGCCCATCATGCAGACGGCCAGGCTCACCACGACGGTCAGTCCGATCTCCAGAGCGGGGTTCTCGAGCCTCATCAGTCCGACGATCGACCAGCCCGGGATGACGCCGACCAGAGCGAACCCGAGGACGACGCGCACCTGACCGTGCAGATTCGCCACCGACGCGTAGAGCATCAAGATGTCGGCGAGGAGCACCACGATGGAGATCACGGATCTCGTGAGGTCGCTCCGCCGACGATTCACGACGCCCGGCCCACCGGGGCGGTGGCGGGATGGGGCACGAAGCGGCTCCGTCCCCTCGGGTGGGCTCACGGTGCACCTCCCTCGCTCTCTTCGGTGTGTGGGCCCGTGCCCTCGAACGGGTGCTCCTGCAGCCCGCTCACCTCGGTATCACGAACCACCAGCGCACCACGCGGAGCGAAGCCCGGTGCCATGCCGGCACGCCGGTACTGGCGGATCACCGACGGAAGGACGATACATGCCATCAACGATTGGCCGGCGAAGAAAGCGATGCCCGCACCGGTGATGCCCAGAGAGCCGATGAGGATCTCGGTCAGGGCGAGGATGGTGAGCGACAGGCCCACCTGCACCGCCATGATTCGTCGGACCCGGCGTCCCATGCGGGCAAAGGTGAGATAGAGGACGTTCACGCCCATGAACGGCAGGGCCAGGGCCAACCACCGCAGCAAAGCGGCTCCGTGTTCCGCGTACCCGTGGCCGAGCACCGAGAGGATGACCGGCGCGCCGGCGAGGAGCACGATGCAGCCGGGGATGAGAATGAGACACGCCAGGCGAACCGCTCTCGGGACCAGCCGTACAGCGTCCTGCGGACGCGCGCTGCTTTCGACGATGAGAGATGTCGCGATGCTGAAGAGCATGAAGTCGAATGAGGTTCCGACGAGCCAGGGAGTTTGGAAGTAGGCGGTCTGCACTGCACCCAGCTTCGTGACGATGAGGAGCGCCGGGACGACGCTCAGTGCCACGAAGGCAATCGCCCCGATGTACTCGCCGCCCAGAACCGATCCGACCACACGCCGGGGCGGGAGGGAGCCCCGTCCAGCGGATGAGGCGACGTGGGCGGGGAGCACTTTCCGGAAGAGGTAGTAGTTGACGGGGATGATGCACGCGATCACCGGCACCGTCCATGAGAGGAACACCCCCGACACCGGGACGAGGATCGCGAAGACGGGGAGGAGCAGGATCTTCATGACGGAGAACGACGTGTTCTCGACCGGTACCCAGAACGTGGCTCGTAGGCCGATGAGAGCGGCATCCTCGATCGTGAACACCACCCAGAGGACGACGGCGGCGAGGAAGAGCAGGAGCGCGAATGTGCCTCGGGCGATGTACTGGTGGTGGCCGGTCAAAGTCAGGAAGGCGACGCCGACCGCCGCCGCCAGGAGCGCAGCTGCGCCGTACCCCGCCACCAGGACTGTGGTGGCTCGGGCCCCGGCCGCGTAGAGGAAGCGGGGAAACATCACGCTGAGGTTGAGCTGCGCCACACTGGCCAGGCCGGTCATGGCGGCAATGGCGGCGGCGCCGTAGCCGACGTCCTGGGCGTTGTAGAGGTGGGCGGCCACCGCCCAGAACACCAACCCGAGAATCGCTCCGGTTGTGGTGGAGGTCAGGAGCGCAAAGGCGCTCTTGACGAGACGATCACCCTTCGCCTCCGCCATCGGCGGTATCGCGGTTACGGGAACCACCGAACCCTGGCGGCACTGCGGGCGTACGCGACCGGGCCGGTGGCCATGCCCATGACCTGGTAGGCCAACGCCCGTCGCGGGTAGCTCGGTCGCAGACTCGGTGAGCGCTGTGCCCGCGGCCGGACGAGGAGGCGAAGTCCCGCCGGGAGGCGGTAGATCAGGGCCGCCAGGTGCCTCGGGTTGCGCACGATGAGGGCCGTGAACATAGCGGTGAGGCCCGTTCCGTAATCGCGAACCTGGCGCAGAAACTCGCGTTGGGTGCGACGATGGGAGTGCCGTACGAGCGCCGCGGGCTCGAAAGCGACGGTCGAGCCGGAGGTGATCAGCTCTATGAACATGGCCAGATCCTCGCCACCCCTGGCGGAGGTGCCCGTACCGAGAGACGTGATGAAGCCCCCCATCCGCACCAGCGTCGACCGACGGAACGCCATGTTGCACCCGGCCCCGAACCTGGCCGGGGCATAAGGGAACACGCCGCCCTGACGTCGCCTTCCACTCAATGTTTCCGCCCGGAACGATCGAGTGAAGCCGCCATAGAATTCCTCGAACCACAGCTGGGTTTCCGTCTCCAGCTCGCTCGGCAGGACAGCTCCGCCGATCGCCTCGACCTCGGGGTCGAGGGCGAACCTCGAACCGAGCACACGAAGCCAGTCGCGCTCGACGACGGCGTCGTCGTCGGTGAAGGCGATGATGTCACTCGTGGCCGTCGCCACCCCCCGGTTGCGCGCCGCCGAAATGCCGCGTCTCCGCTCTTCCACCGCGCGCACCCGCGAGCCGACCGGGAATGCAGGCAGAGGTCCCCCGCGCGCGTCGTGGCGGTTGTCGACCACGATGACCTCGAAGTCCGGGTAGTCCTGGGCCAGCAGTGCGTCAATGGTCCGGAGTAGCGCGGGAGGGTCCCGGCACAGCGTGGGGACGACGACGGACGCACGGGGAAGAAGTTGGTCGGGAACGGCCGGATCGCGTGGGGGCGGGTCGTCGGGGAACCGGCGCGCCAGTTCCGAGAGCTCCGAGGCCGACACGCCGTCACAGTCGGTCCGGGTCTCCATCACCCCGACCACGTGACCTCTCCTGACGGCCTCCATCCATATTCGCCGGCCCGGACCGACGTCGGGGGGAACCGACCTCGGCGGCGCATCGAGGTCGACTTGAATCAAAGGAATCGGTTGCCAGATGTTCGGAGGCGAGGGCATGTCGCGCTTTCCGTCTCCGGTGCGGAGCCGGCGACTCGACATAGACGAAAATTACCGCAACACGCTTGCTCGAGTATCGGCTTCACTGGCGACGTCCACGGCCTCGAACGGCTGGAGGAGATGATCCAGATCGCGGAGTCCCAGATCATCCTTCCGGGTATCGATCGGGCTTACCCTGAGCGCCATTCTGCCCCAGAGCAGCCCAACGGCGGCGCACACGGTGCCCGTCACCATCAGGCCGGCCCGTGCCGATGCAGAACGAGGGTGGCGAGGCAACGATCGCACACTCTGCATGTACGCCCTGGGCAGCGACCGTGCCAGGTAGTGGCGCTCGGCGGCGAGGCCCGAGGCCGGTCCCACCAATGAGGACACGGCAGCCTTGGAGATCCCCTCCGCCCAGCACCTCGTCCAGAAGTAGTGCCAGGTGAGCCGCCAGGCCGGCACGCGGTGATGGACGACGGCGTCTCGCGCGAGGACGAACTCCTGATCGGGGAAGCGTCCGGTGTATCGGATGCAGAGCTCGGTCTCCTCGCAGCCGAGCGGCACCTTCCCGATTCTTCCGAGGCCCGAGGCGAAGCCGCCGACGGAGCGAAAGACGCGGCGGCGTATGGCCATGTTCGCGCCGATTGGATTCCGCAGATGCCCATCCGTAGTCGGGAGGCCCACGTAGCTACACCCGAGCACCCAGTAGAACGCCTCGGGAAACCATTCCGGTCGAGCCGTCTCCCAGTGGGGGAGGACCCACCCCCCGACTCCGGCGACCGACGGGTCGGCCATCGGTCCGACGAGATTGGCGAGCCATTGAGGATCGGCGTAGGCGTCGTCGTCGAGGAAGGCGACCACGTCACCCGTGGAACACGCGATACCGGTGTTGCGAGCTCCCGACAGCCCTCGTGAGAAGCGATTGGCCAGGACGACGGCACCTTCCAACTCGAGCACGGCGCGGTGGAGCAACGGTTCGTTGTGGTCGATGACGACGACGACCTGGTCCGGCGGACGGGTCTGGTCCGCACAAGATCGGACGGCAGCCGCGAGGTCGTGCCAGCGGTCCGAGTTGTAGGAGCAGATGACGACGGAGACGGTCATCCGGACCGTGACTCCTCAAGCCGTGCCGCGGCGCGATCACAGCCGTGTGTCATTGGCATGCTCGGACGAGGCCCACACCGGCACCTCATCATCGGCTGTACTCCGCCACCCAATCGACCTGCATCGACTGCGGCGCCGTCGGACAGGCCCAACCCGAAGCGCACCAGGTCTGCTGCTGGAGGTCCAGCGTCATGGGCTGATCCGGAATCTCGGAGGCTTTCGTGACGATGCCCCACACGTGACCGTCGACGGTGTATTCGATGGAGCTCGGTGACCAGATGACACCCCACGTATGCCATTGCGTCATGTCGATGCTGAGCGTGCGCTGGTCCTCGCCGTTCGTCGCGCCGAAATGGACGGTGGCGCTCGTTCCAGTGGTCGTTCCCGAGGTCTCGTTGAAGTCGACTTCCGGTGGCCAGTCGTTGGCGACCGGCCAGAGCAACTCGACCTGCGTGGGCCCGGTTCCGGTCACCCTCGAGCGCACGAAGTACGCGCCATACGTCTGTCCATGCCCGCATTGGCAGACTCCGCCGGTGACCCACTCGTTGTCGTAGGCTGGGTCTCTCCAGGTGTTAAGTTGGAGCATGCCACCGGAGACGACTGCATGCGCACTTCCGAATTGCGCGCCAGGGTCGCTGCCCGGTGCTCCGCTGTAGGCATCCCACCCAGCAGGCAACGCCGTGCCAGTGAAGTCGTTCACGTAGGTCTGGGTGTAACCGGGGAGCGCGTTCGCTCCCATGGGTCCGTAGCCAGATGGTTCGGAGCTCTCGACGGTGCCGATCGGGTACGACGCCGGAGGAAAGCTGACAGCGGTCCCCGTCGTCTCCACCAAGGTGTAATTCCGAGCCAGAGGGTTGACGATTATTCCGAGGACACTGTTCCCCCCGCCAGCAAGCGACCCGAAGAACGCGGCGTCCCCGTAGCTGAAGATGCCACCGTCGGAGGCCACCATCCAGTAGCCAGCCCCGTCGGGGGTCGACGCCATCCCAACGATCGGCTGGTTGAGGTGAATGGACCCGGTGGACCCGAAGAATGCGGCGTCCCCGTAGCTGAAGATGCCACCGTCGGAGGCGACCATCCAGTAGCCACCCCCATCGGGCGTCGACGCCATCCCAACGATCGGCTGGTTGAGGTGGACTCCCGCCAGAGCAGGTGATCCGAACACCGGCGCGCCGTCGTATTCGGTGACGGCCCCGCCCTCCGTCGTCGTCCAGTAGCCGCCGCTCGGATCGGCGGCAACCAAAGCGCCGCCGCCGTATTCGGAGAGGGTTGTATCCGAGGTGGCGATGAGACGGGACGCGTCAGTCGAGGCTCGGGCCTGGTCTCCCACTCCGACGATGGTCCACACGACCAGCAGCAGAAGCCCTCCCAGGAGGGACAGCCACGGGCGAGCCCACGCCCGTCTCGGCTCACGGTCCAACACGATCCTCCACGCCGCTCCCTCTCGCGCCCGAGACACCGGGCCCATCTGTCTTTCGGCACATCGGACGGTTCGCTGGAGACATTTCCAGACGAAGAGGTGGCTCTCAGCAGTTCGTGCCCCGCGCCGTCTCAACCTCTGCGCTATGGCTCCGAAATCCGGTCGTTCGCAGTGGAGCGGCGCAGCCTCGCCGGCTCATCACCGGAGCCCGGAAAGGTGCCACGGCCGAAGACCCTAGACAGTGCGCATCTCAGGCCTCCGGCGACCTCGTGTGCTTGCTCGAAGAGCGGTATTCGCTGAGGATCGTCCGCAAGATGCGTACGCCGTCGCTCCCCGCCCGGAGTCCCGATGTTCCGGTGCGTCGAGGCAGCTCAACGCTTGGAACCTCCGCGATTCGGAGGCCCATGACGTGCGCTCGCAGGATGATCTCGGTCTCGATCTCGAATCCTGCCGATCGTAGGTCGAGAGGTTCGAGGAAGATCCGACGAATCGCAAAATACCCGTAACAGAGGTCCGTAAAGTGGATCTTGAAGAGAAGGTTCACCGTCTCGACGAGCGCCCGGTTGCCCAGGCGCCGGATCAGGGTGATGTCGAGAGACCCTCCACCGGCCATGAACCGTGATCCCTTGGTGAAGTCGAACCCGTGCTGAAGGGGCAGCACGAAGCGGGGTATCTCCTCGGGGGACATGCTCCCGTCCGAATCCATGGCGACAAGTACGTCTCCGGTAGCAGCCGACAGACCGGCCCGGAGGGCATAGCCCTTGCCGGGTCGGGGCTCCTCGATGATGCGGACATCGGGACGCGCCGAGCTCGCCATGAGCTTTGTCACGTCGGAGGAGCGCGTGTCGACGAGGACGACCTCAGACACCATGTCGGGGAGACGCTCCAGAACTTCCGCCACGTTGCGCGCTTCGTTCTTGGTCGGGATGATCAGGCTGACCGTGGGGAGGGGTTCGGCGTGCTGCGGCAGGGCCTCGATGAGTCGCTTGGCGCTGCGGCGCCGGTCACCCCGGCGACGTTCGACGAATCGAACTGGGGCTCCCGTCGAAGGGTCGCGCTGCTCGAACCAGTCCTCGGTGCGCTGACTGTGTTCGTTCTCGCCCATGCTCACGTACCCAAGCGTCATTTCGTTCGGTCTCCGATTCCCACCACTCAGCGAGACCGGGCGCTGAATTTGCGGGGCGTTCTCGGCGGAGACACTGGGACAACGTCGATTGACCGACCCCAGAGGATACCGGGAATCGGCGCGCGGTGTCCGAGCTTCGGGGTTCAGCGCGCGAAGAGGCGGTACCTCGCGAACGCCCTGGCAGCGACCAGGGCAACGTTGGCCTAAGAGTCACCGCATGATCAACGCAGAATCGATCCAGCGAAGAAGTATTAAGGCACCGATGCATGCGAGAGTTGCATGCGCCCGGAACGGCCCATATGGGCTGTGCGAGGCGGCGCCTCTCGTCGACTATCGACGTGCCCGGACCTCAACCCATTCGTCATCGACCAGCACCTCCTCGACGCACAGTCCAGCTCCGCCGACCGCCTCAGCGAATTCGTCAGGCGTCCAGACGAAGAACCAACGTCTTCCCAGAGGCATGTCGTCGGCCCATCCCGTCACCCCGCTGATCTTGACGGATGCACTGATGGGGGCGCCCGATCTCGCGACCCGGGCAAGTTCTTCAAGTGCGAGTGCAGCGTGGTCGCGTGGTAGATGGATCAAGGAGGCGCTGGCCCACACGGCATCAAAAGAAGCTGACATCAGCGGCAGTGACCGCAGATCACCCAGCACGACCGGCCCATGGGCTCTGGCCCGGTCAATGAAACTCCGATTCAGATCGACTCCTACTCCCCGGTGGCCGAGTTCGGCCAGGCGAGCCAGATCTCGCCCTGGGCCGCAGCCGGCATCAAGCACGGTCGCCGAAGAACGGAGTCCAGCGGCAAACGCAGCGAAAGGACCGGCGACCGCCATAGCGCCACAGGCGGCGAAAGCATCCGGGTCGGCTGAGTATGTCGCGACGCTGGCGGCCACGACATCACGGGAAATGCCCTCTACCTCATCTGGTTCCACTCGTTGGGAATTTAGAAGACACTCCTCGCGGCTCGATGCATAGCGTTGCCCCAGTCGGCCGGCCCAATGAGGCCTTGAATCTCTGACCTGCTTGCTCGAGTTCACCCCGTCATAGAACGGCTCGAATGCGGGTGCTGTGGCGGTGGCGCGGGCCTGCCCAAATACGGCCCAGCACTTTGGGGACCGACCTGCCCACCACCGGCATCTCGGGGCGCCGCCGGAACGGTCAGACTGCTGCCGACAGGGCAAAGGCAGGAGAATGACCGCGATGGAGTCCACGGGTACCGAACGCGAGGCTTCGGGCTCGAAGCCCGATGCGTTTGACGACCTGAAGACCCTTCCCGTCGCTGAGGTCGAGAAGCGGCTGGGGTCGTCGCCCGATGGCCTCACCCAGGCCGAGGCGGAGAAACGCCTGACGCAGTACGGCCCGAACGAGATCGTGGAGAAGAAGGTCAACCCGCTGCTGAAGTTCCTCACCTACTTCTGGGGGCCCATCCCCTGGATGATCGAGGCAGCAGTGATCCTCTCCGGAGTGCTGAAACACTGGCCCGACTTCTTCATCATCCTCGTCCTGCTCCTGGCCAACGCCGGAATCGGGTTCTGGGAAGAGCGCCAGGCGGGCAAAGCCATCGCCGCCCTGAAGGCCGAGTTGGCGATCAAGGCCCGTGTCAAACGGGACGGCGAATGGGTCACTCCACCCTCGCGTGAACTCGTACCCGGAGACGTCATCCGCCTGCGCCTGGGTGACATCGTGCCCGCAGACGCACGCCTCCTCGACGGCGACCCGATCGAAGTGGATCAGTCGGCCCTGACCGGGGAGTCGCTGCCGGCCAGCCGCCAGAGCGGCGACGCGGTGTTCTCCGCCTCGATCGTCCGCCAGGGCGAGATCGGCGCACTCGTCTACGCCACGGGTGCGCACACGTACTTCGGGAAAACCGCTGAGCTCGTCCAAGAAGCCCAGACCGTCAGCCACTTCCAACGGGCCGTCCTCAAGATCGGCACCTTCCTGATCATCCTGGCGCTGTCCATGGTCGTGGTGATCATCATCGTCTCCACCATCCGCGGGGACCCGTTCTTCACCACCTTGCAGTTCGCCCTCGTCCTCACCGTGGCCGCCATTCCCGTGGCGATGCCGACGGTCCTGTCGGTGACGATGGCGGTCGGCGCCCGGGTGCTCGCCTCGAAGAAGGCCATCGTCAGCCGGTTGGTGGCCATCGAGGAGCTGGCCGGCGTGGACGTGCTCTGCACGGACAAGACCGGGACCCTGACCCAGAACAAGCTCACCCTGGGCGATCCCTACACCGTCGGCGAGCTCCCACCCGGTCAGGTCATCCTCGACGCATCACTGGCCTCACGCGCCGACGACGCCGACGCCATCGATCTGGCCGTTCTCGGAGGACTGACGGACGATCAGTCGTTGGACGACTACGACGTGGTCGAGTTCCAGCCCTTCGATGCGGTCCGCAAGTGCACGGAAGCCACCGTCACCGCCACCGACGGGTCATCGTTCAAGGTGACGAAGGGTGCGCCCCAGGTGATCCTGGAGCTGTCGGCCAATGCGCCGCAGGTGAAGACCGAGGTCGACGCAGCAGTGGACGGGTTCGCGGCACGAGGCTTCCGTTCGTTGGGCGTGGCCCGGGCCGAAGGGGACGGTCCGTGGAACTTCGTCGGAGTGCTGCCCCTGTTCGATCCACCACGTGACGACGCCAAGGCGACAATCGCCACCGCCTTCCAGATGGGCGTGGACGTCAAGATGGTCACCGGTGACGCCCTGGCCATCGCCCGGGAAACGGCCAAGACACTCGGGATGGGCACGAACATCCTCGATGCCACCGGACTGGGCGACGTGAAACGCGAAGAGACCGCGGCGATGGCCGAGTCCATCGACGATGCCGACGGGTTCGCCCAAGTCTTCCCCGAGCACAAGTTCCACATCGTCGACGTCCTCCAGAAGCGAGGTCACATCGTCGGCATGACGGGCGACGGGGTGAACGATGCCCCTGCGCTGAAGAAGGCCGACTGCGGCATCGCCGTCTCGGATGCCACGGATGCGGCGCGGGCAGCGGCATCCATCGTGCTGACCACGCCCGGGCTCTCGGTGATCATCGACGCGATCAAGGAGAGCCGGAGGATCTTCCAGCGGATGAACAGCTACGCGATCTACCGCATCGCGGAGACGCTCCGCGTGCTGTTGTTCGTCTCGGCCGTGATCCTGATCTACAACTTCTTCCCGGTCACGGCGATCCAGATCGTGATGTTGGCGCTGCTCAACGACGGCGCCATCTTGTCCATCGCCTACGACAAGGTCCGCTACAGGGAGCAGCCCGAGGCCTGGAACATGCGCCTCGTGCTGGGGATCGCCACGGTGCTCGGCGTCGTCGGTCCGATCGCCGCCTTCGGCCTGTTCTACCTGGGCGACAAGGTGTTCCACCTCGACCATGCGCACCTGCAAACCTTGATGTACCTGACGCTCTCGGTCGCCGGACACCTGACCATCTTCCTCGCACGCACCCGCGGCCCGTTCTGGTCGATACGGCCCGCTCGGATCCTCCTGCTGGCCGTGCTCGGCACGCAGGCGCTGGCGACCCTGATCGCCGTGTACGGGGTCTTCATGACACCCCTCGGCTGGGGATACGCAGCCTTGGTATGGGGCTATGCGCTGGTGTGGTTCCTCCTCACCGACCGCGTCAAGCTGGTCGCGTACGGGATTCTCGATCCGGTCAAGATCGAGACACCGTCCGATGTGGCGCCGCCGATGGCCGAAGTCAGTCGGTGAGCAGCACGAACGACGGAGGCGTGAATAATGCCGACGGTCTCCGCCAGGGTGTCTCATGCAGTGGTCACGTGGCAGGCCGAGGGGTGCCCAGGAAGGCCGGGTAAATGACACCCTCCTGGGGCCCCAATTCGCCCAGACGCTAACTTTCGTGAGCACCCTGTCGACTTCACCGTGCCGGCGATTGACTGAACCACTGAACCGGAGTCAATCTGGCCTTGCGACCCTCTGAACTGCGGGTTCACCCTCGAGACCACGTTGCGGACACCGCTCACAAGACGTGGGTTTACTGAATGC
>JBKQUM010000008.1:0-2978 GCA_052140165.1 Acidimicrobiales bacterium
TTTTGATGTGCCCTCGGCGACCCTCATGGAGGCCCTCTACGGCGATCTCGAGCGGGTCGTACGCGAGCTGCAAGAGGTCGTGCGCAGCAGTACGCCCGAATCGGTCTCCGGTGACCAGGCCCGCCGGTTCGTCGAGCGCTTCGCCCAAGCCGAACGGGCCGCGGCCTCCGGGGTGGCCCTGTTCACCCCGGTCGTGTGACGACGGCCACGCGAAACTCCCCATAGGCGGTCACGAGAATTCCCCGCGGACGGACAGCTGAAGTCCCCGCGGACGGACAAGGAATTCCCCGCGGACGGCCACCGGGCTCCCCGGCAGATCCACCACTTTGGGGTCCCTCCCCGAGATCGTGGCAGTGGCAAACCAACCACTGACCCGAGGAGGGACCACCAACATGTTGTCCGAGGAGAAGATGATGGAGATTCTCGAGGCCTATGACCTCACCGGCTCGTTCCGAGCCACCGCCGCCTTGTGCGGCGTCGACCACCACACCGTGCGCCGTTATGTAGCCACCAGAGCAGCCGGGCTCGATCCGGCCGCGGTGCTCGAGCGGCCCAAGGTGTGCGACCCCTACCTGGCCAAGATCGAAGAATGGGTCGAGCGCTCAGGAGGCAAGGTGCGCGCCGATGTGGTGCACCGAAAGCTCTGCGCCATGGGCTATGAAGCCTCAGAACGCACCACCCGCCGTGTCGTGGCCGTGCTCAAAGACGAACATGGCCGTCGCACCCACCGCGTCTATAAGCCCTGGATCACCGAGCCCGGCCTGTGGCTCCAGTTCGACTACGGCCAAGGGCCCGTGGTCGATGGGGTGACGGTGGTGCTGTTCTGCGCCTGGCTGGCCTGGAGCCGCTTTCGGGTGATCTTCGCGTTGCCCGATCGCACCATGCCCTCGGTCATCTCGGCCCTCGACCGCACCCAGCGTGTCCTGGGCGGTGCGCCCACCTACTGGCTGACCGACAACGAGCGCACGGTCAGCACGGCGCACGTGGCCGGGCTGGCGGTGCGCAACCGCACCATGCTCTCGGTGGCGCATTACTACGGTGTGTCGCTGCACACCTGTGTCCCGGCGGACCCCGAGTCGAAAGGTGGCGCCGAGTCGAGCGTCAAGTTGGCCAAGGCCGATGTCTTGCCCCGCCCGGACAACCTGGTCGGCGAATACCGCGACTTCGGCGCCTTAGAGGCAGCGTGTGCCGAGGCCACCGATCGCTTCAACGCCCGGGTGCACACCGTGACCCGTGAGCGGCCGGTCGACCGCCTCGAACGCGAGCGGGCGCATCTGCACGCCGTCCCCGCCGAGCCCTACAGCCTGGCCTTCGGGGAGACCCGGACCGTCTCGTGGTCCTCGCTGGTCGCCTTTCAAGGGGCGCGCTATTCGGTGCCGCACACCTTGGCCGACCGCACGGTGCTCGCCCGACGCAGCGGAGACGAGGTGGTCATCGTCGCCGTCGATGCAAACGGTCCCAAAGAGGTGGCCCGCCACCAGGCCGGTTCCTCGGGCGACATCGTCATCGACGACAGCCACTACCCGGCACGCCGGGTGACTCCCGAGCGGGCCCCTCGGGCCACCAACGCCCGAGAAGAGGCGTTCTTGGCGCTCGGAGAAGGGGCCCGGCGCTACCTGGCCGAGATGGCGGCGAATGGGGTGCGGGGCATCACCGAACGTATGGACGAGGCACTCACCCTCGCCCGTTCGACCGAGGGAGGCTTCCTCGACGAGGCGCTCGGCATCTGTGCCCTCTCGGGACGCTTTGCCCACGGCGATCTGGCCTCGGTCCTCTCGGCCCGGCCGAGCCCGGTGCACCGCATCGCCGAAGAGCACTCGCTCCAACCGGGCACCGGGGCGTGGGAGGGGTTCGGACGATGAGCACGCATCATGGAGACGAGGTGCTCCCCGAGGTCGTCGTGGTCGACGGCTACACGCTGTCCGACGTCTGCTGGCTGCTGCGCGCCGTGGCCGAATTCGCCCGCTTCGCCGACCTCGAGGCGGTCCACCAACTGGTGGGCTTTGCCAATCCCGCGCTCAGTGCCGACGGGCTGGCCAGGGCGGCCGACGAGTTCGCGGGGCGCCTGGCCCGCCGGGTCGAGGTGGCGTCATGACGACGGCATCGGCACAAACAGGGGTCGAGGTCATCGAGCTGGCCCGCCGGCTGCGTCTGCCTTACCTGCGCCGGGCGGCCGGCGACGTGCTGGCGACCGCCAAGGCCCAGCGTTGGGATCCCGCCGAAGTGCTGCGGGTCCTGCTCGAAGAAGAGGTGGCGGGGCGCGAACGCTCCATGATCGAAGAGCGCCGCAAGAAGGCTCAGTTCCCCGCCGGCAAGACCTTCGACGTCTGGGACCCCGCCCGCAGCTCGATCACGGCGGCCACCGAGGCGGCGCTGCGGACTCTCGAGTGGGTGGGCCGCCACGAGAACCTGGTGGTCTGCGGCCCGAGCGGCACCGGGAAGTCCCATCTGCTCGAAGCACTCGGCCAACGGGCCGTCGACGAAAAGCTCACCGTGCGCTGGTTCTCCATCGAGGACCTCGGCGTGCTGGTGCGCCGCCACCGGGTCGACGACACGGTGGGCAAGGCCCTCGTCCCGGTGCTTCGGGCTGACCTCATCGTGGTCGACGACATCGGGCTCCTCGGGGTGGGCGACGACGCCGCCGAGGGCTTCTATCGCCTGGTCGACGCGGCCTATGAGAAGCGGTCTCTCGCCGTCTCTTCAAATTTGCACCCCTCGGGATTCGACCAGCTGATGGGCAAGAGCCTGGCCACCGCGCTGGTCGATCGCCTCCTCCACCACGCCCACGTGGTCGAGACCTCAGGCGAGTCGATCAGGCTCCAAGACGCCACCAACGGCAAGGGGGTGACGCCCCTGGTGTAGTGACACGAGCCCGGCCCGTCCCCGGGGAATTCCTTGTCCGTCCGCGGGGACTTCTCGTGTCCGTCCGCGGGGAGTTCACTTGGCCGCCAGTGGGGAGATCTCAATGACCGTTGACA
>JBKQUM010000009.1:0-23150 GCA_052140165.1 Acidimicrobiales bacterium
GCGCGCGCGTAGGGTCAGTCACCACGGGGGTCCTCCATCTGCGGTCGTCGAACAACCTCAGACTGGTGGACCCCCGCTACGCGATCGCGGATCCATCTACAGCACCCCGCTCAATTCCGAAGTGCCGCGTTCCTTCACCGGCTTTGTGCCCAAGATCGACCAGTCCGGACTGGTGGCGGGACACAAGGGTATCACCAAAGCAGGAGACGCCGGCCTGCGCCAGGCCCTCTATCTGGCCGCCGATCACGCTCGCCACATCGACCCGACGTTGGCCCGGCGCTACTTCCGACTGGTCGTGGTCGAGGGCAAGCACCACAACTCGCCATCGACCGCCGGTCACCACACGTGTGCGCCCTGTCCCCGGGTGATGACCCGGGTCGGGAAGGTCAGCCCGGAGGCTCTTGCACCTGCTCCATGAACTCGAGACGGATGGCGCCGGGAGCCTCCACGAAGGCGATCCGGCGGGTTCCGAACGCGCCGCTGACCGTCCGCGGGCCCCACAGGACCTCGTGGCGCTCCAGCTCCGCGTCGAGGTCGTCCACGAACAGGGCGGGATGCAGGAAACCCTCGTCCGGCAGTGCGCAGGCGTCCTCGTAAATCGCCCGCGTGAAGAGGGTCAGGTCCAGCGCGCCGAGTTTGACGTCCGCCCGGCGTCCGTTCTCCCACTCGACCGGCTCGGACACGCTGGCACCGGCGGCCTTGTACCAGGCGCAGGCCTCCTCGAGATCGCTGACCTTGACGGCCAGGTTGGCCAATCCCGTGACGGCCATCAGTGCAGTGGGGTCCCGTACAGCGAGCCGAGGCCCTCGGCGATGAGCTCGAGCCGTACCCCGTCGGGGTCCGCGAAGTACAGGGAGATCTCGCTCTCTATCTGTGTCGGGACCCCCGCCGCCTCGAGGCGGGCGCGGGCCGCGTCCCATTGCGCCCTGTCGACGGAGATGGCGAGATGGTGGAAACCCCCCAGCACCTCGGCGTAGGGCCCGAGACCGAGGTCCGGGAAGTCGAAGAAGGCCAGCGTGTTGTCGTGGCCCAGATCGAAGAAGAGGTGCGTCGAGCCCCGATAGTCCCGGTTCTCGAACAGCTCGACCAGCGGGAACCCGAGCAGCTCCTGGTAGAAGCGGATGGTCCGCTCCACGTCGGAGCACAGGAGCGCCACGTGGTGGATACCGCGTGCCTTCGACGCCGGACGTCCGGCCGGTGCCTCGAGGTACTTCGTGCGCAACCGCTCGCGCTCGGCCGCCGACGCCTCGAGGTCGATGGTCACAGGCCGAGGAGCCATGCGGCATTGGCTCCCAGGATGTTCCGGCGGGCCGGGTCGGTCAGCCCCGCCACTGCACGCTCGGCTGCAACCATGGGATCGGCGACACCTTCCGCGTGCGGCCAGTCACTGCCGATCATGAACGTCTCGTCGCCCACCTTGGGAACAAGCCGGTTGGGCATCTCGTAGGGGAGCGCTGCCACCCGCACCTGGCGCAGGAAGTAGTCCGACGGACGCTCGGCCAGCCTGCGGAACGGCTCACCATGACGCTGGGTGTAGAAGTCCGACGCTCCGTCGATGTGCAAGAGGAAGCTCGGCACCCAGCTCGCCGTCAGCTCGACCACGCCGATGCGCAAGTCGGGGAATCGTTCGAGCACTCCGTGCAGGATGAGGTTGGCGAGGGCAATTGCAGGGGCCAGGTACAAGAAGATCGAGTCGAACAGCTGCTCGCCATCCTCCTGCTCACCCTGCCGCCAGGCCGGGTGGAGCGGGCTCTCGAACTCGGACACATGGAAGACCGGTGCCACACCCTCGGCACTGAAGGCGGCCCAGACCGGGTCGAAGTCAGGGTGCGACAGCGGCTTCCCGTCCACGGGCGCGGGAGCGATCATGGCCAGGCGGACGCCCTGGGCCCGCACCCGCCTGATCTCCTCCACCGCCCAGGCCGGGTCGTGCAGCAGGACGTGTGCCACACCGAAGAGTCGTCCGGCACCCTCGCTGCAGACGTCGGCCATGAAGCGGTTGTAGGCCCGTGCGTTGGCCCGCTGTGCGACGCGGTCCGACGACAGCCGCTGCTCCCACAAGAGGCCGTAGTTCGGGAACATGACCGCAGCGTCCACCCCGAACTCGTCGAGCGACGCCAGACGCGGGCCGGCGAGTCGGTAGGACGACGGGACGAGCTCCTCGAAGGGCGTCGGGGCCCGTTCACCCCGAAGCCTCCGCAGCCTGTCCGCGCCGATCAGAGCCGATCGTTCCGGGATGGGAACCTCCAATGGGGTGAGGTGCTGGCCCCGCCACGTCAGCCAGGGCCACCCCGCATCGTCGTCCGAGATGGACAGTGCATCCGCACGCTGGGCGGGATCGATGTGATCGGACCAGGTCGTCCTCGATTCGAAGAGATGTTGGTCGACGTCGATGATCTGCAGCGCCATGTGCCCTCCCACCGCAGAGTACCAGCGGCTCCCGGCCGTAGTCTCCCCGTCGTGGGCCGGGGCGTTTCGGGAGACGGGCTGTGGGCACCGCAGAGGAGAGCCCTGACGCTCGGGCTCGTGCTCTCCGTGACGTTCATTGCGTCGGAAGCACTGGCGGTGGTCACCGTGATGCCCGAGGTGGCCCGCGACCTGAAGGGGTTGGAGCTCTACGGGTGGGCCTTCGCGAGCTTCCAGCTCGCCTCCCTCATCGGGATCGTCGTGGCGGGACGCGACGCCGACCGGCACGGGCCGACGCGCCCCTACGTCGCCGGCCTGGCGCTGTTCTCGGCCGGACTTCTCGTGGCCGGCCTGGCCCCCTCCATGTGGGTGCTCGTCGCCGGGCGTTGCCTCCAGGGTCTCGGCGCGGGAGCCGTTCCGGCCGTCGCCTATGTCGCCATCGGCCGCAGCCTGCGCGAGGCGCAACGGGCGCGGATGATGGCTGTGCTGTCGACGGCGTGGGTCGTACCGGGCATCGTAGGACCGGGCGTGGCGGCGGCGGTCGCGCATCTCTTCGGGTGGCGCTGGGTGTTCCTCGGCCTGATCCCGCTGGTCGCCGTGGCCGGACCGATCGCCGTGCCCGCGCTCCTGCGGCTCGGCCGACCGGACGCTGCGCCGGCGGACGAGCACCGGGTCGCCGATGCCGTCCGCACCGCTGTCGGTGCGGCCATCGTCCTCGCGGCGCTCGGGTCACGCGACGTGCTCGTCGGGCTCGGCTTGGCCGCCGTCGCGGCGCTCGTCGGCCTGGCGCCGCTCCACCGTCTGCTCCCGCCCGGCACGCTGCGCGGCGCCCGGGGACTACCCGCCACCATTCTGAGCCGCGGGCTCCTCACCTTCGCCTTCTTCGGGGCCGACGCCTACGTGACCCTGACCATCACGACGGTGCGCCACCACAGCACGTTGATGGCCGGCGCGGTCGTTACCGCATCGACGCTGGCCTGGACCGCAGGCTCGTGGCTCCAGGCCCGCCTCAACCAGCAGTGGGAGGGGACACGTCTGGTACAGAGCGGGTTGCTGCTGATCCTGGCCGGGACGGCCGGCATGGCCTGGCAACTCCGTCCCGGCGTGCCGGTGTGGGAGGCCTTCGTCGCCTGGTCGGTCGCAGGGTTCGGCATGGGCCTCAGCTACGCGCCGATTTCGCTGATGATGATGCGCGCCGCACCGTCGGGTCGCGAGGGATGGGCCTCCGCATCCCTCAATCTCGCCGACGTACTCGGGATCGCGTTGGGTGTGGGCATCGGTGGGGCGGCCGTCGCCGCCGTATCGAGGGGCTCCCGGCCGATCGCCGGTGGCGTGGTGATCGCCTTCGCAGTCGCAGCGTTGGCGGCCGTCCTGGCCCTCGTCGTGGCGCGCCGCCTGCCGGGATCGCTCGAGCACAACCCCGCGCAGCCCGTCACTCGATAGAGCCCCGCAGCCCGCGCAGCCAGTCATCGGCGGCCTGCCAGGCGGCATCGGCCTGACGCCGCTGCTCGGCTCCGTGCTCCCCCGCCGCAGGGTACGAACCGAGGAATTTGACGCCGGCCAGTCCGGCATGGAGGTCGCGCAGGCAGTCGGCCACGACCTCGTCGCCGACGTGACCGGAGAGGTCGATCACGAAGCAGTAGTCGCCCAGCCCCTGCTTCGTCGGGCGTGACTCGAGCTTGGTCAGGTTGATGTTGCGCGCCGCGAACTGGCCGAGGATGCCGTGCAAGCTGCCCGGATGGTCGGCCCGCTGGAAGCAGACGATGCTCGTCTTGTCATGGCCCGTCGGCTTCGGGACCCGGGTCCGGGCGAGGAGGACGAAGCGGGTCTGATTGTCAGGATGGTCCTCCACGTCCTCGGCGACGATGACGAGGCCGTAGCGCTCGGCGGCGAGCCGGGGCGCGATCGCCGCCGCGTCGGGCGGGCCGGACTCCCCGAGCACGCGGGCCGCGTCGGCGGTGGAGTTCGCCGCCCGTTGCTCCACTGCGGGCAGGGCCTCGGCCAGGTACTTCTGGCACTGGGCGAGGGCATGGGGGTAGGACGACACCGATCTGATGTCGGAGAGCCCGGTGCCCGGACGAGCCATCAGGTGGAGATGGATGTCCATGACGACCTCCCGCTGGATGTGCAGGTCGACATCGTGGATGAGCCCGTCGATGGTGGCGCTCACGGTGCCCTCGATGGCGTTCTCAATGGGCACGAACCCGAGGTCGGCCTCACCGCGGGCAACCGCCTCGAGGACGGCCGTGATCGATCCGAGAGGCCTCAGGTCCGCCGTGACCAGGTCCGGCTGGGTCACCACCGCCTCATGGGTGAAGGTGGCGGCTGGGCCGAAGTAGGCGACCGTGGTCGCAGGCGGGTTCACAGTTGGGCAGGATAGAGCAGGTCATGGACGCTTCTTCGCTTCGTTTGCTCATCGAACAGGTCGCGGCGGGCCAGTGCGCGCCCGACGACGCCGTGCGGCAATTGCGCCGCCTGCCCTATTCGGACCTGGGGTTCGCCCGCGTGGACCACCATCGCGACCTGCGCCTCGGCATGCCCGAGGCCGTCTACGGCCCGGGCAAGACGCCCGAACATGCCGCCGCTGTCGTCGCGGAGCTCCTGGGCGCGACCGACGGCCCCGTCCTGCTCACGCGGGCGCTGGAAGCCCAGGTGAAGGCGGTCGCCGCGGCTGCCACCTCCCTCGGGCTGGGTCCCCCCGCCATCACAGAGAGCGGCGCCTTCTCAACGGTCGTCTTCCGGCCGGCGCCGCGTCGGGATGGCTCCGTCGTCGTGGTCACGGCCGGGACCGCCGACCTGCCCGTCGCCGCCGAGTGCTCGGCCGTCCTGGACGCGCTCGGGTTCGCGCCGACCCTGCTCGCCGACTGTGGTGTCGCCGGGCTGCACCGGTTGCTGGCCGAGCTCGACACCGTTGCGATGGCCGATGCCGTCGTGGTGATCGCCGGCATGGAGGGCGCGCTGGCCAGCGTCGTGGGCGGCCTGACCCCGGCACCGGTCGTCGCCGTGCCGACCAGCACCGGCTACGGCGCTGCGCTCGAGGGCGTGACTGCGCTGCTCACCATGCTCGCCGCCTGCTCGTCCGGCATCACCGTCGTGGGTATCGACAACGGCTACGGCGCGGCATGCGCCATCGCCCGGCTCCTGCCGTGACGAGTGCTCCATCAGATGACCAGACGGTGGCCTGGTTCCACTGTTTCGCCGGCATCGCGGGGGACATGGCGCTCGGCTCGCTTCTCGACGCCGGCGCCGATGTCGACGAGGTCCGCGGCCTGCTGAGCCGGCTGGCCCTTCCCGGCTGGGACCTCCAGGTGGAGCTGGGCATGCGGGGCGGCATCGCATGCACGCGCGCCATCGTGCGCGGGGACGACGTGGTGGTCCGCACCCATGGGGTCATCGCTGCCCTCATTGAGGAGGCCGCACTGCCGGCGCGCGTCACGGAGCGGGCGCTGGCCGTGTTCCGCTCGCTGGCCGCGGTCGAGTCCGCCCTGCACCGGCGGCCCGTCGACCAGGTGCACTTCCACGAAGTCGGGGGGCACGACGCGATCATCGACGTGGTGGGGACAGCCGTCGCGCTCGAGGTGCTCGGTGTCGACGAGGTGCACGCGTCACCGGTGGCCACCGGCAGCGGCACCGTGCGGAGCGCACATGGCTGGTTGCCCAACCCCGCGCCGGCCACCGTGCGGCTGCTGGAAGGGATCCCGACCTACGGGCGAGACGTCCGGATAGAGCTGACCACACCCACGGGCGCCGCGCTGCTCGCCGCCCTGTGCTCGTCGTTCGGGCCGCTCCCCGACATGGTGGTCACCGCGTCGGGCTTCGGCGGCGGCGCGGGCGAAATGGACGACCTGCCGAACTGCACCCAGGTGGTGATCGGACGGCGGGCCGCGTCGACCCCCGTCGGCCCCGGCCAGCTCGCGCTGGTGCTCGAGACGAACCTCGACGACGTCACCGGCGAGCAGCTCGGCCATGCGGTCGCGGCAGTGATCGATGCGGGAGCGCTGGACGCCTGGGTGAGTCCGGTCACGATGAAGAAGGGCCGGCCAGGGCACGTGCTGCATGTCCTGACGGATGCCGCGCACCTCGACGCGCTCCGTTCCGAGATCGTGCGGGTGACCGGGACCATGGGGGTGCGCGCGACGGCCGTGGAACGCTGGCCGGTGGCGCGCCAGATGGCACAGATCACCGTCGACGGCATGACCGTCCGGATGAAGATCACCAACGGGCGCGCCAAACCGGAGTTCGACGACGTGGCGCTCGTCGCCGCCGCGACAGGATCCTCCCTGCACGAGGTGGCCAGCCGCGCCGAAGAGGCGTGGCGCTCCGGGCCCGGACTCCAAGGTTCTCCCGTCTGATGACGAGCTCGATGTTCCATTACGACGACGCGATGGCCGACATGATCTTCGCCGCATGCCGGGAGCGG
The DNA here is from genome assembly GCA_052140165.1 of Acidimicrobiales bacterium. Lineage (GTDB taxonomy): Bacteria > Actinomycetota > Acidimicrobiia > Acidimicrobiales > RAAP-2 > Bog-473. Next base: position 6,827 of record JBKQUM010000009.1, read on the forward strand.
CTGTCCATGGATCCGGTGCCGCTGGACTTCGGGGGGCTGGTCGAGTCACTCGGCTCCGAGCTGGCGGGCCTCATGAGGCCCGAGGGCAACGACGCTGCCGGGGTGCTCAAACTGTTCATCGACAAGCTGGCCACCGCCGTGGTGTCATGCGACAGCCCTCGCTTCCTTTCGTTCATCCCGGCCGCTCCCACCAAGGCGTCCCTGCTCTTCGACATGTTCGTCTCGTGCTCGTCCCTGCACGGCACCTCCTGGCTCGAGGCCGCCGGCGTCGTCGTCGCCGAGAACCAGGCACTCGGCGTGCTGGCCGCGCAGGCCGGGCTCCCCGACGAGGCCGGGGGTTGCTTCGTGGCCGGGGGATCAGCCGGCAACCTGTCGGCCCTCATGGTGGCCCGCGACACGGCGGCCCACCGACGCCACTCCGATGCACCGCAGCACCCGCTCGTCGCCATCAGCGAGGATGCGCACTCCTCCGTGGGCAAGGCACTCCGCGTCCTCGGTGTCGGCACGCTGACCGTCCCGACGGCGGACCACCGGCTCACCGGCGAGGCGTTGCGAGCGGCGCTGCGGGACGATCCGCGTCGCGACGACGTCATCGCCGTCGTCGCGACGGCGGGCACGACGAACGCGGGGATCGTGGACGATCTGGCCGGAGTCGCCGACGTGGCCGCCGAGCACGCGCTGTGGTTCCACATCGACGGCGCCTACGGCGGTGCCGCCGCGCTGTTCGCGCCATCCGAGCGGGCTCGGTTCGGCGGCTTCGAGCGGGCCGACTCCTTCATCGTCGATCCCCACAAGTGGCTGTTCGCCCCGTTCGACTGCGCCGCGCTGATCTACCGCCAGCCCAACCTGGCCAAGGCGGTCCACACGCAGGACGCCCAGTACCTCGAGGTGCTGCACAGCGAGAAACCCGAGGAGTGGAACCCGAGCGACTACGCTTTCCACCTCACGCGCCGGGCCCGCGGCCTGCCTCTGTGGTTCTCCATGGCCGTCAACGGGCTCGATGCCTACCGTGATGCCGTCGAGGCGGGCCTCGCGATCGCACAGAGGGCGGCCGAGCGGGTCGCCGAGCTACCCCACGTCGAGCTCGTCCGCGAGCCGGGACTCTCCATCGTGCTCTTCCGCCGGCCCGGCTGGACCAAGGCGGACTACGACGTGTGGTCCTCCCGCCTGCTGCACGACCAGGTCGGGTTCGTCACCCCGACCAGCTGGGAGGGTGAGACGGTGGCCCGCTTCGCCTTCCTGCATCCCAACACGACCGTGGAGATGATCGACGAGATGCTCGCTTCAATGGCCTAAGCGGGTCCAGGCGCGGCGGAGGAGGATCAGCATCGTCTCGGTGTCCTGAGCGCCAGGCACCGGCCAGGCGCCGCCGATCAGGAAGTAGGGCACGCCCGTGACCCCGAGCTCCTGCGCCCTCACCTCGTCGGCCCGCACCGCGTCGGCATACGCCTCGCCGGCGAGCACCTTGTCCGTGATGTGCTCGGCGAGTCCCACGGAGGTGGCGACGTCGCGCAGGACCTCGTGGTCGGAGAGTTGCCGTCCCTCGGTGAAGTGCGCGACGAACAGCTCTTTGACCAGCGCTTCCTCGCACTCGGTGCCGCGGGCCGCCTGGGCGAGCCGGTGGGCGTCGAAGGTGCTCCCGAGCTGCACCCGGTCGAAGTAGAAGGCCAGGCCGACCTCCTCCCCCAGTGCAGCGAGCCGCGCGTGCCCGGCCCGGACCTGCGCCGCGCTCAGCCCGTACCTGGCGGCCACCGCCTCCTCCATCGGCCGCTCGCGGCGGGCGGGCGAGCGGGGGTCCAGCTCGAAGGACCGGTGGGCGACCGCGATCTCGTCCGCGTGCTCGAAGGTCTGGAGCGCGGCGTCCAGACGGGCGAGCCCGAGCGCGCACCACGGGCATGCGAAGTCCGACCAGATCTCAATCTGCATGCACCGGCCAGGCTACGGCCCGCCCAGTGGCGCCGCGGCCCTAGCCCCAGTCCTGCTCGGGCCAGCCCTCCGCGGCCGCCATCACCGTCCAGCAGCCGGCCCCGTCGATCGACTCCCTGATGATGTCGGCGTGCCCGGCGTGACGGGCCGTCTCCTCGATCAGGTGCAACAGGACCCAGCGGGGCGTCCATACCGTTCCCCCGGGGATCCACGGCACGAGGTCCGCGGTCGGCGGGAGCGGCGCGCCGAGGTCGGGAAGGTCGCGCACCACCTTCTCGGTGTCGCGGGCCTGCCCGTCGGCGAGAGCGATCACGTCGTCGAGGGTCTCGGTGCCGACGAGACGGAAGCCGTCGGCCCAGTCGTCCGCGGGCACGAACACACCGGTGTCGCCGCTGACGAGGAAGGTGGTCCACGCCCGCTCGACCAGTCCGGCGTGCTTGATGAGGCCGGCCAGGCACAACTCGCTCACTGTCGGCCGGTCCGACGCCTGCTCGACGCTCAGGCCGTGGGCGGCGTATCGCAGGGCATCGCGCTGTTGCGAGAGGAAGGCCAGAAGGGCCTCCCGCTCGTCGGCCACGGGGGGTACGAGTCCTGGCATGGTGTCGTCTCCGTTCTGCCGGGCCCTGGCCGGCGCTCGCTCGGTGCTGCTCGTCATGGTGCGCCCTGAAACTGGCCACCTTCTGGCCACTTTTCGACCAAACTGGACATATGCGTGCCGACCGGCTCGTCGCCGCCCTGCTGGTCCTGCAGGCCAGGGGTCGCGTGACCGCGGCCGAGCTGGCCCGTGAGCTCGAGGTGAGCGAACGCACGGCCCGCCGGGACCTCGAAGGCCTGAGCATGGCGGGGGTGCCGGTGTACTCCCAGCCCGGGCGGGGCGGCGGATGGGAGCTGATCGGCGGTGCTCGCACCGACCTCAGCGGGCTGAGCGCCGACGAGGCGCGGGCGCTCTTCCTCATCGCGGGACCGGCGGCAGCAACGCCGGACGTGCGGGCCGCGCTGCGCAAGCTGGTCCGGGCCCTGCCCGTGACCTTCCGGGCGCACGCGGAGGCGGCGGGCGGCGCAATCGTGCGGGATCCGGCGGGATGGGATCAGGCGGAACCGGCTCCGCCGCCACATCTCGAGATGCTCCAACAGGCGGTGATCGAAGGGGTCCAGGTGGAGTTGGGCTACCGCCGGCGCGACGGGCACGTCTCGTCACGCACCGTGCACCCGCTCGGCCTCGTGGTCAAGAACAACACGTGGTACCTGGTGGCCGGGACCGACGCCGGCCAGCGCACCTTCCGGGTGAGCCGTGTGCGGTCGGTACTGGCGACGGCGCGCGCCGTCGTGCGCCCCGACGACTTCGACCTGGCTGGCGCGTGGAGCTCCATCGTCACCACCGTGGACGCCCAGCGCGCGCCGATCACGGTGCGACTGCGGACCGACGCGGGCATCCTCGATATCCTGCGCTACATCTTCGGGAATCGCGTGGGTCCGGGCGTGGAACGCGAAGACGGGCTGATCGACGTGGAGCTGCGGGCACATTCGGAGCTCATGGTCGCCCGCCAGCTGGCCGGATTCGCCGACGGGATCGAGGTCCTGTCGCCCGACGTCGTGCGCGAGCACCTGGCCGATATCGGCCGCGGACTCCTGCGCCGCCACGCGTGAGGGTTGCCGTGGCCGGGCTCAGTCGGCCGCGACGGCCGCCTCGAGCTGCGCTCCCGCCGCCAGCAGCCGCTCCTCACTGCCCGCGGGCCCTATCAGCTGGATACTGGCCGGCAGCGGCGCTGACGCAGGCACGGGCAGCGACAGCGCGGGGACACCGGCCAGGTTGACCGGGAGGGTGCAGCGCGACACGAGGAGGTCGTCGCCGTCCTCGAGGCGCGGCGGGAAGATCGTCAGGGTCGGGCTGACGAGGATGTCGACCTCGGTGAAGACCCGCTCGAGGGTGGCCTTCCACTCGCGCTGGGCCACCCACGCGGCGCTGACCGTGCGGTCGTCGCACTGCGCGCCCAGATGAAGACGGGCGCGCACGTCGTCACCGATGCCCTCCGGATCCTCCCCGACCAGCACCGCGTCCGACTGCCAGGCCTCCACCACCAGGAGGAGGCCGGCCTGGACGGTGGCCTCGTCCCACCCCGGCAGCGGCAGGTCATGGCAGTGCCAGCCGGCCCGCTGGAGCGCCGAGTCGATGGCATCGGTGATCGCCGGATCGGCATCGATCGGCAGCCGGGCCACCACGAGGTCGTCGCCGCCACGCGGGTCGGCCACCGTGAAGCCCGGCTCGAGCAACTGCATGCCGGCCACCAGACCCGAGACGTCGCGGGCCATGGGACCCACGGTGTCGAAGCTGGGCGAGAGCGGCCAGACGCCGTCGAGCGGAATCCGGCCCCACGTCGTCTTGAGGCCCGCCGTGCCGCAGCACGCAGAGGGGATGCGCACCGATCCGCCGGTGTCGCTCCCGTAGGCCACGTCCGCCTGGCCCGTCGCGACCGCGACGGCAGAACCGCTGGACGAGCCGCCCGGGACGAGGGCGGGGTCGAGCGGGTTCACCGGTGTCCCGAACCACGGGTTCACCCCCGTCACGCCGAGCGCCAGCTCGTGGAGGTTGCTACGCCCGACGATCCGCGCTCCCGCCGCCCGCGCCCCGGCCAGGCACGCGGCATCGCGATCGGCCGGCACCGCGCGCGCCGCCACCGCACGGCAGCCGGCTGTCGTGAGCTCGCCCTGCATGTCGATGAGGTCCTTCACGGCGAGGCGGACACCCGGTCCGGACGTGTCGTAGCGGGTGATGAAGGTCGTCGTCAGCGGCTCTTGTCCTCCAGCTCCCAGGCGTGGTCGAGCACATGCCACGCCGCCCGGCGGATGAGATAGCGGAGCGGCCACGTGGTGCCGGTGCTCCCCTCCAGGAGCGTACCGGCGATGCCGTCGCGGTCGCGCCCACCGCCCCGGGGGGCCTTGGGCAGCACGGCCGGGCGGCGGTCCCGGGCCAGTCCACTGCTGAGGCGAAGACCCACGTCGAGCCGATCTCGAGCCCGATGCGGGTCGTGCTCACGTCGTCGGCGTCGACGTCGTCGGTGTGGTGACGGTGGTGACCGTGGCTCCGGGCGGCAGCTGGAACAGCGACGCCGACGGCGACGACGAGTAGTTGGTGATCTGGAAGCTCGTCGAGTCCGAGGCCACCTTGACGTAGCCGAGGATCCCCTGGGACGTGCTGCAGATGGTGCTCGTCCCCGGTACCCCGTGAGCGACCAGGTCGACGCAGCTCATGTCGAAGCCGTTCAACGACATCGTCGAGGAGGTCACCTTGTCACCGGCCAATCCGGCCACCAACGAGACCCCCTTGAGGAAGGAGATCCAGTGCGACGGCGTGTAGAAGTCGAAGATCTTGTTCTCGGTGGCGGCGTCGGCCTTCTGGAGCTTCTGGCACGACCAGGCACCCGCCGATCCGCTCTGATTGCAGGCGTACTCGCCCGACGAGTTGACGATCACCTGGAGGTTGGACGCGTTGGCGCCGGTCTGGGTCTCGTGGAACGCCAGACCACTGCTGGACGGATCGACCGCGTAGACGACGGTGGCCGGGGAGCTCCCCGTCGTCGTGTAGGTCGCCTCGAAGGGCGCGCTCGTGTTCGACTGCAGGCTCTGGTTGAACGAGTCGATGGTGGCCCTGTTGCCCTCGACGTTGTGCACGGCCTGCTTGACCTTGTTCACCACGCTGCACCCGCTGGCCAGCACACCGACGGTCGCGGCGACTGCCACCGCGACCCCGATGCGGTTCCCGAAGTGCGCCATGTCTGCCTCCTCTACGTCGGCGGCTGACGAGCAACCGACGCGCCGTCGCGAGGTTACGGCAGTTCCCGGGCCGCGGACTGTGATCGTCCCGGTGAGTGTCGGCACACAGGGGCCTCGCCATGAGGGCGGGATCGCCCGGCTGATCGCCGCCTCAGCGCGGCGTCGCAGACGCTGTCGCCGGCGCCTCTGTCCCGCTGGTGCGTGGGCGGCCCTTGGGCACCGACGGGCTGGCGCCGAAGTTCCGGATGGTCTGCGTGATGCCGGTGGCCTCACCGTAGGAGAGGTTCCCCGCCCGGTTTGACGGCGTCCGTGTTGGCCGGGCCCAGCATCAGACCCATGCCGGCCCCGGCGACGACGACCCAGATGCGCTGCTGATCGAAGTCCAGGATCGTCGCCTCGGGACCGCCCCGTGCCGCTTCCCGGGCCGAGATGGGCGTCTAGTGGGGAGCGGGACCCGTCATCGCGCCCAACATCTGCTCCAGCGCCGCCTGATCAGGGCCGATGAAAGGCGGCGCATCCGGCACGGTCTCAATGGAGCTGAGCAGACGCTCCAACGAGCCGCCCGAGGCTGCCGGGAGGTGGCTGCTCAGCACGAGCGAGGGATGCAGGTCGCGGAGCTCGTTCAACGACTTGGCGAACAGGGTGCTGTCCACCGAGTGGAGCCACGGCGAGTCGACGGTCGCCCAGAAGACCTGACCCCGATGGAGTTCGTCATCGGAGAGGTCCTCCGCGCTCTGGGGGACCTCGGCGAGGAGGGCGCCGAAGCAGTCCGCACTGAAGAGCGCGCCGGATCGGTCGTCGTGCAGTCCCGTCGTGATGGGGTTGTCGAACGTCGGCGGCCGCAGCGCGGTGAGGGAACGGTCTCCCACGCTGAGTTTCTGGCCCGGGTTGACCAGGTGGACACGATCCATCGGCAGGGGTGCCGCGAGCCCCATGATGCCGACCCCGAGGAAGGTGGTGATGACCCCGATGTGCGGGTTCTCGGCCAGCAGCCGGTGCAACGACCCGATGTGGTCGAAGTCCGTGTGCGTCAGCCAGACCAAGCGCAGGTCGGCCGGGTCGATGACGGACCGCAGCGCGGTCATGAAGTCCTCGCTCTCGACCACCGCACCCGTGTCGATGAGGACCGGTTCTGCAGCGTGCAGGACGAAAGCGTTGATCGGGATCAGCCCGAGCCCCGGTACCGGGAAGTTCGACGTCAGGACATCGATGTCGGGTGCGGCCTTGTAGGTCGTGATCATGGCGTGGCTCCTTGGGTGTCGAGGCTCATCGCTGGTCCGCCTCGTCCTTGGCCTCCGCCGCGTTCTTCAGCTGCTCGAGTGTGTGGCGCATCGCCTCTTGCAGCTCGCGGTGCCGGTTGGTGGGGACGTCCAGGATCCGCGCCCACGCCGGGATCCACTTCACGTCGTAGGACTCGGTGACGAGCGTGCCCCCATCCACCGGCTCGAACCGGTACCGCCACTGGGTCGACTCGCGGCCACCCTCCTCGGTGACGAAGGCGAACTCGCGGCCCCGGTCGGCGACAAGCACGCGTCCCCGGCGCGACCACTTCATCAGGCCGGCGGGACCACCGCGGTTGTGCCCGACAAAGGTGGCGCCTTCCGCGGGTCGGGTGGCGTCGTCCGCCCACTCCACCCGCTGGCACTCCGGGCTCCACTCACCCATCCGCGGCATGTCGGACACCAGGTCGTAGACGTGCTCGGGCGTCGTGTCGATCACGATCCGGTGACTGTCCTGGGTCAGCCACCACCTGCGGTTCTTGGTCGCCATTGCTGTCTCCTCGGTTCGGCGTTGCGACGAAAGCTAATACCATTAGCTCTTGCTGTCAAGCACTTCTTGAGCTACACTGCAAGCGGTGACCGGAGTGGAAGCGAAGTCGCAGGTGGAGGACCGGTCAGCCAGGGGTCCCCGGCCGGATCGGCGGGCGAGGCGACGCCAGGAGACCATTGATGAGATCCTGGCGATCGCGGTCGACGTCATGACCGAAGAGGGGGTCAACGGTCTCAGCCTGGCCGAGGTGGCGCGACGCCTCGGTGTCCAGCCTCCCTCCCTCTACAAGTATTTCCCCTCCCTGATGGCGGTCTACGACGAGCTCTTCCTCCGGGGCCAGCTCGAGCACCTCGAGGCGCTCCGTGAGGGGATGTCGCGTGCGGAGCCGGGCCTCCCGGCCCTCTGCTCCGGCCTCGACGCCAGCGGGCGCTGGGCGCTGGAGCACCGTGCGCTGGCCCAACTGCTCTTCTGGCGCCCGGTCCCGAGCTTCGAGCCCTCCCCCGAGGCGTTCGCGCCGAGCATCGAGATGGTGGCCATCCAGCGCGCCGCGTTGGCCGACGCCGTGTCGGCCGGGCAACTGGGGCCAGGGGCGAACGCCGAGGAGGCGATCTACCTGGTGTCGACGATGATCGCCGGCGTGCTCACCCAGGCCTTCGCCAACGAACCCGGGCTCAGCTGGGGCGAGGGGAGGTTCACCCCGCTGTTCCCCAAGCTGATGGGGCTGCTGCCGGCGGCCTTTCCGCTGCCGGGGTAGCCACTGGTGACGACGGTGACCTCCCCCTCGGCGGGTGCGGTACCGTCCCTACGGGAGGGGACGCCCGTGAAGCGACGACAGAGGGGGGTCGCGGCCGCGTTCGTGGCGGCGACGGTGATGGGCCTGGGCATCGGGGCCAGCGTGGCGCGGCCCGGTGTCGCGTCGGCCGGCACGCCGGTGCCCGGAGCGCCCAACTGCCCCATGTTCCCGGCCGACAACGTCTGGAACACCCCCATCGCGAACCTGCCGGTCGACCCGCACAGCGCGCAGTGGCTCGCCAGCATGGACGCCTCCACCACCGACCTCCACCCGGACTTCGGACCGTCGGGCGATCCTTCCAACCCCTACGGCATCCCCTACACCGTGGTGTCGCCGTCACAGCCACTCGTGCCGATCACGTTCCAGTACGCCGACCAGAGCGACCCTGGGCCGTACCCGTTCGGCGCCGACACACCGATTGAGGGCGGTCAGCAGTCCACGGGCGACCGCCACGCCATCATGGTCGACCCCGCCACGTGCACCCTCTATGAGCTCTGGGACGCCCAGTACAGCCCGACGGGCTCGACCGCGGGGTCGGGGGCGATCTGGAACCTCGACTCCGACGCCCTGCGCCCGGCCGGATGGACGTCGGCGGATGCGGCCGGGCTCCCGATCCTCCCCGGGCTCGTGCGCTACGACGAGGTGCAATCGGGCGTCATCACCCACGCCATCCGCATGACCGCCGAGTCGACCGACACCTCCTACATCTGGCCGGCCCGCCACGAGGCGGGGTCGTCGTCCGATCCGGACCTCCCGCCCATGGGGGCCCGGTTCCGGCTCAAGGCCAGCTTCGACATCTCGGGCTACTCGCCCCAGGCCCAGGTGGTGCTGCGCGCCATGCAGCAGTACGGGTTGATCCTGGCCGACAACGGGTCCAACTGGTACTTCGGGGGCACGGCGGACGACGACTGGCCCCTCTCGCTGGTCGACGAGCTCAAGACGGTGCCGGCCAGTGCCTTCGAGGCGGTCGACGAGTCGTCGCTGATGATCGACCCCAACTCGGGGCAGGCCCGCCAGCTCGGCACGTCGGTCAACTGCTCGTCCGACCCTGGGTACCGCATGGTGGCGGCGGACGGCGGCATGTTCTCCTTCTGCCAGGCGTTCCTCGGCTCCATGGGTGGCCAGCACCTCAACGCACCGATGGTCGGAATGGCCGAGACCCCCGGGGGCGGGGGCTACTGGGAGGTCGGCTCCGACGGGGGGATCTTCAGCTACGGCAACGCCACCTTCCACGGCTCGACGGGCAGCCTGAAGCTCAACGCGCCCATCGTGGGCATGGCGGCCACCCCCGACGGGGGTGGCTACTGGCTCGTGGCGAGCGACGGGGGCATCTTCGACTACGGCGACGCCGGCTTCTACGGCTCGACGGGGAGCATCCACCTCAACAAGCCCATCGTCGCCATGGCGGCCACCCCCGACGGGCACGGTTATTGGCTGGTGGCGAGCGACGGGGGCATCTTCGACTACGGCGACGCCGGCTTCTACGGCTCGCGCGGAGGCCAGCCCCTCAACAAGCCCATCGTCGGCATGGCCGCCGACGCGACTGGGCTGGGCTACTGGCTCGTGGCGAGTGACGGGGGCATCTTCAACTACGGCGACGCCCCGTTCTTGGGCTCGGCCGGCTCGCTCCCCCTCAACAAGCCGATCGTCGGCATGTTGGGCGTGCCCGGAGGCGGTGGGTACTGGCTCGTCGCCTCCGACGGCGGCATCTTCAGCTACGGCGACGCCGCCTTCCACGGGTCGACCGGCGGCCTCGCTCTGAACGCACCCATCGTCGCCATGGGGTGATCTCGCCGCGCCGAGACGCGACGCTGCTGCTCACCCGAGCGAGTCAGCGATCGGAGGCTTCCAGTGTCCTTCGGTAGACGTTCGTCTGGCGCGTCTCGAAGCCCATGCGCAGATACAGCCGGTTGGCCGCCTCGCGGTCGGGGCGCGACGTGAGGTCCACCGTGCGTGCACCCAGCTCGGCCGAGTGGTCGAGCGCCGCCTGCACGAGCGCCGCCGCCGCCCCGCTCCCCCGGGCGGCCGCGTCGACCACCACATCCTCGATCCACGCCCGCACGCCGGTCGGGATCTGGAAGGCGGCCAGGGTCAGCATGCCCACGACGCGGTCTTCGTCGCGCGCCACGAAGAGCGTGGTGGCGGGGTCGGCCACGATCCGCTCGAGCACGGCACGGGTGGGCGGCGGGGACGAGGAGGACAGCTGGGGGACGAGCGCGGCCACCGCGGCGCACAGGCCGTCGTCGACCGACCCGGTGGCTTCGACCGCGATCACGACGTCGCCGAGCCGCCCCGCCACATCGGTTGGCGCACGCTGTCGTAGAGGACGTCGCGCCGCTCGCCGTTGATCGCCGCGAAGACGAGGTCGCCCCAACGCTCCGAACCGACGAGCGGTTGCGGCAGGGTCTCGCGGGTGAACCATCCGACGTCGCGGGTCTCGAGCGGGTGCGGAGCGAGCTCGCCGCCGATGGCACGGCAGTAGAAGAGCAGCGAGTACAGGGGCACCCGCGTGAAACCGAGGCGCAGGCCGTCGAGGACCGCGATGAGACGCACCGGCTCCACGATGATGCCGGTCTCCTCCTCGACCTCCTTCACCACCACCTCGGCCGCCGAGTAGCCGACGTCGCACCAGCCGGTCGGGTAGAGCCAGATGCCCGAGTCGGCCCGCTGAATCAGCAGCAGCTCGCCCTTGTCGTTGCCCACCGCGGCGCCGACGGCGACCTTGGGCGTCACGTAGCCGGGGACGCCCTTGCCCACGGTGTCCATCCACTCCTGCACGAGACCCCCGGCGTAGTCGGGGTGGTCGACCTCGCCGTCCGCCTCGGCCCGGATGTCGGCGGCCACCTTGAGGATCTCCTCGAAGCGCTCCTGCTCGTAGAGGCTCTCGGTGAACCCGAGGCCGGTGCGCGCGATGGCCGACAGCGCCTCGCTCCAGCGCAGCAGCGTCTTGAGGGGGACGTCGTGGTCGTCGTTCGGGTCCACGGCCGGTGACGCTACCGCGGCCCGCCGTGTGCGCCAGAATGGGGCGTGCCCGTCAACGAGGATTGCCGCCACTACGTCATGCGGACGACCCCTCGCGGGGAGCGCCTGGAGCGCTGCAAGGTGGACGCCAACGAGCCCCTGCCCTTCGCCTGCCCCGAGGGCTGCGTCTTCTACGAGCCGCGCAAGGTCTCCTCGGCCGGCTGGCACGTGCCCCGGGACCCCGAGAAGCCCTGAGCCGGCGGGACCACCCGGCAGCGACCCCGCGGGGGTCAGCCCTCGAGGACGTCCCCCAGCAGGTCGACCGTGATCCCCTCGGTGCGGAGCCAGTCGAGCGCCGCCTCCACCTGGGCGGCCTCCCCGTCGACTTCGCAGACGATCCAGCCGCGGTGCTCCTCCACGTCGGCCCGCCGGATGTTGGGCTCGACGTCGAACCGGCGCACCATGGTGGCGAGCACGGCGCGCCGCACCTCGGACTCGGGGAACGTCAGCTTGACCTTGACCCTGACCTCGCTCACGGCTCCTCCTCCTCGGTCCGTCCCGCCGCGTGCAGCACGCGGTTCAGGCTGCCGGATCGGAACCCCTCGAGGTCCAAAGAGACGAACGTGAACCCGGCCGCCCGCACGGCAGCGACGACCTCGTCGCGGCGGGCGACGACCTCGTCGAACGCGGCGGGTTCGACCTCCAGGCGGGCGGCGTCGCCGTGGTGGCGCACCCGCAGCTGCCCGAAGCCCAGGGCGCGCAGCGCGGACTCGGCGCCCTCGACGGCACCGAGGCGACCGAGCGTGACCGGCGTGCCGTAGGGCAACCGCGAGGCGAGGCAGGCGGCCGCAGGCTTGTCCCAGGTCCGCAGCCCCAGGGCACGCGACCAATGCCGGATGTCGTCCTTGGTGAAGCCCGCGTCGGCCAGCGGGAAGGTGGCCCCCGCGGCGGCCGCGGCGACCTGGCCCGGACGGTGGTCGCCCAGGTCGCTCAGGTTGACCCCGAGGACCACCGTGGCGCTCTCGGACGCGGCGAGGGGCCCGAGCGCGGCCATGAGGGCCGACTTGCAGCGGGCGCAGCGGTCGGGACCGTTGGCGACGTAGGCCGCGTCCTCCATCTCGTCGGTGGGCACGCCGACCCAGCGGAGGTCCCACTCCTCGGCCAGCGTGCGGCACTCCAGCTCCTCGGTGCCGGCGAGAGAGGGCGAGAGGGCCGTCGCGCACAGCACCGCCGGGCGCCCGAGGGTGTCGTGCGCCACCTTGGCCAGCAGCGACGAGTCGACGCCACCACTGAAGGCGACCACGACGCGTCCCAGCCGGCGCAGCTCGTCGCGGAGGTCCTCGAGCGCGGCGCTCACGCCGTCACCGTCCGCTCAGGCACCGAGGGCCGCCAGCACCTCGTCGAGGGTGCCCACCATGCCGGCGTAGAAGGGACCGAACTCGGCGTAGAGGGCCGAGGCCTCGTCGAAGCGCATCTCGTAGACGCAGTCCTTGAGGTCGTCGGGGTGGGTGCCGAAGAGGGTCACGCCCCACTCGTAGTCGTCGAGCCCGGTCGAGCCGGTGATGACCTGGAGCACCCTGCCGTGGAACGTCCGGCCCACCTTGCCGTGGCCCATCATGAGCTCCCTGCGGGCCTCGAAGTCGAGGGCGTACCAGTTGATCGCCTCGCCCCGTCGCTTGGACATCGGGTAGAAGCAGAAGGCCGCCTTGCCCTCCGGCGGGAGCTGCGGGAACAGCCGGGCCTGGCGCATGCCCTCGGGGACCCCGGCCGCGTACTCGGAGATCTCGGTCAACGAGACGTAGGACTGCGCGGGGACGAGACCCGTACGGGTCACCTCGGTCTGGAGCCGGCGCAGCCGCCAGACATCGGGGCCCAGGGCCATCAGCCCGAGGTCGGCCTTGTGGCCGAGCAGCGCGACCGGGACGACCTGGTACCCGTCCGCCCCGGCGGCGGCCAGCGCCTTGCGCAGGGCCTCCCCGTCGAATTCGGGTGCCAGCCGGCAGAAGAGGTGGAGGACCCCCAGGCCGGTCGTCGGGGTCAGAGCCACGCCGTCAGTGTAGAGAACCCTGCTGGGGGCGGAACTCGGGGCGGAAACACGATGTGCCCGGCCTTGCAGCCGGGCACATCGTTCAGCCTCGGTTGGGGGTGAGGCGTTGCCAGTGTCACCCCGGGCTGTTGCAGCACCGTGGCATCGCGGTGACACCTCGCCCCCGGGACCCCCAAAGTGGGGTAGCTACCCCAACGGAGGGTCTAGTAATCGTCCATCCCACCGGGCATGGCGGGCGACTCTTCCTCGGGCTTGTCGACGATGACCGCCTCGGTGGTGAGGAACAACGCCGCGATGGACGCCGCGTTCTGCAGCGCCGAGCGGGTCACCTTGGCGGCGTCGATCACACCGGTCTTGAAGAGGTCCTCGTACTCGCCGGTGGCGGCGTTGAGGCCGTGGGAGCCCTTGAGGTTGCGCACCTTCTCGACGATGACGCCACCCTCGAGACCCGCGTTCACGGCGATCTGCTTGAGCGGCTCCTCGACCGCCTTGCCGACGATACGGGCACCGGTGGCCTCGTCGCCCTCGAGCTTCTCGGCCCGCTCGAGGATGGCGGTCTGGGCCCGCAGCAAGGCGACGCCCCCACCGGGGACCACGCCTTCCTCAATGGCGGCCTTGGTCGTCGACACGGCGTCCTCGATGCGGTGCTTCTTCTCCTTGAGCTCCACCTCGGTGGCGGCCCCGACCTTGATGACGGCCACACCGCCGGACAGCTTGGCCAGGCGCTCCTGGAGCTTCTCCCGGTCGTAGTCCGAGTCGGTGTTCTCGATCTCGGTCTTGATCTGGTTGATGCGGCCCTTGATGTCGTTCTCCGAGCCGGCGCCCTCGACGATGGTCGTCTCGTCCTTGGTGATGACGACCTTGCGGGCAGAGCCCAGCAGGTCGAGGGTGACGTTCTCCAGCTTGAGGCCGACCTCCTCGGTGACGACCTGGCCGCCGGTGAGGATGGCGATGTCCTGGAGCATTGCCTTGCGGCGCTCGCCGAAGCCGGGGGCCTTGACGGCCACCGAGCGGAAGGTGCCACGGATCTTGTTGACCACCAGGGTCGCCAGTGCCTCGCCCTCGACGTCCTCGGCGATGATCAGCAGCGGCTTGCTGCTCTGCATGACCTTCTCGAGCACCGGCAGCAGATCGCGCACGGCGGTGATCTTGGAGCCCACCAGCAGGATGTAGGCGTCCTCGAGGACGGCCTCCATGCGCTCGGGGTCGGTCACGAAGTAGGGGGCGATGTAGCCCTTGTCGAAGCGCATGCCCTCGACCAGGTCCATGTCCATGCCGAAGGTCTGCGACTCCTCGACGGTGATGACGCCGTCGCGGCCGACCTTGTCGATGGCCTCGGAGATCATCTCGCCGATCTCGGTGTCGGCGGCCGAGATGGACGCCACCTGGGCGATCTGGGCCTTGGACTCGGTCTCCCTGGCGATGCCGTGGATGGAGCCGACCGCCGTCTCGACGGCGGCCTCGATCCCCCGCTTGAGGGACATGGGGTTGGCACCGGCGGCCACGTTGCGCAGGCCCTCGTGGACCATGGCCCAGGCCAGGACGGTGGCTGTGGTGGTGCCGTCACCGGCAACGTCGTCGGTCTTCTTGGCGACTTCCTTGACCAGCTCGGCGCCGATCTTCTCGAAGGGGTCCTCGAGCTCGATCTCCTTGGCGATCGACACGCCGTCGTTGGTGATCGTGGGGGCACCCCACTTCTTGTCGAGCACCACGTTGCGGCCCTTGGGGCCGAGGGTGACCCGTACCGCGTCCGCCAGCTTGTTCATGCCGGTCTCCAGGCCGCGGCGGGCGTCCTCCTGGAAGGCGATGATCTTGGCCATCTGGGTTATTCCTCCATTAGCACTCTCGTCATGTGAGTGCTAATAGGAAACCACCTCCGGGCCGCCAACGCAAGGGCGGGCCCGGAGCCGGTGGCGGGGGATCAGCCCCCGGCGACCGCCGGGATGATGGAAAGCGTCTGGCCAGGGGAGACGGGCGTGCCGAGGCCGTCGAGGAAGCGGACGTCCTCGTCGGCCAGGAACACGTTCACGAAGCGGCGCAGGTTGCCCGACTCGTCGAAGAGCCGGTCGGCCAGGCCGGGGTGGGCGGCGTCGAGGGCCTTGAGGGCCTCGCCCACCGTCGCCCCCTCCACCTCGACCTCGCCGGCGCCGCCGGTCAGTGTGCGCAGCTGGGTGGGGATGCGGACGGTCAGGCTCATCGGGTCGGCTCCTCGGTGTGGTGGTGGACCCCGTCGAGCTCGAGCGCGGCGTCGAAGGCGGCCAGGGTGGGGGCGATCGTCGCCGTCGGAAGGGCGCCGGGGGACCCGCTGAGGGCCTCCACCGTCTTGAGTCCGTGCCCGGTGACCAGGGCCACCACCCGCTCGTCGGGTCGGATGGCGCCCGAGGCGGCCAGCTTGCAGAGCGTGGCGATGGTCACCCCGCCGGCGGTCTCGGCGAAGATGCCCTCGGTACGGGCCAGCAGCCCGATGGCCTCGACGACCTCGTCGTCGGTCACCGCGGCGCACGAGCCCCCCGAGCGCCGCATGACCTCGAGCGCGTACCAGCCGTCGGCCGGGTTGCCGATGGCCAGCGACTTGGCGATCGTCTTGGGCTTGACCGGCCGGATGGCGTCGGTGCCCTCGAGGAACGCCGTCGCCACGGGCGCGCACCCCTCGGCCTGGGCGCCCGAGACCCGCACGGCGGGCTCTTCGGGCAGGAGCCCCACCTTGCCCAGCTCGGCGAACCCCTTGGCCACCTTGGTCAGCTGGCTCCCCGACCCGATGGGGACGACGACGTGGTCCGGGGCCTGCCAGCCGAGCTGCTCGGCGATCTCGAAGGCCAGCGTCTTGGAGCCCTCGGCGTAGTACGTGCGCACGTTGACGTTGACGAAGGCCCAGGTGGGCTGCTCGCTGGTCAGCTCGGCGCAGAGCCGGTTGACGTCGTCGTAGCTGCCCTCGACGGCGATGACCCGACCGCCGTACACGCCGGTCATGGTCACCTTGGCCGTCTCGAGATCGTGGGGGATGAGGACCACCGACTCCATGCCGGCTCGTGCTGCATGGGCCGCCACCGAGTTGG
>JBKQUM010000010.1:0-33949 GCA_052140165.1 Acidimicrobiales bacterium
TGATCATGCCGAGCGCCAGCGCTCGTTCGGCCGTCATGCGCTCGTGCCGTCCGACCAGGGCCATGCGCAGCACCGCTTCGAAGGGCATGCGACGGGCCAGCCCGATCAGCTCGTAGGCCGCCACCTGTCCCACCGAGACGTGGGTATCGAGGAAGGTCGCATCGGACGCCGCTAGCACGATGTCGGCATCGGCGACGAAGTGCAGGCCGCCGCCGACGCACATCCCGTTCACTGCCGCGATGACCGGCTTCCACACGTCGTTCTGCCAGGACGTCAAGCGCAGCTCGGCACGACGCGTGCGACCGGACTGCTTGCGCAGGGCATCGGGATCCCGGCTGAGCTGGACGACATCGAGACCGGTCTGGAACATGGCGCCCTCACCGGTGTTCACGATCACCCGGACATCGGGGTCCTGGTCCAACTCGCGCCAGGCCGCCTCCAACTCGTCGAGCATGACGGCGTCCATGGCGTTGCCCGCCTGCGGGCGATCGAAGATGAGCCATCCGACCGGTCCGTCGCGTTCGACCAGGAGCGTGGAGTAGGCACTCAACTGCGCGGCACCTCCCGCCACGGCAGCGATGCATACGGGTCCGGCTCGCGGGGCAAGCCGAGCACACGCTCGCCGAGGATGTTCTTGTTGATCTCGGTCGTCCCTCCCTCGATCGTGTTCGCCCGGCTGCGCAGCATTCCCCGGACCTCGTAGGGCAGCGAGGCCGCGTAGTCCCCCAGATCCCCCACCCACGCGGTGGCCCCCATGCCCATGACGGACGTGGCGGCAAGCTGGATACGCTGGTTCAGCTCACCCTGATGGACCTTGCCCACCGAGCTCTCGGGACCGGGAGGACGCCCGGCGCGGGCCCGGCTGCGCACCCGCTGGTTGGTCCATTCCCGGACACGCTCCTCGCAGTAGAGACGGACGATCTCGTCGCGGAGCACGGGATCCCCCCACCCAGCCGAACCCCCTTCGGCGCTCCGGCGCTTCGCCAACCGGATGAGATGACCGACACCCGAGCCTCCGATGCGGTCGACGCCACCCGACCCCGCGCCCGACACCATCTGGCGTTCCCCCGACAGGGTGGAGTTGGCGACCTTCCACCCGGCACCCACATCACCGACTCTGCACGCGTCGCGGACGCGGGCCGCGTTGAGGAACACCTCGTTGAAGTCGACCTCACCGCCCAGGTGGCGGAGCGGGCGAACCTCGACCCCCGGCTGGTGCAGATGGATGAGGAAGTACGTCAGCCCCTGGCGTTTGGGCACGTCGGCATCGGTGCGAGCGAGGAGCACGGCCCAGTCCGAGACGTGCGCCCACGTGGTCCAGACTTTCTGACCGGTGACGACCCAGTCATCGCCGTCACGCTCGGCCCTTGTGGCCAGGGACGCGAGGTCGGAACCGGCGCCGGGTTCGCTGAAGAGCTGGCACCAGGCCTCCTCGTTGCGAACGATCGGAGGGAGAAAACGAAGCCGCTGCTCCTCGGTCCCGTGCGCGAACAGGGCAGGAGCAGCCAAGTTGAGTCCGAGGGGGTTCAGGCGCCCGAGGTTGAACGGGCCGAGCTCCTGCTCCACGCGTCGGGCCGCATCCGGAGAGAGATCGAGCCCGCCGTAGGCGCGCGGCCAGGTGGCGGCCACCAGCCCCGATCTACCGAATACGGGGTACCACGCCTCGTACTCCGCCCTGGTCCTGACTTCTCGCACCGCAGCCGGTCCACCCCGACGGCCAGCTTCGACCCATGCCGCGGGTACCGCCGACGCGATCCAGCCCCGTACCGCCTCGACCACCTCGTCGACGCGGGCGTCCGGTGACACTGACAGGAGGTCCCCCGTGTCGTTGTTGATCGGAGCGGTGGCCGCGGGCGGCTCCGTCATCGGCTCATACGATCCGTCGCCGCAGCATGACGGGACCACATGTCACCATTCTGAGGTCGCCCACCTGGTCGACCCAACCTTCGGTCATTGCCCACAGCACCTCGGCCAAGCGTCCCCACACGTCAGATTGTATATTTTATCATGTCTCTCGTCCCCACGGCCGTGGATCGGCGTGTTCGCTGCACCGCAGGCGGAGCAACGGCGAGCCGAGTGCGAGAGCGAGAGCGCCGGCTGGGACGGCGAGGTCGCATAAGATATACGTATGCCATTGCCCGCTGACAGGTCCCGCGCCGGCGCCAAGGGCCGATCGAACGGAAGTCGTGAGGCAAAGATCGTCCGCACCCCGAGCGGGGAGCACATCGCGTCATACATTCGGAGATTGATCTTCGAGGGCGAGCTTCGCCCCGGCATGCGGGTTCCACAGGATGCAATTGCCGAGGAGCTGGGCGTGAGCCGGATACCTGTGCGCGAGGCGCTCATCGTGCTGGAGCGCGAGGGATGGGTCACGAATGAAATGCACCGCGGCGCCTTCATCAACACGCTCGATGAACCAACCGTTCACGATCATTACGAGTTGTTCGGATTGATCTACGGGTTTGCAGCGAAGCGCGCGTTGGCGCGTGCCACCGACGACCTCACCGAGCAACTCGGCGCCATACAGGCGCAATTCGCCCGGGCGTCAACGGCGGACGAGCACTACGACCTTTCGATCGCGTTTCACGGCCTGATCGTGAAGGGCGCGGCATCGCCCCGCATCAACGTGGCGCTTCGAGCGATGTCCGCACTGGTGCCCGGCAATTTCTTCGAGGAGGTTCCCGAGGCGGTGGAGGTGGAGAGTCGGGGGCTGTCCGCCATCACCCGGGCGATGAAGCAGGGCGACGGGGACAAAGCATCCGCCGAGTACGTCAAGATGATGCGGAACGTGGGAAACAAGGTGGCACAGCTCTTCCGGGAGCGCTCCCTGTTCGAGTCGGCGGAAGTCACGGCCTGACGGTCGAGAAGTCGAGCGCCCGCGCGACACGTGCCCGCCCTCCCGTCTCGCGGTGTCGCCATCGCCGGCGTCCACACAGCGAGACATACTCCGGACCTCATCAATGAGTGACAGTGGGTCCGCCATGAATGGCAAGGTCTACATCCACGAGTACATCGACATCATCGGGCACAACCGCGGGCGCTACATGTACCACATGACGGCGAACTGGAGCCCCACGGCACAGGAGGAGCGGCACCAGCTCTGTTACGGCGTGTGGGGTGTCGTGGGCAGTACCGGACGCTGGCCGCAGGTGGTCAACCTCTGGGAAGAGGACGGGTTCGACGGCCTGGCCCGGTCCTTCGGCCATGAACTGGGTCATCGCGATCTGCAGGATCCCAAGCTCGCCGCGTGGTGGGCGGCGGCGGCCGAGCTGAGGGCAGGAGGTGTGGATCGCCTGCTGGTGCCGGCGCCGTGGATGCCGACCATTGAGCAGGCCTGCGCGGACGGCATCCGAGGCGATGTGTACGCACACGAGCAGATTCGAGTGCCGAGAGGTAGCTCGGCACGCTACTTGGACTTCGTCCGGCGTGAGTCGATCCCGGTCATGCATGAGTTCGGCTGGAAGCTGGCCGGAGCATGGGAGACCGCTCTGATCGATGACAGCGAGTGCTTTCTGCTGTGGGCCGTCCCCACCTGGCAGGAGTGGGCGGACCGCGAGAAGGCACGGCGTAGCCACAAGGGACTCGTCGAGCTGGAAGCGCAGAACCTGGCATCGACGGAGCGCATGACCCGAATCCTGCTCGTGGAGGCGGCGCTGTCCCCCATGCGCCTGGGTCGCCAGCCGTCACGCACCGACCGAACCGAGGCCTGGGACGGCTGAAGCCGCTGCCTCAGCGGGCGTTGAGCTATCGACCCTGAGCGGGCACGTCACCGCCACGCTCTCCGGTCGCTGCCATTGCCACCAGTTCCCGGCGTAGCACCTTGCCCACCTCGCTCTTCGGCAACTCGTTCACCCGCCGGAACGCCACGGGGATCTTGTAGGCCACCAGGTGGTCCCGGCAGAGTCGATCAAGTTCCGTGTCCGGTGCGTCACCGACGAAGAAGGCCACCGGCACCTCCCCGAGGCGTTCGTCGGGTAGGCCCACGACCGCCACTTCGCTCACACCGGGAGAGAGGAGCAGGACCTCCTCGACCTGCCCTGGGAACACCTTGTTCCCGCCGCGGTTGATGACGTCGCCGACCCGACCTTCGATCCACACGAAGCCATCCCCGTCAATGCGGGCGAAGTCCCCGGTGCGGACATATCCCTCCGGATCCAGTCGATCATCGAGACTTTCGCCGTCTGCGTAGCCCGAGGCCATCCGCGGTGGCTTCACCAGCAACTCGCCAACGGTATCGGTGGGATTGACCGATCCGTCCTCTCCGACCACCTTTATCGCGACGCCGGGATGAGGTCGCCCCACCGCCCCGATCTTTTCGGGGTGATCCCGCGCATCGGCCGCCGTCCATCCGACGACCTCTCCGATCTCGGCCTGGCCGTAGCCATTGAGCACCGTGACGCCGAACTTGTCCGAGAACCGGCGGGCCGCGAGAGGCGAGAGCGGCGCGGTGATGCTCCTCACGTAGCGCAGGGGCATCAGATCGGTCACGCCGGGATCGTCGGTGAGCATCACCATGGCGGCAGGGGGCAAGACGGTGGAGCGAATGGAGAAGCGGCCGACGAGCGTGGCGAACTCCGACGTGCTGAACCGGTCCATGAGGACGAGCGAAGCTCCGGCCCGCAGTCCGAACAGGACGTTGTAGATGCCGGCGTTGAGCGCCAGGGACACCGGTACCAGATTCGGCGAGGGCGGACGCGCCGGATCGGCGGGGCGGCCCCGCAGCGGACCGAGGACCCGGTCGAGCAGCTCAAGGTACCCGGTGTGCGTCTGGAGGATGGGCCTCGGTTGCCCCGTTGTTCCCGACGTCCAGGTGACGAAGGCCGTATCGGGCTCGTAGCGGATGGGCGGCACGCCAGAGGGGCGTACGCCAGCAGTGTCGATCACGGCGGCGGGGGCGGTGGATGCGAGAATGTGGTCGAGCTCGGCCTGAGGTTGTCGTAGGTTCGCGGGCACGAACACCGCGCCGGCCAGCCAGACCCCGAACATCGCGAAGACGAATTCGGGTCCGTTGGGCAGCTGAACCACCACCGCCTGGCGGGGCTCGATCCCTTCGGACGCAAGCTGTGCGCTGATGCGGGCGGCCTCGACACGCGCGGTGCCCGCCGTGACGGTCCGGTCCACGGTGCTGATGAGGTCATCACCATCCGAGAAGGGGTGGGTGGTCAACAAGTCCGCCAGATTGCCCGTGGTCCCCGTCATGAGCCGGGCGCTCCGCCTGACGACGGCCCGCGACGAGCGGCTCGTGCACCCACACCAGGGAACCAGATGGTCAGAGAGTGGGTGAGCGGCTCAGACACCAGGACATCCTTTCCAAGGGCTTCTGGCCGCCCCGTCCCTCCGGCCGGCGACAATCGTATACTTTATATTTGTCAGGTCCCCGCCACCGACGGGGTCACGACTTGGGGGTGCGGTGCGGGAGCGGCATCCTGCATTCGAGAGTCAGGAGTTCCACGATGGCAGACAGTGCAAGCGGATGGTCGGGGTCTCCGGACCCGATAAAGATCGGCTGGCTTGGTTCAGCGCTCGACGGTCCTGAGGGGGGCTACAACAAGATCCACCGGATGGCCTTCGATGAAGCGCTCGAGCAGGGCTTGCTCGATCGTCCCGTCGAGTTCGTGCTCCACGCGGAAAACGGCTTGCCGCGAGGCTCGGCTCGCAATACCGCGGACGGATTCAAGTACCTCGTCGATCAAGGCTGTATCGGCATTGCTGGTGCCTATAGCTCTGACAACGCGATCATCGCCGCCCCGCTCGCCAACGAACTCGAGGTACCCCTCATCAGCTGGGCCGGTACCGAGCGACTGGCCGGCGACTACTGCTTTCGACTCGGCAACGGGGACTGCGGCGGTGATGCCGCTCTGTGCGTCGCCTGGCTGGTGCGCCACGGATATGAGCGTGTTGCTGTGTTGAGTGAGGTCTCACCCAATGGCGAAGAGTATTTCCGCTTCTTCCGGCAGGAATGCCGCAGGCACGATCTGAAGATCGTCTCGCTGGAGACAGTCAGCCAGCAGCCGGCGAATCTGACGGAGAACCTCGACAACCTGCGGCAATCGAAGCCGGATGCCCTGTGCTACATGGGCTACGGCATGCTGGCGGCCCAGGGCCTCCTGCGCAAGGCCCTGGACGAGTTGGCGTGGGATCCCCCGCGGATCATGGGTACCGCCTTCATGTTCTATCTGATGGGCTTGGAGAAGTTCGAGGGGTGGGTGGGAATCGATCAATTCGATCCGAACAATCCACTCGTCGAGGGTTTTCATCGTCGGTTTGTGGAGCGCCACGGGGTGGACCCCCCGATGTGGCCCAACGCCATCCCCGTCCTGGCGTACGACACTGCACGCGTGCTGGCTGAGGGCCTGTTCCGCGCACCCACACTCTCGGGGCCCGGGCTCAAAGACGGGCTCGAGAGGATCCGGTTCATGCCCAGCAGCACGGGCGGACCACGCACGCACATTGCTGCCGCACCTCACGAGCACGGAATGTTCCGAGGAGATTGGCTGCTTTACGGTCGGGTGCGCGACGCAAAGCTCGAGTTCGAAGGCCTCTTTGAGCCGGCGGAGTAGGAGGGGGTCGCCATGCACGCCGACGATCTGATCATGGTCAGTGTGGACGACCATCTGGTCGAGCCGCCCGACCTCTTCGAGGGCCGACTGCCTGCCAAGTTTCAGGACAGGGCGCCCAGTGTCAAGCGGCTCCCCGACGGCAGCGACGTCTGGGAGTTCAACGGGCACACCATCCCCAACATCGGGTTGAACGCCGTGGCAGGTCGGCCTCGGGAGGAATATGGCATCGAGCCCACGGCCTTCGACGAGATGCGGCCCGGATGCTTCGACGTCCATGAGCGCATCAAGGACATGAACGCGGGGGGTGTCCTCGGCTCCATGAATTTTCCGTCCTTCCCCGGCTTCAGCGCGCGGCTCTTCGCTGCCTGTCGTGACAAGGACCTGGCACTCGCTGTCCTACGTGCCTACAACGATTGGCACATCGAAGAGTGGTGCGGCTCGTACCCCGGACGCTTCATCCCGATGGCCCTGCCGGTGCTCTGGGACGCCGAGCTTTGCGCGAATGAAGTGCGGCGAGTGGCTGCCAAGGGCTGCCACTCCCTCACCTTCACCGAGAACCCTTCCGCCCTCGGGTATCCGAGCTTTCATGACGCCTGGTGGGATCCGCTCTGGAACTCGCTGTGCGACGAACAATTCGTATTGTCGATTCATCTCGGCTCGTCGGGGCAGCTTGCCCTCACATCTCCGGATGCGCCCGTTGACGTGATGATCACCCTGCAGCCGATGAACATCTGCAGTGCTGCATCCGATCTGCTGTGGTCTCGCGTGATCAAGACGTTTCCCGACATCCGCATCGCCCTCTCGGAGGGTGGGACCGGTTGGATTCCCTACTTCCTCGATCGGGTGGACCGTACCTACGAGATGCACCACAAGTGGACGGGGCAGGACTTCGGCGGAAAGTTGCCCAGCGAAGTGTTCCGCGAGCACTTCCTGACCTGTTTCATTTCGGATCCGGTCGGGGTCCAGCTTCGACACCAGATCGGGATCGACAACATCGCGTGGGAGTGCGACTACCCTCACTCCGATTCTTCATGGCCAAATGCTCCTGAAGAGTTGGCTCGCGTGGCGTCCGGGGTACCGGATGACGAATTGGAGAAGATCACCTGGGCAAATGCGTGCCGTTGGTACTCCTTTGACCCGCTGGCTCATCGGTCACGGGAGCGATGCACGGTGAGCGCGCTGCGGGCTGAAGCGGTCGGACACGACGTGTCCATCCGCTCCTACGATCGAGGTCGCTTCGAGCGAACGGGTAAAGGCGTGGACCTGGCAGAGATAGCGGCCAAGGCCACGGCTTAGGGGTTCACCCGCGGTGCCATCAGCGGGAGGTCGAGCCCGAGCAACTCGATGGCATTCCCCCGCGCCAAGCGGTTGACGATTTCTTGAGACCTGTGGCCGAACTGCTCGGCCGCCGCCTCCACGGAGTGGGGCCACGTGCCATCCTGATGGGGATAGTCGGTCTCGAAAACCACATTGCGGGGGCCAACGCGGTCGAGGAGCTCTATGCCGACCGCGTCTTTGAAGAAACAACTGAAGATCTGTCGGTAGTAGTACGTGGAGGGTGGCTCCGGACAGTACAACTGGGAGTTGCTCCACCCTCGATGCGTCAGCCACACGTCATCCGCCCGTTCGAGCAGGTACGGGATCCAGCCGATCTGACACTCTGCGAAGAGCAGCTTGAGCTGCGGGAAGCGCTCGAGAACACCGGAGAACATGAAGTCGGACATCCCCCCGATGCTGTTCCCGAAGAGGATGGTCGCTCGCACCGCATCGGGTGCGTCGGGCGATGTCTGGGGGGTCTTGGTGCCCGAACCCACGTGCATGCAGATCACGGTCCCGCTCTCCTGGCAGACCCGGAACAACGGGTCCCAATAGCCCGAATAGATGCTCGGTAGACCCAGGAAGGTCGGAAGCTCGCTGAAAGCCACCGCCCGCACACCGCGCGCTGCGTTGCGCATGACTTCGGCAACCGCGAGGTCGATGTCCCAGAGCGGGATGAGGCACAGCGGGAGCAGCCGACCGTCGCTCGGTCCGCACCACTCCTCTACCATCCAGTCGTTGTAGGCCTCAACGCACAGCCTGGCGAGTGTGCGGTCCTTTCCCCACAGAAATTGCTGTCCACAGAATCTGGGGTAGTTGGGAAAGCAGAGCTGGGCCTGCACTCCGTTGACGCTCATGTCCTCGAGGCGCGCCTTCGGTTGCCAGCAGCCAGGTCGCATCTCGTCGTAGGTGACGCCCTTGAGCAACACCTCGTCCGCCGGGAAGCCAGCCGCCGCGATGGTGCGCTTGACCGAAGCCCGGTGGTCTTCGTAGCACCACCACGCAACAGCGGGTCCGTCGGTCCCGGGAGCCTCGACGTACGAGGCACCCTCGAGCCTCGGCACCCCCCCGGGCATGTACTCGATGCGGGGACCCGAATCGCGTAAGTGGACTGGTAGGCGGCTGCACCATACGTCCGGCGGCTCGACGACGTGCGCATCGAGGTCCACGATCCAGGGGATCTTGGCGACGTCTGCTTCGGGCACCGTGGTCATACCATATATTATATCCAATCGTTGCGGGGACAGCCCCGGGACGCACGTGGCGCCGCTCCGGGCAGGTGAGTGCCCTGGCGAGAGCGATCTAGACTCGAATGGGCAAGCGCAGATAGCCACGCACGGTGCTGGTATGGAGCGGGACCGAGCGTTCCTTGTCCACCGTCCAACCCTTGTAGCGCTTGAACGTTTCTTCGAGCGCAATTTTGCCTTCCATGCGGGCCAACGCGGCACCGAGACAGAAGTGGATCCCGTATCCGAATGCAACGTGCAACCGGAAGCTCCGGCGAATGTCGAACCGATCTGCTTCGGGATAGACACGCTCGTCGCGACCCGCTGAGCCGGTCAGCAGGAGGACCTTCGAATTCGCCGGGATGCGTTTCCCATGGAGTTCGACGTCCTCGGTGAGCCACCGACCTTGCACGGGTGACGGAGCCTCGTAACGGAGGAGCTCCTCGATGGCATTGGGTATCAGATCCGGATTTTGCGCCAGAGCTGTCAGCTGCTCAGGATGGTCCGCCAGGATGAGCCCGGCCCAACCCAGCAAGCGGGCCACGGTCTCCGTGCCGGCGCTGACGAGCAGGATACCGAACGCCGTGCATTCCGAATCGGTGAGGCGCCGTCGGATGCCGTCATTGCCGACGATCTCGGATCGCACGAGGTCGGTCAGCATGTCGTCCCGCGGTATGCGTTGCCGCTCCTCGATCTGTTGACCGATGTAGTTGTACAGCCACGCCCCAGACTCCAGGGACGCCTCATTGGCCATGCCAACGCCGGGTTCCAGGTGGAACAAACCGTCGATGTGGTGGCGGACGTCTTCACGGTCCGACGGCGGGACGCCGAGCAGCGTGGCAATGACCGTGGCCGGGAGACGGGCGCCGAAGTCCTGCACGTAGTCGAAGCCTTCCCGGCCCTGCTGAATATCGAGGAGACCTGCGCAGAGCGTTCGGATTTCGTCCTCGAGCTCTGCGACCCGGCGCGGCGTGAAGGCCTTCGACACCAAACGGCGCAGGGCGGTGTGCTCCGGTGGGTCGAGGAAGATCATCATGCCCTCGCTCTGGGCCTCCTCGGTCATGGCTTCCAAGACGGTGGAATGCGCCGAGCTGTATCGCTGCGGGTCCCGGTGGGCTCGCTCGACATCCTCGAACCGACTCAGGGCCCAAAAGTCGTATTCCTCGTTGTAGTACGCCGGCGCCTCGTCGCGGAGGCGCTTCCACACCACATGCGGGTCATCCTTGAGCGATTCGTCGAACGGGTCCCACTGCAGGTCGTCAGGTTGACCGGGGATTCTGCTCATTCTCACCACGACTCCCATAATAGAACCAGGTTTCGATGGACCAGAACCTATGACATTATCGGGTTTTCCGCTGACTACTAGACTCGACTTCTAGTGATCGGGCGACAGCCCGGAACGAGGGCGTCGCATCAGAGGACAGGCTGAGATGGCAGAACCGGTATCGCCGAACGTATTGACCGAAGACCAACGTGCACGCCGTCAGCGCATCATTGATGCGGGTCTCGTGCTCCTGGAGCACAACGAGTACGAGCGCATTCAGATCAAGGACGTGGCCGAGGAAGCCGACGTCGCTCTCGGGACGCTGTACCACTACTTCTCGTCAAAGGAGCATCTCTTCGCAGAGGTGCTGGTCAAGTGGGCCGCGACGCTGAGGTCGAGCCTGACACGTCATCCCCCACAGGGTCAGACGCCGCGGGAGAAGCTCACCGACGCACTCCACCGTTCGGTGCGGGCTTTCCAGCACCAGCCCCAATTGGCCCGGCTCATCGCGTCACTCGAGCTGTCGTCGGACCCTTTCGCCACTGAGATCCTCGAAAGGCTGGACCAGACGACGACAGGCGTGTACATGGAGTTGCTGGAGGATCTCGAGCCCGGCCGGGCACGGACGATCGTCCGGACGATGGATGCCGTTCTCGACAGCCAGTTGCGTTCATGGTCTGCAGGCCGTATGCCGATCACGGGCGTGTACGACCACCTGAGCGAGAGCATCGACCTCATTTTCCGAGACGGCCCTGAGGCCCCGGCCGATCAGGTCCAGCCCCGCCGAGAGGCCGCCGAAGTGAGACAGGTCCTTTGAACGCGATGCGGACACAGCTGTCGCCGACGTTCTGGGATCTCGTCGTCCGGGCCGTCGAGGAGAGACCGGAGGCACCGGTCGCGTCGGACGATCACGGCAGGTCGTTGACCCGAACCCAGATCCACGACGCAGCCGAGGCATCTGCCGCCGCGCTCTCAGCCCGCGGAGTCGGGATGGGAACGGTCGTGTCCTGGCAACTGCCGACGTCGATCGAGGCTGCCGTGCTCCTCCTCGCATTGGCCCGGATCGGCGCGGTGCAGAACCCGTTGATCCCCATTCTGCGCGAGCGGGAGGTGGCGTTCATCACCCGACAGGTCGGCACCGAGTACTTGATCGTGCCGGAGGAGTGGCGTGGCTTCCGGCACGGGGCAATGGCGCGGGAGCTCGCACGGACCGCCGGCTTTGCCGTGATGGAGGTCGACCTCGACGACCTGGGAGCCCCGGGATCCCGCCACGGGCTCAGGCTGCCGACAGCAGACCCGGACGCGCTCGCGCCGCCAGCGTCAGTCGACGGGCCCCGTTGGATCTATTACTCATCGGGCACGACCGCCGATCCCAAGGGCGCCCGCCACACCGACGCCAGCATCATGGCCTCGGCCAACGCCTTGCTCGAACTGATGGGATTGGGCGAGAAGGACGTCTATCCGATCCCCTGGCCCCTCACGCACATCGGCGGCGCTTCGGTCCTCGCCGCGAGCCTCCGCGGTGGAGTCCATCTCGTCCTCTTCGACACCTTCGACCCCGCGACGACGCCCGGCCGGATGGCTCAATACGAGCCGACGGTGCTGGGCACCGCTGTCCCGTTCTTCCGGGCCTACCTGGACGCCGCCCGCGCGGCCGGTGACCAGCCGCTCTTCCCCTCCTTGAGGTTCGGGTGTTTCGGGGGCGCCCCCGTCCCCACCGAGATCCACGATGAGATGCGATCCATGTTCGACGTACCCCTGGTGGGCAGCTGGGGTCTCACCGAGTTCCCGAACGCCACGTCGGCAGCCCCGACTGACGCCACCGAGATCGTCTCGACGTCCGTCGGTCGTCCGGCGTCGGGTGTCTCGGTGCGCGCCGTGGATCCTGGGGGCAATGTCTGCGGCCCCGGGCAAGAGGGCGAGCTCCAACTTCGCGGTCCGCAGAGCTTCTCCGGCTACGTCGATGCGACCCTCGACGAGGATTCGATCGATGCCGGCGGATGGTTCCACACCGGGGACCTCGGGACGATCGATGCGGCCGGAAACGTCCGCATCACTGGTCGCGTCAAGGACATCATCATCCGCAACGCTGAGAACATCTCGGTCGTCGAGGTCGAGGAGATGCTCTACCGCCATCCCGGCGTCGCTGATGCGGCGGTGTTCGGACTACCCGACCCTCGCACGGGAGAACGAGTCGTGGCCGTCGTCGTTCTTCGGGATGGACGCGAGGTCGGGCTGACCGACATCCGCGAGCACTGCCGCCTTCAGGGCCTCGCCGTGCAGAAGTGCCCCGAGCAGTTGGAAGTCGTCGACGCGCTGCCGAGGAACGCGATGGGCAAGGTCCTCAAACAGGAACTGCGATCGCGACTGACCTCGCCTCGGTGAGGGACGCCGGCGTGCCCGCGACTCCTCGGCCTGCTCCCTCGCCTGTTACCGCAGCCTCCACTCTCTTCGCTTCTGCTGGGCGAAGAGCTCCTGACCCTCCCGCAGCGCCCGGGCGCTCGTGCCCAGCTGGAGGAAGACGTTTCCCAGCCCAAGAGCTTGTTCCGGCGAAAGGCTCCTCGCTGCCCACAACGTCCGCAGAGTCGCCTGAACGCTCGTCGGCGGTTGTGACGCGATGACCTCCGCGAGCGATCGGCTGGTTTCGAGCAGCTCCTCCGCCGCGACCACTTCACACACCAGGCCCGCCTCACGGGCCGTCCGCGCCGAGAGGCGCTCATGAACCCCCACGAGGCTCATTCGCACCAGGTCCCCGAACGCCATCCTGCCGGTCAGCAGGATGGGCTCGTATGAGGCCGTCATCCCGTAGGTCACGTGTGGGTCGAAGAAGGTAGCGCTCGCCGCCGCGATGATGATGTCGCTCTCGCCCAGGAGGTAGAACCCACCACCACATGCCATGCCATTCACCGCAGCAATGACGGGCTTCCACAACCCCTGGCTCTTCGGTCCGATCCTTTGTCCCGGGTCGTCGTAGGTGAAAGGGTCGAATTCTTCGTCAGTCGGAATATCGCCACGATCGATGCCCGTACAGAACGCCTGGTTCCCCGCGCCTGTCAGCACAACGACCCTCACCTCGTCGTCGACACGAATGTGACGCCACAGGCCTGCGAGCTCAGTTTGCATCCGCTCGTTGAACGCGTTGTGCACCTCGGGCCGGTTCAGCGTCACATGGGCGACGTGGTCACGAACGGCATAGGTGACGGTACTGAGATCATCAGGGATGACCAGGCTGCTCATCGGCTGAACATATCAAACGCCGCCATCATCGACGCTCCTTAGGAACGCCTTCTTCATCGTCCATGACGCAATACCGGACACGTGATGGGCTGCGGCGGCGCGTGGTGGGAGCTCACGATGTGCACATTCACGGCCGTGCCGTCCATCACACTGCTAATATAATATACGAACCCTCCTTCTTTTCTCCGTCGGCGACCGGGGTGCCCGTTGACATGGGCCTCCGAAACTCTCATGAGCACGAAGGGAAGCCCGAAACAATGATCGACCCGGTGACGACGGCCGACGGTGCCGGCGTGGTGGATGCTGGCGAACATGTCGATGTCAGCCAACTCTTCCGTCTGGACGGACGGGTAGCCCTGATCACCGGTGGCACCCGCGGTATCGGGCGGGCCATCGCCGAAGGTTTCGGTCAGGCCGGTGCTCGCGTGGTCGTCGCGAGCCGAAAGCCCGAGGCGTGCGCGGCCACCGAGGAAGAGCTGCGTTCGACAGGCATCGACGCGGCAGGTATCGCATGCCATATGGGCTCACTGGAGGATGTGCGTGCCCTCGTGGCTGCCACCGCGGAACGATTCGGGGCGATCGATGTCGTCGTCAACAACGCGGCCAATGCCCTTTCCGAGCCCATCGGCAACTTCACCGAGGCGGGCGTCACCAAATCGATCGACGTCAATGTCAAGGGACCCATCTTCCTGGTCCAAGAGAGTCTTCCCTACCTCCGGGAATCGCACCATGCGTCCGTGATCAACGTCGTATCGGCGGGCGCCTGGCTGTTCTCCGCGACCGTCGCCCACTACGCCGCAGCAAAGGCCGCCATGGTCGCGTACACCAAGGCGCTCGCCGCCGGCCTGGCCTCGGACGGCATCCGGGTGAACGCCCTCGCCCCGGGTGCTGTCGACACGGACATGGTGCGCGCTACTGGACCGGCAGCCACCGCCCACATGGCCGGGGCGTGCCTGTTGCGGAGAGTGGCGAACGCCCACGAGATGGTAGGGCCCGCCCTCTTCCTCGCCTCCGATGCGTCGAGCTACGTGACGGGCACCGTGGTCCACGCGGATGGTGGTCTCGTCACCCGCTGACGTTGCACTCCTCGCCGGTTTCAGGTGAAGTCGGAGCCGCCGTCCACGTTCACATCAGCTCCCGTCATGTAGCTGTTCGTGCGTGAGCCCAGGAAGGCGATGACGGGCCCGATCTCGGCCGGGCTCCCGGCCCGTCCGAGGAACGCCGGATGCCCGAAGTCCTCCGCGATGACACGCATGGCATCGGTCAGGCTCTCGGGGTCAACGCCCCGTTCGGGTGGAAGCGACCGCAGGTACCCCTGCATCCCTTCCGAGAGGAACGACCCGGGCGAGACCGTGTTCACGAGGATGCCGTCGGGAGCCAGCGCCTGGGACAGGTTCTTGGTCAGACTGCTGAGGGCCGCCTTCGCTGCCGTGTACGCCACGAGGTCCGGGCTCTGCCGCCGGGTGGAGTGGGCCGAGACGTTCACGATCCTCGAGAACGACCCACGGCGGAGCATCGGTAGTGCGCGGCGAACCGTGCGAACCGCGCTCAGCACCCCGATGTCGAACGTGGCCCGCCATTCCTCGTCGTCGAGGCCCTCGAAGGCACCGATCCCGACCTCGACCGGTCCCGCCGCGTTCACGAGCACCTCGAGCGCGTCCCAGCGCTCGCCGAGACGGTCGATGGCTGCATTGACCTCAGCCAGGCTCGTCAGGTCCGCCACCAACGCGATGCTCTCGGGGCTCCCGGCGGAGCTCAGCGCGGCAACGGTGTCATCGAGCGCAGCACTGGCGCGGGCGAGTACCGCCACCCGGGCGCCCTCCCGGGCAAAGGTCTCTGCGGCGGCCCGACCCATGCCCCGCGAGCCGCCCACCACCAGCACCCGCGCGTCCGAAAGCCCGAGATCCATTCGCCCCTCTCCTTCGCTGGGCCGTGTGCTCCGCGGCGCCACCAGTGCCTTGGAATCCTAGGTCTGTCGAATCGTGGAGAGTCGGGACTGATCCGGCTCGCGCCACACCCATCGGCCAAGCGTTCTGTGCATCGAACGATGCCGGTGAGATCCCCGAATCAGCTGAGACGTCGGGGGGGTGGACCCAGTGGCCGGCCGGTCGCCGTACATCAGTCCTCTGTCATCGGGGCAGGCAAGCCCTCCTGCAAGATTCCCGAGAACAGCTCTCCGGTAGCTTTACCCAATGGCAATGCCAGGGCCGCCGCAGCTTGGCCGTGGCGTCGTCGTGCTGCCCGGCGTGGCCCCGCCCGAGCCTTGGGAGAACTGTCCTCGTCTTCGCATAGGACACGAGACCCTGACCGACCCGGTCGCCGCGCTGGAGACACTGTTTCTGGCATGGTTCGAGCGCCGGCCCGTGGTCGTGGAGTTGGCCGCCGACCCGAAGGCGCTACGGGAGCCCGAGGTGTGTCACCGGCCGGTGTATGACCTCAGCCCCCGTTTCGAGTTCTCGCGGGAACGCCTTCAGTTCCTCGTCTGGGCGAACAACTATGACGCCCGGACCGGAGACCCGGTCTGGTGGCACGGACGCAAGGCCGCCAGGAGCTTCGGTGATGACGGCGTCAGAGAGACTGGACCGGCTGACATCGTGCTGGGTGACGGAACACCGCTCTACGTCGACGGGGGACCCTTCGCTCCCCCGCCGCTCCCCGGTGGCATCGGCCTGGTGCATCGCTGGAACACGGAAGCGGGATCCCTCTCAGCCGTCGCCTACCACCAGCCCCAGGCCGACCTGGCCCCGGACCAGCTGGCGGCCGTCGGCCATCCAACCGGTGGCGCCAGGGTCATCGCCCCGGCGGGTTCGGGAAAGACTCGGGTCCTCACCGAGCGCCTCCGCCACATGATCGAGGGCAGTGGTGTGGAGCCGACCACGGTGACCGCGCTCGCATTCAATACGAAGGCGGCTGGTGAGATGCGCGAGCGGTCCGGCGATCTCGTGACGGCTCGAGGACCGCACATCCGGACGCTCAACAGCGTGGGTCTGTGGATCTGCAACGAGTACGGAGGCCGAGGCCGGTTGAGCGTCTACGAGGAGCCCCAGGTGCGGGACCTCGTGCAGGTCGTCTTCGAGGTCCGTCGCCAGGCCAACACCGACACCGTCCTTCCCTACATCGACGCGCTTTCCGCGGTCCGCCTCGGACTGTCCTCGCCGGCGACCGTCGAGGAGGAGATCCCGGACGCCCGTGGTCTCGCCTCCGGGTTCGACACGTACCGAAAGGCACTGTGCGAGGCGGGTGCGCTCGATTTCGACGAACAGATCTACCGGTCGATCGAGATCCTGCTCTCTGAGCCGGAGGCTCGGGCCTCCGCCCAGAGGCGCTGCCGGCACCTCCTCGTGGACGAGTTCCAGGACCTCAACGCCGCCCACATGTTGCTGATCCGCCTCCTGTGTGCCCCGACCTACAGCTGCTTCGGTGTCGGAGACGACGACCAGGTCATCTACGGGTACGCGGGCGCGACGCCCGAGTACCTCATCGACTTCGGGGAGTACTTTCCCGGAGCGCACGGGTACGCGCTGGAGGTCAATTACCGGTGTCCGCCCCAGGTCGTCACCGCTGCGAGCAACGTGCTGTCGTACAATCGCCAGCGGATACCCAAGACGATCAGCACACCCGCAGGGCGTAGCGACACGCTCGCCGACTTCGACCCGCCCGTCCGGGGGCGAGGGTCGGTCTCGGTCGTGAGCTCGCCAGCTGAGGAGCTCCCGCAGACAGCCGTCGCCGCGATCTCGGCGTGGAGAGTCGGCGGGGTCGAGGACACCGAGATCGCCGTCCTGTCGAGGGTCAACTCGACACTGCTCCCGGTCCAAATCGCTCTCACAGAGGCGGGAATCCCTTGCACTACCCCCCTCGGCCCGAACGTGCTTCAGCGAACTGGAATCCGCACCGCGCTCGCATATCTGCGGATGGGCCTGGCTCCGGGGCAGATCCGCCGCGACGACCTCGTACAGACCATCCGGCGACCTTCTCGAGGCATCGCACCCAATGTCGTGACCATGCTCTCCGAACGGAGCGTGACGTCCGCTGCCGATATTCGGCGCCTGGCCAATCGCCTCTCGGGACGGGACGTTCCCAAGCTGTTGGATTACGCAGACTCAGTCGAGTCCGTCGTCGTGGCGTGCCGGGACTCCGCGGCGACCGCGTTGCGGGCCATTCGAGTGCAGGTGGGCCTCGGAGAGACGATGGACGTGTTGGACTCGTCCCGGCGAGAGGCAGACAGATCGACGCACGCCGACGACCTCCTCGCCCTCGAGTCGGTGGCGGCCCTCCACCCGGATGTTGTCACCTTCGAGACGTGGCTCCGCGGCGTGCTCGAGCGGCCACAAGCTGACGGGCCGGCCGTGCACCTCTCGACGATCCACAAGATCAAGGGCTGGGAGTGGGGCCACGTCGTCCTCTACGGCGCTTCTCGGGGGCTTCTCCCCCACCGTCTGAGCGACGACGAGGAGGGCGAACGGCGCGTCTTCCATGTGGCGCTGACTCGAGCGATCCGCCAGGTGCTCGTTCTGGCCGACGCCGATGAGCCGTCTCCCTTCGTGTCCGAGATCGATGGCAGCCGGCCCCATAGCCCGATATCACCCGCCTCCGGGGCGAGCCGCAGTCCGGAGGCTGCGGCCCATGTTCGGTCGGCTCACGCCCACGGCACACATCGAGATCGCCCGGAGGCGAGCCGAGCTGGACCACATCGCAACGGGCGCGGCTTCTCACGACCCGTCGCAGTCACCCCGGCCGTGGTCGCGGATATCGGCCTCATGATCGAGTACGGGGGCCATTCCGGAGCAGTGGTCGACCTCACCGACCGAGCGGCCGTGATCCGGGTAGGCAGCGCCCAACTCAAGGTGCCCTTCGGCTCTGACGTGCGCGTGGACGGGCTGACCGTCATGCTTGGTGCCCCGAGCGGGGATGCCGGACTTGAGCGGTCGACCCTGGCATGTGAGAACGCTCTTCGAGAGTGGCGCTCCGAGGCGGCGAAACGAGGTGCAGTGCCGGCCTACGTCGTGCTGAATGACAGCGAACTGGTCGGTATCGCAGCCCGCCGGCCCGCGACGCTCGCCGAATTGTCAAGGTGCAAGGGCATGGGACCCATACGACTCGAGCGTTGGGGTGATGAGCTTCTGGCCATTCTGAACAACGTGGACAGTGACCGTAACTTAGGAACCCAGTATTGAGTTGAAGTTCGGCACCCCTTTCGCGTCAGCGAGCGCACCGCCCAGCTCCCTTCGCCATGTGCTTCAACGCTGGCGGCGGCGATCACAAGATCGCGGTTGGTTTCGTGCTCGGACTGGATCATTTGGACGAGGTCCGTCCACTTCTGTACTTCGGGAGTGGATAGAAAGCGATAAGGACCGCAGTTGCGCTGGACCAAGAAGCCGTCCTTGTTTGCCCTACGACCAACACCCGGCTCCGGGCGAGCTTGTCTCGGATCTGACTTGGGATTTAGAGGATCGGCTGTCCGACCACGCGGTGCTGCGTGATCCACGATCCGGATGGTCCGCACAGCGTGCGAGCTCGCTGCAGCCGACGGTGGAACAGCTGGACCAGTTCGGCGTCTCGACGACCATTGTCGGACAGTACGAACTGCTCGAGCTCGATTTCGCCTCCTCCCAGCTTCGCGGTCGGCGACCGAGCAGTTGGTGCACATCGTCAAGGTCGGCACTCACTCACCACGGCGGCGCCCAGCTCGTCGATGCGTCGCGCTCGAATCGGCGGCAGCGGACGACAATCCTTTGCACGGAATACTCGTCCATCTCCACCACCCCGACAGGGTGACCCCTCATGGCGTTGTGGTCGTGAGTGAGGAGTTCCTCGGGCGTGTGGGTGAGTACGTCGATCCCCTGCGAGGCACGCTGATCCTTCATTTGCTCCCCTTTGAGCGGCTCTGGTACTTCGCCACTACTGGCTAGTCGGAATTCGGCAAATCGATCAAACCCGCTGCGATCTCTCCGGGTCTCAGTGACCCTCGCGGCCAGCCTCGACATGCGGATCCTCGCCTTCGACAGGTCGCCACTTCGGCACTTCACCTTGGATCCGAACGTCATTACCAGCGAATTCCCTGACAAAAGGCGAAAGGGGTCAGGCAGAAGTCACCCGCTCTGCTACAGGCTCTCCCAGCCGGGGCTGGCCACCGACGTTGGCGCGGGGGACTCATGAACCGCGTCCCCGTCCCCATCGCCACCTTGCGGTCCCTGACCATCGGGCCGATGCGTGGCGACGAACGCAGTCGTGCGGAGAGGGATCTCCTTGATGAACCAGCTCAGGATGAAGCCCACGACGACAAAGGGCACAGCGACCAAGAAGGCCGTCTCGACCGAGTGACTGAAGGCACTGATGACGAAGGTGCGCTGGACGGCGGGAAGATGGTCGATCTGGGCCGGGTTCGCCGTCACATTCGAGCCGCTGACCAGTTTCAGCTCGGCCGACGTCGCGTGCAGTTTGAGTTGTGAGATCAGGCGGTTGGCGAAGACGGCACCGAGGACGGCCACCCCAAAAGCTCCCCCGATGGTCCGGAAGAACGTCGAAGTTGCCGTGGCCACACCCAGAGCGGAGTACGGCACCGCGTTCTGCACGGCGACGACCAGCACCTGCATGACCAGGCCTATGCCGAGTCCGGTGATGAACATGAAGACGGCCACTTCCCCGTAGGCGGTATGCGGTCCGAGCTGGGTGAGCGCGAGCAGGCCGAGGGAGAGGACGCCCGTGCCCACGATCGGGAACACCTTGTAACGCCCTGTGCGGGTCACGATGCGGCCGCTGGAGATGAAGGTGAGCAGCATCCCGCCGATCATGGGCAAGAGCTCGAGGCCCGAAAGGGTCGGCGAGGCTCCGTGCACGATCTGGAGGTACAGCGGCAGGTAGATGATGGCCCCGAACATGGCGAATCCGATGATGAACCCAACAGCCGAGGTGACGGTGAAGGTCCGGTTCTTGAAGAGCCAGAGCGGGATGATGGGCTCGGAAGCCCTCGTCTCAATGAAGCAGAAGATGCCCAGCGACACTAGAGCGACCAGTCCGACTCCGATGATGACGGGCGAGCCCCAGGCATATTCGGAGCCGGCCCAGGTGGTGAGCAAGATGATGCACGTGACGCCGACGGAGAGGAAGGCGGTTCCGGCCCAGTCGATCTTGTGCGGTACCCGCTTGACCGGCAGGTGGAGCACAGCGGCCACCACGAACAGGGCCACGATGCCGATCGGCAAATTGATGTAGAAGATCCAGCGCCACGACAGGTGCTCGGTGAAGAAGCCGCCGAGCAGCGGACCCGCCACGTTGGTGACGCCGAAGACGACGCCGAAGTAGCCCATGTACTTGCCCCGCTGCCGGGCCGAGACGACGTCGCCCATGATGGCCTGGGACCCGACCATCAGCCCGCCGGCCCCGATCCCCTGGATCGCCCGGAAAGCGATGAGCTCGGCCATGGACTGGGACAGCCCGGACAGCACGGAGCCGACCAGGAAGATCACGATGGCCAGCTGGAAGAGCGCTTTGCGGCCGTAGAGGTCGCCCAGTTTTCCCCACAGTGGCGTAGAGATGCAGGTGGTCAGGAGATAGGCCGTCACTACCCAGGACAAATGGTTGAGCCCGTGCAGGTCGCCGGCGATGGTGGGCAGTGCCGTCGCCACGATGGTCTGGTCGAGGGCGGCCAGGGCCATCCCCATCATGAGAGCGCCCAGGATCACCAAGATCCGGCGGTGCTCGGCGCCGGCGGCCTCCTCGTCGACCGGGGACACCGTCAGCTCAGTCACGGGCGTCGTCCAGGTCTCGCTCAAGGCTCTCCGCGAAACGACTGAGCAGGTCGGCCAGAGCGGACAGGTCGTCGTCGCGCCAATCGTGCAAGAGCTGCTCGAGCCAGGCCCTGCGGGCCCGCCGCACCCGGTCGATGGTCCGACGACCGGCCGGGGTGAGGCGGATCCTCGAGGCTCGACGGTCGTTGGGGTCGGTCTGGCGAACGACCATCCCGTCGCGCTCGAGCTGCTGGACCTTGCGGGTCACCGTCGGGGTGTCGACTCCCAGTATCTCGGCGAGGTCGGTAACTCGGAGCAAGTCGCCCTTCGCAGAGAGCTTGAAAAGCAGGGTGGCTCCCGCCCGGTCGAGCCGAACCCCCGCCAACCGCAGGAGCCGCTCATGGAGGCGGACTTGGGTGATCGACCGAGCGACGGTCT
Source organism: Acidimicrobiales bacterium (assembly GCA_052140165.1). Taxonomy (GTDB): domain Bacteria; phylum Actinomycetota; class Acidimicrobiia; order Acidimicrobiales; family RAAP-2; genus Bog-473. Next base: position 21,770 of record JBKQUM010000010.1, read on the forward strand.
GCAACGCCTCGTCGAACCGGTCGACGTGACGGGCCGACGGGCCGGGCTCGGCACCCGTCTCGATAGTTGCTTTCAGCATGTAAATACCGTAGCCGCCCAGATCATGCATCTGAACTGGGTGTTTGAAGCAGCCCTAATGGGAGATCTTTCAAACCTCACCACCCAACAGGACAGCTTCTACGCCTTTCTGAACAGGGAAAATAAATCGACGATGCAACCACTTCGTTATCGCATATGACGACTTCGGTCGATTGGGCGGCCAGGCCGACGCAGCTGGAGCCAACGGCACGGTTTTCAAACTTCAAATCCGTAGCGGTTCAAGTCCATTCGCGTGGAGGCGAGCGGACGGTTCGCGAAACCGGGGAAATATAGTCCTGTACAGGTATCTCTCGACTTGGCCGCTGCCCTCTCGTAGTCGTTTCTCACACTCGTGGCGAATCGTCAATGGTTCAGTACAAAGAGCGGCCTTCTGGCAGGTCCGTGGAACTCAGTGATTCGGTTGGGTGGTGGAGAATATCTCGCGACCGGTCCGCGCCAGCTCTCCACCCTTGAAAACAATCGACGGGCAATGGTTGGTGCAAATGAGCGCGACTCATCCCAGCTGATCCTCGAAGCGCTTAGTTCCATCAAGAGCGATGTCGGCAAGCCATCGGGATTATCGCGCCGCATCGCGGCGACCTCTCCGGAGGTCCTCTGGCCAGATTGTCGCTTAACCCTGGATATTCGCTTTCGCTGCAACGAAGACCATTTCAAGTCCGGGGCGATCAGGAGCGTCCCGGACCTCCTCGACTGTGAATCCAGAGGCTTGGAGCGAATCGACCATCTCAGCACGCTCACGAAACCGCAGAGTTGAGTCCGAGGTTAAGACGGCGCCATCCGACGCGAAAACGAAGGTAGTTCGAAAGGATACGAAGGGCAGACGCACGTCAGTAAGTTCCTTCCAGTTTTCGACTTCGCCCACCCTGGGGATGTTGATGCGGTTGTAGGTCTGCTTACGGGTCCATGACCGCCATGCTTCCTTCGAAGGATCGCGGATTTCGAAGACAATCCGCCCACTCGACCGCAGCGCGGCACGAGCGAGTCGGAGTGTGTCGGACCAGTCGTATCAGTGAGAAATACCTGAGCGACGTTGCCGGTCATGGTAATCATGTCCACCTGAAGCGGCAGCAGCGAGTTCATGTCACCAACAATCCAACCCACTCGATCAGCACCGGTCTTTCGGCGGGCCACATTCATAGAGGCTGCGGCCGGATCGACACCGACAACCTCTCTTCCTCGTTGGGCAAGCATGCAGGCAAGGGTCCCTGTCCCGCACCCAACGTCCAGCACCTTGGTGGCGCCGAATTCGTCAACGATGTCGCCGTACAGGTTGAGATCCGTTCGGTCGCCATCCAGGACGTCATAGACCTCGGCCAGGCGCGGCAGCGCAAAGTGGGTATCGGGCACCGGAGGACCATGTGGTCGACGTGGGACGTGATCTGGATCTATCTGTTTCATATCTCGACCTCCCGACTGCCTGGATCGTCCAAGACCGCTTGCAGGCGAAGCTTCGCTGTAGCGACTGCGTCGGGAATTGTCTCGGCGTAATACGGAATGAACATCGCTGTCTGCCACACGACCCAGCCCCGAGCCCGGGCCCATGTTGAATCATCAAATCCCAAGGCCTCGCGAAATTCGGCTCGCTGTTCCGGTGGAAAGAACCACGCTATTTGTGCATCGCAAGCGGGATCGCCTATGCCTGCACAACTCCAGTCGATTACGCCAGCAAGCTCGCCGTCTCTCACGATAATGTTCGCCGCAAGAAGATCTCCGTGAGTCCACACCGCAGGCTTTGTCCAAGGTTCGGCATGCAGAGCGGCTTCCCAGATAGCCACTGCTCGGTCGGCATCGATATCGTCCTCCAGCTGTCCGATCGCCCAGCGAGCTTGCTCATCAAGGGGAATCAATGAGCCGGCCCGCTTTCCTGGCGGTGAGCTATCGCCAGCGTCAACTCTCTCCAACGCGGTCACAAAGACGGCGATGTCCCTGGCTAGGTTGTTCAAATCGATGCTGCTGGCGTGTTGAAGATCCTCCCCCGCGATCCATGGATATGCCAGCCATGGGTAGGGATAGCCGAGATCCGGTTCTCCTTTCGCTAGTGGAACCGCTACGGAGCCCGGAAGTCGAGGTCCGAGCTTTGGTAGCCAGTCCCATTCCTTGGCAACCTGGGAAATGGCCCAGTGAATGCGTGGCAGGCGCAGACCTATGTTGTCGCCGAGGCGATAGATAGCGTTATCGGTCCCCGTGGATCGCACACGAGTGAGCGGCAGATCTGACCAGTGTGGGAACTGCGTGTCGACAAGTCGACGCACCAACGAGTCGTCAACAAAAACCTCGTCGTCGTGCATCTTTGGCGGCGGATGGTGGTCGCTCATGACTGGAAAAACCCCTTCCAGTCGACGAATGCCGCCGATCGGCCACCGCCAAGCGCCCGAAACGTCAGGCCATGGGTATCAACATTTGAAACGATGCTCGAGTACAGGCAATTCATAACGCGTCAAGGCCTCTCGATAAGTGATCTCTCCTTTCTTGATGGACATCGACGCTGTACGCATTCGCTTCTCCTTGCTGATCGGCTGCTCTTCGAGAGTAGCTCAGACGATCCGCCCTAGGCTGGTCTCATCAATACAGATTGTCTCACGAACGATGCAGTTTGTGAATCATTCGACTTAAGCTTGTATTGGTGACCCGCAGAGAGAGTCCAACCCGTCGTCGACTATCGACATCACAAAAGGCCCTTCTTGAACGAGTCGTCAAATTCAGGCGGTCCAGTCAGGTCTTACGCACGCACGTGGCTAGAAGGGACCGGGAACCCAACCTTCGAGAACTAACTGATTTGGTCGGACGGTTTGACGCGATTTGGCGCGAGGAATTCGAGGAACTTCTCAGCGACGATGATGAGCGACTAAAGCGTGAATTGGCTTTCATGGGTGATAGAAGGAATAGGATCGCACGTGGTCTCAATGAAGGCATCACGCGCGACAAGGCCCTGATGCTGAAAGAGGTCGCGGCGGAAGTTGCAGACTGGTTCATTCTTCGCTTTAACCCGACCTGACCCGAGTACTCAGCCCACGAGGGATCGACGACACCTGCTCTCGTCTCCGACCATCGACGTCATAATTAGCTTAGACGCATCGGGAACGCGTTCTGCACCTCGCTCGCGTTGCTCGAAACCGTTCTGAAGTCAGTGAGTGAAATGCCTCAGCGGCGGCCAGTAGCCACGCTTAAGCTTGAGCAACCTCGGGACCCTCTTGCGGAGTGTCGTTCTCCTCTGCGTTTGCGTGCGCGGGCGGTTCTGGAGCAGGGGTCACGGTCAGTGTGGCTGCGTCGGTTGTCCCGATACCCGCAGAGTTAGTGAAGATGGCTCGATATTTGGCCCCATTCTCATCTGGTTGGGCCCGAACTACGGTGTAGACGCTCGATGTGGCCCCGGGAATGTCAAAGAATGTCGGCGGATCTGACGTGGACTCCTGCCAGCGGACAGTCGGCTCCGGGCTCCCCGTCGACGCAGCTCTGAATGTTGCGTTATCGCCCACACTCACTGTCTGATCAATCGGCTGAGTCGTGACCTGAGGCCGGGTCGTTGCCGGTGTTGGCTTGACGGCGGGCTTGACTCCTCCGTCCGAACTTTCAGCCGTTCGAGCCCCAAAGTAGAAACCGATGATTGTGATCAGGGCAGTGGTCAGAGCTGTCACAACAGTCTTGAGGAGCTCACTGGCATTGTTTCCATTGCCCACCAATAGGGACACCATCGCCACGGCCACGAGGGTCAATAAACCGAGGGCCAGGAGTGTCCGCGTCAGACCCTGAATCCCTCGCGGTGGCCGCCCGACAGCTTTGGCGAGCTCTTGAACGTCGGCGGCGGAAAGTGCTGTTCCCTGTGGCGGCTTAGCGTCATCCAAAATAGACTTGAGAAGGTCCGTGTAAGCGCAATTCCGCCAACGCGTCGTTGTCACGCGGTCATAGATGATGAGGCTGAACCAGAGCGCCGCAAAGATGCCGATCACGATGGCCACGAAAACCACCTGACCGCTTCCGCCAAGATGAATTACCGAACCCGATGATGAGCTTCCTGGCGTGGTCGTAGCCGTCGACGTCGTAGCCGTCGACGTCGTAGCCGTCGAAATGCTTGTTGTCGTCGCTGAAGGAGCGACTGAAGCGAGGAGGTGCGCAGTTGCCGCCGCTCCGCCACGAACCGCGGCGCCTATTTCGAATCCCATAATCGCCTCCTGAGTTGTCCCGCTCGACCACCGGGCCCGAAACCCCGCTGGTCGTGGATCTTGATCGGAACTCCTGCGTACCGACCGCCTGTCATCAGCCAATGAACCCGCGCGGAACAGCGCTGTGCCCGCGATCCCTACTCCGCCGACATCTCACCTCCGGTCTCCCCGCCCCTCCTCTCGTAGCTAGATTCAGAGAGATAGGGCGCTTGACGCAACGCATCGGTCACCGTCTCCCCGATCTGCAGCGCCATTTCACGTGTGAGCGGCTCAGAATGCATCCCCTCGATTGGGACAACCATCATGAGCGATGCGCCAGTCATACGATTCTGAATTTGGACGTAAAAGTGCGTCTCGTCAACGTTGACACTCTCCACTGCCACTTGGAAATGATGCACCACCTCTACCTCCGATCGCTAAGTTAACTCGCCAATGCACTTGAATAGGCGATAAAGAATCCAACCGCCAGCAGCACCTGAAGGAACAGCGCCACGAAAGCCCAAGTCAACAGGCCTCGCGCCCACGCGTTCACTCGGTCCCAGGAAGCTTGCTCGCAACGCGTGAGCTCGCTCCACTGTTTCCGCTGATGCCGGTATCGCAAATGGCGGGTGTAGGAGACGTGTCCCAAGTGAAGCGAAAGCAGACACGCTCCAGCTCCAAGGAGCCCCACGACCGATGAGGATACGACCAGGGAGACCTCGAGGCTTGTCGCATTTGGCTGACCTCCATGCCCCAGGTGACTTGCCAAGAAGTTGACTACGAAGGCGAGAGTTAGAGCGTCTGCGGTAATCAGAAAGTATGTGAGCTTCTGCTTAAGCTCAATAAGGTCCTGAGCTTCGTCATCGAGAGCGAGTGCGTATGAATCATCTTGCTCGCCTGGCGAAGGTGACATTTCCTGGATCCCATCCTCGTGATCCGCCGGACTGCGATGCAATTGGCCGGAACCCCAACCGCTGAATGAATCGAATGACGCAAAGGCCCGGCTGTAAGACCGTCAAGCTAGGTTCGAGGACTGACTCTGTCAACAAGTCTGGACGGTGACCCAGAAGCTCTCGTGGGTCCGTATCTGAATCGGCCCCGGAACGCGCTCATTGCTCTCCCTGTGAGGGCGGAAACAAGCCGGCCCAACCGATGATCAGTGTCGCATGCATCTCCGGCGCCTTTAGTGAACCGACCACTTCAGTCCGAGGCGCTTCATTCGCACGAGGCTCTGGCAAGCGTCGACGACATCTGCGTCGTACAGGCGGCCGCCGTTGGTCTCGAACTCGGCCAGTGCAGCGTCGAGCCCGAGCGCTGGACGGTAGGGACGATGCGACGACATCGCGGAGAGGACATCCGCCACCGCCACGATTCGCGATCCGAAGAGGATGTCATGCTCTGTCAACCCATTGGGGTATCCCGATCCGTCGAGGCGTTCGTGATGCTGGAGAATCATGGTGGCGACCGGCCACGGAAACGGGACCTCAGCGACGATGTGGTAGCCGGCCTCGCAGTGGGTCTTGACGATCTCGAATTCAGCGGCGGTCAGCCGACCGGGTCTGTTGAGGATCTCCGCAGGGAGGGCGATCTTTCCAATGTCATGGAGGGTGGCCGCCACCTCGATGCCCTTGATCTCGTCGTCGGGCAAAGCCAGTTCCCGAGCGAGGGCAGTGGCGATATGGGCCACTTCACGCTGATGACCGGCGGTATACGGATCCCTCAGCTCCATCGCGTTGGCGATGGCTAGGGTGATGGCGTCGAGGCTGGCCTCCAACTTGGTGCGGTACTCGTTGCGCTCGGTCACGTCCCGACCGTTGATGACGATCCCGTTAACGGACGATACGTCCAGGCAATTGGTGGACACCGTCTCGAGAACCCGCACCTCCCCGGTGGCAGAGTCGAAGCGGACGGTGTTAGTCATCGACGCACCCGGAGATTGCATGAGCTCTGCGTGCTTGGCGATCAGCCGTTGACGGTCATCGGGATGGATGTACTCGAAGGCAAGCGTCCCGATGACTTCCTCGGTAGGGATGCCGAACATCGCCGCGGCGGCCGGATTGGCATAGAGCACGACCGCTTCCTCGTCGATGACGACTAGGAGGTCGGACGAGTGCTGGACGAGTGCTAGGTACCAGTCCTCGGCAAACCGGTGCGCCGGTCGAGCCAATAACGCCACAAAAGCAACATCGACCTGCGAAGTCGCTGACCTTAGAGGCCAAGTCTGAGGCCTGCACAACAACCCAACAACCGCGCCCGAGCTGGAGGGTGCCGAAGAAGCTCTCGGCAACGGAGTTGTCGAAGCATTAACCGGCTAATCGGGCCCATGGACCCGAGCAGGCCGGCACCGCGGAGGCGCCGCCCGAAGGCCCACGACGTGTAGGTCGACCCGTGATCGGAATGGGCGATCGTCTGACCGGGCGCTGGCCGGCGCCGCCAGATGGCCATCTGGAGGGCGTCGACGACGAGCTCAGAGCGCATGTGATCGGCGATCGACCAGCCCACGACCCGGCGGCTGAACGCGTCGAGGACGACGGCCAGGTAGGCCTTGCCGTTCTCGGTCGGGTGCTCGGTGACATCCATCACCCACAGGCGATCCGGCTCGGTGGGATCGAAGGCCCGCTTGACCAGGTCATCGGAGGGCTCAGCACCGAGGTCCCGACGGGTGCAGCCGCCCCGGCGCCGCCGGTGAATGCCGGCAATCTGCGCCTGGCGCATCAAGCGTTCGACCCGTTTGCGCGAGCAGCGAACGTCCTGGCCGAGTTTCAGCTCGGCGTGGACCCGAGGCAAGCCATAGGAGCGCCAGCCATGGTCCAGATGTCGACAATGGTGTTGGACAGATAGGCGTCGTCGAGGTCCTTGGCCCGCACGGGTTCGGCCTGCCATGAGTAAAACCCCGACGTCGACACCCTCATCACCCGACAGCAGGCCGTCACGGGCAGGTCCGTGCAGGCCCGAGCGATGAAGGTGTATGTCATTTTGGGCCCGACAGCTTCTCCTTGGCGAAGTATGCGGCCGCCCGCCGGAGGATCTCTACCTCCATCTGAGCGGTGCGCAGCTCACGACGCAGACGCACCAACTCGGCCCGCTCGTCGGTGTTGAGGCCCTCTCGCCGGCCGCCGTCGATGTCGTCTTGCATCATCCACCGACGCAGGCACGACGTGGCAATGCCGAGATCGGCGGCCACCTTGGCGACGGGCTGGTCACCCGTCCGGGCCAGCTCGATCGCCCGCTGGCGGAACTCGTCTGGATAGCGCACTGGCATAAGGACATCCTTCCAAGCCACGGCTCTCGCCGCCTCACGTTCGGTGTCCGCCAAGGCGGGGGAAGCTCAACGGACTTTGAACGCGAAGAAACTCAGCAGCCCCAACGGGATTCGAACCCGTGTCGCCACCTTGAGAGATCGGGCAGGCACGTCCAGCAGGTGCGCTCCAGTACCATCGTGCCTGGTCAGAGGCTCACATGCGTCCAGGGTTAGGGCCTCTGTCAATCGAAATGGTCTGAATGGATGGGCAATTGGATGGGCAGTGGGTTCCCGAAATCCACACCGCCTACGGACGGAGTTTTGGCGAATCTGCCGCCGTCACCCTGCTCGGGCTTCGCGCCATTTCGTCGATCGGAAAACCCAGTGAGGCGTAGGCCGGGAGACGCTTCGCCTGCATCCGAGCCAGGACGGGCACGTTGATGTCGACGTAGTCGTGCACCTCGACCCGCGATTTTCCCGACATAGGCCGAAGTACTCGCCCCACGTACTGAACTATGCGGCCCTTGAATGCCAAGGGAAACGCGAGGAACAGCGTGTCGAGCTGCGGAAGGTCGAAACCCTCTCCCAGGAAGCTTCCCGTCGCAAGTAGGGCGAGTCCACCAGCAGAGGCCTGCGCCTGCATCGCGGCCGAGGCGCTCGCCCGAGCCTTCTTGACCATCCCGCCTCGCATCACGATCGCTTCGATCCCGAGCCGTTGGAGCTCGCCGGAGAGCGATTCGAGGTGCTCCGTCCACTGTGTCAACACAAGGCAGTTTCGCTGGGCCTCGATGGCAGCAGCGACGTCACCGCAGATCTGTCGCAACCGCTCCTCGTCCTTGACGAGGGAGCGGAATACGGCTTGAATGCTCAGCTCCTCGTCGCTGGGCTGCTCATGGCCGGTCGTGTGGGTCACAAGTACCCGCTCAACCCGGAGACCCTCATCGTGGTCCGGTGTCATCCGGTGTCGCTCAGCTCCGCAATACATCGTGATGAGCTTCTCGAGATGATCCAGCCGGTAGGGAGTCGCGGTCAGTCCGAGCCAGTGCTGTACCGGCATCTGACGAACGACACGCTCGAAGGTGACCGCTGGGACGTGATGGCACTCGTCGACAATGACGAGGCCATACGCCTTGGCAATTTCGCCCAGGTCTTCCCGACGAGCGAGGCTTTGTGCCATCGCGATATCAATGGCGCCCTTTGCCTTGTTGCGGCCACCACCAAGTTGACCGATCTCCTTGGTGGCCATCCCGAGGTGCTCTCCGAGACGTTCTCGCCACTGCTCGACCAGGGGCTGCCGATCGACCACTATGAGTGTGGGGAGCCGGCGATGGGCGATCACTGCGCAGGCGATCACGGTCTTACCCGAACCTGGCGGTGCCACCAGTACACCGTGATCATGTGGGATGAGTGCGTCCAATGCGCTCTGCTGACGATCTGTGAGATCGGCCCGCAGGGAGACGTCGATTGACTTGGGCGACGAGCAAGCGTTGACGACTTCGAGATTGCTTCCGGCCTCTCCGACCATGCGCGCGGCCTGTTCCGCAATTCCGCGCGGGAGAAGGAGCTGGTCGATGGTCTCTCCGTAGCACCGTAAGAAGCGGGCGTGTTCCACGTGGAGAAGCGGAGTCGCTCCTTTTCGTAGTACTCCGGATTGTGCAATGAGGCCAGATGCTTGAGTCCGGCCACCAGCGCCGGGGGCACGCCGATGCGGTCAATGGCCAACATGGCGCCTGAGGCGGCCCGGATGACCTCCGGCGGCTTCTGATCTGCCCCGCGGGCCAGTGGCCGTCGGTACCTCGTGTCATCTGGTCCAGCCACGACGGGCTCCAGCGTTTTCTCCAGCGCCTCCACGGCTTCGGGAGACATCAGTGGTATCGACGCCAGGAACGCCCACTGGTCCTTATAGGGCTCAAGGCTGGCCGGATCGAGAAAGACGGTGTTCCCTTGTCGCCGGCACTCTCCCTGGAGCGGAAGAGCGATCAGGTTCCCGAAGGATCCCTTCGGAACGAAGTCCTGGGTCGGGAACAGGCGGTCGTAACTCGACAGATCGAGCTCGGCTCGGAGCTCCATTGCCTGGCGGAGGATATGCACTCCCAGGCGTCGAGCCGCAGAGGCGGGGACCGGTCCGGAAAAGAACGTCCAGGTGTGCGCCCCCTCCCCCGAGCGTGATCGCTCGAGCGCGACAGGAACTCCGTTCGCGGCAGCAGCGTCGAGATAGGCCAGCGCATCGAGCACCCAACCTTTTCCGTCGAAATCACAGGCCAAGAGTCGACATTCGTCGCCGCGGCGCAGAGGGTAGAGACCGAGGTGACTCTCACCAGCGAGGTGCGACTCCACTACTCCTTCGTCAAGTGGCAGATACGCTCGGCCTGGTTTCTTCGCGTTCGCCCAGCCACCCACAACGGCAGGACTCCAGCCGGTCTTTCCGGTCCGCGCGCTCTCCCAGCGAAGGGCGTACACATCCTCACGGCCGGCGAACAAGAGTCGGAACAGGGCGATCTTGGCCTCGGCCGGCGAATTCGCGTTGACGTCGCCCTTGAGATCCTGCCGGTCCGAGTCGACGAACAGGGTGGGCTCCCATGGTTCGGTGACTTCGTGCCGGCTCGGCTCGTCAAGGCCAAGGAGCGATCGCAGGCGCTGATTCTCCACCCGTAGCGCAAGTACCTCATCGACCAGTGCCTCGATGTCCTCGGGTTCAGTATCGCTCATCGATACCTACGCCCGTTCGGGGTCAGCTGGGCTCTTGACCCAGCTGCCGGAATGCGGATCCCACTGACCGAATTGCACGGATCCGTCCAGGAGCGGATCAATAAACGTCGCCACCAGATTGATGGCATCGGGGTAACTGCTCGGTACGAGGTCCTCAAGGCTGGCACCGGCGACGAACGTAGACCACGCCTGCTGGCGCTCGTTCCCCAGGCCGTCGAGGAGAGCAGCCAGCGGACGCAGAGCAGCCTGTCGGTGCTCGGCCGTTGCGTTCACAGCCGCCAGAAGCTCGGAGGCCGCAACCTGATAGTGCCGAGAGAGGACTACGACATCTGCAAAATCACGCTCACGTGTCGTCGCAACCCCTCGCTCGATCATCGTGACGACCTTTTCCGCCAGTACGGTGGCCAGCGGATACCCGAGCAAATGGAACGGGCGGTCGAGAAGGGCCGGGTACTCGACGTCGACCGGATGGGGGCGTCACGGGATCTCCGACATTGACATCGAGGCGGAGAACTACCTTCGCTCGCTCGATGCGGGAGGGAACGCTGAGCCGAACCCCGGAATAGAGCGCAGCATCGCGAATGACCTGCGCCGTCATTTCGTCCGCCTCATAGGTGACGCCGTCGTCAACGGTGACCGACAACACCGTGCGAACGACGTCGGCGATTGCCACCACATCGTTGTCGATGGCACGGGCGAGGAGGTCGACGTCACCGGTGGGCCGGCGGCTGCCCAGGACCGCGAGCAGCATTCCCCCCTTGAGGACCAACCGGTCGCGGTACTCGGACCTCGACAGCCGAAAGAGGAACCGCTCGAGCACGTAGGTCAACAACAGCTCTTGGGTCGGTCGACCTCTCCGACGCGCCATCTGCTGGAGGTCGAGGTAGGCGCGCCCCGCAGTCGAGTCTCGTTGGACCGGGCTCATTCCTGCAGCACGCGCATCGCTTCGAGGATCGGCGTGCGAACTCGCAGCTCCTCGGCCAGTTCGAGGACGCGGCCTGGTTGGGACCGCGGACGGCGAAGGTACCGGCGCAAACCGGCGACGGCGAGGTCGACCCCAAGGCGATGTCGCTGACGGAAACAGTCGACGACAGTCCTTTCGGGGTCAGTGATGCGAAAACCGAGGTCCTGGCCCACCGCCACCTCGATGCGGCCAAGTCCGAAGTTGCTCGCTCCAAAGACGTGGACGCGGGTGGGTGGATAGTCGATGTGCGGGCGGTGGCTCCCTGCCGGAACGGCCAGGTCCAACCGGGTCGGGGTTTCGTCGCTCAGATCCCAATGAGCGAGAGCGGAGCCCAAGCAGACCATGCCCCGGGGGGCACGGGCGCAGACCACCACGAAGTCGATCTGGTCGATCCCGGCCGCCTCTCGCAGCTGGAAGAGTCCGCGGGACACCTCGATGAGGAGACCCGAGTCACGAGCTTGATAGAGGTCGCGCCATGAGATCCCCTGCTCAATGGCGTCCCGGGCGCGAAAGATTGCTCCGAGAGGCCGGAGCCTGTCGATGACGGCGGAATCGGTAGGCATGCGTATGAAATCCTACTACGACAGTTGTCACTTATGTAGGCTTTCATACGCCCTCGACCCCGGATAGCTCTGCCCTGGCTGATGTTCGTCGAGCCGCCGACCGTCTAGCCTGTCGCCACTCTTGAGGTATGGAGACATCGATATTGGCACTGCCTATTTCATCAGCGACTCTTCGCTCGCATCGTCCATCGACACCCTGGCAAAGATGGTCAGATGGATGGGCAGAGTGTAACTGAGCTCCCGGCCAGAACCATCTGACCAGGAAGAGTGAAGCAGCCCCAACGGGATTCGAACCCGTGTCGCCACCTTGAGAGGGTGGTGTCCTAGGCCTCTAGACGATGGGGCCGAGCGGAGGCCTCCATCACCTCGATGGATGCCGCCGTGCTCGGGGGGAAGGACTCGAACCCTCAATAACTGGACCAGAACCAGTCGTGTTGCCGATTACACCACCCCCGAATGGGTGGA
>JBKQUM010000011.1:0-23312 GCA_052140165.1 Acidimicrobiales bacterium
TCGTGCCGGCCCAGAAGGCCTCGCCCAACGAATGGAAGAGGTGGTGGACCGTCTGCCTCCTCGGCATGCTGGTGTTCGCCATCCTCGTCTTCTTCATGCGCGGGCGCTGGAGCCCACGGGCGGCGCGACGCGATCTCGCGGAGCACGACCGCATCATCTCGGAGGAGCTGGCCAAGCTGGCCCGCGAAACCGAGGCTGCCCCTGTCAGTTGACGGACGTCGGGGATTTCAGAGCGCCGCGGACCAGTCCGCCAGCCCGGGCGCCAGGAGGGGCCAGCGGGCGAACAGGCCCTCGCCCGACGCGGCGGCGGCCATGCGTTCGTTCCACTCGCCGTCACCCCAGGGGGGCTCGACCAGCTCAGCTCGGGGCAGCAGGGCGGCCAGGCGTTCGGATGTGGCCCTCGTGTGGTGGGGGTCGCTCACCCCGCTGCGGAACACCAGGGCCGGCAGGTCGAGGCCACGCAGCTCGTCGTCGCCCACCCCCGGGACGAGCTCGTCGGGCCGGGGGCAGTAGGCCAGCATCCACTGCTCCAGGGTGGCGATGAACTCCTGAGGGTCCTGGGCGAGGAAGCGCTCCCGGTTGACGGGGTTGCGCTCCAGGACCTCGGACCACTCGGGCAGTTCGGCCACGGCCGCCATCCCGTCCCGCCAGGCGGCGGCGATGGACTCCCCGCAATAGTGGGTGGCCAAGCTCAAGAGGCCGTAGGGGCCGCCGCTGATCCACCACAGGGCCAGCGCCCGGGCCACGTCGCCGTGGCGGACCGCCGTGAGCAGCGACACGCGTGACCCGCCCGACCCCCCGGCGATGACGGCAGGCGCGAGGTCGAGCTGGCGCAACAGCCCCGCCAGCACGTCGGCCTGCATGGCCGACTCGGAGCTACCCGCGAAGCACACGTCCGAGGCACCGGTGTTGGGTCTGTCCCAGACCAGCACCCGTTTCCCGGTGCCCGCCAGAGTGGCGGCCAGCTCGTGGAGCCCGGGGGTGTCCTTGCTGAACCGCCCGCCGGGAGTGAGGACCCAGGGGTCGCCCTCGCCGACCACGTCATAGGCGATCCTCAGTCCCTCGATCTGCGCAATGGGCACGGCCGTACCCTAGGTCGTAGGGTTTCGTCGTCGCTGAGCTGGGAGGGACAATGGTTCTCGCATTAGATGGTCTTCGGGTGATCGATGCGGATACCCACCTGACCGAGGCCCACGACCTGTGGACGAGCAGGGCCCCGGCGAAGTACGCGGACCGGGTGCCCAGGGTCCAGGAGATCGACGGGCGCCCGATGTGGGTTGTCGACGGGTGTGAGCTGGGCTTCGCCGGCGGCGGCGGCGTCATCGATCGTGACGGCGGCAAGGGCCGCGCCGCCGAAGCGCTCTTCGAGTGGACCCAGGACCAGATCCACCTCGGGGCCTTCGACATTCAGGCGCGCATGGAGGTGATGGACGACTCGGGCGTCTACGCCCAGGTCTGTTTCCCCAACTCCATTGGCCTCGGCGGCCAGGGGATCTCCGACATCGTGAAGGATCCCGAGCTGCGGCTGCTCTGCGTCCAGATCTACAACGACGCCATGGCCGAGGTGCAGGCCGACTCGGGTAGGCGGCTCCTTCCCATGCCGGTGCTGCCGGCGTGGGACGTGGACGCCGCCGTCGCCGAGGCCGAGCGCGTGGCCGCGCTCGACCTGCGTGGCGTGAACATGACCTCGGACCCCCAGGATCTCGGCGCACCCGACCTCGCCAGCCGGGCCTGGGATCCGCTGTGGGAGGTCTGTGCCGACCTGCAGCTGCCGGTCCACTTCCACATCGGCGCCAGCCTGACCACGATGACCTACTTCGGCACTTATCCCTGGGCGTCGCAGGACGAGGACACGAAGCTGGCCATCGGCGGGACGCTCCTCTTCATCGGCAACGCCCGCGTCGTGACGAACATCATTCTGAGCGGCATGCTGGACCGCCACCCGACGTTGAAGATGGTGTCAGTGGAGAGCGGTGTGGGCTGGATCCCCTTCATCCTCGAGGCGCTCGACTACGAGATGTCCGAGAACGCTCCCAAGCAGCTCGCGCAGATGTCGATGCTCCCCTCGGAGTACTTCCGACGGAACCTCTACGCGACGTTCTGGTTCGAGAAGACCAACGTGCCTGCTCTCATCGCCTCGGTCGGGGAGGACAACGTCCTGTTCGAGACGGACTTTCCCCACCCGACCTGCCTCTACCCCAAGCCACTCGACACGGTGGCGGAGAAGATGTCGACGTTGACGCCCGAGGTGCAGCGCAAGATCCTCGGCGAGAACGCGGCGAAGCTGTACCGCCTCTGACTCCCTGCTCGCGCTGGGGCGTCAGCGAGTCGAGCGTGAAGTCCCCGTGCGCATCGAGCGTCGAGGTGCCGACCGGCGATGCCGTCGACACCGTCGTGTGCGACGTCCCGCGGTACGAGTAGAGCCCGGGTGGCGGGCCCGCCCCCTTGTTTGTCTTTGCCCGCACCGCCCTCTTGGAGGAAGCGCCGGATCGCCACACTGGAGGGCACCGCGTGAGCGCCGCTGTGGGACCACAGGTAGGCGAAGGTGCCGGCACCGGCGAGGAGCACGAGGGTGAGCCCGGTCCGCACCCAGCGGAGCGTGTGCCGGCGTCTGCGTGGCCCGGGGCGCAGCCCGGGCGGGTGGTCGGGCGACCACGGTTCCGTTGTCGCGTCGCGGCGCATGTGCGGGCAGGGCCGTTCGCCCCGATTGCAGGTCGATGCGGGCCCTGACCCCCCGGATCAGGCGGAGCGATGGGGGCGGTGCTCCGCGCCGACCGGGTCCAGGCCCGAGAGGAACGCCACGATGGCGGCGGTCAGCCGCTTCGGCCGGAGCCTGAGCTCCAGGGGTGATCGGGCCCGGACGAGCACGCCGTTGGGCATTCGCCCCACGAGGCCGACCGCGTCGTCGAAGGGGTGGATGACGTCGTTGCGGTGCGCGAGGACGAGCGTCGGGACCTCAATGGAGCGGCGCTGCTCCTGGGTCGGGGCGACCGGTCCGACCAGTACCCCGTGGAGCACGGCGGACGTGGCGTCGGGGGACACGGACAGCGCGTTCAGCACGCTGTTGAGCGGCCCGATCCTCGTCCTGGGGATCCGGCCCATGAGCCCCGACGTGACGTTCATGACTCGCCGCCCGTAGTGGGCGGCGAGCAGCATCGGCACGAACACGGCCGCCGCCGCCGGCACCGCCCGCTCCAACACGGGCATCTCCAGGATCAGCGCCCGCGTGCGTTCCGGGTAGCGGGTGGCTGCGAACAGGCTCACGTTGGCGCCGAGCGAGATGCCCCCGAGCACCGCCTTCTCCACCCCGAGATGGTCCAGGAGTGCCATGACCTGATCCGCATAGCTGTCGATGCGGTAGGTCGATGCGTGGGTCGGTTTGTCGCTGCGGCCGTGGCCCAGCAGGTCCAGCAGCACGACGCGGTACCCCTGCTCGGCCAGGGCCTGAGCGATGCCCCGGTTGAGCTCGGCGTCGAGCAGGAGGCCGTGGAGGTACACCACGACGGGGCTCGAAGAAGAGCCGTAGACGTCGTAGACGAGTGTGCGCCCGTGATCGGTGAAGGACAGGTCGAACTCCACCGGGATGGCGCTCACGCGCCCACCCGTGCGTCACGTCGCGTCACCATGCCTCCGTCCTCCTTCGGCGATGCAGCGGCGCCGATGCAGCTTCCTGTCTGCACGGTACGGCCGATGGGTTCTGCACGACAGGGTCGTTCGGCAGGAGTTGGCGACCCTCAGCGGCCTGGTGAACCGGCATTGCGGCTCGGATCGATTGAGAGGGGGCGATCCTGGACATGGTTTCAGGGGCCCGGCGGGGCCGGCCGCCGGGGCGTTCGGCATGGGGCGAGGACGCGGGAGGACAGGGGAGGCAGCCACGCCGAGCGGCAAGGGGTACTGGCTCGCGGCCGACGGTGGCATCTTCTCCTACGGCGACGCCACCTTCGTCGGCTCCATGGGCGGGCACCCGTTGAACCGGCCCATCGTGGGGATGTCGACGGACCCGGCCACCGGGGGCTACTGGGAGGTGGCGACCGAGGGCGGGATCTTCGCCCGGGCTATCGCTTCGTGGCCTCCGACGGCGGCGTCTTCTCGTACGGGGAGCCCTTCTTCGGCTCCATGGGGGGCAAGCCGCTCAACGAGCCCGTCGTCGCCATCTCGGGCACCTGACGGGCTTCGTCCCGGCCGGCCGCCGGACTACCGGCCAATCTCCTGAGCTGGGCGTCTACGGCGTCGCGCGACAGAGTCGCGTACGTCCCGTGACATCACAGAGAGTGAGTGGGCGAGGCGGGACTTGAACCCGCACATCCTTTCGGACACAGGAACCTGAATCCTGCGCGTCTGCCAATTCCGCCACTCGCCCGAGTGACCGGCCAACAGTACTCGCTCGAGCACCGGTCCAGATCCGCTCTGACGCCTGATCGCGATACAGGTGACCAGGTCAGACGCCTGCCGAATCCCTGTCGGGCGCAGCGGACCAGTAATCTCTGGGAGACCATGGGACTCCAGCAGTTTGAGGAGCGCCTCGAGCGTCTGGTGGAGGGCACGTTGGCCAAGCCGTTTCGAAGCAACCTCCAACCGGTCGAAATCGGCCGGAGGCTGACGCGCGAGATGGACCTGCACCGGCGGGTGGGCGTGCGCGGCCTCATCGCGCCCAACGCCTTCGCGGTGACGCTCTCGCCGGCCGACGTCAGCCGGTTCTCGAACTTCATCGACGCGCTCTCCCGCGAACTCTCCGACGCCGCCCGGGAGCACGCCCGGATAGAGGGGTACTCGTTCGTCGGCCCGGTCGAGGTCGAGATCTTCGAGGGTTCGAACCTCAAGGCGGGGCGGTTCACTGTCACCGCCGACGTGCACGAGAGCGAGGACGGCGGCTTTTTGGCCGAGGTCGTCCTGCCCGACGGGAGGCGTGTCGCCCTGGGCTCGGAGCCCCTGGTGATCGGCCGCCTGCCCGAGTGCGACGTGGTCCTGCCCGACTCCAACGTGAGCCGGCGCCACGCGGAGTTGAGCAGGAAGGGTGACGGCGTCTTCGTCACCGATCTCGGTTCCACCAACGGCACCAGGGTCAACGGGACCCCGGTGCGGGAGCAGCTCCTCGCCAGCGGGGACGAGGTGAGCGTGGGGTCGACGAAGCTCATCTTCGAAATGTCGTGACGGCACCCGGTGCGGCGACAACGCTGCTCGCCACGCAGAACCTGGACGCGGTCCTGCGCGTTCTGCAATGGGGGGTCATCGCCCTGATCTTCCTGTTCTTCCTGCGTGTCATCCGCGCCGTCTGGGTCGAGATGAGCCCCGCCACCATCCGCCGGTCCCGCTCGGATCGACGGCAGGAGAAGCGCCAGCTCCGCGCCGCCGCCAGGCCACCGGACCGCCCCAAGGAGACCCGGAAGCGTCAGCTCCACCTGAAGGTGGTCGAGCCACCCGCCCACGCCGGCCGCACCTATGACCTCGACGACGAGCTGACGATCGGACGGTCGCCGGGCTGCGGCGTCTCCATGCCCGAGGACATCTACACCTCGACGCTCCATGCCCGCCTCTTCCGCCGCAACGACCAGCTCTGGGTGGAGGACCTCGGCTCCACCAACGGCACCTTCGTCAACCGCGAGCAGATCTCGCGGGCCGTGCGACTGGGGAAGGGCGACCTGCTGCAGATCGGCTCCACGGTGTTCGAGGTCTCCCGGTGACTGTCCTGCGGTCGGGCTCGGCGACCGACGTCGGGCGTGTCCGCACCGTCAACCAGGATCTGCCGCTCGAGCGTCCCAACCTCTACGCGGTGGCCGACGGGATGGGCGGCCACGTCGGCGGCGAGGTCGCGGCGAGAGTGGCGGTCGAGACGCTCGAGCAGGCGTTCGAGCGGGCGCCGACGGCGGCCGGCCTGCGCGAGGCGATCTCGGAAGCCAACGCCGCGGTGTGGCACCAGAGCCAGGCCAACGCCGATCTGCGCGGCATGGGGACCACGCTGACCGCGGCGGCGCTGGTCGGCGGTACCGGGGGCCAGGACGTGTTGGCCCTGGCCAACGTGGGTGATTCGCGCGCCTACGTGTTCTCCGACGGCCGGCTGATTCAGGTCACCGACGATCACAGCCTGGCCGAGGAGCGGATGCGGCACGGCGAAATGACCGAAGAGGAGGCCGCCGTCCACCCCCAGCGGCACATCCTGACCCGGGCGCTCGGGGTGTCCGCCGCGGTGGACGCCGACATGTGGGAGCTCGAGCTGCGCTCCGGCGACCGGCTGGTCCTCTGCTCCGACGGCCTGTCCAACGAAGTGGGGGCGGATGAGATCGCGGACGTCCTGCGCGCGGTCGAAGACCCCGGGGAGGCGGCGCGGCAGCTCGTCGAGGCGGCCAACGAGCATGGCGGTGCGGACAACATCACGGTGGTGATCATCGACGTGCAGGTGGGGGAGGGAGGCGGTGGTTCCGCCACCAAGGTGCGGCCGCTCGGGCTCGGTGCTGCAGCGCTGGCCGTGCCCTCCGTGGCCACGGCCTCGATCCCGGTCGTGGGACCGGGCTCGAACGGGGAGCCGCCGGAGCCGTCTCCCCCCGCCGATGCCACCGGCCTGATGCGCTCGACCACCGGCATGGCGGCCACGGCCGCGGTGCACATGGACGACACCCTGGCGCCGGGCGCCCAGCTCGGTTTCGGTGACGAGACGACGCTGGCCGGGGAGGGCCCGCGCAGCGACGAGTTCTTCCTCGGGGCCGCGACATCGGTGCCGGTGGCCCGCTCGACCACGCGGGTGCCCCCTGCGCCCCTGCCGGCGCGCGGGGGAGGGGTGGAGCGCAAGGAGAAGGAGAGCCGAGGCGCGCGGCGGCGACGCCTCGGCATACCGCGCCGCATCACGCCCAGGGTGGTCGGGTTCATCCTGCTGGTGGCCGCCGTGCCGGTGGCCGCTTACTTCGTGTTGCGCTGGTACGCCTACGACAACTGGATCGTGACGCTGCAGGGCGACCAGATCGTGGTCAAGCAGGGCCAGTCGGGCGGTGTCCTCTGGTTCCACCCGAGGGTCGTGGACCGGACGGGTGTCACGACGGCCCAGATCCTCCCCGCCGCGGTGGGCGCGCTGCAAGCCGGGGTGCCCGAGGCCTCGCTCACGAGCGCCCGCAACTACGTCGCCGCCCTCACGACGACGACGACCACGACGACCACCATCCCGACGACCACGACGACGTTCCTCCATCGCGCCGGGGTCCCGCTCCAGCCCGTCACGACGACGACCACCACGGCCCCGACGACGGCGACCACGGCACCGGGCACGACCACGACTGCAGTGGGGGCGCCGTGATCAGCGCGCTCGTTCCCCTTCCGCGAAGACTCCCAGCGTAGGCTCAGGGCGCCATGCAACCGGTCGACAATCCACGCGTCTACTCGGGCCGTTACGAGCTCACGCACCTGGTGGCGCGCGGTGGCATGGCGCAGGTGTACCGCGCCATGGACCTCCAACTCGATAGGCCGGTCGCCCTCAAGGTGCTGTTCCCCGAGCTCTCCGTCGACCGGACCTTCGTCGAGCGCTTCCGCCGGGAGGCGCAGGCCGCCGCCAACCTGTCGCACCCGAACATCGTGCCGGTCTTCGACTGGGGGGAGGACGACGGCTCCTACTTCATCGTGATGGAGTACATCGACGGCCGGCCGCTGTCGGCCGTGCTGCGCGATCCCCAGCCGCTGCCACCGCGCCAGATCGCGACCATCGGTGCCGGGGTGGCGGCCGCCCTCGCCTTCGCACACCGGCACGGCGTGGTGCACCGCGACGTGAAGCCGGGCAACGTCCTGATCACACCCGAGGGCGACGTCAAGGTCACCGACTTCGGCATCGCGCGGGCCGTGAACACCGAGGAGAGCCTGACCCAGACCGGCGCTGTCATGGGCACGGCGGCCTATTTCTCGCCCGAGCAGGCCGAGGGGAAGGGGGTCGACTCGCGCAGCGACATCTACTCGCTCGGGGTGGTGCTCTACGAGATGTCGGTCGGCAAGCCGCCCTTCACCGGCGACTCGCCCGTCGCCGTGGCCTCCAAGCACGTGCGCGACACCCCGGTCCTGCCGCGGGCGGCCAATCCGGCCGTGCCGGCGGCCCTCGAGGCCGTGATCATGAAGGCGATGGCCAAGGACCCCGACGACCGCTACCGGTCGGCCGAGGAGCTCAGGGCGGATCTCCTCCGGTTCGCCGACGGCCGACCGGTGGAGGCCGGCGATCCCGGCGTCACCTCCATGATGACCGCCGTCGGGGCCACTCAGGTCGTCGCCACCTCGACCGGCCGTACCATGGCCATCCCTGTCGACGGCCGGCCCCCGCCCCCCAGCCGCGAGGATCTCGAGCGCAAGAAGCGGACGCGTCGCCTCGTCATCCTGCTCGTCGTGCTGCTGGTCGCGCTCGGCGTCATCGCCTTCTTCCTGCTCCGTTCGCTCGGGAGCCACGTCACCGTTCCGAACGTGGTGGGCAGCACGCAGAGCGTCGCCACCCAGACGCTGAAGAACGACAACCTGACGGTCGGGCCCGCCACCTTCCGCACCAGTACGCAGGCCCGGGGCATC
Source organism: Acidimicrobiales bacterium (assembly GCA_052140165.1). Taxonomy (GTDB): domain Bacteria; phylum Actinomycetota; class Acidimicrobiia; order Acidimicrobiales; family RAAP-2; genus Bog-473. The sequence goes on from JBKQUM010000011.1 coordinate 8,527, forward strand.
GTCTTGTCCACCAAGCCGGCCGCCGGCGCATCGGTGTCGAAGAACTCCGCGGTCGATCTCGTGGTCAGCGACGGGCCGAACATCCCCACCGCCACCGTGCCCCCCGTGAAGGGGGAACAGCTGACGGCGGCGATCTCGGCCATTCAGGGTGCCGGTCTGACCTACAAGGTCACCGACGTGACCAGCACGCAACCGGTGGGCACGGTCATCAACCAGAGCCCCGCGGCCGGCACGAAGATCAAGGCGAACGTCCCGGTGGTGCTGACCGTCTCGGGCACGCAGACGTCGGTCTCGGTGCCGAGCGTGCTCGGGCAGTCGCCCGCGTCGGCGGGCGCGACACTGCGGGGCGCCGGACTGAGCGTCGGCAGCCAGAGCAACGCCTGCTCGAGCGCGTACGGCCAGGGGGTCGTGTCGTCGCAGAATCCGGGCCCCGGCGCCACCGAACCGCCCAACACGCCGATCAATCTCGTCGTCTCGACGGGCAGCTGTGCCTCGGTCCCGAGCGTGGTGGGCCAGTCGGCCAGTGCGGCCCAGGCGGCCATCAGCGCCGCCGGCCTCGTCGCCAACACGACCTACGACACCACCTGTGCCAACGGGGCCCAGCCCGGCAACGTCGACAGCCAGAACCCGGCTGCCAACGCGCAGGTCGCCAGCGGGACCTCGGTGACCATCTCGGTCTGCCAGTCGGCGACGACCACGACGACCACCACCACGACCACCCCGTCGTCGACCACCACGTCGTCCACCACGGTGACGTCGACCAGCCATCTGCGTGCGGGCGGTGCGCCGGGGAGGCCGAGCGGCTGAGCTGCCGGCGCCCTGTGTCGACTCTACGCGGATTCGTTCAGAGCTTTGACGACACCCCCGCAGTCGGAAGTCCCGACCCGTTCGGGCCCAGCTGCCCGAGGAAGTTGGCCAGCAGCGCGGGGCCCGATGCGGTCAGGACCGACTCGGGGTGGAACTGCACCCCCTCCACGGCCAGCGAGCGGTGGCGGAGGCCCATGACGACACCGTCGGTCGAGGTCGCGGTCACCACCAGCTCGTCGGGCACGCTGTCGGGCCGCACGACCAGGGAGTGGTAGCGGGTGGCCACGAAGGGGTTGGGCAGCCCGGCGAAGAGGCCCCGCCCGTCGTGGTGGATCTCGGAGGTCTTGCCGTGCATGAGGTGGGGGGCCGCCACGATCTCGCCCCCGTAGGCCTGGCCGACGCACTGGTGGCCGAGGCACACGCCGAGCAGCGGGATCTCGCCGGCCAGCTGCGCGATGGCCGCCAGGCTGACTCCGCCGTCCTCGGGCCGCCCGGGCCCGGGCGAGATGAGCACGGCGTCGGGCCGCTCGGCCCGGATGCCGGCGACGTCGATGGCGTCGTTGCGGAACACCACCGGCTCGGCCCCGAGCTCACCCAGCTCCTGGACCAGGTTGTAGACGAAGGAGTCGTAGTTGTCGACGACGAGCACCCGCGGTCCCATGGGGTGCCGATCGTACCCGCCCGGCCCGATCACGCCGCCCGGGGTGGCTAACCTCTGCCCCGTGGCAACCAGTACCAAGGGCCCCGGCGGGGCCTCCCGCAAGGGGAAGTCGGCCACCGGGCGAGCCTCCAAGGTCGGCCGGTACAAGACGGCCGAGGAGAGCGGCCGCTACACGGCGCCCATCCCCAAGAGCGTGCGCCACAGCCCACCGTGGTTCGGCGCGCTCATCCTGGTGCTGCTCATCGGCGGCGTCGCCGTGATCACGGTCAACTACCTGGCGCATCTGCCGTTCATGGCCCACGGCTCGCCGTGGGGGCTCGTCGTCGGCCTGGCGGCGATCTTCGTCGGCTTCCTGCTCGCGACCAGATACCACTGAGCCTGCCGCGCCGGGGCGCCCCCCGAGGGGGAACCACCCCGCCGGCTCACCCGGCCCGCCGCAGGGGGCCGGACCGCGTCAGCCCAGCCGCTCGATGATGGTGGCGTTGGCCAGCCCGCCGCCCTCGCACATGGTGAGCAGCCCGTAGCGGCCGTTGGTGCGCTCGAGCTCGTTGAGCAGCGTCGCCGTCAGCTTGCCGCCCGAGGCGCCCAGCGGGTGGCCGAGGGCGATGGCGCCGCCGTTGGGGTTCACGATCTCCATGTTGGGGTGGTGCTCCTTCTCCCACGCCAGCACGACCGAGGCGAAGGCCTCGTTGATCTCCACCGCGTCGATGTCGTCCATGGTGAGCTTGGCCCGCTCGAGCACGCTGGTCGTCGCCGGGATGGGACCGGTCAGCATGGTCACGGGGTCCACGCCGGCCAGCGCGAAGGCGTGGAAGCGCGCGCGCGGGCGCAGCCCGAGAGCGTTCGCCTTCTCCTCGCTCATGATGAGGACGGCCGAGGCGCCGTCGGTGATCTGCGACGAGTTCCCGGCGGTGACTTTGCCGTCCTCCTTGAAGGCGGGCTTCAGGTTGGCCAGGGCCTCCACCGTGGAGTCGGGCCGGATGCCCTCGTCGGTGGCGAAGAGCTCGCCGGTGTCGTTGCCCTCGTCATCGCGGACGGCGACGGGGATGATCTCGTTCTCGAACCGGCCCTCGGCCGTCGCCCGGGCCGCACGCTGGTGGCTCTGCACCGAGAACGCGTCGAGCTCCTGGCGCGAGATGCCCCACTGGTCGGCGATCATCTCGGCGCCGATACCCTGGCCCTTGAGTTGGCTGTGCCCGTCCTCGCCGGTGTAGCGCGCCATCATGCGGGGGCCGAAGGGGAACCCGTAGTCGCGTACCACCGACGAGCCCATGGGGGTGTGGGTCATGGATTCGATCCCGGCGGCCACGACGATGTCGTAGGCACCGGCCATCACGCCCTGGGCGGCGAAGTGCACCGCCTGCTGCGAGGAGCCGCACTGGCGGTCGATGGTCGTGGCGGGCACCGACTCGGGCCAGCCGGCGGCCAGCACGGCGTTGCGGCCCACGTTGAGGGACTGCTCGGACACCTGCATGACGCAGCCCATGATCACGTCGTCGACGAGGGCGGGGTCGAGCTTGTTGCGCTCCGCCACGGCCCTGAGGGCCTCGGAGGCGAGGTCGACGGCGTGCCAGTTGCGCAGCTTCCCGTTGCGCTTGGCGCCGGCGGTCCGGACGGCGTCGACGATGACTGCGGTGGTCATGGTGGGTCTCCTCCCGATTCCGGCGGGCCGCTCCCTGGCCGGTTTGGATCGGAGACCATCCTACCTGGGCCGCTCCGGAGGGCCATCGGGACCGGGGGTCCCGGCGGCCGGCCGGTAGGGTCTGGCCCCGATGGGGCGCACCCGCAAGGACATGGACCGCTGGTTGGGCGACGGCGGCATGCCCGTCATCGACCTCGTCGGAGGCGCCTTCACCGGCTACGGGGTGGACGGGGAGGACCTGGGCTGGGTCAGCGGGACCTTCAAGCCCACCGATCTGGCGTGTAACCCCCACGGGGTCACCCAGGCCGGGATCCACTCCCTCCTGCTCGATGCCGCCATGAACTTCGCGATCAATGCCGCCCTTCCGGGCCGGGCCCGCACGCGGGGCACGCTCGAGATGAAGACCGAGTGCATGCGGCCCGCCCTGAAGGGCGACCTGTTCACGTTGCGCGGCGAGGTCGTGCGGATGGCCAAGCAGGTGGCCTACGGCGAGGCGACTGTGCGTGCCGCCGACGGCACGCTTATCAGCCGGGCCACCGGGACCTTTCTCCTGCATCGCCCCGAACCCGACCCCGCCTGACCCCTACCGCGTGCCGGCGCCCGGGCCGGGGGTGTGCAACGTCTGCTGCGGCCCCTCGGGTGACGGCCGGGCCGTGTGCTTCGCCTGCCGCCGGGTGGGCGGGCGACTCGGCCTCCCGCTCGCCCCCGTCCTGGCGGTGCGCCTGTGCCCCCTGCCCAGTCCTCTCTACGCCGTCCTCATGGGGTACAAGGAGTCACCGGTCAGCGAGGCCCGCCGGCGCTTCGGCCCGATGGTGCTCGCGCTGTTCGACCGCTTCCTGGCCTGCCATGCCCCCTGCGTGGCCGCCGCCGCGGGCGGTCCCCCGGCGCTCGTGCTCGCGGTGCCCTCCTCGTCGCGACCCGGTGGCTCGCCGCTCAATCGTGTGGAAGGGCTGGCACCGGCCGTCTGCGCGCGGGTTGCCGGCGCCGTCTGGTCGCCCCAGCTGCTCGCCCGCTCCGGGGCGCCCGTCGGCCACATGCGCCCCGAGTCGCGGGCGTTCGCGGTCCCGGCGGCGCTGCGACCCGCCGTGGCCGGTCGGCGCGTGCTGCTGCTCGACGACACCTACGTCAGCGGTGCCCGGGCGCAGAGCGCGGCGGCGGCTCTGCGCCGGGCCGGCGCCATCTCGGTCGTGATCCTCGCCCTGGGCCGGGTCCTGCGGCCGGATCGCTCCGACGCGCACGCCCGCTTCCTCTGCCGGTGCCGCGCACCCGTTGACGCCTCCGTTCCGCGGCCGGCTCCGTGCTGTCGGTGCGTTCAGACGGGAGCGCCGACCGAGTAGCGCACGCCGGTCAGCTCCTCGGACGCCCGCCACAGCGCGGCGGCCGCCACCTCGTCGCGGGCCCGGCGCGAGGGCCTCGCCACGGACGGCGGGCCGTAGAGCCCGAACAGCCGCGCCGGGCCGATGTACTGCCCCGGACGGATGGCTGCCGCCGTGGCGGCGCACAGGATCGGGAGGGCCCCGGTGGCGGTCGACTGCCCGAGCACCGTGCCGGCGGCACGCCCGAGCTTGCGCCGCAGGCGGCTGTTGCCCAGCGCGGCGCCGCCGCCGGCGAGATTGCTGCGGGTCCAGCCGGGGTGCGCGGCCACGGCCAGTGTCGGGAGGCCCGCCGCGCCGAGCCGGCGGCTGAGCTCCGCGGTGAACAGCAGGTTGGCCAGCTTCGACGTGCTGTAGCTGAGCCAGGTGCTGCGCGACGACGCGCCGGTCGGGTCGCTGCGGTCGAGCCGGCCCATGCGGTGCAGGTGTGAGCTCACGGTGACGATGCGCGAGCGCTCGGTCGTGACGATCCGGTCGAGCAGCAGCCCGGTGAGGGCGAAGTGGCCGAAGTGGTTCGTGCCCATCTGCAACTCGAACCCGTCGGGCGTCAGCCGGTAGGGGGTTCCCATGACCCCGGCGTTGTTGACCAGCACGTCGAGGCGCGCGTGTGCGGAGAGCACGGTAGCCGCGGCTCGGCGCACCGACACGAGGTCGGCCAGATCGAGCTCCAGCAGCTCGAGGGAGCTGCGGTCGAGCTCGCTCTCCAACTTGTCGCGGGCCCGGCGCGCCTTCTCCTGGTCGCGGCAGGCGAGGATCACGTGCGCCCCGTGGTCGGCCAGCGCCTTGGCGGTCTCGTAGCCGATGCCGCTGTTGGCGCCCGTGACCAGCGTCACCCGGCCGGTGAGGTCGCCCATGTCGTCAGTGCCCCAGGTGGCGCTGCCGGTCGCCTCGCCCCCCGCGATACGGCTCACGCGTTGCCGATGTGGTCCGACGGCACCGAGCCGAGCTTCCCGGCCTCGAAGTCCTCGAAGGCCTGAATGATCTCGGCTCGGGTGTTCATCACGAAGGGCCCGTGCGCGTACACGGGTTCCCCGATCGGCCGGCCTCCGAGGACCAGGACGTCGAGGGCCGGATGGCGCGACTCCTGCACGGGGTCGGCCCGCAGCACCAGGGCATCGCCGCCCCCGTGGACGGCCAGCTGCCCGCTGTGCAGCGGCCTGGCGTCCGGACCCACCGCGCCGCTCCCCGAGAGGGCGTACACGAGTGCGTTGAACTCGGGCGGCCACGGCAGGACCAGTTCCGCCCCGGGCTGCACGGTCGCGTGCACCAGGGAGATCGGTGTGTGCGTGGCGCCGGGCCCGCGGTGCCCCGCCACGTCACCCGCGATGACCCGGGCCAGTGCGCCGCCGTCGGGCGAGGTGAGGAGCACGACGTCGCCCGCTTCGAGGTCCTGGTAGCGCGGGTCGATCATCTTGTCGGCGGAGGGCAGGTTCACCCACAGCTGAATGCCGTGGAACAGACCGCCGCTGGCGATGAGCTGCTCGGGCGGTCGCTCAATGTGCAGAATGCCCGAACCGGCGGTCATCCATTGGGTCGACCCGTTCGTGATCAGCCCGCCCCCACCGATGGAGTCCTGGTGCTGGAAGGTGCCGTCGATCATGTAGGTCACGGTCTCGAAGCCCCGGTGGGGGTGCCACGGGGTGCCCTTCGGCTCTCCGGGGGCGTACTCCACCTCACCCATCTGGTCCATGTGGATGAAGGGGTCGAGGTCTGCCGGCGGCACCCCCGCGAAGGCGCGGTGCACCGGGAAACCCTCGCCCTCGAAGCCGGAGGGCGCGTCGCTGACGCTCTTCACCGGTCGGAGGGCGGCCGGTCCCGGCGTCTCGATGCGCGGGAGGGCCAGGGTGTCGGGGACGGTCACTGCGGGCATTTGGGGGCCTCACTCTCTGTCGCGGGACGCTCGCGCCGGACGCGCCCCTCCGGGATCCGGCGGACGTCGCCTCGGCGACATTTGTGCAACACGGCGCGGCGCGGTTCTGTTCCGGGTGGCGTCACGTGCGTCCCGTCGAGCGATCGTCCTGCCGGGCGATCAGGAGGCGTCGAGCCGGCCGACCTGTTCGAGCGTCAGCGAGATGTCGGCGGCGGCCGGGGACGCGATGGCTGTCTCGGGGCGGCTGCTGCCGGGGATCGGGATCACCCGGGATCCCTTGGCCAGTATCCAGGCCAGGGTGACCTGCTGGGGGCTCGCGCCCACCTCGGCGGCGACCTCCGCGAACGCCGGGTGGTCCCTCCGTATGGCGTCGGCGTTGCCGATGCCGCCCAGGGGGCTCCACGGGATGAACGCGATGCCGAGCCGCTCGCAGTGCTCGAGCTCGCCCTCCGAGGAACGGAACCGGGGCGAGAACTCGTTCTGCACGCTCACCAGCCGGCCCCCGAGCACCTGCTGGGCCTCGTCGATCCGCGCCACGGAGGCGTTGGACACCCCGGCCATCAAGATCTTGCCCTCGTCGAGGAGGTCGGCCAGCGCGCCGACCGACTCCGCCCACGGGACGGAGGGGTCGGGTCGGTGGTACTGGTAGAGGCCGATCGCGTCCACGCCGAGCCGCTTCAACGACGCCTCGCAGGCCTCCTTCACGTAGGCCGGATCGCCGTGCACGGTCCAGCTGCCGTCGCCCGGCCGCCGGTGCCCGCCCTTGGTGGCCACCAGCACGTCGTCGGTGGGCCCCGGGTAGGAGGCCAGGGCCTCGGCGACCAGCAGCTCGCCGTGGCCGTGCTCCTGCACGCCGAGCGAGTAGGCGTCCGCGGTGTCGATGATGGTCACGCCGGCGTCGAGGGAGGCGTGAACGGTGGCGATCGCCTGACGGCGGTCGGGCCGGCCCTCAATGGAGAGGGGCATCTCGCCCAGCCCGATGGCGCTGACGGTCCGGTCACCGATTGGACGCTGTTGCATCTGCTCCTCCTCGTGGTGCTGTGGCGCCGCCGTCCGCGGGAGCGTGCCGACGCCGATCTCTCCGTGTACTGGCTGACCACGTGGTTACTACCCGACCACGTGGAACGCAATCCGGTAGAGCAGGGTGTCGTCGGCGATCGGTCCGGCATGTGCGGCGCGCCGCCGCAGCGTCTCCCGGTCGGGCTCGCCGGCCCGGTGCACGTCGGCATCGGAGATCTCGGCGAAGGCCACCAGGTCCATGCCGTCGACCTCAATCTCGACCCGGCCCACGCGGTAGCGCCCGCCCACCTTGGCGTGGGGCCGCCGCCAGAGACGGTAGGAGACCGTGATGTCGCCCGCTGCGACGTCGTCGTGCAGCTCCCGGCTGAACTCCATGAGGGGCAACGGTAGGCGGCGGCCCGGCGGGCGTCAGTACTGCCAGACCCTGACCCAGTCGATCTTCATGGTGTCGGGCAGCGGCGTCGTGCCAGCTTGGAACGTGTCGTCGCCGTCCATGCCGAGGGCCGAGGTGAAGGCGAGGAAGAACGGCTGGTTGAACGGCTCCGGCGCCGTATCGGGATAGGTGACGTACGGCGAGTAGTCGTCGGTCAGGCAGGGCACACCGTTGTAGTAGGTCGTGAGGGTGGTCGGGGTCCAGGACAGGGCGTAGGTGTTGAACTGCCCGGCCGTGGTGTCCCCCGCCAGGGTGCAGCCGTTCGTCGCGGTCGCGTCGGGGTCGTTGCTCGACCCTGGGTAGTGCACAGCCGGGACGTCGTCGGCGGGGTAGCTGGAGTAGAACTCGCCGTAGTCGATCTCCCCGCTGTTGGGCCACGGGCCGTAGAGGGTCTCGTTCTCCGGATACAGCCACAGCGTCTCCTGCAGGCCGGGAACGGACGTCGATGGCATTTCCGCACGGACCTCGAAATAGCCGTACTTCTGGCTGAAGAGGTTGTACGACTCGATCATGCCGCCTTCGTAGGACGTGTCGAGGCTCGCGCCGCCAGGCTGGTCACACGTCGTGTAGGGCGAGACCTCGACGACGGAGAGGTCGAGGTAGCCACCTGACTCGGAGATCGTGCTGGGGTTGTCGACGTAGCAGACCTGGGACAGGAAGGGCCCGCTCAGATAATTGCTGGTGCTGGTCAGCACCGGCTGCCACTTGCTGGTGTCGAGGGACGACCCGTTGAACTCGTCGTCGAACGTGCACGACCATGTCCCGCTCGGTGGTGCGATGGGGGGTGCGGTGCCCGCGCAGGCCTCCGTGCCGGGCGAGGGAGGCTCTGTCGTCGTGCTGGTCGGGTCGGTCGTCGTGGTCGCGCCCGTCGCGCTGGGCTCGGCAGGCTCGCTGGGTGCGCCGGGCACGCTGGTCGTCGTGGCCGGGATCGTCGGCGCGGGCGGGGTCGTCGTCGTGGTCGTCGTGGTCGCGCACATGTTCAGGAGCTGCTCCAACACGTTGCAGTCCGTGGTCGGCGCTGCGGGTGTGGCCGCAACGGCAAGGCTCTCTTTCGCGGCCGGCGGGCTCGCCGGGTGCGGCGATCCGGCTGAGGCGATGCCGACGACCGCCACCACTCCGGCAAGGAGGAGCGCGGCGCCGCAGAGCGATCGTGCACCGAACCGAGTCTTCGCACCGTGCGTGCGACTCCCTTCCGACATCCCGCTCTCCCTCTTGCTGTTGGGCCGCACGCCCGCTGTCGAGGACCCCCGGCCGGTCCCCTTGGAAACCGCACGCAGCCGGAAAACTTGTCCCGGAATTGTCCTCGCCGCCCCGTGGAGAGCCGCCCGGAGTCGTCATAGGTTGTCCAATATCGAACCGAACGACCGTTGGCTTGGTCAGTACGACCCGGGCGAGGCAGTGCAGAAATCTGCACACGGCTCCCTGTCGATGACGATCGCCGAGGTGGGTCGGGGCGCGGTACCACATCGACGCCCCGGTAGTCCTCGAGCACGTCGGTCGTCAGCTCCATGCCGAGGCGGCCGGCGAGGATGCCCGCCACGGTCTGGTCGTGGCGATGTCCGCAGACATCGGAGTCAGTGGGCACCGCGCCGAGCGGTTCCACGTCACGTCTCGTCGTCGTCCCAAGAAACAGCGGGACCCTGCGGACTATGTGGGAGGCCATTGTTGGGACGAAGTTGGACAGAACCGCTGAGGCGGCCATGCTGGCGCGTCACATGAGGCGAAGATCCCGGGCGGTTGTTCCCGGTAGCTCGAATCGACCGACATGACGGGACCCGCGTAGATTCATCGCGTGCCGCCTGTTGTCGAGGTCCATCGGCTGCGCAAGTCGTACGGCGACGTGGAGCGGATCCACGGCATCGACTTCGAGGTACGCGGCGAGGAGATTCTCGGGTTCCTCGGGACGAACGGGGCCGGCAAGACCACCACCATCGAGATCCTTGAGGGCTACCGTCCCCGCAACGCCGGCGACGTCTCGGTGCTCGGCGTCGACCCCGCCCATCCCAACCGCGCGTGGCGAAACCGGATAGGCCTCGTGCTCCAGGAGTGCGAGCTCAGCCCCCATTACACCGTGCGCGAGACGCTCTCCATGTTCTCCCGCTATTTCGAGAGTCCAACGGACGTCGAGGCGGTCGTCGCCTTGGTGGGGCTGGTCGACAAGGCGGGCGACCGGGTGGCGCAGCTCTCGGGCGGGCAGAAGCGGCGCCTCGACGTCGGCCTCGGACTCGTCGGCGACCCTGAGCTGCTCTTCCTCGACGAGCCGACGACCGGCCTCGACCCCTCGGCGCGGCGCGAGATGTGGGAGATGATGGAAGGGCTGCGGGACGCGGGCAAGACGATCCTCCTCACGACGCACTACATGGACGAGGCCGAGCATTTGGCCGATCGCATCATCATTCTGCGACAGGGCGAGATCGTGGCCCAGGGTACCTCGGGCGAGTTGCGGGACAGCCTGGGCGACGTAACGCACATCGCCTTCCGCGTCCGGACGGATGCCCGTCTCGACCTGCTCGGCATGGAGGCGGATATCTCGGCGCATCTCGACGGTGTTCTTGTCCGCATCGCCTCGAAGAGCGTCCAGGCCGATCTGGGTCGCGTGTTGCATTGGGCCGACGGGCAGGCACTGGAGCTCGCCGACCTGGAGGTGGTCCGCCCAACACTCGATGACGTCTTCGTCGAGTTGGCGGAGGCTCCGCCCGAGGAAGTGCGCGGGCAGTGAGCGACGTCTCGCTCGCGGTCGCGCAGACGAGGTACTCCGTCAAGGGCTACCTGCGCGACCCCTCGGCGCTCGTCTTCACGATCATCATGCCCGTCGTCCTGTTGCTCTTGTTCAACGCGATCTTCCACGGCAACACCCTCTTCGACGGTATCCATGTGAAGTCGGCCGCCTACTACACCGCCTCGATCATCGCCTACACCATCATGCTGAACGGGTTTGGTTCGCTCGTGATCCGGATCGCCACCGACCGAGAGGCGGGTCAGCTGAAGCGCTACCGCGGCACCCCCATGCCGAGCTGGGTCTACCTCTTCGCGGAGATCGGGCGGTCGGTGGTGACGATCGTCGTGACCTCGGGAGTGCTGCTCGCCGTCGGGGCTCTCTTCTACGGCGTGACGGTCTCGGGCCACATGGTCGTCGGGCTCGTGGTGTACGTGGTCGTCGGCACGGCGTGCTTCGCCGCTTTGGGACTCGCGCTGGCGCGTGCCTGCCCGACCACTGACAGCGCGTCGGCCGTCGGACCGTTCTCGACCGTCGTGCTCGCCTTTCTCTCGGGTGTGTTCATCCCCGTCGCGATCATGCCGGCGTGGCTGCTCGACGTCGGCAAGGTCTTCCCGCTCGAACACCTGGCGCGCGGGCTCCAACTGGCGTTCCTCGTGCCGGGCTCCACCGGGCTGACGGGGACGAACCTTGCCGTGCTCGTCGCGTGGGGTGCCGTCGGCCTCCTCGTCGCCATCCGCACGTTCCGCTGGGAACCGCTCGCGGCCGGCGCGTGTTGAGGTCGCCGAAAGCGCCGCCCAGGACACAGTGAACCTCGACCAGGACACAGTGAACCTCGACGTCGTTTCGGATGAAGGACGACGACGAGGATGACCCGGAGGCTCTGCGAGATCCCGACGCCGTGTTCACTTCGATGGTGGGCCCGGGGGATTGGTGGGGCCAGCTGGAATCGAACCAGCGACCTCAGCATTATCAGGGAGCTCAGCGGAGTCCCGGTGCGTCCCGGAGGATCCCGTCGAGTCCCAGTCTGTCCTGGTCACCGAGCGTCCGAACGGCTGACCTGAGACGGACCGAGATGGAGCGGGACGACCTGGGACCCACACGTTGGGACAAAGTTGGGACAGCTCGGCGGGAACAGCAACGGAGGCCGCCACGAACTCCCTGTCACGAGGCGAGCGCAGGGTCCAGCATCGCCTGCGCGAACCGGAAGGCGCCCGACGAGTACACGTTGCACACGGCGACGTATCCCTCAATGGTCGTGTCCCCGTCTGGACAGAAGTGCACCCCGTCTGGCGAACGGACCACGTTCGTGCCCGAGGGCCCGGTGCAGGGTTCGGTGGGAAGACAAGGAAGGGTCCACGTGAAGACCCCGTTTGCCATGACTGCCTGGCCGGCATCGACGTAGGTGACGCCGGGGTTGGCCGCCGCCACCGACGCGTACAGCTGATTCAGATCGGCGACATTCTGGTTCTGGGTGCTCGACGCGTTGTAGGGAATGCCGATGAGGAACACCTCCGTCCCGTACGGGCGAAAGATGTCGATCGCCGTCTGAATGTCCGTTTGATACTTCGCGTAGTACTGCGGCGAACCGATCGGATCACCCGTCATGCACGGCGTGAAGTTGTCACCGCTGAATTCGAGGACCGCCGCTGTTGGCTGCCAGGTGGTTACGTCAGACTCCATGTTCGCCAGCAGGTCACATGGGGCAAGCCCCCCATACGTCTGCACGAGAGTGGAGGCGCCGGCCGCTTGCGCCAGGGACGAGAAATATACGCCCGCCTCCATGCCCAGCGAGTCCCCGTAGAGGGCGATCCTGGGTGGCCCTGGCGGCGGGAGGTCTGCGGCCGAGCCCTCGAACGCGGCGTCCCCGAAGGCGAAGATGCCGCCATCGGAAGCCGCCACCCAGTACCCGCTGCTGTCAGCCGCCTCCGCCATCCCCACCACGGGCTTGTTCAGGCGGAGTGAGCCGGCCGAGCCGTAGAAGCTGGCGTCGCCGTAGGCGAAGATGCCTCCGTCGGAGGCCACCAGCCAGTAGCCGCCGCCGTCAGCGGTGGCAGCCATCCCCACCACGGGCTTGTTCAGTGGCCGAGCGCCAGCCGAGCCGTAGAAGCTGGCGTCGCCGTAGGCGAAGATCCCGCCGTCGCTCGCCACAAGCCAGTAGCCCCCGCCGTCCGGGGTGGTCGTCATGCCCACGATGGGCCTATTGAGCGTCAGATTCCCCGTCGAGCCGTAGAAGCCGGCGTCGCCGTAGTTGAAGACGCCGCCATCGGACGCCACCTCCCAATACCCCTTACCGTCAGGGGTGGCCGCCATGGCCACCACCGGCGCATTGAGATGCCGGCCGCCCATCGATCCCTCGACTGCAGCGTCGCCATAGTTGAAGACGCCGCCATCGGACGCCACCTCCCAATACCCCTTGCCGTCAGGGGTGGCCGCCATGCCCACAATGGGGTGGTCTAGGTCGCTGGCTGCGGCCAGCCCCCCCGGAACGAGGGCACACACGCTGCCGATCACCGCGGACGCGACGGTGACACGAGCAAACCTCAGCACGGTCAAAGTGTGGCAGACAGATAAAGGTGTGGCAGACAGATAAAAGTGTGCGAGAGGGTGCGTCCAGTCTCCTTGACGGGCTTCCCCTCCCGGCATGTTCGTGCGGGTCGTGCCGGTCGTGCTCCCATCTGGGAGGTCGCGCCGCTGCTCCTGTTGGTGGGCGCAGAAATGTCGGCGCTGCCCAGCGCCCTCGGGCTCTCAGGGCGAACCGACTCGCTTGATCGACCTCCGCACACAGTCTTGCGATGAGGCAGTTGAGGCTGCTGGCATCGTGTGGGCTTCTGAATCCACGATTGCGGGCACGTAACCAGCTGGGGGAAACTTCGCGGGCTTTGGAGTGGGGCTAGCTGGAATCGAACCAGCGACCTCAGCATTATCAGGGAGATCAGCAGAATCTCCCTCTGTCCCGATGTGTACCGGAGAGTGCCGATTTCGCTGATCATCGGCGTCGCGCCAGTTTACGCGTGAGACGCACCGGGACCCGGCGGGACGCGCTGGGACCCGATTGTTGGGATGAAGTTGGGATCTGCGCATCGAAATTGCCAAGACTCAATCTTCGGCTGGCGACATACTCAGAGAAATCAACTGGGCTGAAATCGCTGCGAATGTTCGGGTAAGAATGGCGAGGCCTGGATCAAGGAGTTCGGAACTGCGGCATACGTCTGGAGATTGAGGGACCTAGCGGTCGCACCCGGGGCAGACCGGATTGACCACCCTGGTCCAGGTGAGCGCCAGGGAGCGTCCGGACCGCAATCGAGTCGGATCCGGTCGGGCCTCAGAGTCACTGATGACGAGGCCCGACCGGCGCACCTGGGAAGGCGGCTTGAGTCAAACTGACGCTGGAGGCCTTCGTTTCGGCGACCCGCGTTGACCTGTTGACGAAAGGTCGGCGAACAAGGGCGCAGGTCAGCACCCACCTTCACGATGCGACGTTCGAGACCGCTTAGGGTGCTGATGGCTCGAGACATCCATTGACCACCGATTTGGGCAGCGATGTCCGTACGCACGCCCCCCCAGCCTCCCATTCGCCGGCTTCGGTCGAGTCGACCCAACGTGTCCACTGGGTCGAGCTTGAAGACGCCGACGATTCCTGGACCAATGACTCCGAATTGGTGCTCGTTCAGTGAACTCCAATCGACGGAGAGCGGGTAGCGGAAGAATGGCCAGACTCAGTCTTGGTGCCCACCGCGCATCAGAATGAAGTTTGGTTGACCGCGAACGTCCCAAATCTCTCCAGAGCATTCTGAAACGGCACTCCGTGTATCCCACCAGTTTGGCGTTTCGCGCGCCGGGCGATGAGGAATCTGAGCTTCCCACCTACCCGATGGCTTCGGGGGCACACTGAACCCTGCTCGATATCGGCACTACTTCAGGCGGTCGGCGGTGGCTCTTGGCTGCCTTCGATTCCTCGCTGCTCGGCCCCTCTTCTCCCGGTGTGGTCCCCAGCTGATCCCTGCGCCGCGAGGAGGTGCGCCAACCGGTTGGCCCGCGCCTCCATTTCGTCCTAGGTCCGTTGCTCGCCGTTGGCGACGGGGTACTCCCGCTCGGGGTAAGCGTCGACGATCGCCTCGAACAGGTCGGCGAGTTCGAACTCGATCCCTCTCGGGTTGGAACGCGTTCTCGTTCTGGGGGCAACCGGCGGCGCGACGGGCAGTCCGGCAGCCCACCGCCCCGGTTCTGCTGACGCGCTGCCGGCGGCCTGCGTCTACCCAGC
>JBKQUM010000012.1:0-22292 GCA_052140165.1 Acidimicrobiales bacterium
ATCGACCCCAAAGTCCGGGCCGCCCGTCGGCGGAACACCCCAGCCAAAGTCTTCAAGAACAGGGTGGCGGGTCGAGGCAGAAAGGAGTCGGCCCAGAAGGTCGCTCCGGCCACCGACCCGCCAGGAAGAGAAGCTAGCGAAAATGTGGCTTGAGGGGCTTGACTGCCGTTAGGAACTCACCCCGATCGGCGTACGATCCTCTGATGTCGGTTGGAGCCGTTGCCATCTGGCATGGCGAAGATGGCTGGGGAGCGATTACGGCTCCGGACCGGCCGGGTGTTGGTTTCGTTCACTTTTCGAACGTCCGAGGCATCGAGGGTTACAGGGAGCTGACGCCAGGCAGCTCGGTGGAGTTCGTGTGGCTAGACGACTTCGAGCGAGACGGGTGTCAGCGGCGTGTGGCGTGGGTTCGGCCCATCTGAGCACCGATCATTCGGGGAAGGCGAGGTCTCAAACCCGATTGGCGTACTGGGGCAACTCGGCACGAACTCGGACAGGCGTCGCGCATCACCACGGATCGGTGCAGAATAGATCCTGTGCCGATTCCTGCCGCCCCGGCGGTCGACGGAGTCCCGTCCACGGTCTTGGTGCTATTCCGCCAAGTCCACCAACAGCTTCGCGACGAACTCGATGGCCTCGACGATGATGCCCTCAACTGGGTCCCCATGCCTGGGGCGAACTCCATCGCAACGATCATCACGCACCTAGTCGGCTCGGAAGCCGAGACTCTGCGATGTGTTGCTGGTATCACATGCGAGCGCGACCGAGATGCGGAGTTCCTCGGGCCCGGGCTAACGCGAGCCGATGTCTTTTGGCTGTTGGAAGAGGCAGACGAACTCATCGTGGAACTGGAGCCCAGGATCGACACCGGCCGTCTGATCGCAGAGTTTCCGCTACCAACGTGCCCGCCGGAGGAGGTGCGCACTGGTCTCACTTGGCTGATCGGCACTTACGGGCACTCGCGAGAGCATGTCGGTCAAGTCCAGATCACCACTCAGCTCCATAGTGGTCGTGACTTGACTCACGAGTGATAGGGGCCATCCCTTTGTGTCTCACCGACCCGGCGAAATGGGATATTTATCCTGGCCTGTTCCGGGACTGAACACGATGTGGGCGCCTAAGTCACCTGGAACGAATCGACAAAGTGCTCCAACGCACCAGTCATTGGTGCCTTGCTGACGACCTGAACGATGTACAAGCTGCTGCCAGCACCGAACATCAATGAGGACGCATACAGCCGCGTGGCTTTGGTCACGTTGAGCTGCTGATTGAGCTTCAGCTCCACATTGACCGGGGCAGTTTCCCCCCTTGCTCTGATGGCCTGGTGGTCTCCGAACGTCGTACGCGTCACTTTCAGAGTGTTCGGGGACTTCAGCCAGACCGTCATCGGATAATTTTGACCTTGAATCAAAACGTTCCGCGTGACACTCATCGTCTCAGCCGTCTTGCCGGGCACTACCACCTTTTCGTACGAGTCTATGGAAAGGATTATGGACAAGAAATCCGCGGCTGCGACAGCTGGGGGATTACGTCAGGCAGGACAAGGCGCGTGGTCAACGCTGTAGAGCCAGTAGTCCTCGGTCGGATTAATTGCGCCCGTGAAGGCGCGACAAAGCGTGGTGCGGGGAACCCGATTCTGTAGTGGAAAATCAAGCAGGAGATATGTCGGGCCGGCTCTGGCGAAGCTCATCGCGTGCTTGATGGCTTGCGGTGCAAGCACGTTGTACAGGCACTGTGTGCGTATACAGATTATCTTGTTGTTCCAGACCGTATAGGTGCCGAAACGCGCTGTTTGGGCCATGTAGAGAGGTCGATTGGCGTACACGCTGACGGGTGTCGCGCTGTAGTCGGGCGAGGCAACAACAGTACCTGGCAGATCCCGGACCACAGCAGCCACATTCTTGGCTTCGGAGAACGGATGCGAGGAGGAGATCGCCAAAGCGACGATTCCTCCGGGTATCTGCAACACCAGGACGACTGTCAGGATGACCATGAGGGCACTTTGGGGTCTCGCAAGTCGAACGTCAGGATGAATCCAGAAGGCGGCGACGACGCCGACGAAGATGGTGCCAACGAATCGACTGGAGGTTTCGCTTCCGGCGTCCAGGAAGCCCACCGTCATGACGACGGTCACCAACCAGAGAACCTGGGCCGAGCGATCACTCCTCAGTGCCCGGGCAATTGCTGCGACCGCAGTCAGGCTGAGGATGATGACCAAGCCACTCGCCAGGTTGTCCACGACGAAGGTGTTCCAGAATTGCACGTCGAAGTTCGGCAACGGAAAGAGCGCATTGAAAGGCTGCTCTAGGGCCTGATGGCCTTGGACGCTGTATAGATGCAAAAGGTGCGTCAGTTGCAGCGTCGGACCCCCGTAGTTGGCAGGAGCTTTCGACAGGGCCAGCACGAAGATCTGTGCCAAGACAGCGGCCACCGCTGCTCCGACTACCTGCTTGCGCTCGGCCTCAGCTGCGGGATCTCGGGATACGCGTACAAAGGACGCGGTGATCAACGCGACTGCGATGATGGTCCCGAACGCATCGTCGAAGAGGACGAGTCCGACCAGGGTAAGGGCAAACCAGCTTGAGAACCGCCGACGTCTGACGAACTCGGCCCCAATGACGCCGAGCAAGAAGTTGAGGATGTAGGGCCTACCAATCGTCGAATACTCGAAGAGGAGGAAATAGCCGAAGAGCAAGCAGAATCTCAACGGAATCGGAAACGGCGCGACCCAGACGACGTAGATGACCGTGACCACCACCAGCACGAACAGCAGCACCTGCACGGCCTCCGGTGACGAAGTGAACCTTGAAACCACCCACAGGAGCACGTACCAACCCGGCGAATGCTGCTCATAGCGCACTCGGCTGATCAACTGTCCGAGCGATGAGCTCGAACGAGCGAGGGACCACGGCTGCAGCTCGTCGCGCCACATCTGGTGGTGCGCGATCTTCAGCGCCGACCATGCCAGATACCCGGCCGTAAAGACGACCATCCAGACGGTCCGGCCGTGGCGTACCCGAGAGAGGGGCGGCGCCATTTGTTCCGTGACACTTGCCCGAGTCGCCTCGGCGACCGGAGGACTCGCAGTTCGCTCAGGCACGATCTGACCCGTTGCGTTCCAGGGGGACGCTAAAGCACTCGCGGCGATGGAAATCGCGGGGCTGTGGTGGATCTCAGGGACGTCACTACCAGCGAAAGTGCCTCCATCAGCTGCAACCCCTGTGCCGACCGGCCCGGACCTGTTGATGAATCATGGGGATTATCGGGAGAGGCGACCGCAGACTTGATGACCTCCCCGGCAAGGGGTGGATGGACCTATCTCCGATCGCAATGAAGAGGCAGCTCGGCGCAACGGTGATGGTCGGCCAGAATCCTTGAGCCGACCGCCCGTGTCGGCCACGTCGAGCGCCGCCACGTTCACCCAGACCTGCCTCTGATACCCAACGTGACATGTTCGGTCTTGGTGTTTCTGGCTCAGCCCGCTTGGGCCGTCATCTCAAGCGGGCTGAGCCTCGCCTGGTTGCCATATTGAAATGCACGGAATCAGTGCCGAGCGCTTTGTTGAAGGATCGCCTCTTCACCCCAGGGGAGGTGCTTCGCAACTATCAGCTCTCACCCGGTGACGGGGCTTGAGCAAGATCCAGATAGCGGCCACGATCTTGCCCGTGCTCGGACGCCGCCAGACGGCACGTCATCCACCACCTTCGGCACGAGGTGCTCATGGCCTGGACACGTGGGCCACACGCCCATACCCGGCTCAAGTCGGGCCTCGCTGACTTCATCTCGGAATGGTGCTGGGCATGGCTGGCAGGCAAATCATTCGACATCTGCGGCAATGCTACGTAATGTGGGTTGCAGAGCGGAATCCCACCGCTCAGTGGAGGTCCGAGTGAGCAGCTTTCGAACGTTCTCGATGGCCGCGGTCTGCGCGCTGGTTGTGCTGACCGTAGGATTTGTTGAGTCCCCTCAGGCGTCTGCCGAGAACCCGGTCGGGGCTACGAGTTGGTCCAATGCCAACGCGGCGCCGGCGTCGGGCCCTGCCCAGTTGAACGGTGTCTATTGCGCGACGTCGACCTTCTGCGTGGCAGTCGGAACACAGAACATCGGTGTGGGACTCGGCGCGCTCATCGAGCAGTGGAATGGCACGTCGTGGTCAGTCGTGCCCAACGTACCCGGCGGTGGTACGGGCAATGGGCTTTCTTCGGTGTCATGTGCAGGACCCGACTTCTGCATGGCAGTGGGAACGATCGCCGAGATGTGGAACGGGACGGCTTGGAGCCTTTCCACGGGTGGGAGTGGTACTTCGGTCTCCTGCGTGTCGACGACGGTGTGCGAAGCGCTCACAACGGTGCTTGTCGGGGGCACCACCCCCGAGGTGGTCGGCGAACAATGGAATGGGACCTCGTGGTCGCCGGTGCCTGCCGCCACTCCGGCCGCAACCGGAGCTCCCCCGGTGATTGAGGTGACGGCCATGTACTGCGTGGACGCGGACTGGTGCATTGCCGTCGGCGACACCGATGTCCAAACCCCGTCGGGCACTCCCTTCGCCGAGGTGTGGAACGGTTCGTCGTGGAATCTGAGCACAGTCGTCGTCCCTGGTGGCGTGACCGGCAGTCTCCTGCGCTCCGTCTCTTGCGCGGGTCCTTCGTTCTGCGAGGCCGTAGGCCAGATCGACGGCACAAGCCATCAGAACCTAATAGAGACCTGGAATGGCTCGCAGTGGACGATTCCCGCCAATGTGCCCGACACGTCGTCGACCGAGGACCAAGGACTCAGCGGTGTCGATTGCTTCAGCCAGACGACATGCAGCGCGGTGGGCCAGGTCGGGCCGATCGTGGGACCCTCCTCTGCCACTTTGGCCCTCGAATGGAACGGCAGCTCGTGGTCGATCGTGAGTAACACCCCCAACGAAGGTACCGGAAGCAATCTCAACGGCGAGTCGTGCATCACGGACTGGGCCTGCGTCGCGGTCGGCTTCTACACGACTAGCGGCGAGCCGGATGGGGCCCCATTCGCCATGATGGCCCCGATCGCCCGTTCCGGCTACTACCTCGTCGGCGCTGACGGCGGGATCTTTAGCTTCGACGCCCAGTTCTACGGCTCGACGGGCGGCCAGCACCTCAACGAGCCCATCGTGGGCATGGCCGTCATGCCCGGCGGCGACGGCTACTACCTCGTCGCCTCCGACGGTGGGGTCTTCAACTACGGCTCCGCCCGGTTCTACGGCTCGCTCGGCTCGCTGCACCTCAACAAGCCGATCGTGGGCATGGCGCTGACGGCGGACGGGGCGGGCTACTGGCTCGTGGCTTCAGATGGAGGCGTGTTCTCCTTCGGCGACGCCATCTTCTACGGCTCGACGGGGGGCATGCGCATCAATGCGCCCGTCGTCGGCATGGCGGCTACCCCCGATGGCAAGGGCTACTACCTCGTCGGCGCCGACGGCGGGATCTACAACTACGGCGCAGCCCCCTTCTACGGCTCGGCCGGCAATCTGGTGCTGAACAAGCCCATTGTCGGCATGGCCGTGCCCACAGAGGGGGGCTACTACTTGGTGGGCTCCGACGGGGGTGTCTTCTCATACCCCGTCACAGACGGCCCGCCATTCTACGGCTCGACGGGGTCGATCACCCTCAACAAACCGATCGTGGGGATGCTCGCCGTTCAAGGCGGCTACTACCTCGCGGCTTCCGACGGTGGGGTGTTCGCCTTCCCCAACACGCTGCCGTTCTGGGGCTCGATGGGATCGACCACTCTCAACGCGCCGATCGTGGGGATCGCTGGATAGGGGTCGGCGCGCGGCCAAAAACCCGGCCGTCGAGAGAGTGCCGATCCTCACGATTTTGACATCGGACGGGAAGTGGGAGGTATTCCCGTCATGCGTACCCTCGATATGGTCGAGCCAGCGGGTCAGAAGGTCCCCGAAGGTCTCCTTGGCCAAGGGGATCCGTCTGTGGTCGTCGGCCTCGCTCATAAGACTCGCTGCGGCCCGCCGGGCGTCGCGCTCGGCCCCTCGCACCGTCGCCGCCGCATACCGGTAGCGACGCGTCGCCGGGTCACGCCCGAGTGACACCCTGAGCTGCCAAACGCCCGGCAAGGGTTCACGTAGGCTTCCTGGACGGAGCCAGTCGGCGACTATGGCCGGATTATGGACAACGGCGCTGGTCAAATGACGAAACTCCTGTTGGAGAGGTGCGAGAGCGGCCGAATCGGACTCACTGCTAACCCGCCTCAGGCAGTCCAACGCGTCGTACCGGATCCATTGAGGACGCTCCGACCTGGCACATGATCCGTGCCGTCCGACGCCGTCCAACCGGTTCCGTCCGCGTGTATGGACAGGATTATGGACAAAGGGGACTCGGCCCATTTTTCGCTCGAAATCTCCGCGGCATCGCGATTCGTCCTGGTGAGGTAGCCAGATCGGACTCAACGCAAATGAGTTTGTGACTCTGGAGGCCGAACGGGCCCGGCCGACCAATTCGGTCCGCCTGATCTGCTTTGCGATCGCCGCGTACGGCAACGTGCAGCCCTGCCATGACTCGCAGCACCATCCGGATCTGCGCTGGCACGCTCGTGCTCTCATGCCAGGCCGGATCACGGTTCCAAGGGATGATGAATCCCGGTACGATCGATGTGCGGCGGCAAGATCAGGAGCAGGGTGATGAGCACGGCAACGAAATGCAACAATCCGATGTGCTCGTGTGATCCATGCACATGTGCTGAGTGTGCTTGCGGGGTCGTGACGCTCGGAGATCTCGAACGTCGGGTGCTGGGCATCGTGTGGGACCTGCCCGATCCCGAGCCGACGGGACGCGACGTGGCGGATGCGCTTCCCGCCCATGCGTATACAACTATCGCGACGGTCCTGGACCGCCTCGTCAACAAGGGACTGCTGAGTCGTCGCCGGGACGGTCGTACCATCCGGTTCTCTCCCATTGGAGTTCGCGGCGCCCACACCGCCGTCGTCATGCATCAGGCTCTGGCGGCCGACGGCAACCCGAGCGCGGCCCTTGCTTGCTTCGCGGACACGCTGTCGTCCTCGGAGGTGGCCGTCCTCCTCGATGCCCTGGCCCAGCGCTCCTCCGCCGACTGAGTCTCACGTTCGGCCTCGAGCCGATGAGAACGGACTTGTTGGTGCGCCGCCCGTCCGGCAGGGTCATTCTGCACTCCGGCTCTGACCGTTAGATCATCAGAATCAACATGAAGCCCATTCCGACGCACATGACGACATGGCTGGCGTCCTCGAGCCATGGAGCGGCGATCAGCCCCATGGCGCCACCAGCGGCCGCCGCCGGAGCCGGCCCGCTTGGAGCTTCCACTGCCCCGCCGGCCGACCCACTCATCGCGTAGGCCCGGGAGTGCCTGCCGTGATGGGAGGCACCCTTGATCGGTGAGGCCAGCGTGAAGATGGCGGACGCGAAGAACACGACCGCGAGGAGCAAGCTCAGCCCCGGATCGATTCTCGCACTCGACGAAGACGACGCCATCGACATTGACACGGCTCCGGAACTGGCTCCGGCGGGGAACACATACATCAAGAGCATGGCGAAGCTCATCGCGGCGTGGATCAGATAGTGAGTCAGGTGGATGCCGAACGCGATCACCGACTGAACGCTCTGCACCAGGAACCAGACGAGCAGGACCGCGAAGATGAGCTCCCAGATCGCGCTCGGGCCGAAGGCCCAGCCGGTCACGAACATGCCGGCCATGGACACCCCCATGAAGAGGTGGGCGATGTCGACGTCCCACCCAGCGCTCCTACGAACTCTGACGGACACAGCCAGCAGCACGAGCCCGTAGGCGGCCACGGCCAGCATCGCCACCGCGAAGAGGTAGTACAGCCAAGCCGGGGCGGGCGTCATGGGACGAGAGCCTCCCTCGACTCGGCCGTCGAGCTCGACGGCCGGCTGGTCGCGGTATTTCGAGCCAACGTCAAGGGCCAGTAGGTCAAGGTCAGGATGATGACCAGGGGTCCGGAGTTGGGATCGGTCGCCCCACCGGCGAGGATTCCGCCAAAATTCTCTGTGGCCACCCAGATGAAGACGAAGGTCACGATCCCGAGGACGAGCGTGACCTTGGTGAATTGCGAAGGAAGGAAGACCCCGACCGCGACGACCGCACAGACCGCGGCGAGGAGGATCGCGGCCGTCGTGCCGTGATGGAGGAACATCGATGCAGTGGCCCGATCGATGTGGGCCAGCCATCCGGGTTGCCCGGTGTAGGCGGCCACCAGGTCGTGCAGCGCCTGGGGCGACCGACCCGAGCCGACGACGGCCAAGAGGGCCAGCACGCCCCACACCACCGCCCAGATCGCCTTGGCGGCCATGACCCCGACGGTCCGAGCAGCAACGAACGGCAGGTCTGAACCCTCGCTCGGCCACAGCAGGACCGCCAGGAGGGCGTAGAAGAGCACTGCACCTGGGCCGCCCCCGAACGGCGTGGCGCCCCCGTGGGCGATGTTTCCGAGACCCTCCCCGAACCACCAGACACCCAGGGACCAAACGATGGAGAGCGCCAGCGCGGGTTTGAGGGATCGCTTCCAGACGATCCCGAAGCCGATGAGGAACTGCACGAGCGCGAAGACGGTGTTGCTGACGACGGGGTTGTGGTACACGTTCGATGCGTTCCAGGTGATCGAGTGCGCCACCCAGCCGGGGTTGCCCGCAGCGAGATTGTTGAGCATGCCGCTGAACCCGTTCGACCCCCGGGTGAACATGAACGGTTGGAGCTGCAGGACAGCATCGAGAAGCCAGACCGTTGCCAGGACGAGCTGGAAGGTCCGTTGGACGTCCCTCGGTTGCTCAACGGGACTGCTCGTGACCCCCCTGGCATCGATCACCGGGGCTGGCGCAGCTCCGGCCCTCACCTCGGTCACGCTCATCGCTCACCACCCTTGGGTCGGGGCTCACTACTACGATCCGTAGTTATTACTACTACTCGTAGTATTGGCGCAACTGATTCGGGATTGGTCCTCCGTGAGGCGTCCAGCGAGGAGGCCGGACCGGCCGGGCCGACACCCGGGCCCACCTCTCATGAAGGGCGGCTGCAGACCTTCCGGACCGGCGAGGCCCATCTCAGGCCGCCTGCCTCATGACGGGACACGCGCAATATCATGGCGGGGTGACCTCGTCAGGAACCCCAGACACGCCCGCTGCTCAGATTGCCGTCGCCCAGCTCACGGTTGAGGGCATGCATTGTGGTTCGTGCGTCGCGCTCATCGAGGAGACGCTCAACGAGCGCGACGGCGTGACGGCAGCCTTGGTCGACCTCGACTCTGCCCGCGCCGTGGTCGAGTACGACCCGTCCACGCTCGACGTGGGGGAGATCCGTGCCGCCATCGCCGAAGTCGGGTACTCCGCCACCCCAGTGAGCTAGCGGCCGATGCTCACGGCGGGCTCGGAGGCGACCTCCCTCCTCGAGCAGGATGGGCCTTCGGTCGCAACCGCCGAGCTCGAATTGGGCGGCATGCACTGCAGCGCCTGTGCAACGCGCATCCAGCGAGCGCTCGGGCGCCTGCCTGCAGTAGCGAGCGCCTCGGTCAATCTGGCCACCACCCGGGCCTATGTCGCCTACGACCCCGCCCGGCTCGATCCCGAAGCCTTGTGCCACGCCGTCAGCGATACGGGCTACACCGCGACGCCCGTGGTCCACGGCCATTCCGCTGAATCGGATCGGGATCCGGACCATTGGGATCTCCGGGTACTCATCTCGTGGCCTCTGTCCGTACTGGCCCTGCTGGTCGCGTTGGCCGGTCCCGAGTCGGCGACGGCCGGATGGACCGTCCTGGTTCTCGCCATCGCCGTCGAGATCGTCGGTGGCTGGCCATTCTTGAGGGACAGTGCCCGCTTGCTTCGGCACGGGGCGACCAGCATGGACACGCTCATCGCACTGGGCACGCTGGCCGCGTTGGGAGTCAGTGCGGTCGAGGCCATTGCGCTCGGCGGTCGGCACGTGCATCTCGGTGGCGGAGGCGCTTTCGCGGCCCGGTTGCACGGAGTGATGGCCCCGTTGATCGTGTCCGTCCTGGCGACGGGACGGGCCATCGAAATGCGGGCGCGAGCGCGGGCGGCGGACGCGATGCACTCCCTGCTCTCGCTCCGGCCACCCACGGCGCGGGTGGTCCTGAACATCGAGGACGAGGAAGGGGTGTTGGTACCGCCGGAGAGTCTTCCCGTGGGAGCCCTCATCCGGGTGCGGCCGGGCGAGGCCATCCCGCTCGACGGCACGGTTCTTTCCGGATGGTCGCCCGTCGACGAGTCGATGCTCACCGGGGAGCCGCTCCCGGTCGACCGGGGCCCCGGGAGCTTCGTGACGGGGGGAACCCGGAACGGGAACGGCATCTTGGTCGTCACCGTCGCGTCCGTCGCCGACGAATCCGTGCTGGCACACCTGCAGCGCCTGGTGGAGGATGCGCAGAGGGACAAGGCTCCGTTGCAGCGGATCGCCGACCGGATCAGCAGCGTCTTCGTTCCCGCGGTCCTCATCGGTGCCGTCGTGACCTTTTTCACCTGGTGGCTGGTTGTCGGCGACGCCGGACGGGCCGTGCTCAGCAGCCTGGCCGTCCTCCTGGTCGCCTGTCCGTGTGCCATGGGCCTCGCTGCTCCGGTCGCCATGATGGTGGGTTGTGGGCGGGCCGCCGCCCTCGGGATCTTCATACGTAACGGAGACGTTCTCGAGCGGCTGGCCAAGATCAATGGGGTGGTGTTCGACAAGACCGGCACCCTCACCGAACGACACGCTGAAGTGACCACTGTCGCCGCGGTGCCTCCGTACTCGAACGAGCAGGTGCTCTTGTTGGCGGCGGCGGTCGAGGCGGAGAGCCAACACCCGATCGCCCTCGCCATCATGGCCGCGACGGGATCAGAGATCCGAGCCACCGACGTCCGCTCTTTGCCTGGGATCGGCGTGACCGGGACACTCGACGGCCACGAGATCCAGGTGAGCAGACTGGTGCTGTCGGGACTGCCGGAGCCGATCACCGACGATGTGACCGAGCGCTATCTGAGCGGCGAGACCGTGGTGGTGGTCGAGCACGATGGTGACATCGTCGGAGCGATCGCCGTGACGACCCCCCTGCGACCCGAGGCGCTGCCGGCGGTCACCCACCTCCGTGCACTCGGACTCTCCTCCTCCATCCTCAGCGGCGACAGCGACCCAGCAGTGCAGACGGTGGCCGCGGAGCTCGGCATCTCGTCGGCCATGAGCAACCTGAGTCCCGCGGACAAGGTCGATGCCCTCACCTCCATGCGTGAGGGCCACCGACGGCTCCTCATGGTGGGTGACGGCATCAACGACGCCCCAGCTCTCGCCGCGGCTGACGTGGGCTGCGCCATCGGCAGCGGGTCGGAGGCGGCGCTTGCCAACAGCGACATCGCCCTGCTCGGCAACGACCTCCAGGGAGTGCCGGCGGCCGTCGGCGTCGCCAGATCGACCTACTCGGTCATTCTGCAGAACTTCGGGTGGGCCATGGGCTACAACGTCTCGGCGCTGCCCCTCGCGGCGTTCGGACTTCTCGACCCGCTGGTCGCTGCGATCGCCATGGGTCTCTCCAGTCTGCTCGTGGTCCTCAACAGCCTGCGATTGACGCGGTTGGGTCGATCGGGGCTGTCGAACATCCAAGGGCCCCACTTCATGCAGGGCCGGCGCGGCGTCGTCGTATCGGTGCTGCTTCCGATCGTCCTGTTCGCCAGCCTCACCGTGGTCAGTGAGGCGGTCTCTCCCGCCCGGGGCCAGTCCCTCCTTCCCGAGCTGCCATCGATCACTACTGTCGCGTTGCCGCATGGTGGTTCGGTGGAGATGTACCTCGACCCCGGGGCGACTGGAATCAACCAGTTCCACATCATTTTCAGTGGGTCAGAGGCGGATGTGGCCACCGTGAAGCCTCTGGTGGTCGCAAGTGTCGCCGGTGGTGCGCCTCAGAATCTCAGGCAGCTACGTGTTGCCGCCGGTCACTACACCGACTTCGTGCTGTTGCAACCGGGTCGGTCGACGCTCCACGTGGCGGCCACGTTCGGGGGCACCCCGGTATCCATCGACTTCAGCCGCACCCTGCCCTGAGTGCAATCCGGTCAAGTCTCAGTTGCCCCGGCTCAGTTCAGTCACCGTTCCAACATCCGAGAATGACGTCTGCGACTGACTGCGCGACAGCCTGCGAGCTCGTGAGCGGCTGGCCAAACTTTGGGGGAAGGCCCGCGGAGTTGACCAGGAGGACTTTCCAGTCCTTGCGCACGATGATCGATCCGTCAGTGGTCTCAACCGCCGCCTGTCCGAGCCCGTTGATCACTTGGGACGTGCCCATTTGCTTCGCCAGCGTCCGGAAATAGCTCTTCGTCTGCGCCCAGCTCGAGAGCTCCTTCACCGAGAGCACCATCGAACCGGCCGGATAGCTGTATTGGCAGGAGTAGAGGTGATTCACCCAGGTTGGATGCGAGACCGTAGCGATCTGACCGAGCACTGACGCAATCTCTTGTCTCGCCTTCGGCCTGCAGATCATCGTGGCGATGGTCGACGGCGTCCGGCCGGCGGGCAGAGGCGCCTCGGATGCCGCCTCGCCAGCTGGGAGCGCGAAGCAGATGGCCACCACCAATGAAAGGGTGAGCAGGGCCGGGCGGATCACGGTGTCGTACCTCGCTCGAGCAGCAGATTTCTCCGCTGCCCGGCGCAGCGTCCGGTGTCGTGAACGTCGTGAACGTCGTGGGCGCGCCTCGAGCACCGCGTCAGGGTACCGCTCTGGTCCCCGGCCAGAAGGTCGGGCTGCTGGACCTCCTCGGCTCAGCATGTCGCTCAGGCACTCATGCACGGCGTGTGCGAATCTGCACGATCTCCATCACGTTCCTGCCGACATGACCGCCGCCTCGACGATCTGGATGTCCGGCGGTTGAATGGCCAGTGGACCTCCGGCTACCGGCACCTGCCACACCATGGTCATGAACGGTGTGGACTGCTGCACGCTCCCCGCCGAGCAGGGGGGGGCGCCGGAGATCTGCAGTGGGTTTGAGGCGGACTCGCTACTCGGGCCACAGACATCGGTGCGCTGATGCCACTGGACCAAGGCGCCATAGGGCATGGGCGGGGTCACGGTCGACGGCAAGAGGAACATCGCGGCCACTAGCACCTCCTGGCCCGACGGTGTCTGAGCAAAGACGAGCCCGTCTACGTACTGCGGGTCGAGCGTCCTTCCTGCAGCGGCGTTCGCCGCCACGATGGTCGGATTGACGTAGTAGACGACGGGGTAATTGGTCGGAGATACCGGGACGTACCCTGCGGCAGTCGCTGCGCTGGGGGATGTATAGCGCGCCACTGCCTGACTGGTGCTCTGGACGTACTGGACGGCACTGATCTGCTCGGAGAACGTCGGCTCCGTCGCGCAGCCACTCGCGTACATGTGGATATCGCTGGGCCCGTTCGCTCCTTGAGTCAAGAGCTCCTGTGCCTCCGCCGTTGGCAATGCGGGACCGGTGTAGTGCCAGTTGGCCTTGGTGGTGTTGAGGCCGGCCGCGGCGCTGGCGTCGGCGCCGTTCATGTTCATGCCCGTGCCCGGCCCCGCCATGACCATGTTCGGGGTGTTGTTGATGTCCAGCCCCGCTCTCGGAGCGCCGTTGTTGCCTCTCGTGCACGTGGCCGTTGCGGCAGTCTGCCCGGCAGTCCCGGCCATCGAGGCCCCGGACATGCCGGTCATGCCTGACATCGCCATACTCGACGACTCCTGGGCGGCTACCGGGTAGACGGCACTGAGAAACAGGGCAACCACGAGACCCACCGCACCTCCGGCAACCAGCACGGGACAGCGAGAGAGCGCAATCGCGAACGGGGAGCGCCACGTCGCCCGATCCGGCAACACGGCGGGCACCATGGCCAGAGCCAGGAGGATGATCAGAGGGCCAGTGTTCGGATCTGTCCCGGAGCCAGTGAAGATGCCGCCGAGACCCTGACCGCTGACCCAGAAGAAGGCGGCAAGGAGGCCTCCTCCGGCGAGGAACGGCGTCGGTCGCCGGAACAGGAGCGGCCCGAATCCGACGATCAGGGAGGCGATCGCGAACAGCCACGTGGTCCAGACGCCGCCGCTGCCGAACTGATTGCCGAAGCTGTTAAGGAAATGGGAGTAGGCACTCGGCTCACCCGACGACATGCCGGTGATGGCGCTCGACACCGAGGTTGACGTCCGATTGTTCGGTAGCAGGAACAGGACCGCCGCCAAGGACCAGTACCCCACCCAGACCAAGAGCGGTGTGGTCGCTCCCCCGATGCCCTGGCCCGCCGCCGAGGAAGCCGTTCCGACCGGTTGCGCTGGGCCTTGACGTGTGCGCGATCGAGGCCACGCCATTACGCCGATCAGTCCGTAGATGAAGACCGACCCCGGCGCACCCGTCAGGGCAGAAGCGGATCCGGTGAAGATCAGCCCGAGGCCCTCCCCGAAGAACCAGACGCCGAAAGCCCAGAAGAACGACACTGCGAGAGCTGGGCGTACGGTGCGCCGAAAGAGCAACCCGACGCCGATGGCCACCTGGATGAGGGCGAAGAACGTGTTCCACACGGCGACGTGGGGTCCGACGAAATGGCCCACATTCGTGATGATCCATCGGATCACGTCGGGCTGGTTCTGGGCATTGTTCAGCAGATATGTCGTCGTGAAGCTGCTGCGGAACATGAACGGCTGAAACTGCAGACCGGCGTCGAGGAGCCAGAACAGACCCAGAATTATCTGGAGCGTCCGTTGTGTCCTGACCAACGAAAAGGATCGACGGGGCGGATCGAGTGGTGGGCTCTGCTCGACTTCCACGGCGGTCACGGAGCACCCTCCAGTAGTCCGGATTTCGAGGACGGGGCGTCGTCTTGCTGGCCAACCGTGCCCCGACTCTTATGGTTGGGCAAGCGCAAGCGGGCGGAGCGCCCGCTGCGAACGATTCGGAGTTTCACGACTGCCATCCGTCACGCACGAGTGACACCAGGTCACGCGACTCCTGTGGGACCGTTATCTCCGCAGGAAACTCCAGGTGAGCCTTGTCACCCGTGTAGACCAGGATGTACCCCGCATGGACGATCTCGTAGTTCGATCCCGGCGAGGGTGACTTCTCGGCGAAGGACAGCGGCATACCGATCGCAGCCTCGGCGCTCCGGATCTGCGCGATGGTGCCCGTGAGCCCGGTGAAGGTCGGGCTGAAATGACCCAGCCAGGTCTGAATGACACTGGGTGTGTCCCGGGCCGGGTCGGTCGTCACGAAGACCATTTTCACCTGACCGCGGTCCGCTGCGGGCATCGCCCTGATGGCTGATGCGGCCGTGAACATGTTCAGTGGGCAGAGGTCGGGACAATGGGTGTAGCCGAAATAGACCAGTGTGACTTTGCTGTCGGTATCAGACGCGATGTCGAAGGGCTGGTTGTCGGTGTCGGTGAGACTGACGTTCGGCTTCACGTACGCCTTGGGGAAGACGAGGGCGCCGGGGTAGTGAGAGTTGGTCTCCGCCGGGCCGCCGACCTGGGAGATGGTCGCCCCCGAGCCACTCGATCCCGAGCACGCTGAGAGTCCGAGGGCACCCACGAGTACCCCGGCGGTCACCACCAGACAGGTGACAAGGCTGCAATGCTTCCGTGAGGTGTCCGTCACGGTGCACCTTGAGTCGCGGTCGCGGTCGCGGTCGCGGTCGCGGTCGCGGTCGCGGTCGCGGTCGATCGATCATCGTCGGATCCGCTGCCCAGTGCGACAGGGAGGCCGTCCGGAGAGATGAGGAACCAGTCGCCACCGATGCCTTCGCCCCGCGTGTCTCCAGGGTGCAGGTCGCCGGCGAAGGTGTACAAGGGGTGGCCGCCGAGTGTCGCTTGGGTCGTTCCGCCCGCACCGCTGATCACGGCCACCGGTGCGCTGATCGATGGGGACTTGGTCGGTGCCTCCGGCGATTGGAGCGGTGGCCAGTCGACGAGACACCAGTCGGCGTTGCACGCACTCGTCGTCGTGGTGTCGTCAGCGTAGGAGTACAGCACCTCACCCCGAGCATTGGCGACGACCGACCCGTAGCGCGTCTTCACCACAGTCAGCGTGGTCGGTTGCGCAGCGCCGTAGGTTGCCGGCGTCAACGAATACGACGTTGCGGTGAGACCGCTCGGCGTCATGGCCCACCAGAGGTTCCCGACGCCATTCCCTCTGATGTCGCCAGGAGACTTGTCGCCGGAGAACAGATACAGAGGGCGTCCGTCCATGGTCAGCTGGCGCTCGCCGCCACTCCGCACGACGGTGCCCACACGGCCACTCACACCATTGCCTATCGTGATCCTGGCACCTGCAGGCATCGGCACC
Organism: Acidimicrobiales bacterium; assembly: GCA_052140165.1. Taxonomy (GTDB): domain Bacteria; phylum Actinomycetota; class Acidimicrobiia; order Acidimicrobiales; family RAAP-2; genus Bog-473. The sequence continues at coordinate 16,290 of JBKQUM010000012.1, forward strand.
CAGTCGTGGGCGCAGTCACCGGAGCAGGCGCTCGGCGCCCGGGTCAACAGGTCGTCGACGAAGACGTAAAGCGTTCGGCCCGAGGCGGTGCCCAAGACCGGTCCCGAGGCTGTCCGCACGACTCTGACGATCGTCGTCGAGCTCCGCCGACTCGTCGCGCTAGCGGTGATGACCATCGTGGCGACCATGAGCAGCGCTCCAATAGCCACCAAACCAAACCGCACCGGCTGTCCTCTGTGCTCGATCTGAGTTACTACTACAACAGGTAGTATTCAGGTCGGTCGACAAGCCGTCAAATCAGGTCAAGCGACCGTCTCCATCGTCTTGACCGCAGGTACACCGGCGCCGCTCGCGGCAGTGGAGGACGCTGGACCGACAACGGACTCGGGTGTGGCTCCTTGGTTAGCCTTCCGCGTGACATCCGTCGAGAAGTGACGCAACCGCGAGCTGTTCCACACCACACAACCGGACGAGAGTGCCATGGCGGCGCCCGCGATCAGCGGATTGAGGAACCCGAACGCGGCAAGGGGAATGGCGATCACGTTGTAACCGAAGGCCCAGATCAGATTGGTCCGAATGGTCAGGTACGTACGCCGAGCCAGGGTGATTGCTGTCGGGACTGCGGTGAGGTTGTCGCGCATGATAATCAGGTCGGCCGATTCAAGCGCGACGTCGGTGCCCGAGCCCACAGCGAGGCCGAGGTCCGCGCACGCCAGGGCCGGACCGTCGTTGATGCCGTCACCCACCATCGCAACGCGGTGACCCGCTTGTTGCAGGCGCCTGATCGCCGTCACCTTGTCGCCGGGCAACGCCGCGGAGATCACGTCATCGACTCCGATGGATGCTGCAACCGTGCGCGCTGCCGCCTCGTGGTCTCCGGTGACGAGGACGCAGTGCAAACCAAGGGATTTGAGATCGCGTACGGCGGAGGGTGCCGTCGTCCGCACCTTGTCGCTGACGGCGAGCGCACCGACGATCATCCCGCCTCGGCTGACGAGCACGACGGTCCGCCCTTGGCTCTCCCATGTTGTGCAGCGCGACGTCAACGAGTCGGGCATGGCTGAAACAGCCGTGTCGGAGAAGAGCTCTCGTCGCCCCACCTTCAATTCGTGGCCATCGAGAGACCCACGAGCACCGAGACCGGCCAGCGCTTCGAAATCGCTCACCAGCTCCAACTCGACCCCGTCCCGCTGCGCTCTCCGAACGATTGCCTTGGCCACGAGGTGTTCCGACGCCAGCTCGAGCGATCCGGCCCATCGCAACAGGTCCTCGGTTGAGATCCCGTCCGCGCTGCTGACCTCCTCGACGACCATGGCGCCCTCCGTCACCGTTCCCGTTTTGTCGAGGAGCACCGTGTCGATCTCCTGCGACTCCTCGAGCGCCTGATACCCCTTGAAGAAGATGCCGAGTCGCGCCCCCTCACCGGAAGCCACCATCAGCGCGGTGGGCGTGGCCAGGCCGAGTGCGCACGGGCACGCGATGATCAGCACGGAAAGCGCCGCGCTGAAGGCCTCCTCGTTGGTACCTCCGGCGAGCAGCCACCCGGCCAGCGTGAGGAGTGCGATGCCGATCACGGCCGGGACGAAGACACCGGCGATCCGGTCTGCCAATCGTTGGACGTTTGCCTTCTGATTCTGTGCCTCCTCGACCAGCCGGAGCATTTGAGCGAGGTGCGTGTCCGCGCCGAGCCTTGTGGCCTTGACCACGAGCCGCCCCCCCACGCACACGGTGCCCCCCAGGACCGTGTCGCCGACGGTCACGTCTGCCGGCATCGACTCACCGGTCATTGCACTGCGGTCGATGGCCGATTGCCCGAAGATGACCTCTCCGTCGGTCGCGACGGTCTCTCCGGGCCGGACGACGAACCGATCTCCCTTGCAGAGGGCCGCGATCGGGCGGCGGTGCTCGGTTCCTGCGGCGTCGAGTACAGCGACATCCTTGGCACCGATCGCGGAAAGAGCACGCAGAGCGTTGCCGCTCCGGCGCTTGCTGAGGGCCTCGAAATACCTGCCGGCGAGGAGGAAGGTGGTCACGCCGGCCGCCACGTCGAGATAGATCGCCCCACTCTGTTGGTGCGCCAGCACGTAGCGAAACGATCGAGCGACGTGGCTCGTATCGCGGAAGAACATGGCATAGATCGACCACGCCGTCGCGGCCACAATGCCCATGGAGACCAGGGTGTCCATGGTGGCGATCCCGTGCCTGGCGTTTCGAATCGCTGCCTTGTAGAACGGCCACGCGGCCCAGGTGAGGATCGGGGCGGCCAACGCCAACAGGATCAACTGCCAACCAGTGAAGCGCAGCGAAGGGACGAGCCAGAAGGCGATAGAGGCATCGCCGAGAGGCATGAACAGGAGACCCGCCACGACGAGCCGCCGTCCGAGATAACGGACCCTGCGGTCGGCCTCGGCCTCGGCCTCGGCGACGGTGTCGCGAGTCGGGGCTAGGTCATCGACGATCTCCGCGGTGAATCCCGCCGACTCGATGCGTTCGATGACCACTGCCGGCGACGTCCCAGGCGGCATCCGAACTCTGGCACGCTCGGACGCCAGGTTGACCCGTGCTTCGACGCCGTCGAGCGAATTGAGCCTGCTCTCGATCCGAGCCACACAGGCGCCACAGGTCATTCCCCCGATGGCGATCGAGACCTCGTTGTCCGAGTCGGGGACGGCCAGGTCAGCTGCCGTCAATGAACGCTCCGAAGATCTGTTGGGCCACCCGGCCCATAGGCGCAGCGCGCTGCCGTCTGGCGGGTCACCCGTTGCATAAACTACAAAGCGTAGTAGTCACTGATCACCCTGAGCCCGAGGTCCAGCTCCTCGGCGCCGGCACAGCGATCAATCCGAAGAGATGAGGGCCTGTCGATGTCGAGAAGCTGTGCTTGTCGCCTCAGATTATGACCCCGTTGGCGGGGGAGCATCCAAGGAAGGCAGACGCATGGGGATGAGAGGGGCCACACAGCTTCTTGGGGTCGGTGCCCTCGTCTTCGGGATTGCCTCCACGGCTCTCTGCCCTGAGGCTGGCGCCAGTCGACCAGCTGCGACATCCCAGGTCGTGGGACGTGTCGGCTCCCTCGAGGTCCTGAATCCCTTTCTGCCCGATCCCGCCAGTCCGAGCGTGGCGGCCATCTACCTCACGGTGAAAGACACAGGGCCCAAGGCCGACGCACTGGTCGCGGCGACCTCTCCCGCGGCACCGGACGTCATGCTCATGACGGAGAACGGTCATGGGTCATTCGGGTCGATGGGGATGCTGCGTCAACTGCGCATCCCAGCTCACGGCCAGGCGTCGTTGGCCCCGGGTCACGACCACGTCATGCTCGAGCAACCGACGGTGACGTTCAAGGTGGGCCAGACAGTGCTGGTCACCCTCAGGTTCAGGTGGGCCGGCTCGGTCACGGTCAAGGTTCCGGTCGTGCCACTGAGCTGGATCCTTCGACAATGACGCATTCGACTCGCCGCCGCCGTGAGGCCCTGTGCTCGGGCTCGCGTGACAATCTCTCTGCTCTGCTCTGGTCTTGTTTTTGCTTCCCAGCTTTTGACCAGGGCTAGAGGCGTGACGGGAGAAGACCAACTCCCGTAGGGGAAAGTGGACCACCCGACCCCTAGACAACCGGGAACGTTGCTACTCTCACCCGCGTGCGCCGGCTGATGGCGATCGTCGCCTTTGCGCCGCTCATCTTCCTGGTCTGGGCGTGCGCAGCCGGCACCTCTTCTGCCACCGCTACGGTGGCCGAGCGGCCGCAGCCGGCGGGTCGGAACCCCTCCCCGATCGCCCTCATGGTCTGCCGGCCCAAGGCCCAACGCGAGATCAACGAGGTGCTGGGGGTGAGGGCCACCGTGAGCGGCCGGACCTGGGTCGACCACAGGTACTCGTGCCGCTACGGCTACCCGAACGGGTCGTTCGAGCTGTCGGTGAAGGAACTCTCCAGTTGGACCCAGACCCTGGCCTACTTCCATGGGCTGGGGGCCCAGCTGGGGGACACCGAGTCACTCGGCAACCTAGGCCAGGGTGCCTTTCGTACATCGGGTGGTGACGTGGTGGTGCGGAAAGACTGGAAGGTGCTGTTGGTCGACGTCTCGGGCCTGCCCGCCCAGTTCGGCGCCCCCCCGACCAGCGCGACAGACGTGGCCTTCACCTTGGCCGACCTCATCCTCGGCTGTTGGGACGGCGACTGAGCGTTTCGGCCCGACCTTTGGCGTCGAGCGCCACTGGCATGGTGCGTGAGCCCGGTCCGACCACCGGGCGCACAGCGACCTGCGATGGTGGCGGCGACGTTCATCCCAGGCCCAGGGCCGTTCAGTGGCGCTTGCGAAACGCGGATCAGACTGAGGGGGAGAACGCGTGTGACAGCGCAACGGACTCGGGCACGCTGTCGGGCGGGGTCGTGAAGATGAGCCCGAGGCACATCTCGTCTGTCGAGCCGTCTCCCCAAGTCACGAAGTGAGGCGGCACCTTGCGGAGGATGGGAAGCTCCTCTTGAAGCTGCGGGTTGTACGTGCAGGTGATCCCGATCTTGTCACCCGGCGTGATGGGGATCGGCTTTGGCAACACATAGCCGCGCTGGTAGTGGAAGTCGTAGTCGGTGACGTTGAGCAGCGTCTGCTGTGCGGGCGTCCCGGGGTTCAAGACGAACTTCATACCCACCCCGAGCAGGTGCATGTGCGGCGCCAGCTCAACGATGTTGCCCGAGGTGTACAGCGGCCAGGTGCACGTCGTGGTATCCCCGACGGGCGGGTCCGACGAGCTCCTGCCACACAGCGATTCCAGCCCGTCGACCAAGAGTTCCTGGCCCATCCCGAAGCGCTGACCCACGCTGGCGAGCTCCGCTGCCCTGCTGCACATAGGCCCGGTAACGCCCGGGGCGCACGGGATGTCCGGCGGAGCGGCCACGATGTTCAGGCGTAGCGGGCGCAGGGGCGTGTCGGCCGGCACGGTAGTAAGCGTCAGCTTGGAGCGGACAGGGCGGTCCCCAACGAGCATGTTGTAGTGCTCCTGCATGATCACGAGCGTCCCAGCGGGCATGGGCGCCCCGGTTCCGGCTGGTTCCTTCGAGAGGTTGTGCCCCGGCCCCCAGGCCGTGAGCCAAGGGGTGCCGCCGTTCAGCGACCGCGCTGCCCCGCCTGTGTCGAGCCCGGACTCCCCGAAGCACGTCCATCCCCTCCCGCCGTCGTTCTGGGCCTCAGCCGCCGCTGCCAGATCCGGAGGCACCGCGTAGGTGATCTCGTGGTGCACCTCAGGGCTGTTGGGTTGGAAGTCGATGGCGGTGATGAACGCGTCGTGCGTGAGGTGCGGGTTGAGCAGGGTGCAGTGGTAGTCGTCTGTGCCTCCGCCGGGGGGCGCCTTCGGCGTGTAGGCGGTCGGTGACTGCAGGACGATGGTGGTCGTGTTCGGCCCGGAATGCGCATCGGTTGCGCCAACAACCGAACCCACGCCGACAAGGGTGATGGCGACGAGTGCCACAATCGCAAGCGCCCTCAATACGGCGGCATATTCGAGAGCGCACGATCGGCCTCTGCCCACAGACTGAGGCTACCGCCCAGTATCCGCCCGAACAGATCGCGCAAGCCACGCGAGTGGGCGCGGGCCTGCCTTTGAGTACGAGCAGGACGATCACAGCGGCCAGCCCGGAGTCACGAGCCAGTGCATCTCCGGCAGGAGATGCCCCTGCGCCACGCGTTCGGAGACCGAGTGAGAAGGCCTCCGAAGGTCACCTTGGTCAAGGGGATCCGCCCGTGATCGGCCGCGCTCACCAGACCCGCAGCGGCCCGCTGGGCGTCGCGCTCGGTTCCTCGCACCGTCGCCGCTGATACCGCAGCGATGCGGCTCCGGACCCGGTCCCGAAGGACACCCGCACCGGCCAGACCCCTGGCCAGCGTTCACGTAGGCTTCCTGGACGGAGCCAGTCGGCGACTATGGCCGGATTATGGACAACGGTCCTGGTCGAAAGGCGAAACTCCTACTGGAGAGGTGCGAGAGCGGCCGAATCGGACTCACTGCTAA
>JBKQUM010000013.1:0-2596 GCA_052140165.1 Acidimicrobiales bacterium
AGTACTTCGGCGAGATGGCGCTGCTCGACCGGCGCCCCCGCTCGGCCACCGTCACCTCCGACACCGACATGACGCTGCTCGTCCTCGGCCAGCGCCAGTTCAACGGCGTGCTCGACGCCGTGCCCGCGCTCGCCCGCAAGATGCTGGCCGCCATGGCCACGCGCCTGCGTGAGGCGGACGAGCGGGCGATGGCCGCCATCTAGGGCGGGCCGCCCGAACCCCTTCGCTGCGCCCCCCGGGGCGGCGCGCACCCCCGCTGAGCAGGACCTGGACCCCCGCGGCATCCGCGTCTCCGCAGGTCTGCGCTGCGAAACTGCCTGTGTCCGCATCCTCGCCTGGACACAGGAGGTCAACGTCATGGTGGAGCTGGATTACAAGAAACTGGTGGCGGAGTTCTTCGGAACGCTGATACTGGTCGTCGTCGCCGTCGGGGTCGCCACCGAGAGCTTCGGGTTCCACCTCTTCGGCCTCAGCTTCTCGGCCGGCGTGGTCACGACGGCCCTCGCCTTCGGCCTGGTGCTCGGCGCGCTGGCCTACGCCATCGGTCCCATCTCGGGCGCCCACGTCAACCCGGCGGTGACGCTCGGCTTCATCGCCACCGCCCGCATGAAGCTCGGCGAGGGCATCGCCTACATCGTGGCCCAGCTGCTCGGCGCCATCGCCGGCGCCTACCTGCTCTACGCCATGATGGACACGTCACCCTTCTACTCCAAGAGCCGGATCGGCCTGGGAGCCGACGGCTACGGCTCGGCGTCGCACCTGCACGTCAGCCAGGGGGGCGCGTTCCTGATCGAGGTCGTCCTCACGGCGGTCTTCGTCATGGTGGTGCTCTTCGCCACGCACAAGGCGGCCATTCAGGGCGCGGCCGGCGTGGCCATCGGCTTCGGGCTGGTGGTGGTCCACCTGATCGGCATCCCCCTCACCGGCACCTCGGTCAACCCGGCCCGTTCCCTCGGCCCGGCCCTGGTCCTCGGCGGCACGGCGCTCAGCCAGGTGTGGCTCTTCCTGGTCGCCCCGCTCGTGGGGGCGCTGGTGGCCGCCATCATCCACTGGCTGATCGCCGACAACTCCAAGGACGTCACGGTCGACACGCCGGCCCCGGCTCACGCCGCGACCTGAGCCACCGGCCCTCCCGGTCACGCCGGGACGGTCCCCCGCTACCGTCGGGTCCATGGATCTGACCGAGGCACTCACGTTCGTCCGGGCCCGCAGCCAGGGGGTCCTCACCACCATCCGCGCCAACGGGCGTCCGCAGCTCTCCAACATCCTCTACGTCCCCGGTGACGAGGGCATGCTGCGCATCTCGGTCACCGACGACCGGGCCAAGACCAAGAACCTGCGCCGCGACCCCCGCGCCTCTCTCTACGTGCTGGGCGACAACTTCTACCAGTACGTCGTCGTCGAGGCGCTGGCCGAGCTGACCCCGGTGGCGGCCGACCCGCACGACGCCACCGTCGACGCGCTGGTCGACTACTACAAGGCCGGCAACGGCGAGCACCCCGACTGGGAGGACTACCGGGCCACCATGGTGAAGGACAAGCGCCTCATCGTGACCCTGACGCCCGAGCGCGCCTACGGCATGGTGGCGCCGGGCTGACCCCCGGCGTTCCGGCCACCGACAAGCAGGCTCAGGCCGGCGCCTCGGCCGGGGCTGCGGCGGCCGCCGCCGGACCGCCGCCGAGCGACTCCTCCACGAGCTGGGACAGGTCGAGCACGCGCACGTCCTCCTGCTTGTCGTTGGCACGCACGGCGTCGTCGAGCATGATCATGCAGTAGGGGCAGGCCGTCGACACCACGTCAGCCCCCGTGCCGAGCGCCTCGTCCATGCGTTCCATGTTGACGCGCTTGCCGATGTTCTCCTCGAGCCACATGCGCGCACCACCGGCGCCGCAGCAGAAGCCGCGTTCCTTGCAGCGCTTCATCTCAATCTGCTCGACGCCGGGAATGGCGCTGAGCACCGTGCGGGGCTCATCGATGATCCGGTTGTGCCGGCCGAGATAGCAGGGGTCGTGGTAGGTGACCTTGCCCGAGTAACCCGAGCCCGGGGTGAGCTTGCCCGACTTCACCAGGTGCTCGAGCAGCTCGGCGTGGTGGATGACCTCGTAGTTGCCCCCGAGGGCGGGGTACTCGTTCTTGATGGTGTTGAAGCAGTGCGGGCAGCTGGCGATGATCTTCTTGGCCCCGGCCTCGTCGAGCGTGGCGATGTTGAGCTTGGTCTGCTCCTGGTAGAGGTACTCGTTGCCCAGGCGGCGAACCGGGTCCCCGGTGCAGGACTCCTTGGGGCCGAGGATGCCGAAGGTGACACCGGCCCGGTGCAGCATGCGGGCGGTGGCCTGCACGCCCTTGCGGGCGCGCTCGTCCAGCGCTCCGGCACATCCGACCCAGTACAGGTACTCGATGTCGTCGGGGATGGTCCCGGTGATGATGGGAACCTCGAAGTCCAGGCTCTGCGTCCACTCGGCCCGCTTGCCCTGGCCCAGGCCCCAGGGATCGCCCTGGTTCTCCACGTTGCGGAGCATGAGTCCGGCCTCGGAGGGGAACTCGGACTCCATGAGCACCTGGTAGCGGCGCATGTCGACGATGGCGTCGATGTGCT
>JBKQUM010000014.1:0-17965 GCA_052140165.1 Acidimicrobiales bacterium
CCCACGTGCTCGTCCAGCCACGACAACTCCACCTCGAGCTCGTCGGCGCTGAAGCCCACCGCACCGAGCATCCCGAGGCCGCCGGCGTTGGACACGGCGGCCGCCACGTCGCGGCAGTGGGTGAAGGCGAAGATGGGGAACTCGATCCCGAGGCGTTCGCAGAGCTCGTTGTGCACGGGGGAGACCTCCTGATTGGGTGCCCGCCACCATGGAGGGCGACGAGGTTGCCCGGGTCCTCCCCGGCAACGAGAACAGATTCTACTTATCCTGCAGGCCCGGGCCCCGGGGACCAGGATGGGAGCAACCCACCTGCCGATCCGCACCGAGCCGGTGCTGTCCGAGCAGCGCCCGCCCGATTAGGTCTCGACCGGTTCCTCCTGGTCGGCGAACTGGGTCCGGTAGAGCTCGGCGTACAGGCCGTTGTCGGCCAGGAGGCCGGCGTGGGTGCCGCGCTCGACGATGCGGCCGCCGTCCACGACGAGCAGCTCGTCGGCCTCCCGCACGGTCGAGAGCCTGTGCGCGATGACGAGCGAGGTGCGGCCGGTCAGCGTCTCGCGCAGCGCGCGCTGCACGGCCGCCTCGGACTCCGAGTCGAGGTGGGCCGTGGCCTCGTCGAGCACGACGATGTCGGGCGCCTTGAGTATGAGGCGGGCCAAAGCCACCCGCTGCTTCTCACCGCCCGAGAGCCGGTAGCCCCGCTCGCCGATGACGGTGTCGAGGCCGACGGGCAGCTCGCCGACGATGTGGCCGATCTGGGCCTGGTCGAGTGCCTCGAGCACGTCGGCCTCGGTCGCCTCGGGCCGGGCGTACAGCAGGTTCGCCCGCAGTGTGTCGTGGAACAGGTAGGGATCCTGGGTGACGACACCGATGACGTCGCGCACCGAGGCCATGGTGGCCTGGCGCACGTCGATCCCGCTGATGCGCACCGCACCAGCGGTCGCGTCGTAGAGACGGGGGACGAGGTTCGAGATGGTGGTCTTCCCGGCTCCCGATGGACCCACCAGGGCCACCATCTGACCCGGCTCGATCCGGAACGACACGTCGTGCAGCACCTCGTTGCGAGCGTTCTTCTCCAGGACGGCCACCGATTCGAGGGAGGCGAGCGAGACCTCCTCGGCCCCCGGGTAGGCGAAGTCCACGTGGTCGAACTCAATGGAGGCGGAGCCCCGTGGGATGTCGACGGCGTCGGGGTCCTCGGTGATCATGGGCACGATGTCGAGGACCTCGAACAGCCGTTCGAACGAGACGAGGCAGGTCATGACGTCCACGTTCACGTTCGAGAGCTGGGTCATCGGGCTGTAGAGCCGGGTGAGGTACTGGGCCAGGGCGACCACGGTGCCGACCTGGAGGGTTCCGTCCACGGCCGCGACCCCGCCGAAGCCGTAGACGAGTGCCGTGGCCAGAGAGGCGGTGAGGGTGAGGCTGACCAGGAAGATGCGGGAATAGGTGGACTGGGTGATGCCGATGTCGCGCACCCGGCCCGCCTTCTGCTCGAAGGAGGCGGCTTCGGCCTCGGGCCTCCCGAGCAGCTTGACGAGCATCGCCCCGCCGACGTTGAAGCGCTCCTGCATGACCATGTTCATCTCGCTGTTGAGGTTGTAACCCTCCCTGGTGAGCGAGCCGATGCGCTGGCCGACGAAACGGGCCGGCACCAGGAAGAGGGGCACCAGCACGAGCGCGGCCAGGGTGATCTTCCAACTGAGGAAGAACATGGCGCCGAGGACGATGATGACCGTGACGAAGTTGCCCACCACGTTGGACAGCAGGTCGGTGAAGGCCTGCTGTGCGCCGATCACGTCGTTGTTCAGCCGGCTGATCAGGGCGCCGGTCTGGGTGCGGGTGAAGAAGGCGAGTGGCATCCGCTGGATGTGACGGAAGACCTTGGCCCGCATGTCGTAAATCAGGCTCTCCCCGATGAAGGCGGAGATGCGACGTTCGGTGAGTTGAAGGCCGGCATCGGCGATCGCCAGGACCCCGACGAGAATGGCGAGATCGATGACCAGCTGGGAATCGTGCTTGGAGATCCCGTTGTCGATCAGGGCGCGCAGGATGAGGGGGTTCACGGCGCCGATCGCCGCATCGACGATGACCACCGGCAGGAAGATGGCAAGGATGGTCCGATAGGGGACGGCGAAGGTGAGCATCCGCCGTGCGGTGCCCCTCTTCACCCGGTGCTCGAGGACGGCCCGGTCCTGGCGCATGGTACGCATGCCGCTCCATCCGCCGCCGCGGCCACCCCCCATGGCGTGTCCCCGCATGCTCATCCCCTGCAACCTACCGTCGGAGGTTCGGGAACCTGGTCAGCGACCTGGGGCATCCGCGTTCGACGTGGAGCCGGCGCCGAGAGCACCCGGCGACGGGGCGAAGCGGTGCGACTCAGCCGAGAGTGGACCTCCGGCGGATGAAGGTGACGACGAGGTAGGCCAGCGACAGCACCGCCAAGGCGCCGACGACGCCGGCCATGACGTCCGACCCGGTGAGGCGCCCGGCCGGCGTCGTGCCGCCCGCCGGCGTGACGCGGCTGACGAGCTGCGCGTGGAGGCTGCCGGAACGGAGCCGGGTCGATGCCGACGCAGCGGCCGAACAGAGGACGACGGTCCACGTCCACGTCGTGGCCGCCGCCACTCCGACCACTGCTGCCCGTACCCGAAGTTGCCGCACGATCGAACGCCTCCTGGCCGAGATCGGAAGTGCCACTCCGCACCGCTCGCCGATCTCGTACAGCAGTGAAACGGAGGCTGCCGCGGTCTCTTGCGCGCCCTCCGCTTGTGCAACCCCCATGGTCCTTGAAAGTCCTGCTCGGCCGCGGCGGGCCGACGTCTCAGTAGGCGCCGGTGCCCCGGGCCATCGTCTTGGGAGTCTCGAACATGATCTTGAGGTCCCACCACAACGACCACGACGCCACGTAGAGGTAGTCGAGCTGCACGAGGTCGTTGCGGGTCAGGTCGTTGCGCCCCGAGACCTGCCACAGGCCCGTGATGCCCGGACGCACCTCGAAGCGCCGCGTGGCCCAGCCCTCGACGTTCGACTCGCTGGGGACGAACGGCCGCGGGCCCACCACGGACATGTCGCCCTTGAAGACGTTGATGAACTGCGGGATCTCGTCGATGCCCGTCCTACGCAGGAACGCGCCGAAGCGGGTGATTCTGCCCGTCTCGTCCTTCTTCTTGCGCAGCTCGTGCAGGGGTCGGTCCGGATCGTCCGTCTCGGGTTCGGCAACGCCGCGGGGCACGACCACGCTGTCCGTCGTCATGGATCGGAACTTCGTGACCGTGAACGGCTGCGCGTCGCGGCCAAGACGGATCTGGTGGAAGAACACCGGACCCGGGGAGCTCAGCTTCACACCCGCCGCCACCACCAGGAGCAGTGGCGACGTCACCACCAACACCGCCGAGCTCATGCAGAGGTCGAACGCCCGCTTCATGAACTTGTCCCACGCGCTCAGGTGTGGTTGGGCGATCTCCAGGAAGGGCATGCCGGAGAGATCCGTCAGCCGCGAGCGCCAGCTGATCAGCTCGTAGTAGCGCGGCACCATCGCGATGTGCACGAAGTCCTGTAGCTGGCGGTAGGTGTCGAGCGACTCGGCGGAGAACTCGTTGCTTGCCGCCACCAGGATGCGGTGCACATCGAGCTGGTGGCAGAGCTCGGGGAGGTCCGCCACCCGGCCGATGGCGCCGGCGTCGACGCTGTCCCCGTCGACGGCGCGCCCCACCAGCGTCATGGCCGGGTCCTGTCGCACGCTGAGCATGATGCGGTCGGAGGTCGTGCCCGTCCCCACGACGAGTACCCGGGTCGTCGTCAGCGTGTGCAGGAAGAAGCGGAGCGCCATGCGCCCGAGGGTGACGACACCGATCGTGACGACGACCGCCAGGACGAGCTGGGTGGCAAAGGGCTCCGTCGTGCCGAAGGCGGCGCGCAGGAACGAGCCGATGGCCAGGGCGAGCACGCAGCCGCAGCCCACGCCGAAGGCGAGCTCACGCATCTCGAGGAACGCGCTCGGCTGGAGGCTCCGGTGTGTCACCCGGTAGACGCCACCCAGGGCGAGTGCGACGACCACCGCGACGGGGAAGAGCGAGTCGATCTTCATGTTTGTCATCAGCTGACCCGGCTCGTTCACGGGCACCGAGGAGAGGCCGGCCAGGAGGACGAGGGAGAGGGGGAGGGCGATGCAGGTGCACACGAAGTCGCAGCAGATCTGGGCCAGCGTCAGCTCCTGGTCGCTGATGGTGCGATACGGGGGGACGGCGCGGGTCGGTCCCGTGTCCCGCGGCGCCTCGCGCCCGGGCGACGGGGCCCGGTCGGACCCGGAGGGGGCGGACGCGACCACGGTCCGTGCATCCGTCTTGACCCTGGGACCCGAGATACTCATCTTCCACCCCTCGCCAGGAGCCCCGGTGGGCGCACGAGCGGACGCATCACCCCCATGCCATGGGAACAGTGGAGGGCGGACCGACTTCCGGAGCAGACGAAATTGGCGGCGTCAGCCCGGCGGGGCCGAACGAACGATCGTGACCCGGTCCCTCAGGCGGAGCCGCCGACGGCGTGGACCCCGCCGTCCACGTGGACGATCTCGCCGGTCGTCATCGGGAACAGGTCGCTGAACAGCGCCAGGCACGCCTTGGCGACGACGGTCGAGTCGTGGACGTCCCAGCCGAGCGGCGCGCGGTCGGCCCAGGTGTCCTCGAAGGCGCTGAAGCCGGGGATCGACTTCGCCGCCATGGTCCTCACCGGTCCCGCCGCCACGAGGTTCACCCGGATGCCACGCGGGCCCAGCTCCTTGGCCAGGTAGCGGGAGAGGGACTCGAGTGCCGCCTTGGCCACGCCCATCCAGTCGTAGACCGGCCACGCCACCGACGCGTCGAAGTCGAGGCCGACGACCGAGGCCCCGCCGTCCCGACCGGCCGCCTCGAGGAGCGGCAGGAACGCGTCCACCAGAGCCTTGAGGGAGTACGTGGAGACGTTGAGCGCCACCGAGACGTCGTCCCAGCCCGCGGTGAACATCCCGCTGCCCAGGCAGTCGGGGGGCGCGAACCCGATGGCGTGGAGCAGACCGTCGAGGCGGTCCCAACGACCCGCCAGTGTCGCACCCGCCGCGGCCAACTGTTCGGGTGATGTCACGTCGATCTCGAGCACCTCGGCCGCACGGGGCAGTTTGCGGGCTGTCCGCTGGGTCAGGGAGAGGGCGCGCCCCGCCCCGGAGAGGACGATCTCCGCACCCTCCTCCTGGGCCAGCCGGGCCACGGCGAAGGCCAGGGAGGCGTCGGTGAGCACGCCGGTGATCAGGAGTCGCTTTCCGTCGAGGAGTCCCACTGCGCCAGCGAGGTTATGCGAAGGTAGGGGCGTGCACGTGGGAATACTCGGAGGAACGGGCCCGGCGGGGCGCGGGGTCGCGGTCAGGTTGGCCGAGGCCGGCGTCCGGGTGACGATCGGCTCGCGCGACGCCGAGCGGGCGGAGCGCGTGGTCGCCGACGTCGTGGCGCGCTGGCCGGGAGCGGACCTCGACGTGCACGGGGCGGACAACGAAGAGGCCGCCGCTGCCGAGCTGGTCGTCGTGGCCACGCCCTGGGACAGCGCCGTCGCAACGGTGAGATCGCTGCGGGATCCGCTCTCCGGCAAGGTGGTGGTCTCCATGGCCAACGCCCTGGTCAAGGAGGGGCGCGAGATGCTCGCCCTGATCCCTCCCAGGGGCTCGGTGGCCGCAGCCGTCCAGGCCGCCCTCCCCGACAGCCTGGTGGCTGCCGCGTTCCACCACCTGCCGGCCTCGGAAATGGAAGACCTCGAATCGGGGTTGGAAGCGGACGTGCTGGTGTGTGCGGACCATCCGGAGGCGACTGCCGCCACCGTTGAGCTCGTCGCGAAGATGCGCGGGCTGCGGCCGCTCGACGCCGGGAGCCTGAACCAGGCCGCCGCGATCGAGGCGTTCACCGCGGTCTGCATCACCCTCAACATCCGCCACAAGGCGCATTCGACGCTGAGGATCCTCGGTATTTAGCGGTGCGTCTGTACGACACGGCTCGGCGCGAGGTGGTGGCGTTCGAGCCGGGACCCATGGTGACGATGTACTCGTGCGGCATCACCCCCTACGACGCCGCGCACCTCGGGCACGCAGCGGTGTACCTGTACTTCGACATGCTGCAGCGGCGCCTGCAGGACGCCGGCCACGAGACGAAGTGCGTGCGCAACGTCACCGACGTCGACGACGACATCCTGCGCAAGGCACGGGAGCTCGGCGTGCACTACCTGGACCTGGCTGCCGAGGAGATGGCGAGGTTCGACGCCGAGATGGGACTGCTCAACCTGCTGCCCGTCTATTCCGAGCCACGAGCCACGTCGGCGATCTCGGAGATCCTGTCCCTGATCGGTGAGGCGCTCGAGGGCGGCCACGCCTACGAGTCGGGGGGTTCGGTCTACTTCAGCGTGGCCAGCTTCGCCGACTTCGGCCGCATCAGCGGCTACGACAGGGCGCACATGCTGGTGCTGGCGGCGGAGCACGGGGGGCGGCCCGACGACCCCAACAAGCGCGACCCGCTCGACTTCGTGTTGTGGCAGCCGTCGCTCCCCGACGAGCCCGCCTGGGAGTCGCGCTGGGGGCCGGGACGGCCCGGGTGGCACATCGAGTGCTCGGCCCTGGTGCTGCGGGAGCTGGGCGAGACGATCGACATCCACGGAGGCGGGCGGGACCTGGTGTTCCCGCACCACGAGTGCGAGACCGCGCAGTCCGAATCGGTCACGGGCAAGCCCTTCGTGCGCCTCTGGTTCCACGTCGGGCTGGTCGGGCTGCACGGCACCAAGATGTCGAAGTCGCTCGGCAACCTCGTCTTCGTGGGGGACCTCTGCAAGGAGTGGGACCCGGCCGCCGTGCGCCTGGCCCTCCTGGCGCATCACTACCGCGAGGACTGGGACTGGCGCACGGACGAGGACATGCCCGCCGCCGCCGCCCGGGTGGCGCTGTGGAGGAGCGCGCCGGCCGGTGACGGCCGGGCGGGGTTGTCGGCGGTGCGGGCGGCGCTCGACGACGACCTCGACACCCCCGCTGCGCTGCGCGCCCTGGACGAGGAGGCCACCGCCGGCCGCCCGGTGGTCGAGGGCGCCCGGTTGCTCGGTATCGACCTGTAGGCGCGTGGGTCGGGCCCGCAGGGTCGGTCCAGTACCCTTGGGGCACCACGAACGGTATCCGGACCAGGAGCGATCCGCCGGCTGAGCAGGAAAGGGTGCACGATGCCAGGCGTCATCTCGGTTGGTCTTCCCGACGGCTCGACGCGGGAGCTGGCCGAGGGCACGACGGCGGGCGAGCTGGCCCAGTCCATCGGGTCCCGCCTGGCCAAGGCGGCTGTCGTCGCCACCGTCGACGGCCGCGAGGTGGACCTCACCTCCCCGCTGCCCGACGGGGCGAAGGTGTCGATCGTGACCGCCGACTCCGAGGCCGGGCGGGAGGTCCTCCGGCACTCCACCGCCCACGTCATGGCCCAGGCGGTGCGCCGGCTGTGGCCGGGGGCCAAGTACGCCATCGGGCCGGTGATCGAGAACGGCTTCTACTACGACTTCGAGCTTCCCGACGGGGCCCACTTCAGCGACGACGACCTGGAGCGGATCGAGGCCGAGATGCGGGTCATCATCAAGGAGGACCAGCCGTTCGTCCGCCACGAGCACGATCTCGAGGAGGGCCTGGAGATCTTCGCCGACCAGCCCTTCAAGCAGGAGATCATCGAGGCGGTGGGAACGGGGGCGGACGAGGTGGACGCGGCCGGCACCGTGGTGAGCACGTACCGCAACACCGACGCGTTCATCGACCTGTGCCGGGGGCCGCACGTGCCCTCGACCGGCCGCCTGGGCCACTTCAAGCTGATGCGGGTCGCCGGCGCCTACTGGCGGGGCGACGAGAAGCGGGAGCAGCTGCAGCGCATCTACGGGACCGCCTGGGAGTCCGAGAAGGCGCTGGCCGCCTACCTCCACCAGTTGGAGGAGGCGGAGCGGCGCGATCACCGCAAGCTCGGCGCGGAGCTCGACCTCTTCAGCTTCCCCGAGGAGATCGGATCGGGCCTCGCCGTGTTCCATCCCAAGGGTGGGACCGTCCGGCGCCTGATGGAGGATTACTCGCGACAGCGCCACGTGGAGGCGGGCTACGACTTCGTCAACTCGCCGCACATCACCAAGAGCGCTTTGTTCGAGCAGTCCGGCCACTTGGACTGGTTCGCCGAGGGGATGTACCCGCCCATGGAGCTCGATGGCGGCACGCAGTACTACCTGAAGCCGATGAACTGCCCCTTCCACATCCTGGTGTACAAGAGCCACCAGCGCTCCTATCGAGAGCTCCCGATGCGCCTCTTCGAGTTCGGCACGGTCTACCGCTACGAGAAGTCGGGCGTGCTGCTGGGCCTCACCCGCGTCCGGGGCATGACGCAGGACGATGCGCACATCTTCTGCACCCGCGAGCAGATGCACACCGAGCTGGTGCGCACGCTGCACTTCGTCCTCGACCTGCTGCGTGACTACGGCCTCAACGAGTTCTTCCTCGAGCTGTCGACCAAGCCGCCCGGCAAGGCGGTGGGCTCTGACGAGGAGTGGGAGATCGCCACCGAGGCGCTGCGCACGACCGCGTTGGAGATGGGCCTCGGACTCGTCATGGACGAGGGGGGTGGTGCCTTCTACGGTCCGAAGATCTCGGTGCAGGCACGCGACGCCATCGGAAGGACCTGGCAGATGTCGACGGTGCAGCTCGACTTCCAGCTGCCCCAGCGCTTCGGGCTGGAGTACGTCGGCGCGGACAACGCGCGGCACCGGCCGATCATGATCCACCGCGCCCTGTTCGGGTCGGTGGAACGCTTCATGGCCGTGCTGCTCGAGCACTACGCCGGCGCACTGCCGACCTGGCTGTGCCCCGAACAGGTCCGCGTGATCCCGGTGACCGACGCCCACGCCGCCTATGCGCAATCGGTGGCCGATGCCTGCGCGGTCGCGGGCCTCCGAGCCACGGTGGACAGCAGCGGCGAGAAGATGGGTGCCCTCATCCGCCGGGCCAAGCTCGCCAAGATCCCCTACGTGCTCGTCGTGGGCGACCAGGACGTCGCCGTCGGCACGGTGGGCGTCAACCGGCGCGGCTGGGACACCAGGCCCGAGCACGGGGTCGCGCTCGACGACCTGCTGGCCGAGGTCACCGCCGAGGTCACCCGCAAGGGGCTTCCCGAGGACCGGGCGCCCGGGTGAGGGAGGGGCGGCCGGCACCGTGAGCCTCCAGCACCTCTGGGCCGGGTGGCGGCGCGACTACATCGTCGAGGCTACGGCGCGTGAGCGCGCCGGTGAGGAGCACGGCGAGGAGGGCTGTGTCTTCTGTCGGCTGGCGGCCAGCGGTCCGCCTTCGGAGGACAACCTGGTCGTGTGGCGAGGCGAGCTGACCTTCGTCGTCCTGAACGCGTACCCCTACGCCAGCGGCCACGTGCTCGTGCTGCCCCTCCGCCACACCGGGACGTTGGGCGACCTCACCGAGGGTGAGTCCACCGAGCTGTGGAGGGCGACCCGGCGGGCGGTGGCGACCATCGAGGCCGCCTACGAGCCCGACGGTCTGAACATGGGCGCCAACCTGGGCCGGGCGGCGGGCGCGGGCCTTCCGTCGCACGTCCACCTCCATGTGCTGCCGCGCTGGGCGGGCGACACGAACTTCATGACGTCGATCGCCGAGACCCGGGTCATGCCCGAGACGTTGCAGCTGTCCTGGAAGAGACTCACCGACGCCTGGCCCCGGTAGCGAGCCGCCGGAGGGAGCCGACCCCGCCGCTGCCCGTGTCGGCACCGGCGTGGACGTCGGCGCCGTGAGCGCTCACTCGGAGGCGTCCAGCGGCACGCCGGCGGGCGGGAGCTCGCCGGAGCCACCGGCGTCGCCAGGTCCCTCGGGCCCCCGGGGTCCCTCGCGGCCACAGTCAGCCGGCGCGGCGCGACCTTTCCGCCGCCTCGTGAGGCGGGCGTGGCCGGTGGTCCGGATCGTGGTGGGTTTCGCGCTCGTGGCCGTCGCGCTGTGGGTGCTGTCGTCGAAGAGCTCCGAGCTCTCTGGCTTCAGCACCATCTTCGGGCATTTCGACTGGTGGTGGGTCCCGCCGGCCATTGCGGTCGAGGTCGCCTCGTACGTGTGCTTCGCCGCCATGCAGTACGAGATCCTCAACGCGGGCCACCTGCGCGCTCCGTGGCGGCCGCTGCTCAAGCTCTCTTTCGCGTCCCAGGCCATCACCAACTCGCTGCCCGTGGGCAACGCCGTCGCCTCGGTGTACAGCTTCCGCTGGTTCCGCCGCTTCGGGGCGGACAACACGCTCGCTGCCTGGGCACTGGCCGGCACGCTCGTGGCGGCCTCGGTCAGCCTGTCGCTGGTCGCCATCTTGGGGCTGGGCATGGCGGCCAACGAAGGCGCGTCCTTCGACCTGGTCCCGGTTCTGATCGGGACCTTCGTGATCATGATCGGCATCGGCTCGCTCTTCGTCTATGAGCGCCCGCTGCACGCAGTGGTCTCCGGTGTGCTGCGGGCTTCGGTCGCGCTGACGCACCGGCCGCGGGGGGACACGACGGCACAGATCGAGCAGATCATGGCCTGGATGACCGCCGTCCGGCTCAGCTGGACCCAGATCGGGCGCATCGTCGCCTGGGGGACGGTCAACTGGCTGCTCGACTGCGCCTGCTTCGCCATGATGTTCAGGGCGATCGACGCGCCGATCCCCTGGAAGGGGCTCCTCCTCGCGTACGGTGCCGGGCAGCTGGCAGCCACGCTGCCCATCACGCCCGGTGGGCTCGGCGTCGTGGAAGGCTCCATCACGGTGGCCCTCGTCGCGTTCGGAGGTGCGGAGGCGAGCACTGCCTATGCGGTGCTGCTCTACCGCCTCATCAGCTTCTGGATGATCCTTCTGGTCGGCTGGCTCCTGATCGGCCAGCTGGCCCTCCAGGTGCGCCAGGGGCGCTGGACCCGCCAGGCGATGGCCAGCGAGGTCGAGGCCGGCCCGGTGGCCTACGCAACGAAGAGGGTGCCTGACGTGGGGGGAGGGACGGCCGAATGACGCGCCGTCACACACTCGGTCGGCGCCTCGCAGCCGGGGTCGCCGGCCTCGTCGTGGCGGCCTCGTTGCTGACGGCGTGCTCGGCGGCCCGGACCGGCCAGGGCACCAGCGACGAGACCTGCTACCTGGCCCTGCCGACAGCGGCCAAGGCGGTCGGCGCCCACGGGCACCTCCACGGGATAAGGAAGTACACGCTCGGCAACCTGCGCAGCGTGGCCCCGAAGCTCTACGCGCGGTTGGCCGACGACGTGCCGAAGGGCCAGAGCGTCTGTCTCGCCGCCTACACGGGGCACTTCACGTCGTCGTCGGTGTCCAAGCCGCTCGGCCGCACCGTCGGGACGCTGGCGGTGGCGGTGGTGACGACGCCGGGCAACAAGCTGCTGGGCACGCTGATCCTGACCAAGATCCCGGTGCGCTTCCAGCACGTCTTCTGATCTCCCGCCGGTCGCGCCGGCCGGTGGTCGCGGTCAGCTCTCGAGCCTGGGGATGGATGCCGTCAGATGGTCGGGCACGGCGTCGTAGTGGTCGTAGGTGACGGTGAACGAGCCCCGCCCACCGGTCAGCGCGCGGAGGTCGACGGCGTAACGGGTGAGCTCCGCCGTCGGAGCGGTGGCGGTGACCGTCTGGTAGCCCTCGTCCTCCGCGGGGTCCGTCCCGATGATGCGGGCCCGCCGGGCGTGCAGGTCACCGAGCACGTCACCCTGGCACTCGGCCGGGATCGTCACCTCCAGGCGTGAGATCGGCTCGAGCACGATCGGGCCCGCCTCGGCCATGGCCGCCTTGACCGCCAACGCCGCGGCCATCTTGAAGCTGACCTCGTTGGAGTCGACCGAGTGCGCCTTGCCGTCGTCCACCGTCACGGCGATGTCGACCACGGGGTAGCCCAGCATGCCCCCGGCGGCGAACGTCTCGATCACGCCCTTCTCGACGGCCGGTATGTACTGGCGGGGGATCGCCCCCCCGACCACCTCGTCGCGGAAGACGAAGCCCTCGCCGCGGGCGAGCGGCTCCAGGCGCAGGTGGCACACGCCGAACTGGCCGTGGCCGCCCGACTGCTTCTTGTGCTTGCCCTCGGCGTCGGCCGGCAACGTGATCGTCTCGCGGTAGGGGATGCGCAGCTCCTCGCGCTCGACGTGGACGTTGCACTTGCGGTCGAGCCGCTCGAGCGTGACCGCAAGATGCACCTCGCCGCTGACGCCGAGGATGGTCTGGTGCGTCTCGTCGTCGCGGGTGACCGTCAGCGAGGGGTCCTCGTCGCAGAGGCGCTGCAGCCCCGACATGAGCTTGTCGTCGTCTGCTCTCGTGGCGGGCTTCACCGCCACTTGCAGCGCCGGCGGGGGCAGCGCGGGCGGCGGCACCACGACGGGCTGCCCCTTGGGCGCGAGGGTGTCGCCCGTGCGTGTCCCGTTCAACCGGGGCACGGCGACGAAGTCGCCCGCCACGACGCTGGTGGCCGGTGCGGTGGCGTGCCCGGCGATGCTCTGGAGCGCGTGCAACCGCTCCTCCTCCCTGGTGCGCGAGTTCACGAGGACGGCGTCGGGCTGCAGGGTGCCCGAGACGACCCTGCAGAGGGACATCTTGCCGGTGTGGCTGTCGTTGTAGGTCTTGGTCACGGTCAGGACCGTCTGGCCCGCCGGGTCGGAGGGGATCTCGACCGTCTCGGTCCCCGCGGTGGCCGTCAGCGGCGGCCGGGAGGCGGGGCTGGGGCACAGCTCCTCTATCAGGCGGGCGAGGCGGTCGACCCCCACACCGCTGGCGGCAGAGCAGCACAGCACCGGGAAGACGCTCGCCGAGGCGACGCCGCCGGCCAGGCTCTTCTCGAGCTCTGCGTAGTCGAGCGTCTCGCCCTCGAGATAGCGCTCCATGAGATCGTCGTCGCCCACGACGATGCCCTCGACGAGCTGCTCGTGGACGATGTGCTCCTCGTCGACGAGGTCCTCGGGGATGGGGCCCTCGTGGCCGGGCGGCGGGATGGTCCCGTCGACCGCCGAGCCGGCGGCCGGGGTGTCGTAGTGGGTCGCGGTGTCGTCGAGCAGGTCGATCACACCGTGGAAGTCGGCCTCGTGCCCGATGGGCAGCTCCACCGGCGCCACGCCGGCGCCGAAGGTGGACCTGATCTCGGCCAGCGTGCGGTCGAAGTCCGCCCGCTCCCGGTCGAGCTTGTTGATGACGATCAGGCGTGGCACTCCGAGGCGGGCCGCGGCGCGCCAGGTGTCCTCGGTCTGCGCCTGGACGCCGTCGGTGGCGCTGACCACCACGACGGCCAGGTCGGCGTTGGCGAGGGCCGTGACCATCTCGCCGGCGAAGTCGGCGTACCCGGGTGTGTCGAGCAGGTTCACCTTGACGCCGTTGACCGTGAAGGGGGCGAGGCTGGTCGAGATGGAGAGCTGGCGTGCCACCTCCTCGGCCTCGAAGTCCATGACGGTGCTGCCCTTCTCGACCGAGCCGCGGCGGGCGATGGCCCCGGTGGCGGCCAGCAGGGCCTCGGCCAGGGTCGTCTTCCCGGCGCCGTGGTGGCCCACGAGGGCGACGTTGCGGATTGCGGTCGGGTCGTGTGGCACAGGGTCCCTCCGTCCGTACAGCCGTGTCTGCCCGACGAGTGTACGACCGCCCGTGGCGGCCTGCTCAGGCGGCGCCGTGCGCCTGCGTCCTGGCCCGGATCGCCGGGTCGTACTCGTGCCGGATGGAGAAGCGGATGAAGAGGGCCAGGGTGTCGATGAGGAGGAGCCAGACGGCCTTGAGGGAGATGGTGCTCCCGAACCGCTCCTCGATCCGCACCGGCGCCTCCACGATACGTGTGTAGCCGAGCCGGCGGGCGAGGACGAGGAGCTCGAGGTCGAGCGCGAAGCGGCTCTCGCGCAGCAGGGGCAGCACGTCGGCGATGACCTTGCGGTCCACGAGCTTGATCCCGACCTGGGTGTCCTTGACGTTCAACCGGAACAATAGGTGGATGAGCCGCTGATAGCCCCATGAGTACAGCCGCCGCAGGGGCGGGTAGTGCACCGAGGAGTCGACGTGGCGCTTGCTCCCGATGATGATGTCGGGCTGCAGGGAGCGCATGATGGAGACGAAGGGGGCGAGGAATTCCGGCGAGATGTCGCCGTCGGCGTCGATGAAGCCGAGGTAGTGCCCCCGACCCATGCCGAGCCCCGTCCGGAGCGCCCGGCCCTTGCCGACGTTCGTGTCGAACGAGATGCGCCGCACGACGCTCTCGGGGAAGCCGTCCAGCGTGAACGGGCTGCCGTCGGTCGAGCCGTCGGACACGGTGATGATCTCGAAGGTCATGTCGGACGCATCGAGCACGCGCACCATGTCCGCCACGGTGGAGCGCAGCCGGTCGCCCGGGTTGTAGTAGGGCACCACGATCGACACGTCGAGCGTGGGGTCGGGAAGGACGATGATGGGGGGCGCGTCGGTCGGCTTCGAGTCCGGCACCGTCACCTCAGAGGGTCGGCAGCGCGTGGAAGGCTGCTGGAAGGAGGCGGGGTCCGCTCCCCGTGTGGCATCTCTGTGGGCGAGGCTACCCGACGGGCTCCAGGGCCGGGCACGCATGGCCGGGCCGGGCCGGCCATGGAGCCCGCGCCCGCGAGCAGGGATTCCACGCCGGATCCGCCTCGGCCCGGCCGCAACCGGACGCCGGGCCGGGACGCCGGGACCTCCGGCTTTCGGGGACCGGATGGTAAACTCTCGCGAACAGCGCCCCCTTCCCGGGAGGGCGCACGACGAGGAGCTTCATGTTCGACGGTCGCTGGCGAACTTCCGTCGATCGGACCACGGGTCCGGTCGGCGAGGCACTGCACCGCCATGGCATCACCGCTGATGTGCTCACCGCCACGGGGCTGGTCTCGGCCACCGCGACGGCCGTGCTGGTGGCCACGGGTCACCTCCACCTCGCCATCATCTTCCTGATCGTGACGGGCCTGCACGACCTCCTCGACGGCCCCGTCGCCAAGGCTGCGGGGACCGCCTCGGTACGTGGCGCCTTCTTCGACTCGGTGACCGACCGTGTGGCGGACGCCGTGCTGATGTTCGGCTGCGCCTGGTATCTCCTCGACCGTGGGGAAGGCCACCTCGCGCTTCTGCCCATGGCCATCCTGGCGGTGACCGCCTTGATCTCCTACGAGCGGGCGAAGGCCGAGTCGCTCGGTCTCGAGGCCAAGGGCGGCCTCATGGAGCGGGGCGAACGGATGTTCCTGCTCGGCGTGGCCTTTCTCAGCACGGTCATCTTCGTGCCTGTGCTCTGGGCGATGCTCGTCCTCGTCTCCTTCACCGCCATCGCCCGCTTCGTGAAGGTCTGGAACGCGGCGTCCGGCCGCGACCGTGTGATCGCCCGCCGCATCGAGGCCTGGCGGGAGGGCCGGGTCGACTCGCGCTGGCGGGCCTGGCGTGAGGGGCGCCAGGGCGACGGCGTGCCGCACCGTGAGCTGGCCCGGACCTCGGGGGCACCCGTCGGACGCTGGCGGGCCCGCCGCCAGGAGGCACTGAGCAGCCGCTCGGGGCGGACGCTGCGTGAGCGCCGCCGCGCTGACAGGGGTCACGACCGGGGCGCCAACGCGCGCCGCACCTCCGGACGCCGCACCCCGCCGGCATCCTGATCCCACCTCCCCGCCTCCGCGACGACGTGAGCTCCGTGTGACCGACGCGGGTGCCGACCGTCACGCCGGAGGAAGCTGGCGTGACACGGCCAAGTACCTGACCTATCGCGGACTCGGTGCAGCCATGGGCCACATGCCCGAGCCGCTGGCGCAGGGCGTCGCGCGCGGGGTGGCGCGAACGATGGCGTTGCGGGGCGGCCCCCCGCTCGCCATGAACGAGCGTCACATGCGGCGGGTGCTCGCCAGCGAATGCACCGACGGCGTCGAGCCTGACCCCGCGCTCGTGCGCCGTTGGAGCAGGCGCACCTTCGACTCGTACGCTCGGTACTGGGCCGACGGCGCGCGTCTCCCCTACGAGAGCGAGGCAGGCGTGCGTGCCCGCTTCCGTCTCGAGGAAGGGGAAGGCCACCTGCGGGCCGCGTTCGCGCTCGGCCGCGGCATCGTCATGGCACTGCCGCACGTGGGCAGCTGGGAATGGGGCGGCTACTGGCTGGCGCTCGAGGGCATGCCCATGACCGCGGTGGTGGAACGCCTGGAGCCCGAGCGGCTCTTCGAGTGGTTCGTGGCGCAGCGCGATGCCATGGGGCTGACCGCCGTTGCTCTCGGCGAGGGATCGAGCTCTGCGCTGCTGCGGGCGCTCAAGGCGGGGGAGGTGGCCGGGCTCGTCAGCGACCGGGACCTGGCGGGCACCGGCGTGTCGGTGGAGTTCTTCGGCGAGCGCACCACCCTTCCCGGTGGAGCCGCCACGCTGGCGCTGCGGACGGGGGCGCCGCTCGTGCCGGTCGTCGTCTACTCGGGGCCGGGGAATTGGCACACTGGCGTCGTGCACGCACCGGTCGACACCACCCGCCGCGGCTCGCTGCGCGAGGACATCGCACGGGTGACCCAGGAGCTGGCCTCCATCTTCGAGCACGACATCCGCTGCCACCCCGAGCAGTGGCACCTCTATCAGCCCAACTGGCCGAGCGACCCGCGATGAGGATCGCCATGGTCTCGCCGTACTCCCTCACGCGCCCCGGCGGCGTGCAGGGCCAGGTGATCGGCCTGTCAGGGCGCCTCCGCTCGCTGGGCCACGAGGTCACCGTGCTCGGGCCCGCGGACGACGGCGAGCCGGTCCCCGAGGCGGTCGGCGAGCACTTCGTGATCGGCCGACCGACGGCGCTGCGCTCCAACGGCTCGGTGGCGCCGGTGGCCCTGTGGCCGACGGCGTCGGCGCGGGTGGAGCGATTCGTGCGCACGGGCGGCTTCGACGTCGCGCACCTGCACGAGCCGCTGGCGCCCATGGCGGCCTATGGCCTCGTGCTCACGGCGCCCCTCCCCATGGTCGGGACGTACCACCGCGCCGGGGTGAGCCGGTGGGTGCCGGTGCTGAAGCCTCTCGCCGAGCTGGTCGGGCGCCGGTTGCAGATCCGGGTGGCCGTCTCGGAGGCGGCGCGCGAGACCGGGATGCGCGCGGGCGGCGGCGAGTTCGAGGTCCTCTTCAACGGCGTCGACATGGAGCGGTTCGAGTCGGCCGCGCCGGTGCACCACGAGGAGGGCCCGCCGGTGGTGCTGTTCCTCGGACGCCACGAGGAGCGCAAGGGTCTCAACGTCCTCCTCGATGCGTTCGCCAGGATCGAGCGGCCCGCCATCTTGTGGGTGGCCGGCGACGGGCCGGGCGGCGAGGTCCAGCGGCGCCGCTATCCCGAGTCGGAGCGGGTGCGTTGGCTGGGCATGCTCAGCGACGCGGACGTGGCAGCCCGTCTGGCCGAAGCCGACATCCTCTGTGCCCCATCGCTGCGTGGGGAGTCCTTCGGCATGGTCCTCCTCGAGGGCATGGCGGCGGGCTGCGCGGTCGTGGCGTCCGATCTCGAGGGCTACCGGTCGGCGGCGGGAGGGCACGCCGAGTTGGTGCCACCCGGAGATGTGGGCGCGCTGGCCCGTGCCCTCGGGGCGGCGCTGGCCGACGCGGGCGAGGGGAGCGGTCGGTCCTCCGCCGAGGCACGCAAGGAGGGGATCGAGTACGCGCGCGCCTGGTCGATGGACACGCTCGCCGAGCGCTACGTCGACGTGTACCGGCGGGCGATCGCCGCCTACCGGGGCCGAGGCACCGCCAGCAGGGGCTGAGCCCCGGCCAGGGCGGTCGCGACCACCGCCCGCGTTCGTGAGCTCGACCTCAACCGGCCGCCCCGGTGTGACGCACCGGAGGAGGTCCCGACGGGCTAGTCAATCACTCCCCTGGCGGGGTCGCCCACAACGCGTGAAAACTGTGGCGGGGTCGCCCGGGCGACGTCGGTACCTCTATGGTGCGCGCGAACCCGTGGACTAGTCGGACGCGGGAGCTTCGGGAGCACTGAA
>JBKQUM010000015.1:0-3637 GCA_052140165.1 Acidimicrobiales bacterium
ATGTGCCGCTGCTTGTCTTTGGTGATGCTACGCCCAGTACGCACCATGGGATAGTCGATTGATCGCTCCGAGACCGAGCGGTATCCGGCAATTTGCGAGCGGTAAGGAGCCTCCCGCGAGGACCGCCCTATAAGCCTGTTGCGGGAGCTGATCGCATGCGAGGCCTGTTCGGTACGGTGGTGGCGATGGGACTGAGGAGCCGACGGCCGGTGTGGGACTACCGGGGGAAGGTCGCCGTCGTGACCGGGGCTTCCGCAGGCCTCGGTCGTCGCCTCGCACGGGACCTGGCCTCGGCCGGAGCGCTGGTGGTCGGCGTGGCGCGGCGTGAGGACCGGCTTCAGGCCCTCGTCGATGAGATGCGGAGGCACAGTCCGAAGTCGTCCTACCGGGTCTGCGATCTCTCCGACGTCGCCTCCTTCGTCGGCCTGTTGGAGCAGGTGGAGGAGGCACACAGCCGAATCGACATCCTGGCCAACATCGCCGGCGTCGGCGGGATCATTCGCACCGAACCGACAACCGCAGCGTCACTTCGATCCATCATGGAGGTGAATTTCATCGCTCCCGTCGCCGGCATGGTGACCGTCCTACCAGGGATGCGGAATCGGGGGTTTGGTGGAATCGCCAACATGAGTTCGGACGACGGACGCGCTCCCGGTCCCGGAGCAGCCGACTACTCCGCGAGCAAGGCAGCCCTGTCTGCAGCGACGGAGAGTCTGTCCTATGACGCAAGGCCGGACGGCGTGTTCCTCCATACCGTGTACCCAGGATGGGTGCCGACTGAAATGGGACTGACGGCGGTGCGCGAAGGTGGACTGTCGATGCCGCCACGCGCGGTCCGGCGCACCGAGGAGCAGGTCTCGTCGTTCATCCTCCGCCGGATGTTTGACCCACGGTTGGAGATCAATGTGGCGTTACTGCCCCTCGTTGCACCGATCCTGCGGACAATGGCCCCCCGCGCCTATCAGCGGATGCGGTCCACCCGGTGAGCAATAGGGTGCAAGCGCCCCGCCCTTTCCGCTCATAGCAAAAGTATTGAGGCGTACACCACCGACGGCGCCTACACCGTCAGGATCGCCGGCCGTTGAAAGCGCTCGAATTCAAACCGCTCGAAGCAGGCGGTCGTGGCCAGGCCAAATCCCGGGCATATCTCGGGATCAACCTCGTGCAACTGGCCGAACTCGGGATGCCAGCACATTGTGCGGTCACGGCAGAGGTAATTGTGCTGCTGCCGACGGTCGATGGCCACCACTAGATTCATGCCGACGCAATCCGGACAGGATTCCGGCATCGCCAGATTCAGGGGCCGACCGAAGATTCCGCCGATCGTATGGAATCCGAGTACGGCCTCCCGCCCGGCGCAGGCGAACTCATCTCTGATATCAGCGTCATCGGGTGGGTCCAGCCCATCACTGCCAAGGCCCCACCGTCCTGATGCGATCTGGGGCACCTCAGGGCCGTCCCTGGCAGCATGGTTTCCATGGAGCGCCCACCTCACGATTTCGACGCCAGCTATGCGTCTGAGACCCCACCTGCGTGGGACATCGGACGACCGCAGCCAGCTTTCGACCGCCTAGCCAAGGCCGGGAACCTGGTCGGAAGTGTGCTTGACGCAGGATGCGGCACCGGCGAGCATGCCCTTCTGGCGGCTTCACTCGGCCACGAAGTGGTGGGAGTCGACCTCTCGGCGAAGGCCATCGAATTGGCCATGACGAAGGCGGCCACGCGGGGCGTCGAGGCGCGATTCTTGGTGGCGGATGCCCTTCGCCTCGTTGATTTGGGCGAGCAGTTCGACACGGTGCTCGACTGCGGCCTCTTCCACGTTTTCGATGACGACGAGCGCGAGCGTTACGTCGACAGTCTGGCTGCGGTGGTTTCTCCGGGTGGTCGCTATCACATGCTCTGTTTCAGCGACCGCCAGCCGGGTGACTGGGGACCGCGCCGGGTGACTCGAGACGAACTTCGGGCTGCCTTCGGCGAGGGATGGGAGGTCGAGTCCATCGAACCCACCGTCATCGACCTCACCTGGGACCCCGCCGGTGCCGTCGCTTGGCAGGTGGCGGCCAGACGCACGTAGAGGCTGACGCAGCTCCTCCGGTCGAGCTCGCCACCCAGCGATGAGCTGGGTCTGTCGGTAGCCCAGTCTCCCGGCAATGTAAGGGGGGCAGGCGCAGATACCCGGCCTCTTGACCTTGAGGGTAGGTGTCACGAAAATCAGTTACATGTCCAGTGACGAGATTGATCAGTACTTGGCGGATCTTGAGGAGCCGAAACGAGCCACTCTGCAGGGACTGCGGCAGACGATCCTTGAAGTAGTCCCAGAGGCCGAAGAAGGGATCTCTTATCAAGTCCCTGCGTTCAGAGTCGACGGGAAGGTCATCGCCGGATTCGCCGCTTTCAAGAACCACCTGAGCTACCTTCCTCACAGCGGCTCGGTATTTCCCTTGCTTCAAGACGAAATTGCAAGCTACAAGACGTCCAAGGGAGCGCTTCAGTTCCCAGTCGACACCCCGCTACCGAAGCCCCTAGTCGAGCAACTCATCAGGGTGCGAATCGCCCAAGCGTTCCCTGAGGAACCTGACAGATAAGATCTCTTGGTGCGGAACAGCGTTCGCTGGGCGCCCCGATCCGGCGTGCGGGGACACCCCGCTCCAGACGAGCCGGGCGGCAATGACGACGTGCTGGTGAGTGCCACGACGGCGACGCTGACTCAATCGCGAACGAGTTTCAGTGCCAGCCTGGGAACGATGAAGGATGCCAGAAAGATCGGCAAGAACCTCTTTCCGGTGCACCGGAAGGCGACGATCTCGCCCTCGGCGGCGTCGAAGGTTTCAGTACTGCTCGACTTTCGGCCATCACAGATCTGCAGGGTATGACGTCCAGGCTCGACTGGTATCTCGATCGTGTCGTTCATTTCGACCGACCCGACCCGCTCACCGTCGACCACGGCAACGTACGTGCCACGACGTACCTCCGCTCCGATTGCCTTATGCTTCAACTTCAGCGTTGCCGACATCTGTTGATCTCCTCTTGGTTCCGAACGGCCGTTGTCTGGGTGCTCGGCGACGAACGCAGCGTACCGGCGACCGTCATCCACGCCGAGCGGTCCCGAACCCCTCGCCGTCGAACATTGCGGCCCGGTCACAGGATGCCGCCCGTACGGACTCAACGGCTAGGGAAACAGGTCCCTTCCTCGCATAAGTCGAACAGCGCCACCGACCCGTACCGGGGGCGGGTCCCAAGCCGATCAGAACATGCCAGCGGCGACCACTACGCCATCGACCACCAGGAGACTCAGCCGATTTACCCGGCGGTCGAAGGTGTAATTACTCTCCCTGTCCATTTCCCGGATCATCTCGATTCCGTCCATCGAAGCGGCTGCCTGTCGAGCATCCTCGATTCGGAGACCGACGAAGACCTCCGTTGTTGGTCCTTCGAAGTTCTTCCCGATCCAATCCACCATCAGAGGCGCTCGCCGAGGCTGTTGCGTTGACACTTTGAGGACGCAGGCGACGCTCCTATCAGTTGTCAAGCCCTTTTTTGTGCGAACAGCGGACAGAACAGTGATGAGTCACTCGGGGGGAGGACATGCTCTTATCAGGCCACGCGTTCACAGAGCGTTGTCCCGGACCGTGGGCCG
>JBKQUM010000016.1:0-4218 GCA_052140165.1 Acidimicrobiales bacterium
TCGACAACCTGGGTCCGGCGGGGTCACTGCGCCGTGCCGTTCGTCACCGCTTCAGCCTGGTCAAGCGCCGCAGCGCGGCGAGTCTGCGTCTCGACGCCCTCGTCGAGCTGCTGGGGCCGGGTTGGGCCGATTCCCTCGGGTCGGCCACCGCGTCGAAGACCGCCCTGGTCATATTGGAGAAATACGCCGATCCACGGGCGCTCAAGCGTCTCGGGCGGGCCCGGCTCGCCGCCTTGTTGATCCGCTCGAGCTCAGGACTGTGGCGCCAAGACAAGGCCGACGAGCTGTTGGCCATGGCGGACGAGACCCTCGCTCTGTGGTCCGGCGGGGGCATCGACTTCACCGAGTTGGCGCACGACATCGCTTCTGAGGTCCGGGTGCTGCGCAGCCTCGACGACGAGATCGCGGCGGCCGACAAGCGGATCGCCGTCCTCTATGACGAGGCCGATCCCAAGGGCATCGTCCGCTCGACCCCTGGGCTCGGGCCCGTCCTCTCTGCTGCCATCTTGGGCAATGCGGGCGACTTCAACCGATTCGCCAATCTTGCCGGCGTGCGTTCCTTTACCGGCTTTGTGCCCAAGATCGACCAGTCCGGACTGGTGGCGGGACACAAGGGAATCACCAAAGCAGGAGACGCCGGCCTGCGCCAGGCCCTTTACCTGGCCGCCGATCACGCTCGCCACATCGACCCGACCCTCGCTCAGCGCTACTTCCGACTGGTCGTGGTCGAGGGCAAGCACCACAACTCGGCGCTGTGCTCCGTCTCGGCCGTCCTCATCACCCGGATCGCTGCTTGCTGGCGCAAGGGGGAGCGTTAGGAACTCACCCCTTGGCGATGGACGTGAACCATCTGATCATCAAGAGAGTCGTATTCTCCGGGCATCAGGGGGTTGCGTCGGATGGTGGCTTTTCAGCGGGTCGTACGTCGGGCTTCTCTTGGCCTGTCCGTGCTCGTCCTCATGGCGACCACACTGGCAGAGCCGGTCGCTGCTCAGGTCGCACCTGCTGGCGGTGTCGTTGAAGTAACCGGCTACAGGCAGATCACGCTTGACGACGGATCGCTCGGACCCGTAACGGTGGTCGTCAAGGGCAAGAGGGCAGCTGCGATCCGGTCTGCTCTCTCCGGCCTGTCGGCCACGTCCTCTTTGCCGGACTGCATGGAGACCGTCGACGCTTTCAAGATCACTCTTCTGACCCACCAAGGGGGACGCCCGACGTATGTGGCCACCGAAGACGACTGCCCTACCCCAGGCATCGTGAGCATCAGAGTCAACGGGAAGACGGCACGGAACTTCCGAGAAGACTGCGCGCTTCGAGCCGCCGTCATTGCCGCCTTGCCTAGAGGACGTGCGGAGGGAACGAGGCGGGACGAGCATCACTGCTCGATCTGACCCGCCCCCAGCCCGGCGATCGGGGGCAAGAGTGTCCGTGCCAGGGTCTTTAGATGGCCTCACCGACACGAGGTGGCTCTGGAGTGTCGGCGGAGTAGCGCGAGGCCCATGCCCACGAAAGCCGCATCTGGCAGGGCGGCTGCCGCAGTGCGAACGCCATTGGACATTCCAGCCGTTGCAGCAACGAGCACGACGCCGATGATCAAGAGTATCCCTGTCCAACGTGGCAGAACCTCGGCTTTAATGGAGGCGAGTCCGAAGGCCACCCCACCGATCACCATGATGGCGCCGTGCAGGATGAACCAGCCGCCGAAGACGTGGGTGACCGCCTTCCAATTTGAGAGATCTGCAGCCAGGGCATAGACGACGGTACTTGTAAAGAACACGAACGAGTAGCCATAGGCCAGTGCCCCAAAGAGCCCCAGTCGCCCAATGCGAGGTCGCTGCGTCGCGTAGAGCCCTAGGACGAAGAAGGGAATCGCGGACTCTCCGATGTAGGCCAGCACCAAGCGACCGGTCGAGAAGTTGCCTTGAGCGGTTTCGATCAGGTCAGCGACAAAGTAGATGATCGGAAACACGATGGACGCGAGCCCGACCAGCACGTCGAAGTCCGACCCTTTTGCCACCGACTCCGGACCAGTCCCGCTGATCTCCCGACGGCCTCCAGTTGTCATCGAGCCCGGCGGCTGTAATCAAAGAAGTTGAGGACCTGCTCCGTAAGCCTGTGGCCCGCGGATGAGGCCGCACCGCTGCCGATGCTGGCGGGGCCGTTGAGCTGTTCGTCGAGCGCCCGCAGCGCGGGAGCAAGCACCGGTCCCGCCATGGGTCTTCCGTGGCCCGGTACCACCACGCTCGGCTCCAATCGGGCCACTTCGGACACGGATTCGCTTGCTGCTCGCCAGCTCCACGTCGCAAAGCGCGGCGGCCCCGCGAGGGTGTGCCTCAGCGACAGGGCATCGCCCAGCGAATTGAGGTTGACGGTGAGCACGGCATCGCCCGAGATGAGGGTGCGGTCTCCCTCCCGGAACAGAGCCAGGTGGCCAGGTGTATGACCGGGCGTGGAAATGACCTGCCAGTCCGGCAGGCCGGGAACGCCGACGTTCAGGTCGAGAGGGCTCAGCCCGTCCTGCCCGGAGGGAAACATCCAGCGCCGTTCCACACGAGCGAGGGCGCCGATAATGCGGCCAGAGGGGGGCAGTGGCACTTCGTCGGGGTGCACGTACACGGTGACGTCCCACATGTGGGCCAGTTCCGAAGCAGAGCCGGCGTGGTCCGGATGCACGTGTGTGAGCACGATCGCTTGAGGACGGGTGCCCACGCCGAACAGGACTTCCGCTGCGCTCTTGATCAGCTCGGCCCGGCCGCGCCACATGGTGTCGACCAACACCCAGGCCTGGCCGGACTGCACGAAGTAGACGTTCGAGTCCCGCCGTTTCCCGGTGACGAGGCCGTAGACCCCTGGAGCGACGGTTTCTTCAAGCGTGGCACCGTGAAGGTTCCTGTCAATGTCGAATTGGCGTCCTCCGAGCCACTCATTTTGCGATGCCTCCACACGCCCGGTAATACACCGATCCTGGGACTACAACCAGGGTCGTAGGTCCCTCCGCCAGCTCGCTTGAGGACTTGCGGTCCGGATACACGCCAGCAACCGGTTTGGGGCGCCTGATCATCTCCGTCGCGGGTATCCCCAAGGTGCCGTACGGGGCGTAGGGGCGTCCGCATTTCTTGAGCCCCCATCAGCCTGTTCGGCAACTCGAATTGCGCCCGAAACTGAGACGAAGACGTGTCAAGACCACCGGCGCTCCACAGCGTCAAGTCGCCGGCTCGGCTCGCAACAACTTCTGGCGGTTTCGCCATCGTTGAACTTCGCCCTGCGGGCGAACCCGCCAGAACTTCTTGCTCGGCCCAAGGGCTGCCCTCTCCGGAACTTGACCCCGCTTCGCTGCGGGTGGGAGCTGCCGTTCATCGAACGACGCAGCGGCGTCGTTCGCAAGGAACGAGGCCAAGAGCATGAGGAGCAAGACCATGAGCAACACCACCACGATTACTGGGAACCTGACTCGGGAGCCCGAGATCCGCTACACCAAAGAGGGTCAGGCCACGACCCAACTCGGCGTGGCCGTCAACCGGCGCTGGCAAGACCGGACCACCAATGAATGGCAGGAGGCCACGTCGTTCTTCGACGTCGTGTGCTGGCGTGACCTGGCCGAGAACGTGGCGCTCAGCCTGACCAAGGGCATGCGCCTCGTGGTCACGGGCCGCATCGAGCAGCGCAGTTGGGAGACCGACGACGGTGAGCACCGCTCCAAGGTCGAGATCGTGGCCGACGAGATCGGCCCGAGCCTGCGCTTCGCCACTGCCGACGTGCAGCGGGTCGAGCGCGGAGCGAAGGCCGAATCAACTTCCTAGCCACTCGCGGACTTCCTGCTGACGCAGATCCCAAGCAGCAACAGCCCCGGCCCTGCTGGGGCTGTTGCGCGTCTCCACGCAGTTCCGAGGGACGCACGCCCCGAGCACACCTGACAAGTCGCCGCCGAAGAGCACGCAGCCCGACCGCTGACGATCCGCCGAACAGCATGTCGCCCGAACTGCCCGCGCGCTTCCTACCCCAACTCCCCTCGTCCCTCCCGAGCCAGACCCCTACCTTCTCGGCCGCCCATCAACCACATCAGTTTGCTCACACGTCTGGCACCCGAGGCAGAACCGCGCATTATTGCGACAGATGCAACAGCCGGGACCTGAACAGGTCCTTTATTCGCGCCGCGATCTTCGAGAAATGAAAGCCGTCACGATGCCCCGCTGGGGCGCGTTGTGTTAAACACAACAC
>JBKQUM010000017.1:0-28919 GCA_052140165.1 Acidimicrobiales bacterium
CCGCCGGCATAACAGATCGACGCCGACGGGCAGGAAACCGTGGACAGCGTCGTCACCCCTGCCGGCGCAACCGAACGGGTCCAGGTGGAACCCCCGTCGTCCGTCACGATGATGGAAGCCGAGTGTCCTCCGTCGTCGCCGACGGCGACGCACGTGGCGGAGCTGGCGGACGGGGGGTTCGGAGCACACGAGACCGCCCGCACGTTCACCAGCGGGGCGAAGCTGGCGGTGGTCTGCCAGTGGGGTGTCGTGGCGCCGGCCGGCAAGGAGGGGATGCGGCTGCCGAGCACTCCGGTGAGGGCGAGGGCCGTCACCGTCGAGAGCGCTATGACGGTCAGTCCTCGGACCGTGCGCACGGCCACCTCCTCCACGCCAGGGGAGACTTGATTTCGAACGACCGGAGGATCGTATCGCTCGATCCCCGGAAATTCACTGGGGTGATACGACCCCGCAAAGAACGGTCGGCGCCCTCAGGGTTTTGGCGCTGGAAGCACGACGTTGGGGGGTGTCCGCCCGGCGAGGACGTCGGCGACCCCCTGGCAGGCGAGGCGGGCCATGCGGGTCCGCGTGGCGATGGTCGCGCTGCCGATGTGGGGGAGCAGGGTCACCCGGGGGGCGCCCAGCAACCGGGGGTTCACAGCCGGCTCACCGTCGAAGACGTCGAGGCCCGCGGCGAAGAGGTTGCCCGCCTCGAGCGCATCGACCAGCGCATCCTCGTCCACCACCGGCCCACGGGCGGTGTTGACGAGGACCGCCGTCGGCTTCATGGCCGCGAGCTCCGCCGCGCCGATGAGATGTCGCGTGGACTCGGTCAGCGGCACATGGATGCTCACGATGTCGGAGCGCTGCAGCAGCTCGGGGAGCGTCGGGACCCAGCCGCTCAGGCCCGTGTCGTGGCGGGTGGTGTGGATGACGTCCATGTCGAAGCCCGCCGCCCGCTGCGCCACGGCCTGCCCGATGCGGCCGAAGCCGACCAGCCCCAGGGTCGCTCCGTGCACGTCCCGGGCGAGGTGGGTGCCGAAGCCCCATCCGGTCCATCGGCCCTCCCTCAGGTCCCGCTCGGCATCGGACGCCAGGCGTGTCGCGGCGAGGATGAGCAGGAAGGCGAGATCGGCGGTGGTGTCATCGAGCACTCCCGGCGTGTTGCACACCGTGACATCCAGGCCGGTCGCGGTGGCGACGTCGATGTTGTCGTAGCCGACCGCCGCGTTGGCCACGACGCGCAGCCTCCCGGCTCGGCCCGACTGCAGCACGGTCGCGTCCATGCGATCGGTCAGGTGGCAGACGATGCCGTCGAACTGCGGTGCGAGCGCCGCCAGTTCGTCGGCCGCCGGCGGGTCGACCGGCATGACGATCTCGTGTCCGGCGTCGACGAGGGGATCGGTGCCGCCCTCGGTGAGCGGGCGGGTGACGAGGACGCGCGCCACCTAGTGGGTCGTGTAGTTGATGACGCCGGCACCCTTCACGCCGATGGCGAAGCAGAAGCAGTGGATCGGCGCGTGGTCGCTGATCGGGCGCAGCGAGTGGACCTTGTCCGGGGGGATGTAGACGAGGTCACCCTGGGAGATCTCACGGTCCTCGCCGTCGATCGTCATGATCCCCTTCCCGTTCATCACGTAATAGAACTCGTGGGTGGGGTGGGAGTGCGGGTCGACCAGGCCCCCTCCGGGGACCTCGAACTCGTTGACCAGCTCCAGGTACCCCCCGTCGGTGATGTCCTTGAATTCGCGGGACTCGATCATCCACCAGACCGGGACGGTGCCGTTGTGCTCGATGACCGGCGCCTTCGCCTCAATGCTGCGCACATCCATTCCGAGGGCCTCCCAAGGTTTCCTAGACTGACTGCGGTGTCAGGTTAGGCCGCGGAGCGCCTTGGGCGCACCGCCGCTCCACAACGGTCGACGCGGACGAGAGTGAGCGATGTCCAAAGACGGGTCAGTGCAAGAAGGCAGGGTCGTGGTGCCCGGGCGCCTCACCGAGGACGCGTGGTCGCCCTTCGGCTGGCTGCCCGTCGCCGACACCGACCCCCGGGAC
The DNA here is from genome assembly GCA_052140165.1 of Acidimicrobiales bacterium. Classification (GTDB taxonomy): domain Bacteria; phylum Actinomycetota; class Acidimicrobiia; order Acidimicrobiales; family RAAP-2; genus Bog-473. The sequence goes on from JBKQUM010000017.1 coordinate 2,035, forward strand.
GGTGCGTACCGGATGACGTTCGAATGGGCCGATGCCCACGTGAACCTCATCGGGCACACCCTCGACGAGGTCCCCGAGACAGCCCGTGGGCTGCGCTGCGACATGCTCTACCGCCACGACACCCACACCCAGTCCCTGCTGTGCATCAACGTGCCGGCCGTCATCGTCGTGGCGCCCGCCAGGGTCGAGTTCACCGACGCGGCGGACGCCGAATCGATCCGCGCCTTCCGGATGGACCCCCTGGAGTCCCTGGTGCTGCACCTGGGCACCTGGCACTGGGGCCCGTTCCCGATTCGTGCGCCCGAGGTGCGGCTGTTCAACGTCCAGGGGCTGCGCTACGCCGAGGACAACCGGTGCATGGACCTGGCCTCCAGGGGCCTGTCGATCGAGGTGGACCTCACGTGAGCGGGCCGGGGGACGAGGGGACCGGCCGTGGAGCTTGACGAAGCCGAGGAGGCCGAGGTCGTCACGGCCTCGGTCGCCGACCTCGTCGAGGCGGTGACGGCGCGCCGGATCGAGCCCGATGCGCAGGGAAGGCAGGTCTTCGCCACCTCGAGTCCCGACTGGTGGGTGGGCGGCCGCACCTTCGGGGGCATGGTGGTGGCGCAGGCCCTGAGCGCGGCCGTGCAGACGGCCCCGCCCGGATTGGAAGTGCACTCGCTCCACGGGTACTTCCTGCGCCCGACACCTCCCGGCTCGCGGGCCACCCACGTCGTCGGCCACGTGCGTGACGGGCGATCGTTCAGCACGCGGGAGGTGATGAGCACCGTGGACGGCAGGGAGACCTTCCGCATGACCTGCTCGTTCCACGCTCCCGAGGGCGGCGACGACTACCAGCTGCCCGTCGGGCCGGGGATCCCACCGCCCGACGAGATCGACGGCGTCGAAGCCCCGTTCCCCTTCGACATCCGCGAGCTCGGCCCCACCGAGCGGCGGCAGGACGGCACGTACCTCTCGACGCGCCGGTGCTGGTTCCGGACACGCGAGCCGCTCCCCGACGATCCCGCCGTGCACGCCTGCCTGCTGGCCTACTTCTCGGACATGACGGGCGCCGCCTTCCGCCCGCTGAGCCTCGGGATCTGGGGGTCCCACACCGACGCCAGCCTCGATCACGCGGTCTGGTTCCACCGACCCTGGCGAGCCGACGCGTGGAGCATCTTCGACCTGCAGACGCTCGTCAACGCGGGTGGGCGATCAACCATCCGCGCCACGATGCACGGGGAGGACGGCTCGCTCCACCTGAGCATGGCGCAGGAGCTGCTCATCCGGGAGCTCGACGAGCCGATGGTCCTCCGGCCACCATGGGCGGCCAGGGACAGGGAGACGGGAGGCGACGATGGGCCTGCTTGAGGGCCGCACGGCGGTGGTGACCGGCGGCGGCTCGGGCATCGGGCGGGCAACCTGCCGCCGGATGACCGAGGAAGGTGCGCGCGTCGCCGTGTTCGACGTCGACGCCGCCTCGGCCGAGCAGGTGGCGAAGGAGATCGGTGGTGTCGCCTACGGCGTCGACGTGGGTGACCCCGACGCGATGCAGGCCGCCGTGGACGCGGCGGCGGCCCAGCTCGGCGGCCTCTCCATCATCTACAACAACGCAGGGACCTCGGCCTTCAACCGGATGCACGAGCTGGACCTGTCCGAATGGGACCGCGTCCTGCGGGTGAACCTGACCGGTGTGTGGGCCGGCATCCGCGCCGCCGTGCCCCACATCCGCGCCGCGGGCGGCGGCTCGATCGTCAGCACGGCGTCCATCAGCGGGACGCGGCCCGCGGCGGGGGAGGGCCCCTACTCCGCCAGCAAGGCGGCCGTGGCGGCGCTCACTGCGTCCGCGGCGCTCGAGTACGGGCCCACGATCCGGGTGAACGCCGTCTCGCCCGGGATGATCCGGACGACCATGACGGCCCCGTGGTTCCAGTACATGCCCGACCAGGAGGAGCGCTTCGTCACGGGAACCCCCGTCGGTCGGGTCGGCGAGCCCGAGGACGTGGCCGACGTCGTGGTCTTCCTGTGTTCCGACCTGGCCCGGTTCGTCACGGGCCAGAACATCGTGGTGGACGGAGGATTGACCCTGCACGGCTCCGGCGTGGACACCATCTTCGATCGGGTGTTCCCGGACGGCTGAGGAGCGGCCCGACGCGAAGCGCCGGGACTCGCGGGCGGCGGTCGGGCCCGGCTACGCGTTCGGGTCGAACAGCGCCCGGTAGAGCATCGTGGTCAGCGTGTCGAGGGCCGTGTCGTCGACAGGCTTGCCGACGAACTCGCGCAGGTAGTGGAAGCGGTCGAGCATCGCCAGGGCGGCGAGTCCCGCCGCCGCGGGGTCGATCTCGTGGCCCGAGGAGTCCGGCCCGATGCGCACGGTGAGCGCATAGGAGATCCTCGAGAACGTGTGTCGGATGGTCCTGCCGAGTTCCCGGTCGACGGTGACCAGCTCGGCCCAGACGCGGAAGAGCGGCGCGTAACGCGTCCAGAGGTCCGAGTAGGCCTTCACCCAGCCGCGCACGTCCTCCCACTGCGGTGTGCCGCCCGGGGAGGGCAGCGTGCTGAACGACTCGTAGATCTTCTGCGAGTCGGCGGCGGCCTCGGTGACCAGCGCCCGCAACAGGTCCTCCTTGTTCGAGAAGTACAGGTAGAAGGTGCCGTGCGACGTCTTGGCGATCTCCACGATGTCGTTGACCCGGGTGGCGTGGTAGCCCCGCCGGTCGAAGGCCGTCATGGCCGCATCGAGGAGCCGGCGCATGGTCCGGCGGCCCTGGCTGCGCAGGACGCGCTTGCTCGCCGGCGCGCCGACGGTGTCGCCGTCCGCGAGGGCCGGCCCTTCGGGCCCGTCTGCGTCGGACACCCCATCGAGGGGGGTCGGCATCACCGTCCCGGTGGCGCCAAGGTCGGAGGGCCCATTTGCGGCCACCACCTTCCGGCCTGAAGAGGTGCGGGCCGGCTTCTTGGCGCCGGGTGCCGGGTCGCGTCGGACTCTCGGCGTTCCCATGCGGGGTGAATGGTAGTGCCGGGCATGGCCGAAATGGCTAACCTGACACGGTGGTCAGGTTTGGTTGGGGCGAAAAATGAGGCGGGACCAGGATATTCGCGTTCTGGTGCCTGCCGCGACGCAGGCTCTGTGACGTCCGCGGTGTCCTCGTCGGCGGGCCCGGTCGCGACCTCGCTGGCCGACGCCGTGGCGAGGAACGTGCAACCGGGGGACACCGTCCAGGTGATGATGGGCCACAGCCGGTGGACGGCGGCGGCGCGGGAGCTGGCCCGTCAGTTCTGGGGGACCGATCCTGGTTTCACCCTCGTCATGACCAGCCTCGGCGCCCTGGGCGCGGTCTTCTTCCAGGGCGGGCTCGTGCGCAAGGTCGTGACCGCCTACTCCGGCAACAGCTTCCCCACCTACACGCCGAACCCCGTCTTCCGGAAGGCCTACGAGTCGGGCGAGGTCGAGGTGGAGCACTGGTCCATTCTCACGCTGTCACAGCGCCTGGAGGCCGCCGCCCGCGGGCTGCCCGCCGCAGTGACCGGCTCGCTGGTCGGGTCCTCGATGGCCGAGAACGAGGCATTCACCGTCATGGAGTCGCCGTTCGGGCCGTTGGGCCTGCTGCAGCCGCTGGTGCCCGACGTGGCGCTGGTGCACGCCGCCGCCGCCGACCCTTCGGGCAACCTCGCCTTCTCCGAGCCGCTCCTCGACGGCGTGTGGGGGGCGTGGGCGGCGCGGCGCGGCGTCGTCGCGACCGTCGAGCGCGTCGTCGACGACCTCGACGGCCTCGGGCACCGCGTCCGGGTCCCTGGCCACAGGGTCCTGGCCGTGGTGGAGGCGCCCTACGGGGCGCACCCGGGCGGGTGCTACGCCCCGGGCCTGCCCGTGCGGAGCTACGGCGAGGACATCGCGCACTGGAGCGCGGTCGCCGCCGCAGCCGCGCACGGCGAGCTCGATGACTACGTCGCGGAGTGGGTGCTCGGCCCCGCCACGCATGAGGACTACCTCACGCGGGTCGGCACGGATCAGCTGCTCTGGCTCGAGGGGCGCTCCGACCCGATGTCGTGGAAGGCCGACGCCGACGCCGACCCGGTCGTCGAGGACCATGCCTTCACGCCATGGGAGCAGGCTGCGTCCCTCGGGGCCAGAGAGGTCGAGCGGGTCGTCGGCGAGGTGGATGCCGACGCGGTGCTGGCCGGGGCCGGCGTGGCGAACCTGGCGGCCTGGGTCGCCGTGGCGCGGGCGAGAGCGGGCGGCAGCCGGGTGACGCTCACCGCCGAACTCGGCCTGTGGGGCTACGAGCCGACGCCGGCGGACCCGTACATCTTCAACCAGCGCGTCTTCCCCGCCACCCCCTACCTCTCCGACGCGTCCGCCGTCCTCGGTATGGTGATCGGCGGGCCCGGTACCGCGACGGTGGGGTGCCTCGGTGCGGCGGAGGTCGACAGCGCGGGATGCCTGAACTCGACCGAGTTGGCGGGTGGGCGCTTCCTGGTCGGCTCGGGAGGCGCCAACGACGTCGCCAGCCGCGCCACGGCCTGTGTGGTCGTGACGCTGGCCCGTCCCGAACGGCTCCCGCGCACCGCGGCCTACATCACTTCTCCGGGGGAGCGGGTCACGAGCGTCGTCACCGATAAGGGCGTTCTCCGTCGCGAAGACGGTGTGCTCCGGCTGGCCGCAGTGCCCTCCGGGGACGGGATGCTGGAGGATCGGGTGCGTGCGTTCACGTCCTCGTGCGGATACGAACCCGACGTCGCTCGCGACGTGGAGGAGCTGGCGCCGGTGAGCACCCAGGAGGTGCGCGCGCTCCGAGAGTTCGACCGACGGAGATTGTTCTTGGCATGAGGTGGCGTGAGTCGAAGTGAGACGTGTGGAGAACACGAAAGGTTGAGGGTGAAGTCCCAGCAGTTCAGGGACGTGATAGAGCACAAGGGGTGAGCAATGGGCGTGAAGCCCTACAGCTACAGTGACCGGCTGCGGTCGCGGGTGAGTCGGCGAGAGCCGGATCGGGGGTTGATGATGACTGGTTGGAACGATGGGAAGGCCATGAGAACCAGACACGTGGGAGCAATTGCACGGGCGACCACCAGCGCGTGTGCGTTACTGATCATTGCCGCGGGCACAGTGCTGGCCCTTCCCGCGTCGAGCGCGACGGCCGCGGTGCATCCTCTGGCCACCACCACCACCGGGGCGTGCGCTTCAGCGAATCAGTCGCCGGGCATCACGGCAACGACGATCAGCACCGGGGCCATGTCGACCCTGACCGGGCCGATCGCCTCGAACTTCGAGTCCCTTGTGCCGGGCATCGAGGCGTACTACGACTATGTCAATGCGCACGGCGGCGTCGACGGGCGCAAGATCGAGCTGACCTACAACACCGACGACACCGGCAACCCCAGCCAGGACACCGCCTTGGAGCACACCCTGGTCGACCAGGACCACGTGTTCGCGGTGGCGGGAGTGGCCACCGCCTTCTTCACGCCGACGTACTTCGTGCAGACCTGCACCCCGACGTTCGGCTACAACGTGACCGCCAACTGGAACGGGCCGGTCAACCTCTTCGCCGCCGGTGGGTCGATCCAGGACGACGCCGCGGGCGACCCGGCCTGGATCTACCTGGCCAAGCAGGTCCAGAAGACGCCGTCGGTGGGCGTCCTGGCCTACAACATCGCCTCCTCGAACGGGTCGTGCAACCAGGCGGTGTCCGCCTTCAAGGATGCCGGCATCAAGGTCAGTTACGTGGACACGAGCATCGGCTACGGCGCCAGCGTCATCCCCGACGCGGAACGCATGAAGGCGGCCGGGACCAATTTCATCCTCAGCTGCATGGACATCACCGGAAACATCAGCCTGGCCCGCGGCATCAAGCAGTACGGGATCCAGGCCAAGCAGCTGTGGCTCGACGGCAACGACCAGAGCACGCTGAACCAGTACCAGGACCTGATGCAGGGCGTGTACTTCAACATCCAGCACGTACCGTTCGATGCACCGCAGAAGAACTACCCGGGGCTGGCGGCGTACATCTCCGCCATGAAGAAGTACGAGCCGAAGTGGGTCTACGACGAGGTGGCGATCCAGGGCTGGGAGTCGGCGTCGTTGCTGGTGGCCGGCCTGAAGGCGGACGGCCCGAACCCGACGCAGCTGGGCGTCGTCAATGCGATCAACAAGATGACGGCCTACACCTCCGATGGGCTTACTACTCCGGTCAATTGGAGCCCCGGTGGTGGCGGCCACACCTATCCCATCACGAACAACACCTGCAGCGCCTTCATTCAGGTGCAGGGAGACAAGTACGTCACGGTGCTCGCCAAGAAGCCACAGGTCTTTGTGTGCTTCAAGTTGGCCGGCTCGATTCTGAACGGTTCGGGCAGCAGCCCAGGCTCGAGCTACACACACGCAGTCCCGATTCCGGCGCCCTCGGGCACACCGGTCGGCTGAGCTGCGAGGTGAGAAGAACGAGCAGGACGCAGGGGTAGGGGACATCGGGAATGGAGCAGTTCCTCGGTTTCGCCGTTCCCGGCATCCCCTATGGCTGCACGTACGCCCTCGTCGCGGTGGCCCTGGTGCTCACATACAGGGCCACCGGGGTCTTCAACTTCGCGTTCGCCGCCCAGGCCTATGTGGCCGCCCTGCTGTTCACGGCGCTGATCCAAAGCGCGCACTTCTCGGAATGGCTCGCCTTCGTCATTGCGGTGGTGGTGGTCTCTCCGCTGCTCGGACTTGCGTTCGACCGCCTGCTGTTCAGCCGGATCCCGAACTCCAACAACATGGCGAAGCTCGTTACCTCCATCAGCCTCCTCGTCGGCATCCCGGCTCTGATGCAGGTGTTCATCCCACAGAACTACTACGCGCCCCCGAGCATCGTCTTCAACCCCAACACCGTCTACTTCACCCTGGCCGGGGCACCGTTCAATGGGCTGGACATGAGCGCCATCGTATTCACCGCCCTGGTGTTGTTCGCCATGGGCGTGATGATGCGGTTGACCCCGCTCGGGCTGCAGATGCGCGGGGCGGTGGAGAGCCGTCGGCTGGTGCAGCTCGACGGGGTCAACGCCGGCGGCGTGGTCGCGGTGGCATGGGTGATCTCGAGCTTCCTGGCCGGCTTCGCGGGCATCTTGCTCGCGCCCAACTTTGGCCAGGTGCAGGCACAGCCGTTCCTCACGCTCATGGTGGCAGCGATCGCCGCCGCGGCGTGTGCGGCCTTCCGGTCCATGGCCGTCGCGGCCGTCGCCGCGGTGCTCATTGGCGTCGCGACCTTCACCCTGCAGGGCTATCTCCCCACCCAGAGCTTTCTCTTCACGTCGATCCTTCCCAGCTTGCCCTTCCTCGTGCTGGTTGGGGCGTTGCTTTTCCATCCCGGGATGCGGAAGCTCGAACAGGCCACGGACCCGCTCGCCTCGGTGGACCCGCCGCTGCCGCCGCTGGCGGCAGCGGTTCGCACGCCGGCCATGGGTCGGGTGATCAGCGTCCTGTGGTACGTCGTTCTCGGGCTTTTCATCGTCTCCATGCTCACCTGGATGCCGCGGGATTGGGAGAGCGTGCTCAACCAGGGCCTCGCCTTCTCCACGCTCTTCCTCTCCATCACCTTGATCACCGGCATGGGGGGCCAGTTGTCACTGGCCCAGGCCGGCTTGGCGGGTGTGGGCGCGTTCACGGCGGCGCAGCTCGCCAACCACCTCGGCATCCCGATGATGGCCGGGATGTTGGTCGGAGCGGCATTTGCGGCTGCGGTGGCGGTTCTGCTGGCGGTCCTCTCCCTCCGACTCCGGGGCCTCGGACTGGCTCTGATGACGCTGGGTGCCGCCCTGGTCTTCGACAACATCATCCAGAGCTCGCAGACGCTCGGCGGAGGGTCGGGCGGCCTCGGACCGATGAACAACGTCGACTGGGGGAGCCCTTTCGGCCTCCTCAATCCAAACGGTCACGCGCTCTTCCTTGCGACCTTCTCCGTCCTGGTCGTGGTCACCGTGGCGATTCTGATGATCCGTCGTGGCACCGTGGGTCGACTTCTCGGCGCCACGCGTGGCAGTGAGACCGCTGCCGCCGGTATCGGTATCAACCTGACCTGGCAGCGCATCCTGATCTTCGCCCTGTCGGGCGCGGTCGCAGGCATAGGCGGGACCTTGCTGGTCATCCAGCAGGGCGTCGCCAACCCCCAGCAGTTCAACTACGTCTTCAGCCTCGCCTTCGTGGTGATCGTGGTGACCACCGGGGTCACGACGGTGGAAGGGGCGATTCAGGGGGCCTTCGGGTATGTCATCATCCAGAAGCTCCTCGGGTACGCGCCGGCGCAGTTCGCCAACCTGACGTTCGTGCTGTTCGCCTTCGGGGCACTGACGTACGCCCAGCACCCCGAGGGCATCCTGGAATTCCAGAAGCGACGCTCGATGCAGCGATTCGAGCCGTTGTTCGAGCGCCTGTTTCCCGGATCGCAACCCGACGCTGGCTCACAGGGCGAACCATTGATTGCCGGGGGCCTGAGCGAAGAGGCCGTTCGTGGCTGAGCAAGGACCCCTCCTGGCGCTCCGCGGAGTGGCAAAGGCCTTCGGAGGTGTCAGCGCGGTCCAGGACATCACGTTCGACGTGCAGGCGGGCGAGAGCGTCGGGCTCGTCGGTCCCAACGGCGCCGGCAAGACGACGCTCTTCAACTGCGTCTGCGGGCAGCTGAAGAACGACCGGGGGAGCATCGAGTTCGAAGGCCGTTCGCTCAGGGGTCTCCCGACGTACAAGCGGGCGCGGATGGGCATCGGTCGCACGTACCAGAGGGCCGAGGTGTTCGCCGACATGACGGTACGGGACCATCTCATGGTTGCCGAACGTGCCCGGAGTCGCACGGGCCGGCTCTGGAAGGACCTTTGCAACATGAGTCGTCCCACCGACGAAGAGTGCGAAAAGGTCGAGGGCACCATGGAGCTCGTCGGTCTCAGCGAACTGGCCGACACGCCGGTCTCCGCCCTTGGTCTCGGCCACTGCCGCCTTGTCGAGCTCGCCCGAGCGCTGGCGGGCGAGCCGAGGCTCTTGCTCGCCGATGAGCCCTCGTCGGGTCTCGACGAGCACGAGACGGCGGACCTTGCGGCCGTGCTCCGCATCATCCAGCGCGATCGAGGGACGGCTGTGCTGTTGGTGGAGCACGATCTCGGCATCGTGGCGGAGGTGGTCGACAGGGCCGTCGTCATGGACCTCGGCAACAAGATCGCGGAGGGGACCTTCGCAGAGGTGATGGAGGACCCGATGGTCCGCCATGCCTACCTCGGGCAGTCGGTATGACCCGCATCGGCCATTCCTTCTCGGTCTCCTCGCCCGCTGCGGGGGTGCTCACCGCTGAACGCGGAGGCGACATCCTCGAGGTCAAGAGCGTCTCGGCAGCCTACGGTCCGTACCGAGCGCTCTTTGACGTGTCGTTCAGCGTCCCGGCCGGTGCGGTGGTGGCGCTGATCGGATCGAACGGCGCCGGGAAGTCGACCGTGGCCCGGACGATCACCGGACTGGTGACAGCGACGGAGGGCTCCGTCACGCTGGCCGGGACCGACGTCACGAAGCTGTCCGCGTGGAGGATCGCCCGACTGGGTGTGGCCCACGTGGTGGAGGGTAGGGGCGTGTTCTCGAGCCTGAGCGTCGAGGAGAACCTCGTGCTCGTCTTTCGCCAGCGGGCTGGTCGGCGCAGCGTGGCGGCGAACCTCGCGCGCGCCTACGAGGCCTTTCCCATTCTCGGAGAACGGCGGAGGCAAATCGCCGGAACGTTGTCCGGAGGACAGCAGCGCCTACTGTCGCTGGCCAAGGTGCTGGTGGTGCCCCCGAAGCTGTTGGTGGCCGATGAACTCTCGCTCGGGCTGGCACCGGTCGTCGTCGACGCCGTCTACGAGGGCCTGGAAGCGATCAATCGCAACGGCACGGCGATGTTGGTCGTGGAGCAGCAGGTGGACCGGGTGCTGCGGCTGGCCAGCAAGGCGCTCGTGCTCGATAGGGGCCGTGTCGCCTACGATGGGAATCCCGCAGGGGCTGCGACCGCCATCGACCAGTTGCTGTCGCGACGTGAGGAGGCAGGGGCACGGGCCGCCGCACTGGTGGAGATGACGGACGGCGCCGAGAGCGCGCCGCAGGTCGCAGACATGGTCGAGGACGAGATGGGTGGTGGCAGGTCCGGATTGGAGGACTCTCCGTCCTCGGAGGGCACCCCGAGCCCCGAGAGCTGACCAGGATCCTTCGCCGGAGTTCCCGGGCAGTCTTCGTCCAGAGTCTCACGAAAAGGAGCGCTCATGAGCAAAGCAAGAGAGCCTGTGATCGTCGACGTCGTGCGCACGGCGTTCGGCAAGCGCGGTGGGGCGCTCGCCCACTGGCATCCGGCGGACCTCCTGGCCTTCGCGCTGACGTCGCTCGTCGAGCGGACCGGTGTCGATCCCGAGCGCATCGACGACGTCATCGGTGGCTGCGTCAGCCAGGTGGGCGAGCAGAGCACCAACGTCGCCCGCAACGGGTGGGTCTCGGCCGGGTTCCCCCAGTCGGTGCCCGCCACCACCGTCGACCGCCAGTGCGGGTCGTCCCAGCAGGCCGTCCACTTCGGTGCCGCAGGCGTGGCGGCGGGCCACTACGACCTGGTGATCGCGTGCGGCGTCGAGGTCATGAGCCGGGTCCCGCTGGCGTCCAACGCGCGGGGCGGGACGGGGCCGTTCCCGCCGTCGTTCATGGAGGCGGTCGACGGGCGCCTCTGGACGCAGTTCCGCGTGAGCCAGGTCCTGGCGGACCGGTACGGGATCACGAGGGAGGAGATGGACGCCTACGCCCTCGAGTCGCACCGCCGGGCGGCCGAGAGCTGGGACAACGGGCACTTCGGGCGCGAGGCGCTCGAGGTGCCGATCAAGGCCGAGGACGGGAGCCTGACCGGGGACTTCCTGCGCGCCGACGAGGGCATCCGGCGCAGCTCCACGATCGAGGCACTCGCCGCCCTGCCGCCGGCCCAGCACTGGGAGCCCGACACGGCCCCGGACATCACCGCCGGCAATTCCTCGCAGACGACCGACGGTGCGGCGGCCATGCTCGTCGCGGAGCGCTCGGTGGCCGAGGCGCTCGGCCTGCCGATCCGCGCCCGCTTCGCCCACTTCGCCGTGGCGGCGGACGACGCCGCGATCGTGCTCTCCGCCCCGGTGCCGGTGACCCACAAGCTCCTCGAGCGTTCCGGAATGAAGGTCGACGAGTTCGACGCCGTGGAGTGCAACGAGGCGTTCGCCGCCGTCGCCCTCATGTGGCAGAAGGAGTTCTCCTACGACATGGGCCGCTTCAACCCCCGCGGTGGTGCGATCGCCATCGGCCACCCGCTGGGTGCGAGCGGCGTGCGCCTGATGGGCACGCTGTTGAACCACCTGGAGGCGACCGGCGGCCGCTACGGGTTCCAGACGATGTGCGAGGGCGGCGGCCAGGCCAACGGCACCGTCATCGAGCGGCTGGGCTGACCCCCGTCCCGGCCTCCTCCGCCGCCTGGGCGGCGACCAGCGGCTGGATCTTGCGGGTGACCACCAGCCACTCGGCCAGGAAGGTCACGCCGGGGATGAGGCCGGCGGCGAACATGAAGATGATCCACGGGATGTGCAGCCGCGCCTTGAGCGCGAGGAACCCGGCGGTGATCAGGTAGACGATGTAGAGGTAGCCGTGGCCGACGCCGAAGACGGCGAGCTCCAGCTTGAAACCTCCCATGGCGATGTGCAGTCCCGTGAAGAAGAACAGCGGGATGATGAGCACGCCGACGATGTTGGCCATGAGCTGGTAGCGGAAGAGCGCTCCCTTCAGGCCACGCTCGGTGAGCCGCTTCATTGCGCCCGCCGGACCACGACCGGCTCCTTCTTGCGCCAGGTCTTGGGTCCCGCGGCGGCGAGCTCGGTCAGTCGCGCGTTGTAGGCGGCCAGCTCGGGGTCGTCCACCTCGGGGACCGGGGCCGGTGCCTCCGCGGCGATGGTCGTCGGGACCGGCGAGGCGGCCACGCCCGGTGTGCCGTCCGCCGCGGCCGCCTGCGCCTGCTGGCGCCGCATACCTCTCAGGCCGACGTTGTCGTAGTCGGTGTGGATCAGCAGCCACCAGAAGTACAGGCCGAGGAGGCCGAAGACCGGCCACATGACCGAGTAGACGTAGCTGAGCTGGTTGCCGTCCTGGGCGCGGCCGATCTGCCACCACGCCGCGACGGCGCAACCCGGCACGAACACGAGCACGGCGACGTGCAGCGACACGGCCCGCCCGGAAAGCCACCGCTCACGCACGGCGGCCATGCTACCGGCCCCCGATCGGTGGGGGATTTCGCCGCTAGCCTGGGACGATGCTGTCTGGAGTGACGCGGCCGGACCCCCCGCTGACCGGCGGCGAGCGGCCCATGCTGACGGTCTGGCTCGATTTCGAGCGGGCCACCCTGCTGTGGAAGTGCGAGGGGCTCGACGGCGCCGCCCTGGCGCGCCGCACCGTGCCGCCGTCCGCGCTCAGCCTTCTGGGCCTGGTGCGGCACATGGCGGCCGTGGAGTGGTGGTGGTTCGACCACATCTTCACCGGGAGCTCGTCGCCCGAGCTGATCTCGACCGTCGACGACATCGACGCCGACTTCAACGACATCGACCCGGACCGGGCGCAGGCCGAGCTCGACCTCTTCGGGCGCCAGTGCGAGGTGTCGCGTGCGATCGCCGCGGCCGCGGCGAGCCTCGACGTCGCATCGGTCTCGACCGAGAAGCCGACCGTCTCGCTGCGCTGGATCATGATCCACATGATCGAGGAGTACGCACGCCACAACGGCCACGCCGACCTGCTGCGCGAGCAGATCGACGGGACTGTGGGGGAGTGAGCACCGACGCCGCCGGGCTCCCGGGAGCCCCGCCGCCGGGTGCCGGGGACGGCCTGCCGTGAAGTTCTCCATCCGCCAGATCCTCGCCTCGGTGGGGGGCGCGGTGATCGCGGCCGTCATCGCCTCGGCCTTCGGGGTCAAGGGCACCATCGTCGGCGTGGCCATCGGGTCGGCGGCCGCCACCATCGGCACCGCGCTCGTCGCGCAGTCGATCGACCGTGGCCACCAGGCCGTCAAGCAGGTGGTCGTCCGCGCCCCCGACTCCTCCACCTCCTCCCTCCTGCGCAAGCTGGGGGCGACCGGTTCGAGCAGCGGCGCGGAGACGGTGGAGACGGCCACGGCCTCGGCCTCGGCCACGCCGTCACACGAGACAGGGCGCCTCGAGATCTCTGCGGTGGCCGGCGCGCCGGCGACCGAGCGCCTGCAGGCCACGACCACGCCGATGCAGCCGGCGCTGCCCGCGGCCCGGGCGGGTGCGCGGCGGTTCTCCTGGCAGGCCATCGCCGGCACCGCAGCCGTCGTCTTCGTGCTCGCCCTCCTGCTGATCACGGCCGTCGAGCTCATCTCGGGTAAGCCCCTGGCGGCGATCTTCGGCCATGCAGGCGGCGGGACCACGGTGGGGAACGTCGTCACCCCACCGCCGGCAGCCACCACGAGCACCACCAGCACCACGACCACCACGACCACCACGACCACGTCGACGCCGTCGACGACGTCGACGACGTCGTCCACGAGCACGACCACCTCCTCGTCGAGCAGCACGACCACGGCGCCGACGGGCAGCTCGACCACCTCGACCACGCCCGGTGCCTCGACCACGACCACCACCGGGGTGGGCGCGTCGACGACCACGTCGACGTCTCCATCCGCGTCGGGGGCGGTTACCAGCCCTTGAATTCGGCGGGGCGGCGCTCGACGAAGCTGGCGATGCCCTCCTCGGAGTCATGCGTGTTGGCGACGAGCTCCTGCGCCATCGCCTCGTCGTAGAGCGAGGTGGCGCGGTCGACGTCGAGCGCGCGGTTGGTCAGCCACTTGGAGATCCAGATGGCCTTCGTCGGCCCCTTGGCCAGGCGGCCCGCCAGCTCCTCGAGCGTCGCCTGCAACTCGGCCCGAGGCACCAGGCGGTTGACCAACCCGATCCTGTAGGCCTCGGCGGCCGGGACGTCGTCACCGAAGAAGAAGAGCTCCTTCGCCTTCTGGATCCCGACCAGCCGGGTGAGGATCCAGGCGCCGGCGGCGTCGGGGGCGATGCCGCGCCGTATGAAGACCTCGACGAACTTGGCCTCTTCGGCCATCACCACGAGGTCGCACGCCAGGGCGAGGTGCATCCCGCCCCCTGCCGCGGTCCCGTTGACTCCCGCGATGACCGGTTTCTCGCAGTCGAGGATGGAGGTGACCAGGCGCTGCCAGCCGTCCCGGATCATGCGGGAGGCGTCGCCCACCACGCTGTCCGGGACCCCGTCGGGCCTGGGCCGCGGCGGCAGGCGGCCGCCGCGCAGGTCGGCTCCGGTGCAGAAGGCCTTGTCGCCGGCGGCCGTGATGACCACCGCCCGCACGAACAGGTCGGAGGAGGCGTCGAGCACCCAGTCGGCGATCCGGTCCCGCATGAACTGGGTCAGCGCGTTCCCCGCGTCGGGCCGGTTCAGGGTGATCCAGCAGATCTCGTCCTCGATCCGCCGGGTGAGGTCGTCGCCCACCAGGTCCTCGGTCGTGTCGCTCATGGGTCTCCTTGCGTGTGCGCAGTGGTCCTGCCCGGCGCTCAGGCCAGCACGAGGAGGGCGTCGGCCGCAACTGCGCCCCGCAGGCCGGCCACGCGACTGGTCGCCCACGACCCCGGCCAACCCGGCCACCCCGGTCGGCCGGGTCGGCGGGCGCCCCGTAGCCTGGGGCGATGCCCGCGCCCTACGACCTGACGCGCGACGAGCTGGCGCGGCTCCTCGAGGGCGAGCCGGCCTACCGGGGCCGTCAGGTCTGGGAGGGCCTCCATGCCCGGGCCCAGCGGCCCGAGGAGATGACCGAGCTCCCGGTGGCGGTGCGCGCCTCGCTCGAGGCGGCGCTCCCGCCGGCGCTGCGCGAGGTGTCCCGCCGCACGGCTGACGGCGGGCAGACGACGAAGTGGCTGTGGGCGCTCCACGACGACGCCCGCGTCGAGACGGTGCTCATGCACTACAGCGACCGGGTCACGGTGTGCGTGTCCACCCAGGCGGGGTGCGCCATGGCCTGCCAGTTCTGCGCCACCGGGCAGGCCGGCTTCCTGCGCCACCTCAGCGAGGGCGAGATCGTGGAGCAGGTGGCGGTCGCCATGCGCGAGGCGCGGCCACGCCGGCTGTCCAACGTCGTGTTCATGGGGATGGGGGAGCCCCTGGCCAACTACGACCGCGTCTGGGCGGCCGTAGTGCGGCTCAACGGCGACATGGGTCTCTCCGCCCGCCACCTGACGCTCTCCACGGTCGGCATGGTGCCCGGCATCCGCCGGCTCGCGGCCGAGACGCTGCCGGTCAACCTGGCCGTCTCGCTGCACGCGGCGAACGACACGCTGCGCGACGAGCTGGTCCCCGTCAACCGCCGCTACCCGCTCGCCGTGCTGGCGGACGCCTGCGCCGCCTACGTGGAGGCGAGCGGCCGCCGCCTCTCCATCGAGTGGGCCCTCATCGACGGAGTCAACGACCGCGGCAGCGACGCGTCCGAGCTCGCCGCCTTCGCCCGGCCGCTCGGGGCCCACGTGAACCTGATCCCTCTCAATCCGACCCCGGGGTACCCGGTCGTGGGCTCTCCCGCCGTGCGGGTCCGGCGCTTCCGTGACGAGCTGCGCGCGCTCGGCGTGAACGCCACCATCCGTGCCACCCGGGGGGCGGACATCGATGCCGCCTGTGGGCAGCTGGCCGCCTCGGGGGCGGGCTCGCGGCCGCCGGCGGGCGCGGTCCGATTGCTCCCGGCCGCCCGCGGTCGCTAGAACATCGGCATGGCAAGGGCGAAACGGTCGGGCGTCGTGCGCCCGTCGTGGCTGTGGTTCCTCCTGCTCGACGGCGGCATCGTCGTCCTGACCAGGCTGGCCCTGAGCAAGACCGCCTACGAACGGGCGAGTGAGCTGAGCAACGACGCCCTGCCCCCGCGCGAGGTGCTGCAGGTGATGCTGGCCGGCACCGCGGTCATCCACGCCGGTGAGGCGCTGGCGGCGGGCCGCATGGCCCGGCGGCGCGGCCTGCCGGCACGGGGCTGGCGCCTGCAGACGCTCGTCGTCGGCTTCCCCTCCCTCCTCGCCATGCGCCGGAGCACGCCGGCCGGCTGATCGGGGAGGCGCGGCGCCCAGCCACGGGGCCGGAACCGCGCCGGGCTCAGCGGTTCTTCCAGTTCGGCGCCCGCTTCTCGGCGAAGGCCCGGGGGCCCTCGGTGGCGTCCTCGCTGCTGAAGACCTCGCCCGAGATCTCCGACTCGATCCGGTAGGCCTCCTTCATGTCGGTGGCCAGCCCGCGCAGCGCAGACTCCTTGGTCTTGCGGACGGCGAAGGGGCCGTTGGCCGTGATGCGCCGCGCGTAGTCATGGGCTCGCTCCATGAGGTCCGCCGGACGGCACACCTCGTTGACCAGCCCCATTTCGTAGGCGCGCTGGGCCGGCACCTGGTCGGCGCAGAGCAGCAGCTCCATGGCGGCGGGCCAGGGGACCTGACGGGGCAGGCGCACCGTGGTCCCGCCCCCGGCGAACAGCCCGCGTTTGGGCTCCATGACCCCGAAGGTGGCGGTGTCGCTGGCGACGCGCAGGTCGGTGCCGCCGAGCATCTCCATGCCGCCGGCCACGCAGGTGCCGTTCACCGCCGCGATGATCGGCTTGTAGAGCTTGGTGCCGCGCAGCACCGCCTTGACGCCGTCGTCGAGCCGGTAGCCGCCGAGCTCCTCGGGCTGCACCCCCTCCTTCATCTTCTTCTGCATCTCGGTGATCTGGGGGATGTACGTCTTGAGGTCCGCACCGACGCAGAAGTCCCTGCCGACCCCCGTGACGATGGCGACGTAGGCGTCATCGTCCTCCCCGAAGCGGTCCCAGGCCGAGCGCAGCCGGAAGAAGTGCTCCATGTCCAGCGAGTTGCGCGCCTCGGGGCGGTTGATGGTGATGGTCACGACGTGGTCGTCACCCGTGGCGTAGTCGATCGACATGTGCTCCGGTGCTCTTTCCGCAGCAGGCGGAGCTGCTGCGATCGGTCGGGTTCTTCGAGTCGGGCGAGGACCGGGCGGTCGCCGGCCCGGCCCCGGTGCGTCAGTCCGTCAGTCCGTCAGTCCTTCCGGCCGAGACGCGTCGAGAAGCTGCTGACGCTCACGATGCCCTGCTCGTTGACCGACGTCTGCCCGCGGGCCCGGCTCACGAGAGCGGTGTCGACGTCGGACGCCTCGGCCCGCAGGGCCTCCACGGTGCACTTCTCACGCGGCCGCACGCTGAACGGGTCGAACTGGAAGTGCTTCATGGCGTTGAGATGGGTGATCTTGTCGATGTCCTGGTCCGACACGCCGTCGAGGTACTTCATGAGTGCCTCGGGCGACTGGGGCCACGTCGAGTCCGAGTGCGGGTAGTCGCACTCCCAGGTGATGTTGTCGATGTTCAGGTACTCCCGGCTCTGCACGCCGAAGGCGTCGTCGATGAAACAGGTGATGACCCGGTCCTTGAAGACCTGGCTCGGCAGCTGGTCGCCGAAGTCCTGGCCCGTCCACTTGTGGTGGTGCTCGTACACGTAGTCGATGCGCTCCAGTGCGTAGGGGATCCACCCGATGCCGCCCTCGGAGAGGGCGAAGCGCAGGTCCTTGTACTTGCGAAGGATGGGCGACCAGACGAGGTCGGCGGCCGCCTGCACCATGTTGATGGGCTGCAGGCTGATCATCACGTCGATCGGCGCGTCGATCGAGGTCATGAGGATCTGCGACGACGAGCCCAGGTGCATGCACACGACGGTGCCCTCGTCGGCGCATGCCGTCCAGAAGGGGTCCCAGTGCTCGTTGTGCAGCGACGGCCAGCCGAGCTTCTCGGGGTTCTCGGAGAAGGTCACGGCGTGGCAGCCCTTCTCGGCCACCCGGTGCACCTCCTCGGCCCCGAGCTCGGGGTCCCAGATGACGGGGATGGAGAGGGGGATGAAGCGACCGGGTTCGGCGCCGCACCACCGGTCGATGTGCCAGTCGTTGTAGGCGCGCACCATGGCTCTCGCCTCGTCCTTGTCCTGCCGCCGTGCGAAGAGCTGGCCGCAGAACTGGGGGAACGAGGGGAAGCACATGGAGCCGAGCACGCCGTTGACCGACATGTCGCGCACGCGCTCGTGGACGTCGTAGCAGCCGACCCGCATGTCCTCGAGCGAGGTGGGCTCGATGCCGTACTCCTCGGGCGGCCGGCCCACGACGGCGTTCAGGCCGACGTTGGGGATCGTGTTGCCGTCGTAGACCCAGACGTCGGTCCCGTCCTCCTGGCGAATGAGCTTGGGCGCCGCATCCTGGTACTTCGCCGGCAAGAGCCCGTCGAACATGCCGCGAGGCTCGATCACGTGGTCGTCGACGCTGACCAGGATCATGTCTTCCGTGCGCATCTGCTTCCGTCCTCCCCGGTGTCGTTTCCTGACACTCGTGTCATCCACTCTAGGCACCTCCGCCGAGGCCGTGCGAGACAGGGCGTGCGCCCGCTCGCCGGGGTTCGCTCGGCTGCCCGCCGCCGCCGCCACCGACGCGGCGGCCGTGGCCGAGGCGGCACCGAGGCCGGCCCGCAGCACCGATCGGCGGTCGTGGGTGCGGCGGCCCGTCATGGATGCCCGGTCATCAGGAGGCTGCGCCTGGTGAGGCGGTGGTCGTCCATGTGCGGGGAACGGCCGCCCGCCGTCCCGCTCGCGCCGGTTCAGGCGGAGTTCACGCGCTGGCCACCTGCAGTTCGGGTTCGGGGTGGGCGGCGCCGTCCCCGGCGCCGGGGGCGCACAGCCCGCGGCGGGGGAGGATGATGTCGTCGATGAGGCCGTAGTCGCGGGCCTCGTCCGCGGTCATGTAGTGGTCCCGGTCGATGTCCTGCGCCACCTGCTCGACCGGACGTCCGGAGTGGTGGGCGATGATCTCGG
The DNA here is from genome assembly GCA_052140165.1 of Acidimicrobiales bacterium. GTDB lineage: Bacteria > Actinomycetota > Acidimicrobiia > Acidimicrobiales > RAAP-2 > Bog-473. Next base: position 20,887 of record JBKQUM010000017.1, read on the forward strand.
ACATGCGGCGGGTGAGGGAGAGGACCTCGCGCAGCTGAATCTCCATGTCCGACGGTGCCCCTCGGGTGCCGGCGGAACCCTGGTGGATCATGATGCGTGCATTGGGCAGGGCGAAGCGCTTCCCGGCCGCGCCCCCGGAGAGGATCATGGCGGCGGCGGACATCCCCATGCCGACGCAGATGGTCGACACGTCGGGCTCGACGTGCTGCATGACGTCGTAGATCGCCATGCCGGCGTAGGCGACGCCGCCGGGGGAGTTGATGTAGAGGTAGATGTCGCGCTCGGTGTTCTGGGCCTCGAGGAAGAGCATCTGGGAGATGATCAGGTTGGCCACCTGGTCGTCGACCTCCTGGCCCAGGAACACGATGCGCTCGCGCAACAGCTGCGAGTAGATGTCGAAGGCGCGGTCGCCCCGGTTCCCCTCTTCGATCACCGTGGGGACGAGGACGCTGTGCAGCGGGTGGTGGGTGCTCGGGCTGTGGGGGCTGTGGGGGCTGTGGGGGCTGTGGGGGCTGTGCGGGCTGTGCGGGCTCATGGCGGTGCGCTCCTCGTGCTCGGTCCCGCCGTGCTCGGCGGGTCCTTCCCACGTTATATCAAATGTGAGATAATCGTCGCGTGAGCGCACGCCGCCATCCCACCGTGTTCCCCGGCTTCCGGGAGATGGCGGAGCGCCGGCACTCGGTGTCGGGGCAGCTGACCTCGCTCCGCCGGGAGATGGGCCTGTCCCAGGCCGAGGTGGCGGCCCGCATGGGCACCTCGCAGTCGGCCGTGGCCCGCTTCGAGGCGGGCGAGCTCGACGCGCGCCTCTCGACGGTGGAGCGCTACACGACGGCGCTCGGGGCGCGGCTCGAGTGGAGGATCGAACATGAGTGAGATGGGGCCGGGACCCGAGTCCCTCTCCGAGACGCTGGCCCGGCGGCTCCTGGCCGAGCGGGTGGTGCTGCTGCACGGCCCCCTCGACGACCTGTCGGTCGCCCGTGTCTCGGCGGAGCTGATGACGCTCGATGCGGAGGGGGACGACCCCGTGACGCTGCGCGTCGACTGCGGCGAGGCCGGTCTCGCTCCCGCGCTCACGCTCATGGATGTGATCGAGCTCATGGGCGTGCCGGTGCGGGCGCTGTGCCTCGGGCAGGTGGGGGCCGGTGCGATCGGGGTGGTGGCCGTCTGCGCGCACCGCGCCGCCATGCCGAGCACCCGGTTCTTGCTCCGCGAGCCCACCACCTCCATGGAGGCCCACGTGCGCAACATGGCCCAGTGGGCCGAGCTGCGGGCCGGGGAGCGGCACCGCTTCTGCGAGCGGGTGGCCGCCGCCGCGGGCAGGCCGGCGGACAGCGTCGAGGAGGACCTGCAGCGCGGCCGGTTCCTCAGCGCGGCCGAGGCCGTCGACTACGGCATCGTCGACGAGGTCTGCCGGCCCGAGGCCCCGATCCGCCGGCTGCCGGGCGCCGGGTCGCCGCCCATGGGGTTCCGGCCCCTGCGCTGAACCGTGGCGTGACGAGGCGAGGCGAGACCCGGCCGGGCCTGCGTGTCTACGATGCGGCGATGACCGAACCGGCAGAGTCACCGGCACCCGGACCCGCCCCCGGACCCCGGCTGCCGCCGCTGGCCGCCGGCGAGTGGGACGAGCGGCTGATCAGGGTGCTCGAGCAGTCGCCCGGCGGGACGGACGAGCCGATGCACATCTTCACCACCCTCGGCCGGGCCGGCCCGGAGCTGTTCCGCCGCTGGCTCGCCTTCGGCGGGGCGCTGCTCTCCGGTCGCCTCCCGGGCCGGCTGCGCGAGCTGGTGATCCTGCGCACCGCCTGCCGATTCGGAGGGCGCTACGAGTGGGCGCAGCACATCGAGATCGGGGAGGCCGAGGGCGTCACGCCGGCCGAGCTGGCAGCCCTCGGCGGCCGCGCCCCCGCCGACCTCGATGCAGTCCCGTGGGCCCCCCTGGAGCGGGCCGCGCTGCGTGCGGTCGACGAGACGGCGGACGACGGCGCGGTCGCGGACGCCACCTGGGACGCGCTCGATGCGCAGCTGGACGAGAGCGAGCTCATCGAGCTCCTCATGTTGATCGCCCACTACCTCATGCTGACGACCGTGCTGCGCTCGCTGCGGATTCAGCTCGAGCCCCGGGCCGAGGCGCTGGCGCGCCGCGTGCCGGGCGGCCCGGCCGACTGAGGAGCGGACGAGCGTGCGCACGCCGGTGATCCGATGAACCTGCTCCTCCGGGACCGGTGCATCACCGTCGTGGGCGCCGGGACCCAGCCCTCCCGCGACCCCGACGCGCCTCTGGGCAACGGCCGCGCCATCGCCGTGCGCGCCGCCCGGGAGGGAGCGTCGGTGGTCTGCGTCGACCGCGACGAGGCCGCCGCCGAGGAGACCTGGCGCATCATCACCGAGGAGGGCGGCACGGCGGCGGTCGTGGTCGCCGACGTCACGACCGAGGAGGGGTGCCGCCTGGCGGTCTCCGAGGAGCCCGGTCTGGCCCCCGACGGGCTGGTGCTCAACGTGGGCACCGGATTCGGCATGGGCGTCGCCGGCACGTCGCCCGACGACTGGGACCGGACCTTCGCCATCAACCTGCGCGCCCACTTCATGCTGGTGCGCCGCGCCCTGGTCACCCTGCCCGATGGCGCGTCCATCGTCTTCATGGGCTCGGTGGCCGGCCTCCGGCCCGGCAGCCGCATCCCCGCCTACGACGCCTCCAAGGCGGGCCTCATCGGCCTCAGCCGCCACGTCGCCGTGGAGGGCGCCCGCCGCGGCATCCGGGCCAACGTGCTCGCCCCCGGGCTGATCGACACGCCACTCGGGCGTGCCGCCTCCGCCGGCCGGCCGTCGCGCACGCGCTCGCCGGTGCCGCTCGGCCGCCAGGGCAGCGCCTGGGAGGTGGCGTCGGCGGCCGTGTTCCTGCTGTCCGACGAGGCGAGCTACATCACCGGGCAGGTGCTGGCTGTCGACGGGGGCCTGACGCTCGTATGAGCGCGCACTCGGCGCAGCCCCGCTCCGGGCCGACCGCCGCCGCCCGCGCACCGCGTCTGGGCCGGCGCACGGCGCGCTTCAACCGCGCCCTGACCAACCAGGTCTCCATCCACGTGGCCGGGTGGGCGCCGGGTCTGGGCATCGTGATGCACGTCGGCCGTCGCTCCCGCACGGTGTACCGCACGCCGGTCAACGTGTTCCCCACCAAGGACGGGTTCCGCTTCGCCCTCACTTACGGTCGGGATGCGGACTGGGTGCAGAACGCCCTCGCCCATGGCGCGGTGCGGCTCGTCACCCGCAGCAAGGAGTACGAGCTGACCGAGCCCGAGCTCGTCCACGACCCCCACCGCCAGCACGTCCCGTGGCTGGCCCGGGGGATGCTCCGGCTCGTGCGCGTGTCGGACTTCCTCGACTTCCGGCGCGCCGGCTAGTGCCGGCCCCGATTCGGGGCATCGTCCTGTACGAGCCTTTGCCCTGGTGGGGACGATGTCGCACGACCGGGGCAACCCTTCGGGCCGGTCGAGGGGTCGAGTAGGCGTGATGGAGACACGAGGGCGGCACCACCGGGCACGCCGGCAACGGCGGGGCTGATCAGGCGATCATCTCCATGCGCAGGCCGGTCGCGTCCAGCTCACCGCCGAGCTGGACGTGGGCCCGCGCCACGTAACGGCGCGCGGTCCACACGCCGACCGTCGCATCGAGCACGTCGTCAGGTTGGGACCCACGTGGCCGCGTCCCGGCCACCTCGTCGAGGTTCCCGAACGCCTGGCGTAGCGCATGGAGGCGCTCGCGTCGGCCCTCCGCCGTGCTCTTGTGGAACTGCATGGGCGCTCCGGCGAGCTCGGTGAAGGAGACCTCGGGATGCATCTCGAAGAGACGGTCCTGCAGGGAGGGCGACTGGAGCTCGTCGACCTCCCGGATCTTGTCGAGGATGGCGAAGAGCTGCCGCGAGATGGCGCGTCCGCACACCGCCCGGGAGAGGTCACAGGCGTCGGCGTACGTCTGTGCCGCCAGGACCGGCCGCACCGGCGCGGGGAACACCGATGACTTCCGTGGGCCGAGGCCGCGGCGCGCCTCGGCGTCCACCGGGCGAGGACCGTCGGGCGGGAGCCCGATCGGGATGTCGATGGCCGCCGCGGCGAGCCGTCCCTCTTCGAGCCGGCGGACGACCTGTCGCAGGTCGGTGACCACCTCGACGCGCAGGTCACCCGCGTCGGCTCCAGCGCCCGACGCGGGGGCCGTCACCATCACCCACCCCGCACGGCAGCCGTCGAGGCCGGCGACCCGTGCCTCGCGTGTCTCGTCTGCGCTGGTCACTGTCGTCGTGACCGGTCAGCGGGGCCGGGTCAGGACCCGCTGGCCGCGATGATCGGACCGTTGAGGTGGGTGCCCGACATGTCGCCTGCGCCCGGCGCGTCACCGAAGGTGAACACCTTGCCCAGCGCGTCGGCCACCCAGTAGCCCGCTCCGTCGGAGGTGGAGAAGATCGCGGTCGCCGGGTTGAGCACGCCCGTGGCACCGCCCGGCACGTTCCCGAGATTCGTCGCGTCCCCGTAGGCGAACACCTGGCCGTTCCCGTCGAGGATCCAGTACCCCTTGCCGTCGGGAGTGGCGGTGGCCGACGTGATCGACGAGGACTGCGCGCCGGGGGCGCCCAAGTACGGCGCGTCGCCGAACGTGTAGACCGAACCCGACTTGGTGATCAACCAGTAGCCGTTGCCCGTGGCGTCCGGCATGACGGCGACGGCCGGCCCCGCGCACCCGCCGATGCCCGGGCAGCTGCCGGCGAACTTGGCGTCCCCGAAGGCGAAGACCCCGCCGTCGGCGGCCACCATGAAGTAGCCCTCGTCGTCGTGGCTCGGCACCATGCCGACGATCGGTGCGTCGAGGCTGTTGGGCTGGCCCGAGCCGGCCGGGTGCAGGTTGAGCCCCGGGATCGACCCGAGGAACTGGGTGTCGCCGAAGCTGAAGACCCCACCGTCGGAGCCCACCAACCAGTAGCCGCCGCGATCGCCCGTCGGCACGATGCCGACCACCGGGCGCTGGAGGATCGTCCCGCCCATGGAGCCGTGGAAGCCCGCCGAGCCGAAGGTGAAGATGCCACCGTCGGAGCCCACCAGCCAGTACCCGTGTGTGGGTGTGGGAGGCGTTGTGGCCGGCGAGGTCACGGGACTGACGGAGAACGACTGCGGCGAGCCGCTGGCCGCGTTGTCGTCGGCTGTCGCCGCCACAGAGGCGACGAGCGTGCAGATACCCGAGCTCGCGTCGTTCACGGTGTGCCCGTCGCCGCCGACCGTGCAGACGCCCGTCGTGTCCGAGGCGACCGAGGTGGTGCCGTTGGAGCTCGTGCTCACCTGGGCCACGAAGCTCCCGCCGACCGACGCCGAGCTGGGAATGTCGGTGATGTGCGGCGCTGTCGGTGTCGCCTTGGCGACGGTGAAGGACTGCGCGCTGCCGGTGGCGGAGGAAAACTCGACCCCGGCCGCGACATGGGCCGTGAGCGTGCAGGTGCCGGTGCCGACGAAGGAGACGGCCAGGCCGTTCGCGCCGACCGTGCAGACCGCGGTCGTGCTCGAGCTCACCGACTTCGTCCCGTCACCCGTCGTGCCGACCGCCGCCGTGAAGGAGCCGCCGATGAGCGCGCCACTCGGGATGTTGGTGACGGCGGGCGAGCTCGGTGTGCCGGGGTCGACCGGGACGCCTTGGGGTTGCCCGTCGGCGGCGCCGAAGGTGTTGCCGGCGCTGACGTGAGCCGTGAGGCTGCACATGCCGACCGCCGTGTACGTGACCGTGAGTCCGTCCGCACCGACTGTGCACTCCGCCGAGTTCGCCGTGACGAACTTGGTGCCGTCACCGTTCGTGCTCACGGCGGCGGTGAAGCTCGTGCCGACGGCGCCACTCGTCGGCAGGTTGCTGATGAACGGTGTCGTCGGCGTCCCGCAGACGCTGGGCTCGCCCCCGACCGTGCTCTGCCCTCCGACCGTGCTCTGGCCACCCACGGTGCTGCACGAGCCGACCGTGGAGTCGACGCCGAGGACATGATTGAAGGCACCGCCGGCTGCAGGCATCAGGAACCAGACGACCAGGGCCGTCAGTGCTGCGACGGCGAGTGCCTTGGGCGCATCCTTCATGTCACCACTTCCCTCCGGGCCGCAAGGCCGATGCAGAAGCCACCCAATAGCCCGACGAAGGAGAGATGCCAGTCGAAGTCGAAGGCGCCACCGACTGCCCAGCACACCAACGCGGATGTGGCGCAGGAAGATAGCAAATCGGACCGCCTCGCAACACGGGTAGCGGCAATGCCTGTGAGAAGCAGGAGGGCCAGGCCGATGGCGCCGGCGTCGGCGGCGACCTGGAGGTATTCGTTGTGGGCGAAATGGGCGTAGGTCCCGTCCGCCGCGTGGAACGTCAGGAGGCGGTCGGGCCCGACCCCGAAAATTGGCTCTGACCTCCACTGATGCAGTGCGGCCGACCACTCGCTCGAGCGGTCCTGGTCGCTCGGCGACAGGGCGCGCACGCCGATCTCGTGGTGCAGACCGGCCACGGCGGCCACGAGCAGCGCGGCGGCGATCACGGCCAGGACCACCCGTGTGGCCGGGGAGGCCCGCCACGAGCCGACGTCCGGCCGGGCCACGGCGGAGACGACCGAGGCGGCGACCACCACGGCGGCGAGCCAGGGCACGGCGGAGGTGTCGGGCGAGGACGCGATGGCTGCAATGCCCAGCGCGATCCCGGTGGCCAGGGGCACGGCGAAGCGGACGTAACGGCGCCAGGGCACGAGCAGGCAGGCGCACGCGAAGGCCACGTAGGCACCCCGACTCTGGGTGGCCAGCAGCCCGCCGGCGCAGAGGCAGACGGTGACGCGCACCAGCGGGGGGCTCAGCTCCACGCCGAGCGCCACCAAGAGGCACACGCCGAGGACGAGCCCGGCCGCATCGGAGTAGGTCAGCGTCGTCGAGACGCGCCAGAGCGTCTGCGTCGGTATCGCCATCGGGTACCAACGCCAGATCAGGCCGGCGAAGCCGACCAGCGCCCCGGCGGCCCCGAGGCAGGCCACGGCGAGAGCGGCCACCTCGCGCGCCCGGCCGACCAGCGGGCGCACCGCGACAAATGCGGCGGCGAAGCCGAGCATGCTCGCGCCGAGGGGCAGGAAGCTCCGGATCGTCTCCGCGGTGAGCGCGCGGACGAGCCACCACAGGGCCAGCAGCACCACGCTGCCGACGAGGAGCATGGAGCGGCGGTCGGGCGGCACGAGCACCATGCCGATCACGAGCACGACGATCGAAGCCGAGGCGACGACGAGCGCGTCGGAGGGCCAGAAGCCTCCCTCGCGGATTCCCTCGACCACGAGCAGGCCGAAGAGGACGGCCGCGAGGATCCACTCACGCTGGCTCTGCGTCGTCGGTGCCCCGGGTGTGGCGCTCGCGCCGTGCCGCTGGTCGGTGGTCATCGGGCTCCTCGGCGTCCTCCCTGGCAGGCGGGACACGCTATCCCCATTGGGGATCTGCGGAGCTGCTCCGGCGCTCCGATCAGGCTGCTCCGATCAGGCTGCTCCGATCAGGCTGCTCCGGTCGAGCTGCTCCGGTCGAGCGGGCCCGATCAGCCAAGCCGGGCCACGTTGAGCTGGTCCTGCGGCGTGAGGGTCACGTGCCGCCCGATCAGCTCCTCCACCTCGACGGAGCGCAGCACGTCGGCCCCCCCGTCGAGTACGGCGTAGCAGCGCCCGCCGCCGGGGAGGTCGCAGACGAGCAGCGCCCGTTCCGGCTCGCCGTCGCGCCCGTGCAACACCGAGTAGGTCGCGACAGTCGCCGGGCCTGATGGCGAGGCCACGATCCCGACCGGCGCGGTCTCCGCGGCGTACGGCGCCGGGTCGGCCACCACGCCGTCGCCGGGGTCGGTCGACCACACCCCGTAGGCGTGCTTCTGCATGTGCATGCCGACGCCGCTCACCACGCCGGAGGAGCCCGGATCGCCGCGCAGGGTCTCGGCCATGGCGGCCAGCGAGTGGGTCATGTAGTTCGAGCCCGGGCCCCCGTGGTATGGCAGGCCGCCGGTCTGGGTCACGG
>JBKQUM010000018.1:0-4538 GCA_052140165.1 Acidimicrobiales bacterium
CTGCGCGACGCCGGCATCGAGCCGTCCGAGGTCGGTGGACTGGTCACCTTCAGCTCCGACACCAACCCGGAGATCGACATCGCCCGCAGCCTGGGTATGGGGGAGCTGTCCTTCTTCTCCCGCATCCACTACGGCGGCGGCGGCGGCGCCGGCACCATCCAGCAGGCGGCCCAGGCCAACCAGTCGGGCGTGGCCGACGTGGTCGTCTGCTACCGGGCGTTCAACGAGCGCTCCGGAAACCGGTTCGGTGCCGGGGTCCAGGACCGCCCGCCGGCCGCCAACGCCGAGACGGCCCACTTCAGCTGGTACGCCCCGGTGGGCCTCCTCACCCCGGCCCAGTGGGTGGCCATGGCCGCCCAGCGCTACCTGCACGTGACCGGGGCCACCTCCGAGGACCTCGGCCGGGTGGCCGTCGCCGACCGGAAGCACGCCGCCACCAACCCCAAGGCGTGGTTCTACCAGAAGCCGATCACCCTCGAGGAGCACCAGGCGTCCCGCTGGATCGTCGAGCCCCTCCACCCCCTCGACTGCTGCCAGGAGACCGACGGCGGCCAGGCGCTCGTCGTGACGTCGCTCGAACGCGCACGCGACCTCCGCACGGCCCCGACCGTCATCCGGGCCGCGGCTCAGGGCTCGGGCAAAGGTCAGGACATGATGACGAGCTACTACCGCGACGACCTGCTCGGTCTGCCCGAGATGGCCGTCGTGGCCCGCCAGCTGTGGGAGACGTCAGGTCTCGGGCCGGACGACATGCAGGCGGCGATCCTCTACGACCATTTCACCCCCTACGTGCTCTACCAGCTGGAGGAGCTCGGGTTCTGCGCCAAGGGCGAGGCCAAGGACTTCGTACGCGGCGGCCGGATCGAGCTCGGCGGCGCGCTGCCGATCAACACTCACGGCGGCCAGCTCGGTGAGGCCTACCTGCACGGGATGAACGGGATCGCCGAAGGGGTGCGACTGGTGCGCGGCACGTCCATCAACCAGGTCGACGGACTGGAGCACGTTGTGGTGACGGCGGGGACGGGTGTGCCGACGAGCGGACTCGTGCTCGGCGTCGATCGCTGACCGCACGGCTGGGTCGTCGCTGAGCGGTCGCTGAGCGGCCCCTGTGAGTTCGTCCGAAAGGCTGTCGCGTTCGTTGAATGTGGGGCAATATCGCAGGAGTCACGTGATGTCATCCCTCCACGATCCGTCGAAGAACGAGTGCGCGCGTGCCGGGGCAGCACCCGCGTGCCACGGACCGCGCCGAGGCCCTCACGAGACGTGACGTCGTTCGCCGCCGGTCCGCGGCGTCCGGGTTCGCCCCCTCGGCCCCACGCGGTGATCGCCGGTACGGGCCGCGCCGGAACGAGCTTCCTGGTTCGCTTCCTCGAGGCGTGCGGTCTCGACACCGGCCCGCCTGACCAGTACTTCGATCCGCGGGCCCGAGCGGGCCTGGAGCGCAACCTCCTCAGCGAGGATGCGCCCTACGTGGTCAAGGATCCCTGGTTGTTCGCGTACTGCGATCAGATCGACCCGAGTGCGATCGAGGTCGAGGCCCTGCTGGTCCCTGTCCGCGAGCTGGCGGCGGCGGCCACGAGCCGTATCCTGCAGGAGCGCATCGCCATGGCGGACGGCATCTGGTCCGATCTGCCCGTCAGTGACGTGAACGGCGTGATTGCCGGGGGAGCGGTGTACTCGCTCGACCCCGTCGACGAGGCGCGGATCCTGGCGGTCGGGTTCCACCGGCTCATTCTGTGGGCGACGGTCCGCCGGATTCCGCTCTTCCTCATGGAGTTCCCGCGCATCGTCAACGACGGTGAGTACCTGATCGACACCCTGTGGCCCTGGCTCGGAGCGCACTGCGAGAGGGACCGGGCGACGCGGGCGTTCACCTCCGTGGCGGACCCCGACCTGGTCCGGGTGGAGGGAGCCCTCGTGCCGGGTCCAGAGGGACGCCAGGGGGACGCCGAGCAGCTCGACCGTGCGGCCATGAGCGTCCTCCTCAAAGAGCGCGAGGCGCTCCTCACCGCCACGCGCGGCGAGCTGGCCCGGACGGAACGCCGTCTGGCCGAGGCCGAGCAGCGCCTGGGCGACGCCGAGCGTCACCTGGCCGAGACCCAGGACCGGCTCGCGGCGAGCGAACACGGGGTGTCCGAGAGAGAGGAGCTCCTCGGGTCCCGGCTGGCCGCGGCCGAGTCGGAGCTGGCGCAGCGGTCCGTCGCCCTTGCCCGAACCGAGCGTGCGCTCGACGCGGCCACGACCGAGGTCCGTGCGGTGCAGGGCACGTGGAGCTGGCGGGTCACCCGGCCCATTCGCGCGCTGCGCGGCGCCGGGCGCACGAGGCGCGACGAGCTGCGCCAGGACCAGTTGCCGTAACGCTGGGCAACCGGTCCGCTCTCACGCCGGCCCGGCACCCGTCAGAGGACCCTGTCCGTCACCGCGCCCTCGAGCCCGGCGGCCTCCTCGTCACTCATCAGCCGGTAGGCCTCGCCCTTGGCGGGCATCCAGAGGATGGGGTCGGCGCACGTCCACCGTTCGGCGCGCAGCCCCCGCTTGAGCACCTTGTTGGTGGCGGTCACCGGGAGCGCCGAGGTCATGCGCACGAAGCGCGGCGCCCACTTCGTGCCGAGGTCCTCCTGGGCGGCCAGGAAGTCGGCCAGGCCGTCCGCGTCGAGCGTGTCCAGGCCCGGACGAAGCTGTACTACGGCCATGACCTGATCACCCACGACAGGGTCCGGCACGGCGTAGACGGCGGCGAGGACCACGTCGGGATGACGCTGCATGATGCGCTCGATCGGCGCCGACGCGAAGTTCTCGCCGTCCACGCGCAGCCAATCGTGGTCGCGCCCGGCGAAGTAGAAGAAGCCGGCCTCGTCCCGGTAGGCCAGGTCCCCCGTCCAGTACCAGCCCTCGCGGAGCCGGGACCGCTCGGCGGCGTCGTTGCGCCAGTAGCCCTCGAAGCCCGCACCGCCCGACTTGGAGACGAGCTCACCGATCGCCTCCTCGGCGTTCAGCAGCCGCCCATGATCGTCGAAGCGGGCGGGCGGGCACTCCTCGCCGCTGGCCGGATCGAGCACGACGGTTCCCTCGGGCGCCCGACCCAGCGCGCCCGGCGGCGTGTCCGGTGTCCGCTGCACCGTGGCGCCGCCTTCCGTCGACCCGTACGAATCGGTGACGGCCACGCCGAAGCGCCTCGCGAAGCGCACGACGTCATCGGGCGACCCCTCGTTGCCGAAAGCCCGCACGAGCGGGTTGTCGGCGTCGTCGGGGCGCTCGGGCGTGGCCAGGATGTACGACAACGGCTTCCCGACGTAGTTGAAGTAGGTCGCACCGGCCGCCCGCACGTCGGGCAGGAAGCCCGAGGCGGAGAAGCGTCCCGACGAGGGGAGCGCGACCGTGGAGCCCGCCATGAGCGCCGGCCCCCATCCGGCCATCAACGCGTTGGAGTGGAAGAGCGGCATGGAGAGGTAGCACACGTCGTCGGGCGTGAGCGCGTACATCTGGGCCACGATGGCGCCGATCCGAGCCAGGCGGCCCTGACTGCACAGGCACGCCTTCGGCGCGCCCGAGGTGCCCGAGGTGAAGAGCAGGTAGCCGAGGGACTCCGGTGTCACGTCGGGCTCGGCCACGTCGCCGGGCCGCGCCCCCTCGTGGGCGCCGAGATCCCGCTGCGCGGCCGCCGTGTCGAGCACCAGCACCCGCGGGTTGTCGGTCGCGACGGTGCCGAGGGCGCCGCCGATGGAGGATCCCTCCACGAGGGGCAGGTAGGTCGAATCGGTCACGAGGAACTGGGACTCCGTGTGCGTCAGGTCACGCACCAGCTCGTCCCCCCGGTGCGTCGGGTTGACCCCGACCACCACCGCGCCCACCAGCGCCGCCGCCTGGAGCCAGAAGACGAACTCGGGCACGTTGTCGAGCATGACGGCCACGTGGAAGGGGCCGTCGGCCCGAGCGGCCCGAAGCCAGGCCGCTCGTTGGGCGGCGCGGGCGACGACCTCGGCGTGGCTCAGCCGGGCCTCGCCCGCCACGAGCCCGAGGCGCGGGTCACCGGCCCGGGCGAGCACGGCGCCGGCGATGGTCTCGGTCGGTGCCGGCTGGGCCTCAGGCTGGTTCACTGGGGGATGTGTCACTTGACAAACCCCCGGCTCCACATGCGGATACGATACCGGCGTGGCTGAAGGCCAAAAGCGAAGGCACTTCGCAAGGGAGTGGCTCAGTCACTCCGTCTCCGAGACCTCCAAGAGCACCCGCAACGCATCCTTGGGCCTGGCCGCTGGTGTGGGCGTGCTCACTGGCCTCGTCAACTGGCTACGAAGTTGGCACTCGGGGCACCCCTTGAGTCCGTGGGGCTTGATCTGGCCGGGGCTAGCGGTCGCAGGGATCGTCTTGCTGGCCCTCTTCCTGTTTCACTTCCTGGCGACCCCATTTCGAATGGCGAAGCGGACTCGTGAAGGTCACGCGTCTGAAGTAGCGGCTATCCACGCGCGTCACGAGGCGGACCTTGCGGCCGCCCAGCAGGCAAACCAGGCCGCCCTAATGAGGGCTCAACGGTCGAA
>JBKQUM010000019.1:0-41984 GCA_052140165.1 Acidimicrobiales bacterium
CCAGAGCCCAAGTTTGTTATGCCGACCGAGCGGTCGCAGTCACCCCCACGGAGCAGCCCCTGCTCCCCGAGGTCGGGATAACGCGGAGGTCGGGATAATCGTGATTATCCCGAAATCGGAATAACCACGACCTGCGGCACACGGCGGTGGCGTTGTGGATGGCCGCCGGCGCCAACCCCAAGGAGGTGGCGGCACGAGCCGGGCACACGTCGGTGAGCTTCACGCTCGACCGCTACGGACACCTGCTGCCGGGTTCCGAGCAACGCCTCAACGACGCGCTCGACGCGTTGGCGGAGGGCGCGCACCCGACGGCTGAGGTCACACGCGACGCCGATGACACGACGGGCGTGCGCGAAGACACGATTTCGTTCGCGCACGTAGCGCGCACGCCGGAGGACCGTGACGAGAGTGCCAGGGTCGTGCAAGCCTCTGACCAGGACGAAAACAGTGGGCGCTGCGGGACTCGAACCCACGACCTCAGCCGTGTGAAGGCTGCGCTCTAACCAGCTGAGCTAAGCGCCCTTTCGGGGTTTGCCGGTCCACAACCGTAGCCTGCGCCACGTCGTCCACCTGCGGCGGTCGGGCGATTTGGGGGGTCCGAGTGGCACCGGTACCCTGAGTTCAGCATGACCTCCCCAGCCGGCAACGGCAGCAGCAGGCCCCAGACCTGGAGCGCACGGCTCCTCGGTGCGTTCACGAGCCCCCGTGGTACCTCGGGCGGGCCCGACGAGGCTCCCGGTTCCGTCGAGGTCCTACCGGCGGCAGAGCGCAAGGCGGCCATGTCAACCCTCGATCCGATGGAGGCCAAGTGGAGCCTGGGGGCGTTCGTGCTGGCGACCGTTGCCGGCATTGCCATCCCCGCCTATATCATCGCCGACAACAAGGTGACCAAGAGGGGCAAGGACACCATCGCCGTCGCCCCCGATGCCAAGCTGCTCGGTGGTCTGCTCCTGCTGCTGTGCCTGATCGGGTTCCTGGCACTCTGGAAGCGGAAGCGCACCCTCGTCGCCTTCGACCTCTTCCTGCTGGGATTCGGGTTCACGCTCTTCGTCGGGCTCGTCGGGTTCGTCTTCATCCTCCTCGGCGGCTGGCTCCTGCTGCGGGCGTGGCGCCTCAACAAGTACGGCACCACCAACACGAAGGCAATCGCCAGCCAGGTCCGGGACCGTCCGCGGGGGCGAGATCGAAAAGAGGCCGCCAAGACAACGGGAAAGGCAACTGCGAAATCACCGGCGAGGTCGGGCTCGCCCAAGGCGCCGACTGCGAACAAGCGCTACACACCGAAGTCGGCTCCCCGGAAGAAGATCCCCAAACCCACGGAGTAGCCATTCCGGAGCCGGCGCTTCAGCCGGCGGGCTCCACTAGGAGCGCCGAGCGCAGGAGCTGGAGCACGTCGGCCCGCCGGCGCACCAGTGAGCGGGCCGTGGGCTCCTCGCCGAGTGCCCGCAGCACCTCCACTTCGGTGACCATTCCGATCACCGTGGAGTAGATGGCCAGCAGCAACAGCCCGGGGTCGTGCCGGCGCATCGTGCCCGCGTCCATCTCGGCCTCCAGGAAGGACGTGGCGCGCTCGACGAGCGGCCCCAGCGCGAGCGTCATCTGCGTCGCCGCCGGAGGCCCGAGCCGACCCACCTCGCGCAGCAGCCCCAGCAGCTCGGGCTGTCGGGCGGCCAAGCGGAACACCGATCGCACCACCGCCTCGACCCGGGCCCACCCCTCCCCGGCGCCTCGCAGCGCCGACTCGAGCGCCTCGGAGAGATCACGGGCACCACGAGCGATCACCGCCTCCAAGAGGGCGTCCTTGGAAGGGAACCAGTAGAGGATCGACTGTTTCGTGAGATCCAGGCTCTTCGCCGTCGCGTCGAGCGAGGTGGCCTCGTAACCCCTGGTGGCGAACGAGGCCAGGGCGGCATCGAGGATGCGATCGCTGGTCGCTGGGGTCGGCACTTACCAAATGGTAGACAGATTCGGGCTCCAGTGCTAGAAAATCCCGATGCCGATCGACCGGGACCTCCGCGGCAAACGGTTCTTCATCACGGGTGCCACGGGCTTCCTGGGCACCGCCCTGGTGGAGCGGATCCTGCGCTGCGTCCCCGAGGCCGAGATCACGGTCCTCGTACGGCCGGGACGCCGGGCCGACGCCTCGGCACGACTGGCCCGCGAGGTGATCAAGAACGACTGCTTCGACCGCCTGCGGTCCGAGCTCGGCGAGCGCTTCACCGACGAGGTGGCCCGACGGGTGAGGGCCGTGGCCGGGGACGTGAGCCGTGACGGGCTCGGCCTCGACGACGAGGGTCGGTCTGCATTGGCCGACGCGAGTGTCGTGATCCACTCCGCGGCCACGGTGTCCTTCGACGCCCCGCTCACCCAGGCGGTGGAGATCAACCTCCTGGGCCCCTCACGTGTGGCTGCGGCGATCGCCGGCATCGGCTCGGAGGCTCACCTGATCGCCGTCTCGACCGCGTACGTCGCCAGCACGCACCAGGGGGAGGCCAGAGAGGAGCTCCTGACCGAGAACCGCTTCACCCTCGACGTCCCCTGGGAGGACGAGGTGGCATCGGCTCGGCGGCTCCGGGCCGACCTGCAGGCCGAGTCGCGCAAGCCGGAGCGCCTGCGCGACTTCACCAAGAAGGCGCGCGCGGAAATCGGGGCGGCCGGTGAACACTTGATTGCTGCCCGGGCCGAGAAGGTGCGGGAGGAGTGGGTCACCGCCGAGCTGGTGCAGGCGGGTACGGCGCGCGCACTGTCGCTCGGATGGCCTGACGCCTACCCCTTCACCAAGGCGCTGGGTGAGCGGGCGCTCGTGGAACAGTGGGAGGGGCGGGTACCGATCACGTTCGTCCGCCCGTCGATCATCGAGTCCGCCGTCGCAGAGCCGCGTCCGGGCTGGATCCGCGGTTTTCGGATGGCAGAGCCGATCATCGTGTCCTACGCGCGTGGCCTCCTGCGCGAATTTCCCGGTGTCCCCGAGGGCATAGTCGACGTCATCCCCGTCGACCTCGTGGTGGCAGCCATCCTTGCCGTGGCGGCACGCGGGCCCGAGCCGGGACGGCCGAAGGTGTACCACGTGGCCTCGGGCGTGCGGAATCCGTTGCGTTACGGGCGCCTGGTGGAGCTGACAACCGACTTCTTCCAGCGGAATCCGCTCTACGACGACCGGGGTCAACCCATCGACGTGCCCGAATGGTCCTTCCCGGGCCGGGGACGGGTGCAGCGTCAGCTCCGCCGGGCCGACACCGTCATGACCATCGCCGAGAAGCTGCTCACCGGCTTGCCCATCCGAGGAAGGCAGGCGCAGCTGGCCGCACGGATTGAGGAACGTCATGCACTCGCCAAGCGCGCCCTGGGCTACGTCGAGCTCTACGGTGCGTACACCGAGACCGATGCGCGCTATCGGGTCGACAACCTCATGGAGCTCTGGGGCGCATGCGACGGCGAGGACCACGAGCGATTCGAATTCGATCCGGGCTCCATCGACTGGGACCAGTACGTGCACGAGATCCACCTTCCATCGGTCCTCGAGCACACGCGGGTGCGCACCAAGCCCGGGAGGTCGGTGGTGGACAAGAGACCCGACCGGCAGCGTAAGGCGATCCTCTCGCCGGACCGGGATCTCGCGGTCTTCGACCTCGAGCACACGCTCATGTCCTCCAACGTGGTCGACACCTACGCCTGGCTGGCCAGCCGCCACCTCTCACCATCGCGGCGGGCACGCTTCGTCGCCGACCTGGCCCGCCAGGGGCCATCCCTGCTCGCTCTCGACCGGCGGGACCGCGGCGACTTTCTACGCGCGTTCTACCGGCGCTTCGAGAATGCCCCCATTGAGCAGCTGCGGGAGGACTCGTGGGAGCTGTTCCACCGGCAACTGCTCACGCGGTCGTTCCCCGACGGGTTCGCCCGGGTGCGGGCGCACCGGGCACTCGGACACCGGACACTGCTGATCACCGGCGCGCTGGACTTCATCATCGAGCCGATACGGCCGCTGTTCGACGACATCGTCTGCGCGAAAATGGAGTCCCGCGACGGCCGGCTCACCGGCCACCTGACGACGTTGCCACCCATCGGCGAAGCGCGGGCACTGCTGCTGGCCGACTACGCCGAGACGCACTCGTTGTCGCTCGAAGAGTCCGTCGCCTACGCCGACTCGGCGAGCGACCTGGCGATGCTCGAGGCGGTCGGCTTCCCCGTGGCCGTGAACCCTGAGGCCCGACTGTCGGCCATCGCCCGGCGCCGGGGCTGGCATGTGGAGCACTGGGCCAAGGCAAAGGGCGGGTCGCACCGACCGCTGCCCTTGGGCCCCTTCGACGTGAAATCACCCAAGGCGGTGATGGGTCGGTGAGCACGCTCTTGTTCGAACGGTCGCTCCCGCGCTTCGCTGCGGCGCGGCTGGTCTCCACCCTGGGCTCAGGACGCGGCGTCGGGGTCGGGCCCTTGCGGTTGGTCGAGCGCGAGGCGCCGGCCGTACCCGCCGAGGGGTGGGTCCACGTCGATCCCACGTTGTCCGGCATCTGCGGTTCCGACCTCGCCACCTTGGATGGCCGCAGCTCTCGCTACTTCGAGGACATCGTGTCCTTTCCCTTCGTACCGGGCCACGAGGTCGTCGGCACGGTCGCGGAGGACTCCGTCGCTGCGGACGGAGCAGCGCTGGCCGCGGGCAGCCGTGTCGTGCTCCAACCGGTGCTTGGCTGCGCGGCGCGCGGGATCGAGCCGCCGTGCCCCGCCTGCCAGGCCGGGAACGTCGGGAACTGCGGCAACCTCGCCTTCGGCCACATCCGGCCGGGACTGCAGACGGGGTTCTGCGCCGACACCGGCGGTGGCTGGTCGTCCTCGGGCCTCGTCGCCCACTCCAGCCAGCTCTACGGGGTACCCGAGGCACTGAGCGAGATGGACGCCGTGACCGTCGAGCCGGTTGCATGCGCCGTGCATGCGGTGCTCGGAGCACCCATCGTCGGAGGGGACGTCGTGGCGGTCGTCGGCGCGGGAACCCTCGGTCTGCTGGTGACGGCAGCATTGAGCCACCTGGCGTCGATCGGGCGCTGCCCGGCACCGTCGACGGTCCTGGTCGGCGCTCGCTACGCGCATCAGCAACGACTGGCTCGCGAGCTCGGTGGCACCGACGCGCTGCCCGACGATCAGTTGGCGCGTGCGGTACGCCGGCACTCGCGGTCGCTGTCCTACGGCGGCGCATCGGGCATGACCGCCACTTTGTCGGGAGGCGCCGACGTGGTGATCGACTGCGTGGGTAGCCCCGAGTCCATCGCCCAGTCGCTCGCCATGGTGCGTCCGCGCGGGACGGTGTCATTGGTCGGCATGCCGGGCAGGGTCACGGTCGACCTGGCACCGTTGTGGCACCGCGAAGTTCGCCTGGCGGGGGCCTACGCCTATGGGACCGAGCGAGGCGCCGGCATGGACGACCGTGTGTCCACGTTCGCGCTGGCCCTCGAGGTCGCCGCAGCGCAGCGCACCGGCCGACTGGTATCTGCCACCTATCCCCTCACCCGCTTCGAGGACGCCGTGGCCCACGCGGGCGCGGCCGGAAGGCGGGGAGCCGTGAAGATCGCATTCGACGTACGGAAAGGATCTGCCTGATGAGCCGCCGACCCGGCTTCGTCCTCGAGGTGGACAAGTCCACCCCACCGACTCTGTTCTGGAACGGCGAGGGGTTCGTGCTCGAGACGCTCCCCGAGGGGAGCCGGGTGATTTACGCGCCCGAACCGATGAAGGCGATTGACGACCCCTACCGCGCCATCCGTCACGCGCTGCTGCACCCCGTCGGCGATCGCGATCCCCTGCCGGCGCTCCTCCGGCCCGGCATGAAGCTCACGATCTGCTTCGACGACGTGTCGCTGCCGCTGCCGCCGATGGAGGCACCGGACATCCGGCAGATGGTCATTGAGACGGTGCTGGACATGGCGGCGGAGGCGGGCGTGGACGACGTCGTTCTCGTGGCCGCACTGGCGCTGCATCGCCGCATGACCGAGGAGGAGTTGCGTCACGCGCTCGGCAACCGCGTCTACGACGCGTTCGCACCGCACGGCCTGCTCACCCAGCATGACGCCGAAGACCCCGAGAACCTCATCCACCTGGGTCAGACCGATCAGGGCGAGGACGTGGAGATCAACAAGAGGGCGGCCACATCGGACCTGCTGGTGTACGTCAACATCAACCTCGTCTCCATGGACGGCGGCCACAAGAGCGTGGCGACCGGCCTGGCCAGCTACCGGAGCCTGCGTCACCACCACAATCCGCAGACCATGCGCCACTCGAAATCGTTCATGGACCAGCCATCTTCCGAACTGCATTCGTCCAACTGGCGCATGGGTCGCCTCATCGCGGAGTCCGGGGTCAAGATCTTCCAGGTTGAGACGACGCTCAACAACGACACCTTCCCGTCCAATTTCCAGTTCCTGCAGAAGCGGGAGTGGGAGTGGTCGCTACGCGACCGCGCTTCCTTCGCGGCGTCCTCGACTGCCTTGTCCAAGACGCCACCCCGGATCGCCCGGCAGATCTTCCAGTCGATCAAGTCCCCCCACGCGCTGACCTCGGTGCAGGCGGGCGAGGTGGAGGCGGTCCACGCACTCACGACCTCCAACGTGTGGGCCCAGCAGGGCGTCGACGTCGAGGGTCAGACGGACATCCTCACAATGGGCCTGCCCTACATCTGCCCCTACAACGTCAACTCCATCATGAACCCGATCCTGGTCGCCTGCCTCGGCCTGGGGTACTTCTTCAACATGTACCGCGGGAAGCCCCTCGTGCGCGAGGGCGGTGTCGTGATCATGCGGCATCCGACCCGGCCCGAGTTCCACCCAGGCCACCACCCGAGCTACATCGACTTCTACGAGCAGGTGCTGACCCAGACCATCGACCCCGTGCAGATGCACAAGGAGTTCGAGGAGTCCTTCGCGACCGACCCGTGGTACGTGCACCTGTACCGGACGGGTCACGCCTACCACGGCGTCCATCCCTTCTACATGTGGTACTGGTGCGCGCATGCGATGGCACACGTGGGCCGGGTCATCGTGGTCGGCGGGGATGCCAAGGCCGTGCGGCGCCTCGGGTTCTCCCCCGCCAGCTCACTCAACGACGCCCTCGAGATCGCCTCCGACGTCGTCGGCCCCTCCCCCACTCTCACCCACATGCACAACCCACCGATCTTCATGTCAGACGTGCGCTGATGGCGACCTCGGGGATTCTCGGGCGGGTGCGTTCGGCCCGCTTTCCTCTCGCCCCGCCCACGTGGCCGACGACGCTCGAACGGCCCGACCCCGAGCGGAAGGTCGGGCTGGACTACGACCACGAGTGGTCACGGCGCTACCCGGTCCGGTTGGCTCGCGCGGTGGTGATGGACAACTTCACGCGGCCGGCGGCACGCCTGTTGGCGCCTGCGACGGTGCGCGGGCTGGAGCACCTGCAGCACGTCGAGGGGCCCGTGATCTTCGCCGCCAACCACGCGAGCCACATCGACACACCCCTGCTGCTCACGACGCTGCCGGTCGAGTTCCGCCACCGGACGATCGTGGCCGCCGCCTCCGACTACTTCTTCGACCGCACCTGGAAGTCCGTGCTGTGGTCCTTCGCGCTTGCGGCCATACCAATTGAGCGCAGCAAGGTGAGCAGGCGGTCGGCGGACACGGCAGCCGAGGTCGTCGAGGACGGCTGGAATCTCGTCATCTTCCCCGAGGGCGGGCGCTCGCCCGACGGCTGGACCCAGCCCTTCCACGGGGGGGCCGCCTACCTGGCCCGGCGTACCGGGCGGCCGGTGGTCCCGGTCTACCTCCATGGGACGCGCCACGTGCTTCCCAAGACCCCTGATCCGGGGACGAGGGCACCCGGCGGCTCGGGTACCGAGTCACGCCAGAGTGGCAGGCTGCACCGCTCCCCCATTGCCGTCCTCTTCGGCGCTCCCATGGCGCCTGACGAAGGCGAGAGCGCCCGCCGTTTCTCCGCCCGCGTGGAGGCAGCAGTCGCCACCCTGTCGCGTGAGGTGCACTCCGACTGGTGGCAGGCGCGCCGCGCCGTCAGCGCGGTCGCCCCGCTCGAAGGCGCCGAGACGGCCCACCGGGGCCCCGACGCGTCGGCCTGGCGCCGTGCCTGGGCGCTCGACGATCCGCCGTCCCGCCGTGGCGCCAAGGAGTGGCCGGACTGACACGACTTGGCCCGCCGACCGGGAACTTGGCCCTCAGTCAGGCATGTGCAGTCGGAGGGCCTCGAGCAGTTCATCCTCCCCGAACGGCTTCGCGATGAGGGCGACCGGGCGCACGGCGGGGTTTCCGAAGGCTTCCTTGGCGTACCCGGTCATGTAGATCACGACGATGCCGGGCCGTTGAGCGCGTAACGCGTCGGCCAGCTCTGTACCCTGCATCGTGGGCATGACGACGTCGGTGAGGAGGAGGTCGATACGACCTTTGTGGCGACGGCTGAGCGCGGGGGCAGACTGCCCGTCACCGGTTGCGACTACCTCGTAGCCCTTGCGCTCCAGGATCGCCGAGGCGATGGCGCGTCGCTCCCGCTCGTCCTCCACGACGAGTGCCGTCCGTCTAGAGCCACCGCCAGGCGGTCCCGCTCCCCCACACTGGTCACCCCCAATCTGGGGGCCAGCCTAGACACACGGCGCCGCCCGCAGCGCTCGCTCCGGGTCGCGACCGGCACCTTGTCCACGAGGTCGATCGAACGTCTGGGTGGTTCCTCGCTCGGTTGGGGCGAGGGCCTCCTCGTCGGGGATCAGATGAAACTTCGTCCCAGGCCTCTGGTATCGGTCTCAGCCCGGGAGAAGCGAGCGCGAGACGAGGATCACCGTCTCGGCCAGACCGGCGTCGCGATGCACCAGGCCCGCCTGGTAATCCGGGTCGCGGATCATGTCGACGAAGGCTGCCGTGTCGGGGTACTCCATGATCGCGACCTGGTCCCAGCGGCCGGTCTGCCCGATCAGCACCTGGCACACGTCGTTGTACAGCGTGAGCTCCCCGCCACGGCGCCGCACGTGCCCCAGTGCGATCGCTCCATAGTGGCCGTAGGCCTCGGCGCCGGACAGGCCCGAGTCCGCCAACTGATGTCCCTCCGGGTACGCCGCGCTGTCGCGGTAGGCCAGGAGGTTCACGAACTGCAAGGGGCCTTGGTGGTCGGACTGCAGCAAGGTCCGCAGTTGGGATTCGTCGGGATTGATGCCGCCGGAACCGTGTGCACCCAATTCACCGATAAAGGACTCCGTGTCGTCAGCACTCCATCGGGACACAGTCACCCCTTTCCCAATTTCCGCTGCAGCATGGTACCAACAGTGCGATGCTGCTCCGGAGGCGTCGGCACACGGGGCCCGAGAGGAGCCCAATGCAGACAATCGTTCTCGGCAGCGGCAGCCCGCTTCCCGATGCTGAGCGTGCCGGGCCCTCCACACTGGTGCGCACGCAGCTCGGCGACCTCCTGTTCGATTGCGGCCGCGGCGTCCTCATGCGCGCCGCGGCTGCGGGCTCGAGCGCCGGCGCGGTGCGGGGACTGTTCCTGACCCATCTGCACAGCGATCACACGACGGATCTCAATGACGTCATCACCTCGCGTTGGGTGACGTCGTTCCAACCCAACCCGTTGCCCGTATACGGACCGCGCGGGACCACCGGCCTGCTCCAGGCGACAGAGGCCATGCTCGAGCTCGACATCGGGTACCGCATGGCCCCCCATGCGGACCTCCAATGGCGGCCGTCGGCCGATGTCACCGAGTGCGAGCACGGCCTCGTCCTGGAGGCGGGATCGGTGCAGGTCACGGCGGCCGCCACCGATCATGCTCCTGTTCGTCCCACCGTCGGGTACCGGATTCACGAGGGCGACGCGTCCGTGGTGATCGCGGGCGACACGGTCCCGTGTCCTGGTCTCGACGAGCTGTGTGCGGGGGCCGACATGCTCGTCCACACCGTCGTCCGGCGCGACCTGATTGAGCCGCTCGGCCTGGCCCGCTTGACCGACGTCCTGGACTACCACTCCTCTGTGGAGGACGCCGCCCGGACGGCCGCCCGCAACGACGTCGGCACGCTTCTCCTCACGCATCCGGTGCCCGCGCCACGGCCCGGTTCGGAGGACGAATGGGTGGCACTGGCGAACGAGCATTTCGGCGGCAGGGTCGTGGTGGCGCAGGACCTCCTCTCCCTCGAGGTCAACCGGTCGGCGTGACGGTGGACCCGGGCGCGTTCCGCGAGGCCTCCGGCTACTACATGGCAGGGCGGCCTCCCTATTCGCGCCACCTGGTCGCCACGCTGCAGCGCGAGCTCTCGCTCGACGGCCACGGACGCCTGCTCGACGTCGGCTGTGGGCCGGGGGTCCTGGCGGCCGAGCTGGCTCCGCTCTTCGAAGAGTCGGTGGCCGTCGACCCCGATCCGGGGATGCTCGCCGAGGGCGGGCGTCGGGCCGGCGCGGTGGGGCTGAGGGGAATTCGGTGGGTCCAGGGGGTGGCCGAGGATCTCGGCAGCCTGGTCACGGGCCCCTACCGGCTTGTGACGTTCGGCCAGTCCTACCACTGGACCGCTGGCGTGGACGTGCTCGACACGGTGCACGGGCTCCTCGAACCGGGTGGCGCCGTGGCGCTGATCGGCCACTGCGCAGAGGGCCGGCCTGAGCCACCGGGGCCGGCTCGCCCTCGAATCCCCGAGGACGAGATCGTGGCGCTGGTACGACAGTTCACCCGCGACGACCCGTCGCTGCTGTGCTGGGCCGGGCGGGCTGCACCGCACCTGTACCTGCGCGACCTGCGCGCGTCGCTCTTCGGCGCTTGCAGGACGGTCTATGCGCCGGGCCGACCGGACGTCGTGCGCGACGTGGACTCGATCGTCGCGGGCTACTACTCCACGTCGTACGCCGCACCGCGCCGCTTCGGCGACTCGAGGGCGGCGTTCGAGGCCGCGCTGCGGGACCTGCTGTGGCAGCACTCCCCCGAAGGCCTGTTCTGGGACTGGCCGGGCGACACGGAGCTCGTACTCGCCACCAAATAGCGCGCCGGACGATCAGAAGGTGATGGCGCGCACCTGGGCGCGCTGGTCGCTGATGGGCACGATCGCCTTGCCCAGTGGTGCGATGGCGACGGCGGCCAGCTTGAAGTTCCCCAGACCGAGCGGAATACCGATGATCGTGAGGCACAGCACCACACCCAGGACGACATGCGCCAAAGCCATCCACACGCCCGCCAGCACGAACCAGATGATGTTGGCCACCACGGATGGCGCGCCGGCATCGGGCTTGGGCACCACTGCCCGTCCGAACGGCCACATCACGAAGGCGGACAGACGGAAACACGCCACCCCGAAGGGGATCGTGATGATCAAAAGACACAACACGACGCCGGCCACGGCGTAGCCGATGGCGAGCCACAGACCCGAGAAGACGAACCACAACAGGTTCAGCAGTGTGCGCACTCGGATCGCCTCGCTTACTTCCGCCGCCGCAGCCGCCTGCGGCGCAGAGCGCCGAGCCGCTCCTCGCGCAGGGCCTCCGACGCCGAGTCGTCCAGTGGCTCGAGCTCGACGTCACGGAGCGCCCAGGAGAGCAGGCGGTCGGCCAGCGCCGGATTGCGGGCCAGGACCGGCCCGTGGAGGTAGGTCCCGACGACGCGACCACCGACCGCGCCCTCACCCCCGCCGCCGGCGCCGTTGCCGATGCCGGTGGTGACCCGACCCAACGCGACGGTGCCCTCCCCGAGCGTCGTCCGGCCCCCGTGGTTCTCGAATCCCGTGAGCACGGGCAGATCCTCGATGCCCACGGGTTCGGCCACCACCTCCCCCACCGCTCGCGGGCCGGCTCCCTTCACGGTCTCGAGGTCGAGCAGACCCACGCCCTCGTGGGGCTCCCCGTCGGCAGCCGGGAACGTCCGTCCCACCACCTGGAAGCCGGCGCACACCGCCAGCACCACCGCCCCGTCCGCCACGCGTCGGGCCAGGGTCCCGTCGTCGAGCAGCGTGCGGGCGGCCCTGACCTGCGGCCCGTCCTCACCCCCGCCGAGGCAATAGATGTCCGCCCCGGGAAGTGGGCGGTCGGAGACCGCCTGCAGCAACTCGGCGTCATGGCCCCGCCACTCGGCTCTCCGGGCCAGGATGAGCCCGTTCCCCCCGTCCCCGTAGGTGCCCAGAAGGTCGGGGTAGACCACTGCCACGCGCAGGGGGCCGCTCATTCGTGCGCCTCGAGCAGGTCGTGGAACGCCGTGTAGTTCCCGATGACGTCGACGACGGCGCCCGTGCCGTCGGCCGCCCGGACCACCGCCCGGACCGGGTCGGGCTCCGTGGTGTGCGCCACGCCTGCATAGTGCAGCCGGACGGAGAGATCGCGGAAGCGGTCGCCGGTAGCCACGACGGAGCGACCGGCCAGCCGTTCGTAGGGCACGTCCCACAGCCAGCTGGGATCCGCCCCGTCAGCCACCCGCGCGTTGATGCTGACGACCAGCGGCGCGTCGGAACCGGCTACCAGGCACAACAACTCGTCCCACCCGGCGGGGTTCTTGGCCAGCATGAGGCGCGCCCGCACCTCGCCGAAGGCGCGCACCGTGAAGCGGCCGGCCACCTCCTCGACGTGCTCCATGGCCCGCAGCGCCGCGATTGCATCGACGCCGCACGCCTCCGCCGCCACGGCCGCCATGAGCGCGTTGGCCTGGTTGAACCGACCGGGCAGCATCAGGGCGATCGGGTGGGTCCTCCCATCGGCCCACTCCGCGCTCGGCAGGCCTTCCGGCGAGTGCACGAGCGTGGCCTCGGTCTCGGGGCGGGCGAAGCCACACCCTGCACACGACCACCCGCCCTCGGTGAATTCGATGCGCCCCTCACAGGCGGGGCAGCCCACGGCATCGAGCTGCCATCGCAGGCCCGCTCCGACCCAGTGCACGTCACGGGCCACGCTCGCACCCCAGGCCACGAGCGGGTCGTCCGCGTTGGCGACGACATGGGTGTGGGGCGCCGCGGCCAGTGCGGCGCGCCAGCGGCCTGCCACCATGCGAACTTCGTTCGTCCGGTCGAGCTGGTCCCGCGACAGGTTCAGCAACACGACAGCGACGGCCGCGGTCGCCGTCAGCACCCGCGGGAGGTAGACCTCGTCGACCTCGAGGACGACCCGCGCCGCGCGCGACCCGACGAGAGCGGCGACATGACCCGGCGGCATGTTCGACCCCGTCTCGTTGCTCACCACCGCGTCACCGGTGGCTCCAAGGGCAACCGTCAGCAGGCGCGTGGTGGTCGTCTTTCCGTTCGTCCCGGTGACGAGCGCAACCTCTCGTCCCGCGCTCAGGTGCTCGAGGAGCTTCGGGTCGAGGCGGAGCCCGGCCCGGCCCCCGGCAACGGTGCCCTGGCCGCGCCCCAGGCGGCGCGATGCCGCGTTGACGGCGCGGGTGGTCGCGCTGGCGAACCGCGCCCTCACCGAGGCGGCTTGGTACGGGCCAGCTCCTCGGCTGTCGGCTCGTGGCGCACCCGCGACTCCGCGGGCAGCAACGCGCTGATGGCCTGCATGATCGTCTCGGTGTCCGCCTTGGCATCGGTCAGCGACAGCGGCACCGGTTTGCCCACCCGCACCAGCACCTTGGGCGGGTTGCGCACCAGAGTGACGTCGGGAACCCGTGCCGAGCGCGGCCACACCTTCTCGGTGCCCCACAGCCCGACGGGAACGACCGTGGCGCCAGTCGAGGCGGCGAGGCGCGCGGTTCCGGTCTTCCCCCGTAATGCCGGATCGAAGAAGTCGTGGCCGCGCGGAATGGTGCCCTGTGGCAGCACGATCACGACCTCGCCCGCCTTGAGCGCCGCCTCGGCGTCGCGCAGCGGCTGACCCGACCCGCTGCCGCGATCCACCGCGATGCCGCCGATGGCGCGCGCGACCGGGCCGACCAAGGGTGCGTCGAAGATCTCCTTCTTGCCGAGGAAGCGAACGGGACGGCCGATGGCGCGGGCAACGAGAGCAAGCGCTGCCACGTCGAAGTAACTCCGGTGGTTGGAGGCCAGCAGGACCGGGCCTCGTGCGGGCACGTTCTCGACACCCGCGATGTCGAAGCGCGCATAGGGAAAAGTGAGCTTGCGGACGAAGGGTCGGAGCATGTGGTACGGCTCCAGGCCGACGAGGCTCGGAACGCCCGAGGGTCGGTCCCAGTACTCAATGGACCAGCGGCGCGCCGTGGCCACCACGGTGAGCGACGGATCGGGGTTCACCGCGTGCGCTGTGCCCACGCTGGAGAGCAACGGCACGTCGAAGATGCTGTCGCTGCAGGCGTGGCAGTCGGACAGATCGATCCCCTTTTCGTCCGTCCACGCGCGCACGGCGCGCAGCTTGCCGGTCCCCCATACGAACCCCTCGTAGAGCCGGCCCGTGTAGCGGCCGTCCTTGGTCTCGTAGGCGGTGGCGATCAGGTCGTCGAAGCCGAGGGCCTCTGCGAACGGGGCGATCAAGTCCACGGGCGTGGTGGTCGAGAGCACCAGCCGGTGCCCGTCGGCGCGGAAGGCGGCCAGTCGTTGCGGGGCGAATGGGGCGACCAGGTCGCTGAGCCCGGCCACCGCCCTCCTGCCGGCCGCCTGGACCTGCTCCTGGCTCCAGCCCCGGGCCACCCGGGCGGCGGCCCGCACCAGGGACATGGAGAGCAGGTTCTCCCCGAAGCGGTCGTTCACGGCGTAGAGCAGCTTGTCCCCCGGCAGGGAGCGTCCCTCCGGGAGCACCCCTTCCTGCACGAGGGCCCGGTTCAGGACCTGGCCCGACGCCCGGCACAGCAGTGTCCGGTCGAGGTCGATGAAGACGGCGCTCGGGGCCACGGCTACGCAGCCTAAAGCAGTTCGCACACCCATCTCCTGGGCGCAGGCACGCATCACGGAGCGGCCCGGCATGGGCCTGGAATCACCCGCATGGGCCCGGAATTAGGAGAAGGGACCGCCGGGGGGGAGGGCGATCCCTTCTCGAGACTCATCAGGGCTGGAGGGGGGGCTTCCATTTCCCTGCGGTCTGGGACACATTTTGTCGGCACCTCGGCGATCAGTCAAGCAGCTTTAGGAGATACTTGATATCAGTTATACTGATGGGTAATTCAACTCGAGCAAGCATTCTCGGTAGGAGGGTCTGGTGGAACTGAAACATCTGCAAGCACTCTTGGGCATCGCGGACACCGGGAGCTTCTCCGCCGCGGCGGCCTCCATCGGCACGGTGCAGTCCAACGTGTCGGCCCACGTGGCCCGGTTGGAGCGTGAGCTCGACGTGCTGCTCGTCGATCGGGCGTCGGGGCGTCTGACCGAAGAGGGCGATGTCGTCATCGAGCGGGCGCGCCGGGTGATGAACGAGCTCGAGGCGATGGTCGCCGACGTGACCGCGCTGCGCGAGGAGGTGGTCGGGACGGTCCGCCTCGGCATGATCGGCACGACGGGGCGATGGCTGGTGCCCCAGCTCTTCGACCTCCTCCGGGTGCGCCACCCCCACATCCACCTGAACGTGGCCGAGGGCTCGAGCATGCAGTTGGAGCAGCAGCTCGCCTCGGGCCAGCTCGACATTGCCGTGGTCACCTTCCCCCTGAGCGGGGACGAGATCATGGCTGCGCAGCTCTTCGACGAGGACCTGGTGGTCGTCCTCCCAAAGGACCACCCCATGAGCGCGGAGTCCTCGATCCCCCTCGAGCGCCTCTCCGAGCTGGAGCTCCTCCTTCCGGCCCCGGGCACCGCGCTGCGGGCCGAGATCGACGGCGCGACGGTGCCGGCCCGGGTGGCGCTGCGGCCGGCCATGGAGCTCGACGGCGTGCGCCTGATCGCCTCCCTGGCTTTCGACGGCTACGGTCCCGCCATCCTCCCTGCCACCGCCGTGCCGGGCCACCTGCGGGGCCGCTTCTCGGTGCTGCCGGTCACCGGCCTGCCCCGCCGCCGGGTCGGGGTGGCGCAACGCCGCCGGGGCCTGCCGTCAGCGCCGGCCCGCTCGGTGATCGACGTGCTCGGGCTCGTGGTCAACGACGCCTTGTCCATGCCCGAGGGCATCCACCCCACCTGAGCACCCGGGCCGCTCAGGTGGCCGGCTGCGGCTCCCGCCACATCGTCCAGATGGACGGTCCGCCCCCGCCCAGCGGCACCTCCTGCACGACCTCGAAGCCATGGCGGCGGTAGAAGGGGATGTTGCGCTCCTTGGACGACTCGAGGTAGCAGGGAATCCCCTCCCGGTCGCAGTGCGAGAGCACGGGGCGCATGAGGGCACTGCCGACACCCTTGCCCTGCTCGCCCACAGCGGTGCCCAGGCTGGCCAGGTACCAGTGCGGCTGGTGGGGGTGCAACTTCTCCACCGTGCCGATGAGCCGCAGCGTGGTGATGAGGTTGGTCGCCACATACGGCAACACCGGCACCATCGTGAGGATGCCCCGCAGGCCGGTCAGCAACGGCTTGCCGGCGGGAGCCCAGATGGCCGAGCCGGCGTAGCCGTCGGTCGTGTAGCAGCCCCCGAACGGGAGGTAGTCGGCCCGAAGCTGGGTGCGGAAGTACGCGCGCAGGCCCGCTTCTCGCCGCGCGCCGTCCCG
This sequence comes from Acidimicrobiales bacterium, assembly GCA_052140165.1. Classification (GTDB taxonomy): domain Bacteria; phylum Actinomycetota; class Acidimicrobiia; order Acidimicrobiales; family RAAP-2; genus Bog-473. The sequence goes on from JBKQUM010000019.1 coordinate 16,484, forward strand.
GAAGATGTAGCCGGAGACGGGATCATCCCAGAAAGTCTCGGCCAACTGGGCTGCCATGGCCTCGACGTCCGAGGCGCGGGCACGCCGGACTACTGGCAGGGCAGGCTCGGGAACCATGAGGGGCTCGATGGTGGCAGAGGCCCCGGCCATGCGCCACCCGGGGAGGCGGCCGCATGGGCCTGGCCGATCGCCGCCAGCTCGGGTGCCAGCCGGAGCCCCACGTAGATCCCGCCCGAACGCGTGAAGTGCACGCCGTCGCTGCAGCGCACGTTTACCTGCCCGACGCTGGCCGTAAACGCCCGCTCGGGCGAAACGACGGCGCTGAGGTCGAACACGTAGACCCTGCTGCCGTCGGCCCCGGCCGGCGCGGTGTCGGCCACCTCACGCATGGCCTCGTTGTCGGCATCCACGCGGGCCGGATCGTCCTCGGGCCACGGGGCACCGGTCGGCGAGACCCCGCTGTCGTAGTAGGGCGACGTCAGCAACACCACGCTCGCCCCCCGGGAGCCGAGGACGGCCACCGCCTGACGGAAGCGGCTCTCGACGTAGCTGTCGAAGTCGGCCTGCCCGAGGTTCTGCCACTGCCCGCCGATCACCTGGTCGAACGTCTCGCCCCGGGCGAGGTACACCACCACATCGGGATTGTAGGCGTCGACCCATCTGCGCCAGGTGTCGAGCAGCGAGCCCGGGTTGTGGTCGACATCACACGGGGCGTCCGGCGCCACCGTGTACCAGAGGACCCGGATCTGCGTCTGCATGGACAACGAGCAGCCCGGGGTCCCCTCGTTGAGGATCTGCACGTCGTCTTGCCGTGCTTCCTGCGCCAGTCCCACACCCAGCGTCCCGGCGATGGAGTCGCCGATCAGCAACACCTTCACCGGCTTCGTCACGTCCGTCGGGGCCAGCGCGGGTGTGAGGTAGGACGGAACGGTCGTCGTGGGAGTGGGGTCGGAGGCCGTCACCTGGCCCGGCACGGCAGTCGCGGTCGTGGACTGGGAGCTGGCAACGGTGATCTGCGTGCCCTGCAGCTCGGTCGCACCCACCGGCACCAGGGTGCTGATGAAGACGGCCCCGATGGCCGCCGCGGCGCCGATGGGGGCGGCAACCCATGACCGCCAGTGCCGGAGGGCGCCGCGGCGGACGGGCATTTCGACGAGGTCGTAGCTGATCGCGGCGATGGCCACCGTGATGCCGACGCGAGCCAGGAACAGGGGATAGACGCCCCAGTGCAGCCGTTGGCCCGTCATGACCAGGAGCACGGGCCAATACCAGAGGTAGACGCCGTAGGAGATGCGGCCCCACTGTGGCAACGGCGGGAGCTCCAGCAGGCGCACGACCAGTGAGCGGGGGGCGGTGGCGCAACCGAGGACGACCGCCCCTGCCGCCAGGCTGGCCACGAGGAAGCCGCCGCTGAAGGCGAAGGTCGAGGTCTCCGACGTCGTCGCCCACAGGGCAGCCGTGCCGAGCACGCCGCTGACGGCGAGCGCGGAGGCCAACCGGGTGAACCACCGACGCCGGCTCCCCTCCCGCCACAGCGTCAGCCCGATGGCGACCGCGGCGCCGACGAGCAGCGCCTGGGCGCGGGTGTCGGTGCCGTAGTAGGCGCGGGTCGTGTAGCCGTCCGGGGCGAGCAGCGCCATGAGCACCGCCGACGCGAGGGACCCGAGACAGGCCACGCCGAAGAGCACGTGCAGTCGGCGGCGGCGCACCCACTCCGGGTCGCGCCAGGCCGGAGGGGCACTGAGCAGCACCAGGCTTCCGCCCCCCAGCACCTCGACGGGCCGCCCGCCGACGCGGCGCGCCCGCCGCGTCGTACCGAGCTTGAGCACGCCCAGCACGATGAGCGGCCACACGAGGTAGAACTGCTCCTCGATCGCGAGCGACCACGTATGCAGCAGTGGCGACGGCTGGGCGGACAGGGAGAAGTAGGTCACCCCCCCGTGGATGGAGTACCAGTTCGAGAAGTAGAAGACGGTCGAGAGGGCGTCACCGAGGATGTGGGGCGTCGCCAGGACGCGGGGCACGACCGCCATGACGATGCCGATGACCGCCACTAACAAGAAGAGCGCGGGCAGGAGCCGGCGGGCGCGCCCGGCCCAGAAGCGGCGCAGACGGATCGTGCCCGTGCCGCCCCACTCCGTGACGAGCAACGACGTGATCAGGAACCCTGAGAGCACGAAGAAGGAGTCGACGCCGTAGAAGCCCCCGGGCACCGAGTTCAAACCGGTGTGGAAGGCGATGATCGCCAGGACCGACAGGGCCCGGATGCCGTCGAGCCCCCGGATGTGGCCAAGCGTCGGGCGGGCCCCGCGTGCGTTAGCGTCCGTGCTCATGTTGCGCCAGGTATCGTCGGCCGACGTCGCGGCCCCTCCGTCCCATACTGCGGAAACGTCCGTGAGGGCCCGTCCTCACTGCTCGCCTCAGGTCTGCACGCCCAGATGACCCCGGCGTGCTGAGAATCGGCATCCTGGGGGCGGCCAAGATTGCCCCGGTCGCCCTGGTCAAGCCGGCCCGCCGGACCGGACGTGCCACCGTCGTCGCCGTGGCGGCCCGCGACCGGACCCGGGCGGAGGAGTTCGCCCGCAAGCACGAAATTCCCCGCGTCCTGGGTGATTACGCCGAACTGGTGAGCGACCCGGACATCGACGCCGTCTACAACCCGCTCCCCAACGGGCTGCACGGCTTCTGGACGATCGCCGCCCTCCGGGCCGGCAAGCACGTCCTGTGCGAGAAACCCTTCACCACCAACGCCGACGAGGCCCGGACGGTGGCGGAGGCGACCACCGCCAACCCCGGCCTGGTGGTCATGGAGGCGTTCCATTACCAGTACCACCCGTTCGCCAAGCGCCTGGTGGAGATCGTCCGCTCGGGTGAGCTGGGCAACGTCACGAACATCGACGCGTCCTTCTCGGCTCCCCTCTGGAAGAAGGGCGACATCCGCTACCAGCTGGCACTCGCCGGCGGCGCCACCATGGACATGGGTTGCTATCCGGTGAGCCTCTTGCGGCTCCTGGCGCCCGGGCCGCGCGTGATCAGTGCGGAGGCCAAGCTCTCGTCCCCCGGCGTCGACCGGGCCATGGACGCCCACTTCTCGCTCCCCGACGGGGGTCGCGCCCACATCGGATGCTCCATGTTCTCATCGTCGGTGCTCCGCCTCCACGCGGAGGTCACGGCCGACAACGGCAAGATCTCCGTCTTCAACCCCTTCAGCCCGCAGTACGGGCACCGGATGAAAGTGACGACCTCCCTCGGCACGCGCAAGGAGCGTTTCAGTCGCAAGGCGACCTACGACTTCCAACTCGAGGCGTTCGCGGCGGCCGTCGAGGACGGCGCGTCCTTCCCCACGACCGCGGTTGACGCCATCCGTACCATGGAGCTCATCGACGCCATCTACACCGCCGCCGGCCTCCCGCTGCGTCAACCCACGCCCGTCACCTGATGCCGCTCGCCGCCGACGACCTCTCGGCTCTGGCCGACGCGGCGCTCGGTGCCGCAGCCGGCTGCCAGGCGGCCGAGCTCCGGGTCGAGCGCATCCGGAGCCAGGTGGCGCGCCTCCACGACGCGCAACCGGACACGACAGCCGACGACACCGACTTCGGCATGGGCGTGCGCGTTGTCGTCGACGGGGCGGTGGGGTTCGCCGCCACCATCGACGTGCGGCCGGAGGAGGCGGCCAACCTCGTCCGACAGGCCGTCGAGATGGCCAGGGTGACGAGCAGGGCCGGGAGCGGGCGGGTCGAGCTGGCGCCCGAGCCGTCGCACGGCGACGTCACGTGGTCGAGCGCGTTCGAGATCGACCCGTCGACCGTGCCGATGGCCGACAAGGTCGCGCTGCTGTCCGAGTGGAGCACCCGGTTGGGTGACCACCCCGTGGTCTCGCACACGACCGCCTCGCTGCTGGCCGTGTCGGAGCAGACGTATCTGGCCGACCTCAACGGAACGCGGGCGACCCAGCACCGGGTGCGCATGCAGGCCCAGCTCGAGGCGCTGGCGCTCTCGGACTCCGGGTTCGAGACGATGCGCACGCTGGCACCACCCGTCGGGCGGGGCTGGGAATTCCTGGCCGGCCCGGCCGGCGACGGCAGCTGGGACTGGGACGGGGAGCTCGGCCGGTTGCCCGAGCTGCTGGCCGAGAAGCTGCGGGCTCCGTCGGTCCAGGCCGGCCCCTACGACCTCGTCGTCGACCCCTCGAACCTGTGGCTCACCATCCACGAGTCGATCGGGCACGCCACCGAGCTCGACCGGGCCGTCGGCTACGAGGCGGCCTATGCCGGGACCTCCTTTGCGACCTTCGATCAGCTCGGCACGCTCGCCTACGGCTCTCCCGTCATGCACGTGACGGGCGACCGCACGGTGGAGCACGGCCTGGCAACGATCGGGATCGACGGTGAGGGCGTCGAGGGACAGTCCTTCGACCTCGTACGCGACGGGACGCTGGTGGGCTACCAGCTCGATCGCTCGATCGCCGCCGCCATGGGGTTCGAACGCTCCAACGGTTGTGCCTTCGCCGACTCGCCCATGCACGTGCCCATTCAACGCATGGCCAACGTCTCGCTGGCCCACTCCGGCGCGGAGGGTCCGAGCACCGACGAGCTGATCGCGGGGGTGGACCGCGGCATCTACATCGCCGGCGACAAGAGCTGGTCCATCGACATGCAGCGGTACAACTTCCAGTTCACCGGGCAGCGTTTCTACCGGATTGAGAACGGCAGACTCGCAGGCCAGCTCAAGGACGTGGCGTACCAGGCGACGACGACGGACTTCTGGGGCGCGATGGAAGCCGTCGGCGGCGCGTCCACCTGGGTGCTCGGAGGTGCGTTCAACTGCGGCAAGGGGCAGCCGGGACAGGTGGCGCCGGTCTCGCACGGGTGCCCGGCGGTGCTTGTGCGCGGCGTGCGCGTGCTCAACACGCGCGAGGAGGCGGGACGCTGAGCGTGCACGGAGGGCGCCGGTGATCCCGGCCCAGGAGCTCGTGGAGCGAGGTCTCGCGGGCGCGGATACCACTGGCGCGGACGGCTGCCTCGTGCTGGTCGAAGAGGGCAGCCATGCCGACGTCCGCTTCGCGTTGAACTCGACCACGACCAACGGGGTCCACCGGGCACGCTCCGTCAGCGTGATCGCGATGGTCGCGGGGTCGGTCGGCAGCGCGCGCCGGACGGGGGTCGTGGGGTCGGCCGGCGTCGACGAGATGGTGGCCGCGGCGCTCGCCGACGCCCGAGCGGCGTCACGCGCCGAGGACGCGTTTCCCCTGGTCGAGCCGTTCAATGGCAGTCTCGGGCGCGACTTCGGGCTGGCGCCCGAGGAGACGGACTCCTCGGTCCTCGAGGACGTCCTGTCGTCGCTGTCGGGTGCGTTCGGCCGGGCGCGCGCCCGCGACGCGGTGCTGGCGGGGTTCGCCGAGCTCGACCTCACGACGCTGTACCTGGGGAGCTCGACGGGACTGCGGCTGTCCCACCTGCAGCCGACCGCGGCCGTGAACCTGGTCGGCCGCACCGCCGACGGGAAGGGCTCGGCCTGGGTCGGGGAACCCACCATCGCGCCGTCCATGGAGCTCATGGAGCAGGAGATCTGGCGCCGGCTCGACTGGGCGCAGCGGCAGGTCTCGCTGGAGGCCGGCCGCTACGAGGTGATCCTGCCGCCATCGGGTGTGGCCGACATGATGGCGGAGCTCGCCTTCGGGGGCCTCGGGGGACGCAACGCCGAGGACGGTCGCACCGTGTTCTCCAAGGAGGGCGCCGGCACGCGCGTCGGCGAGAGGATCGCCCCGCTCCCCTTCACCCTCTTCAGCGACCCCTTCGAGTCCGGGGTCGAGTGCATACCCTTCGTGGCGGCGGAATCGAGCAGCTCGGACGTCTCGGTCTTCGACGACGGACTTCCCGTCCGGAGGGTCGACTGGCTGCGTGAGGGCGTCTTGGCGCACCTCCGGCACCACAGGGCGGGTGCAGCGAAGTCGGGTGTGCCGGCCGCGCAATACGTCGACAACCTCGTGTTGGACTGCGACGGCGCCACGGGTGGCTCTGTCGACGACATGGTGGCCCGCACCGAGCGTGGCCTCCTCCTCACGTGCCTGTGGTACATCCGGGAGGTCGACCCGGCCACGCTGTTGGTCACCGGCCTCACCCGGGACGGCGTCTACGTGATTGAGGACGGCGCGGTCGTGGGCGCGGCGAACAACTTCCGCTTCAACGAGAGCCCGGTGGACCTCCTGGCGCGGGCGACCGAGGTCGGCACGCCGGTGCGCGCGCTCGGGCGCGAGTTCGGCGAGTACCTCAACCGGACGATCATGCCGCCGCTGCGGATCCCCGACTACAACATGAGCTCGGTGAGCCAGGCGAGCTGAATCGTCGCTCAGCTGGGGCGCCGCGCCTCCACCAGAAGGCGCTGTGCCGTCGACACGAACGAGCCGTCCTGCTCGATCAGCTCGTGCATCCGGCGAAGACGGCCCGCGTAGGCCTCCGGGGTGAAGTCGGGCACGGTCCAGCGCACCTTTCGGAGGAAATGCACCACCGCACCGACATCGAAGAACTCGACCCGAAGGGCACAGGCTCTCACGTCCAGTACCTCCAGCCCAGCGGCCTCAGCCGCGGCGCGGGCGTGCTCCGGGCTCCGGCTCGGGTTCACCGGCTTCGGCCCCATCATGAATTCGGTCAGCTCGCGATTCGTCCCTGCACCGATCTGCTGGGACAGGTACACGGCGCCCGGCCGTAGGACCCGGGCGATCTCACCCCACAACACGGTCACCGGGTGGCGGCTGACGACCAGGTCGAACGACTCGGCGACGAACGGCAGCGTCGGAGCGTCAGCGACGGCCACCACGTGTCCCCCGAGCTCACGCAGTCTGGCCCGGGCGATGGTGACGTTGGGCGGCCAGGACTCGGTTGCCACCAGGACCGGGGGCGGCGACATGGCGGTGGCGAGCACCTCACCCCCGCCCGTCTCGATATCCAGGGCGGCCGAGGCGCGGGCCATGTGCTCGCCCATCAGACGGGCGTAGCCCCACGGCGGCCGTTCCTCGGTCGCCCGTCCCTCGAACCACGAGAAATCCCAACCCTCGACCGGTGCGGCGGCACCCTCGGCCACGAGGTCCTCGAACCTCACTGCGCCATGCCCCCAGGGTCAGCCCGCGTCCGAATGCAGGGCGTTCAAGAGGTTGTTGGAGTCGCTGGCGTACGAGTTGAGGATGGAATCGAAGTTGCTGCTCTGCACCGTGGCCCGGTAGCTGGCAGCGTCCGAGCTGTTGGCCAGCTCGGTGAAGATGGACGCCAGCTGCGTCGCATCGCTCTCCACGCTCTGCGCCTGCCCGTTTGCATTCGACGGCAGGCTCATCCCGTGCACGTCGTCGGCGAGCTGGGTCAACTTGGCGGCGGCAGTGAGGTGCGTCGGGCGCAGGCACGACACCGTGGTGCACGACTTGATGCTCGCTCCGGCATTGTCGATGGCAGTGGTGACCGAGTGGGTGTCGGAATCCACCGTGTTGAACTGTTGGACGCTCGATTGGCGATTGCCTGTGCTGACGTTCTGAGCGATGTTCTGACCGAGGAAGAGGATGGAGCCCCACACGATGGCGAAGATGATCCAGCCCCGTGCGGCACCGGTCAGGACCAGGGTGGCCCATCCCGGGGTCTGATCCGCCGCAGGGAGCGACGGCGCCAGCCGCTCCCAAGGAGGGGGCGGGGGCATCGCGCCGACTCCGGTCTGCAGGGGCGGCATGGGTGGAGGCGGCAGCGGTGGGGCCGGCATGGGTGGGGGCCACTCGGGCGGCGCGGGGGCCGGCGCAGTGGCCGTCGATTCCGATTCGGGTGCACCTGCGTCTTCTGGCGCCGGCGCGGACTCGGGGGCGTCGATCTCGTCGGCGGGCGGCACCGCGTCGGACGGCGTACCCGCCACCTCGGTGGGAGCCGACGGGTAGGAGAACGGCTGTGGGGGCGGGGTCTGGTATCCCGGCGAATACGCCGGAGCTCCGGTGGAGGTGGTGGGGGCGGGCGGCGTCGCGTACGGCGGGGCCTGGGGTGCAACCGGGTCGCCCAGCATGCCCCAGGCGTACTCGGAGGTCAGCATCAAGAAGTAGGAGTGGAACCGGACTTGGTAGCGGAGCAGGGCCGAGTAGGCCGCGTACAGAGACTGGGGCATACTGCCGCCGATCAGGACCACGAACCACATCACGATCAGCAGCGGGAAGGTCAAGCCGTACTCCACGATCTGAGAGAAGACGGCGCCCGGTATGGCCAGGATGATCCGGAACAGCACGGCCCAGCGGTTCAATCGTCCCGGGGCAGGGAGCATGGGCCGCGCCGGGAACTCCTCGTCATCGAGCGAGAAGGGTGGATAGCGGTCGGTCAACAGGTACATGTAGGCGGCGACCCGCGTGTACCAGCGCACCACGCCGCTCATGAAGCCGTGGGCCCAATCCGGGAGCCGTCCCATGAAGAGCGCGGCGAACCAACCGATGACCGCGACGAAGAAGGTGGCGAGGCCGAGGAAGTACAGCACGATGGCCTGGGGGATGACCAAGATGATGCGGAAGGCCACGGTCAGCCGGCGCTGGGGTGCCGACCCGGCGTACCACATGTCGGCACGCCGGGTCGGCATCGCCATTGCTGCGTCGGTCATGTCGCCCCCTATTTGGACACCGCCGGCGGCGGCGGCCGATCCACGCGGAACGTTAGAGCATGCCCACCTGCGGGGCAGCGACCCCTCACCCGTCAGCGGCCACCGCAGCGTCCGAGTCAGCGGGCCGGGCGGCGGCTGCCCCGGCCAGCCGCACGGCAGCCCCTGCCGTGCGGGGCTCCAATGCCCGTTGACGGTCAGAGTGCGTCGTACACCGCGTCGATCACCGAGCGGTTGCGCGTGCTCTGCCAACGGGGGATCACATGGTTCATGACGTAACCGAACGCGACGCCGGCATGGGGATCGGCGAAACCGACGGCACCACCGGTGCCGAAGTGGCCGAAGCTCCCGGGGTTCGGACCGAACGCGCGGCGCGCCGTCGTCGGCGTGAAGCCGAGCCCGAACGTGACGTCCTCGTGGAGGATCGGGCAGTAGCCCCGGGACTGCGGGGAGACCGCCTCTGCGAGCAGGTCGACCGAGACCACCCGGCCGGGCTCGAGCAGCCCGGCGTACATGCGCGCCACCCCGGTCGCGGTGCCGTGCCCGTTCGTCGAAGGGACCTCTGCCTCGTGCCAACGGGCAGAGTTCACCACCCCCATGGAGGAATACCCGGGCGGGTTGAAGTAGCTCAGCATCTCCATGAGCTCGTCGCCCTCGAGCGCCGCGAAGTCCAGCCCCTCGGTCCTGTCGGGAGCCGCGAAGATCACCTGCGCGCAACGATGCCGCTCCGTCGGCGGGACGCCGACGTGCACATCGGCTCCGAGGGCACCCGCCACTGCGGCCAGCCTGCGCCCGCAGGCCTCCCCGCTCACCCGTCGGACCACCTCGCCGATCAGGTGCCCGTAGGTGTTGGTGTGGTAGGCGTGCCGTGTGCCGGGTTCCCACCACGGCTCCGTCGCGGCCAGCGCGCCGGTCATGCGCGTCCAGTCCCACAGGTCCTCGTTGGTCAGGTGCTCGCGGATGGCCGGAACGGCGGCACGGTGGCACAGGGCCTGGCGGAGCGACACCCCCTCCTTGCCACCGGCCGCGAACTCGGGCCAGGCGGTTGCAACGGGGTCGTCGAGAGCGATCAGCCCACTGTCGACGAGCTGGAGCGCGAGGAGCGCCAGGAACGCCTTGCCCACCGAGTAGAAGTCGACCAGCGTGTCGGGCTGCCAGGGCAGGCGGCGGTCCCCGTCCCGCCATCCGCCGACCAGGTCGACCACGGTCGTCCCGTCGATGATCACGTGCACCGCAGCACCGACCTCGCCGCGCTCGGAGAAATTGCGCGCGAACTCCTCTCTCACGTGCCTGAAGCGGGCGTCGCAGCTCCCTGCCACCGGGGCATCCACGGGGGGACTCTGCCGTGCCCGTCGCCGGGAGTGCAAACGGGGTCGCGCCGCGTGCCCGAGAGGAGGCGTGGGCACTCGGACCACGGAGTCCGCCGGCCGTGTACAGGCGGCAATCACCATTGCAGCCGAATGCACCAAATTCCGCCCAGGGATCGGGGGATGTGTCATCCAACCCCGGGTAACGGCCGATACAAGACGGTGAGCCTGGATCTGCTTTCGACCTCCGGCCTCGAGACCCGGCGCTCGGCGGACGACACCTCGGCCGGGTCGGTCGAGCACTCTCTCGTCGCGCAGAGGCAGCGCTTCTGGGCGTCCTACATCCGTCTCGGCTATCTCGTGCTCACCGGCGAGGCGCTCTTCGTTCTCCTCTACTCCGCAGTGACGCCCGACGGACCGCATCGCCTGGCGCTCCAGGTCGTCAGCTCGCTGACTCTCATCGTCGCCGTCTGCGCGCTCCTCTTCGTCAACCGGGTCTCCGCGCAGGCGTGGCGGCTGAGGTTCTGTCTCCTCTCGACCCTCTTCGCAGGGGCGGCCCTGACGATCGCCATCTGGCTGGACGGTGGCGTCGACAGCCCTCTCGTCCTCATGATCGCACTCCCGATCCTGAGTGCGGCCCTGGCGCTCCCGGCCAGAGAGGTGTGGATCTGCGGTGTGGCCGCATTGGTCGAGATGGTGGCGGTGGTGCTCACCAGTGTCGACGTCTCGTCGTCGACGAGCGACGTCGCCGCACTCTCCGCCTTCCTGGTGGGCACAGTGGCCCTCAGCCTGGGCGCCGCGGTGTACCGCTCACGGCTCGAACGCGACGAGGACCTGCTCATCCGGAGGCTCCACCGTCAGGCACGCACCGATTCGCTCACCGGATGCCTGAGCCACGGCGCGTTCTACGACCGTCTGAGCATCGAGGTGGACCGCGCCCTGCGACACGGTGAGCCGCTCAGCTTGCTGGTCGTCGACATCGATCTGTTCAGGTCGTTCAACGACGCCCGCGGCCATGCCGCCGGGGACGCGGCGCTCGTCAAGGCCGGCGCGAGGATCGGCCGGATCAGCCGATCCGTCGACGCCGTCGCCCGGATCGGAGGCGACGAGTTCGGCGTCATCCTCCCGATGACCGGTCTGGCGAGTGCGCACGCCCTGGCCGAGCGAATGGTGGAGGCCTTTTCTCGGTCGGAGGAAGCCGGGGTCACCATCAGCATCGGCTACGCCGCGCTCGACCCGCGCGAGCCGACGAGCCAGAGGCTCTTCCGGGACGCAGACCGTGGCCTCTACCGGGCCAAGGAGCAGGGACGGAACCGCACCGCCACCATCGGAGGTGCGGTCGCCGGCGGCACGACCCACGCTCGACCCGGCGAGGAAGCGATGGACCGCGCGGTCGGGCAGGCCGATTGGACCCGGCTCGAGGAGAGCCTGCGGGACTCGCACCAGGCAACTGCAGAGGCGTCGTCGATCATCGACTCGCTCCAGTCGACCTCGACCGTCGGTTTCGGGTACGTCGACCGGGACTTGCGGCTGGTGCGCATGAACCAGATGCTCGCATCGGCGATCGGTTGCCGGGTCGAGGACGAGATCGGGCGTCCCGTCGCCGAGGTCGTCCCCCTCCTGTGGCCCGCGCTCGAGCCCATCTACCGGCATGTCCTCGACACCGGTGAGGCGGTCGTCAACCGTGAAGTGTCCGGCCCGCTCCCGACGGACGGAGGCCGGATCCACGCCTGGCTGACGAACCTGAACCCGATCGAGGTGAACGGGTTCGTCACCGGCATCGCCATCATCGTCATCGACATCACCGACCGGAAGCAGCTGGAGGAGAGCCAGGCCACACTGACGCGGGCGGTCGTCAGCGCCCTCTCGGCCTCCGTCGAGATGCGCGATCCCTATACCGCCGGTCACCAGGAGCGGGTGGCGCAGCTGGCCGTCGCGATCGCCGGCGAGCTCCGTCTCGAACCCCACGAGATCGACGAGATCGGATTGGCCGCCAGGATCCATGACATCGGCAAGTTGTCGGTTCCGGCGGAGCTGCTCACGCGTCCGGGCCGGCTCACCGACACCGAGATGGCCGTGGTCCGGATGCACAGCCAGGCCGGCTTCGACATGCTGATGAAGGTGCACTTTCCCGAGCACGTGGCGGACATGGTCAGGCAGCATCACGAACGCTGCGACGGCTCGGGGTATCCGTGCGGCCTGCGCGGTGCGCAAATCTCCATCGGGAGCCGCATCATCGCCGTGGCGGACGTCGTCGAGTCGATGGCTTCGGGACGACCGTACCGAGCGGCCCTCGGCATCGACCTCGCGCTCGACGAAATCCGGAGTGGCGCAGGCACCCGTTACGACGCAGACGTGGTCGCAGCCTGCGTCCACCTGATCGACAACCACACGGTGGCTTTCGACGAGAGCGGATCGCTCGTCGCTCCAGGCCGCTGACCCGACTCCCCGTGAACCGGCCCTAATCACCCGAAGCGGCGACGAAGCTGAATCGCACCCGGCGCCGCGGGTTGTCGACATTGAGGTCCACGAGCACCACTGACTGCCAGGTCCCGAGGACGACCAGACCGTCGAGCACGGGGAGCGTCAACGACGGGCTGACCAGGGCCGGCAGCAAATGATCGGCCCCGTGACCCGGAGAACCGTGGGCGTGCCGGTAGCGGCGGTCGCGCGGGAGGAGCCGTTCGAGTGCGTCGAGGAGATCGCGCTCCGATCCCGACCCCGTCTCCATCAGGGCCAGGCCAGCGGTGGCGTGTGGCACGAAGACGTTGACGAGCCCGTCTCCGAGCCCGGCACAGAACCGCGTGAGCTCAGCGGTCAGCTCGACGATCCGGTTCCGGGAGGCGTCGATCTCGATCTCGATCGACTTCATGGACCCCAGTCTTGCGCCTCGGCCCCGGGCCGCGCCGGCCGGTCGCGGTAACGTCCGCGCCCATGCGCATCCTCCCGGGCTCCCAGCGGCCGTGACGGTCGTCCTCGTCCACGGCGGCGGCACGACGGCCCGCTTCTGGGACCGTGTGCTCCCCCTGCTCCGGACCGGGACGTTCGCCGTGGACCTGCCCGGACGGGCTGACAGGCCCGCCGACCTGGCCACGCTCTCCGTCGACGAGGAGGTTGCATCCGTCGTGGCCGACATCGGGTCGAAGGCCGGCGACGGGCCGATCGTGCTGGTGGCCCATTCCTCCGGCGGCCTGGTCGTGCCGGGCGTCGTCTCCGCCCTGGGCGGCCGGGTGAGCTCCATCCTGCTCAACGCTGCGCTCGTCCCTGCAGAGGGAGGCTGCGGGATCGACTGCATGAAGGAGCGCCACCGCGAGGGGCTGGTCCTGGCCCTCCGCGCCGCCGAGCGCGACGGCCGCACCATCACCCTGCCCGGGACTCCCCCTGACCCCGAGTCCCTCCGACATGCGTATGGTGATGACCCGCTCGACGACGAGACCCTGGCGTTCGTGGCCGATCCCGTTCGCTGCGTCGAGGACACGGTGCACCACTACTTCCAGCCCGTGCACTGGTCCGCCGTGGCGGGTGTCCCCATCACCTACGTGCTCAACGAACAGGACCGCCCGGTGCCTGCTGCGACCCAGGAGGTGATGGCGCGTCGACTCCCGGACCCGGTGACGGTCATCCGGGTCGATTCGGGCCACCTCTTCCCGGTGACGGCACCAGCCGCCTTCGCCGAGATCGTGGCGGGCGTCACGTCCTGATCCGCCGGCGTCGCGACCGGTGCACCGAACCGCCGGCTCGGGTCTGCGCCGACTGCCGGTCGCAGGGAGGAGCTACACGCGCACGCCCGACCGGTTGATCGTCGAGTCGTCGGTGCCGAGGTACGACTCGATCACCGCGGGGTGCTCGAGCACCTCGGCCGGTGACCCCTCGGCGATCACCTCTCCCAGCTCGAGGGCGATCATGCGGTCGCAGACGGCCGTCAGCAGTGGCATGTCGTGCTCGACGACCAGGATGGAGCAGCCGGTGTGCTGCTGGACCCGGACGAGCAGCGGCCCCATGGCCTCGGTCTCGCGCTGGGCCACGCCACCCGAGGGCTCGTCGAGGAGGAGGACGCCCGGCTCCTGGGCCAGCACGCAGGCCAGCTCGACGATGCGGCGGGTCCCGGTGGACAGCTCGCCCACGAGCTTCTCCCGGAACGCGGTCAGGCCCATCATCTCGACGAGCTGTTCGGCCTTCTCCGCCACGTCCGCCTCGGAGTCGAGTGAGGCGGGCAGACGCAGGCCGGCCGCGATCATGTCGCGCGACCGGAGGTGCCGCTCCTGGGCCACCGCGATCGTCTCGGCCACCGTGAGCGAGGAAAACAGCCGGGCCTCCTGGAAGGTTCGCCCGAGTCCCGCGGCCGACCGCAGGTGCGCCGGCCAGCGGTCGACATCGACGCCGCCGAGCCGGATCCGCCCACCGTCGAGTGCCAGGAAGCCCGACACGTGGGTCAGCTCCCGGTCGTACCACCCTGCTCGGACAGTCCCTGGAGGAGCGGTACCCAGTGGTCGAGATCCCGAACCACCAGTGCCTCGACCTTCCCGCGGTCGTCGGCCCGCCGCAACGCCACGGCCTCGGGCGCCGACGGGAGGGCTGCGAAGGTGGCCACCTCGTCCGGCGGCATGGGCCCGCCCTGGGCCGCGAGCGACGCCACGCTGTCCGACGCCAGCTCGGCGCCGTAGGCGGGCTCGACGGCCACCAGGTAGCGCTTCGCCGCGACGTGCAGGGCGACCAGGCCGGCCACCCGGCTCCCCAGCGCTCGCCGCACGGCCTCGGCCGCCACCGCCGCGTGCGCCTCGTCACCGACCCCGGGCATGAGGTGGCCGATGTCGTGCACGAGCCCCGCCGCCGCCAGCTCGTGATCGGCGGGGACCTCTCGCTCGAGCAGGCTGGCGGTCTGCAGCGCGTGGTCCAGTTGCGAGACGGACGAGCCGTCGCGGAGCGGCCGACCGGCGCCCCGCGCCAGCAGTTCGATGATCTCGTCGACGCCCAGGCCGGCCGCGTGCTCGCTCACCGGGCCATTCTCCCCCTGGCGGCTCCACCTCCGTTGCTTCCCCCGTTGCGGGTACGGTGACGGCCCATGCCCTGGGACCCGCCGCCACGCAGCCCGTGGACGGACAAGATGGTCTCACTCGGACGCGGCCTCGGCGACGACGGCCGTTCTCTCATCTCGCTCGTCCCCGACGACGTCTGCGCCGCCGCGACCATCACGACCGGCCTCGACGACTTCGGCGACGACTGGTGGGAGGAGCCGTTCCGGCGCCTCTGCGCGTCGCTCGACTCCGAGGCGCGCCTCCACCTGCCCGGCCGGCTGCGCACACGCGGGGAGATCCAGCTGATCCTCCAGAACCGGTTGCGCATGGTCGACCTGTGGAAGAGAGAGCCGGCCGTCCTGCGCGAGCCCGTGCGCGCGCCGATCGTCGTGACGGGCCTCGGGCGCTCGGGCACGACGCTGCTCCACGAGTTGCTCGCCTGTGACCCCGACAACCGCCCGCCGCTCCTCTGGGAGCTGCTCCACAGCGTCCCCTACGAGGACGCGTCCGGCGACCTGTGCGACGACGAGATCACGCTCATGGACGAGATGGTGCCGGCCTTCACCGCCATGCACGAGAACGGCGGCCGCCTCCCCACCGAGTGCATCTTCGCCTTCGCCCACCAGTTCTCGAGCGACATGTACACCGGTCTGTACAACGTGGCCGAGTACACGATGTGGCGCAGCGGCGTGGACCAGGCGCCGATTTACGACTGGCACAAGCGCCAGCTGCAGACGCTGCAGTGGGTGGCCGAGCGGCCCACGACGCGCTGGGTCGTCAAGGCGCCCTCCCACCTGTCCGCCCTGCCCCTGGTCTTCTCGACCTACCCCGATGCCCGGGTCGTGATCACCCACCGCGATCCGCTGCGCGTCATCGGGTCACTCGCCGATCTCATGGCCACCCTGCACTACATGCACTCGGACCACGTCGACCATGCCGTCCTGGTCGAGTTCATGGCCATGGGTCTCGAGATGCAGATGGACCACGTCACGGCGGAGCGCGACGCGGGCGACATCCCGAACGGCCAGATCGCCGACGTCGTCTACCGCGACCTCGTGGCCGACCCTCTCGGGGTCGTCGAAGGGCTCTACGCCGGGTGGGGACTCCCGGTCAGTTCGGAATTCCGCGCCTCCCTCGAGGCGTACCTGGCCGCCCGCCACACCGCCCGGAGGTCGGGCCACGACTACTCCTTCGCGGACACCGGGCTCGACCTGGGCACACATCGTGCCCTGGTGACGCCCTACCAGGAGCGGTTCGGGGTGCCCTCGGAGGTGACCTGACCCCGGCTCAGCCGAGATCGGCGATCTTGACCACCTCGGCCGTCGGGTGCGGTGGCTCGTCGGCGAGCACCCACCGCACCAGCATGTAGCCCTCGAGGCGGCCGCCCGTGTCCAGCCAGTTCTCCACGCCGGGGTCCGTCGGCGCGATGACCATGCGCCAGGACCCGTCGGCCGAGCGCGCGGCCGTCTTGTTGTTCAGCGCCGTCGTCGTGTAGCGGTAGTCGAAGCTCTCCATCCACGGCGAGGTCAGGGCGAGGCCCCAGTAGAGGAACGGCCGCTCCGGCTCGTGGACGGTGACCACGAGCGCCTCACCGGGCTCGAGCCGGAACCGCCCGCCGTGGTACGTCATCTCCGCGTTGGAGTGCGAGCGCACCTCGTCCTCTTGCGCCGCCACGTGTGCCGACCCGGCCTCGCCGCCGAACGTGTTCATGTTGCCGGCGGCGTCGCGCCACATTTGCAGCGCCGTCGCGCCGACGAAGGTCAGGAACATGGCGGCGAACTCGAGCTTGGGTGCGAGCTCTTCGCTCGAGAGGACCGGTGGCGGCACGATCTCTCCCGGCCGGGGCACGAGCTCCACCCGCAGCCGCGAGAAACGCTCGGGGGACTTCTCGAAGTGGGTCTCCCTGATGGCCAGTTGCGCCGTCCCCGGCTCGAGGACGACCGAGTTCTTGGGACGCGGATCGGGCATGGCGGACTCCGGCGCGATCAGGATGTCGACCTCCCCGTCGGGGCCGAGATCGAACGCGTCAATGTGGGTCTGCGTCTGGGTGCCCGTCCGGCCACCCACCTGGCCCTGCCCGAAGGCCGTGCCGAACGTCATGCCGAGGTAGGCGCACTCCCCGCGGTGCCCCGCGAGGCGGTAGGAGTGCGAGTCGTCGAGCACGCAGAAGAGGTAGTGCACGTCGGGATTGTCCACGAGGAGCTTCCGGTAGTCGTCCTGGAGCGTGAAGAGCTGGGGGTGCAGCGGGTCGGAGCGCTCCACGATCCAGTCCAGGGCCAGCCGGGACAACCGGGTCACCCACCGGTACCCCTCGGCCACGTTCACGTCGGTCTCGGGGACGCCCGTTGCCTCCCGGACGACGTCGAGCGCCGCCGTCTGTGCCTGCAGCCAGGCGTCGAATGCCGCGTCGAGCCGATCGTCGTGCATCGAGCTGACGCTACCCATGTTTGGGGCGAGTCGCCCGTCCCGTGGCGCGCCCGATAACTTCGCGACGTGACCGACACCGCGACCGAGACGACCGCCACCGACGAGTTGCTCAGCGAGCTCCGGGCCTGGCTGGGCAGCAATTGGGACCCCGACCTGACGGTCGCCCAGTGGTGGGAGCGCCTGGGGTTGGCCGGCTGGGCCGCCCCCGGGCTCCCGACCAACGCGTACGGCAAGGGCATGGCGCGGTCCGACGTGGTCCTGGTCCAGCAGGAGATCGCCAAGTCCGGCGCGCTGGGCGCTCCCGCCGGCCTGGGGCTCCTGCTGGCGGCTCCGACGATCGCGGCGCACGGCACCCAGGAGCAGGTCGACCTCTACGTGCGCGACATCGTCACGGGGCAGAAGGCCTGGTGCCAGCTCTTCAGCGAGCCCCAGGCGGGCTCGGATCTCGCCGGCCTCCAGACGAGGGCGGTCCGGGACGGCGACGAGTGGGTCGTCAACGGCCAGAAGGTGTGGACCTCGGGCGGCCAGTACGCCGACCTCGGCATGCTGCTCGCCCGCACCGACCCCGACGTGCCCAAGCACCAGGGCATCTCCTACTTCGCCTTCGACATGCTCCAGGACGGCGTCGACGTCCGCCCCCTCAAGGAGATGACGGGGCACGCGCTCTTCAACGAGGTCTTCATCACCGACGCCCGCGTGGCCGACTCCGCCCTCATCGGCGGGGTCAACAACGGGTGGGCCGCGGCCAACACCACGCTCATGAACGAGCGGGCCGGTCTCGGCTCGGGGGGCGGCAACGCTGCGGGCGGAGGCCTCGCCCAGCCGGGCACCGTCATGGGCTTCCTCGGCCGGCGGGTCGGCGACCTGGTCCCGCCTGCGCCGGCACCCGGCGCCAAGACGTCGCAGCAGCCGAGCGGCGCGCTGGGCGCCATGCGCGGCGGCGCGGGGATGCTGATCAGCCTCGCCCAGTCACGGGGCGTCAACAAGGACGCCGGCATCCGCCAGGACCTGGCCCGGCTCTACACGCTCGGCGAGCTGGGCCGCTTCAACGGCCTGCGGGTCAAGGCGGTCAAGGAGCAGGGCAAGGACATCCCGGGCATGCCCAACGTGGCCAAGCTCTCCATGAGCATGATCGTGCGCCTCACCCGTGACCTCGGCCTGCGCATCTCGGGCCCGGCCGGGATGCTGCACGCCTACGACAGCGACGACAAGGCGGCCCTCAAGCACGCGACCGGCGACCCCTTCGCGGGCGGCATCGGCGAGATGGCACTCTTCGCCCAGGCGCCACCGATTTACGGTGGGACGGACCAGGTGCAGCGCAACATCATCGGGGAACGGGTCCTGGGCCTGCCCAAGGAGCCCAACAACGACCGCGTGACGCCCTTCTCCGAGCTCCCCAAGAACGCCTAGCCAGGCACGGGGCACGGGGCACGGGGCACGGGTCGAGTCAGGGCCGGGGGCCGGGGGGTCGTGGAGGAGGAGCGGGTCGACCGGGTCGACCGGGTGCGCCACGTGGGCCGGGTGGACCGGACGCTGCGGGGAGCGGCGGCCATCGTGGGCGTCGCCGAGGACGTCTCCCCGACCGGCGAGCTCGACCGCACCGGGCGTGAGCTCGAGGTGGCCATGGTCCTCGGTGCGCTCGAGGACGCGGGCCTGACGCTGGCCGACGTCGACGGCGTCTGCCACGCCGAGTCGGCCGTCGCCCTCGCCGAGTACCTCGGCATCCACCCGGTGTTCATGGACTCGACGATGACCGGCGGCTCGAGCTACGAGGTCCACGTCGAGCATGCCGCCGCCGCCATTGCCGCGGGCGTCTGTGACGTCGTGGTCAGCGTGTACGCGTCGACCCCCCGCAGCAACCGGACGCGACGGCGCCCCGCCGCCCGCCGGGTGCAGCCCGGCCCCAACCCGATGGTGGAGTGGGACCTCCCCTACGGCCTGCGCACGCCGATGGGCCCCTACGCGCTGGCGGCGGCGCGCCACATGCACGAGTACGGCACCACGCCCGAGCAGCTGGCCCAGATTGCGGTCAGCACACGCCAATGGGCTGCGCTCAACCCGCGGGCCCGCCACCGCGATCCGCTCACCGTCGCCGATGTGCTCGCCTCGCCGCTGCAGGTGAGCCCGCTCCATCTCCTCGACTGCTGCCTCGTGACCGACGGCGCCGGAGCCTTCGTCATGACGAGCGCCGAGCGGGCCCGCTCGCTGCCCAAGCCCCCGGTCTACCTCCTCGGCGCCGCCACCTGCTCGGACCACATGGGGATCAGCCAGATGCCCGACCTCACCACGACGCCCGGCGTGGTGTCGGGCGCCCGCGCCTTCGCCATGGCCGGCCTGTCGGCCTCCGACGTCGACGTGCTCATGGGCTACGACAGCTTCACCATCACCGCGCTGTTGCACCTGGAGGATCTCGGCTTCTGCGACAAGGGCGAGGGCGGCCCCTTCGCCGCTGAGGGCACGCTCGGTCCGGGCGGCGGCCCGCTGGCCATGAACACGAACGGTGGCGGGCTGTCGTTCACCCACCCGGGTATGTACGGCATGTTCCTCATCACCGAGGCGGTGCGCCAGCTGCGCGGCGAGTGCGGCGATCGTCAGGTCGAGGGCGCCCACGTCGCGGTGGCCCACGGGTCGGGCATCCTCCTCTCGGTGATGTCGACGGCGGTGCTCGGGACCGAGGCCACGCTGTGACCGGCGCCCCGGACGGCCCGCCGACCCGCTTCGAGCCCCCCGTCGGCGCCGAGAGCGGCCCCTTCTGGGAAGCGACCGGCGACGGGAGGTTGCTCGTCCAGTGGTGCACCGCCTGCGACCGGGGCGTGTTCTACCCGCGCTCCTTCTGCCCGCACTGCGCGGCCCCGGGGTCGGCCCTCGAGTGGCGCACCGCCAGCGGGCGCGCCACCGTCTACGCCGCCGTGGTGGAGCACAGGCCCGAGGCAGCCGGCACCGCGTTCTCGGGCGGGCGGCCCTACTGTGTGGCCCTGGTCGATCTCGAGGAGGGGGTCCGGATGATGACGAACGTCATCGACTGCCCGCCTGACGAGGTGCGCAGCGGCATGGCCGTCACGGTGACCTGGGAACCGCTGCCGGACGGCCGGCAGCTGGCGCTCTTCCGCCCTGCCGGCGGGGAGGCCCGGTGAGCGTCCCCGCCGACAAGGGCCAGGCTGTGGCGCAGGGCATGCTGCATGCCTGGTGGGCCGAGCGCATCCCCGACCGCCTGGCGCTCGTGACCCCCCAGGGCGACCGCACCTACGAGGATCTCAACGCCGACATCAACCGGTTGGCCCGGGCCCTGCGGGCCCGGGGCCTGCAGGCAGGCGACTCGCTGGCCGTGATGTGCACGAACCGGCCCGAGTTCATCGAGGCCCGCTACGCCGCCCAGCGCAGCGGCCTGCGCTTCACCCCCATCAACTGGCACCTCACGGGCCCCGAGGCGGCCTACCTCGTCGAGAACTGTGAGGCGAAGGCGTTCATCTGCTCGGGCGAGCTGGGCGACAAGGTCGGCGTCGCCGCCGAGGCCGGCCGGGCCGGGCTGGTGAGGATCAACACCGGTGGCTACCTGCCCGGCTTCGAGATGTACCACTCGGTGGTCGCCGCCGAGGACGGCTCGAACATCGACGACCCGGTGCTCGGCACGGACATGCTCTACACCTCGGGCACGACAGGCCGGCCCAAGGGCGTGCACCGCGACACGGCGGCGATCAGTGCACTGGCCACCGTCAACTTCTGCGGTTACGACGAGGACTGGGCGACGAGCACCGACGCGCACCTCGTGACGGGCCCGCTCTACCACGCCGCCCCACTGGCCTTCTCGGTGGCCGTGCCCTTCCTGTACGGCGTGCCCCTCGTGATCATGGACCACTGGGAGCCCGCCGAGGCCCTCCGCCTCGTGGAGCGGCACGGGATCACCCACACCCACATGGTGCCGACGATGTTCCACCGACTCCTCGCCCTGCCCCCAGAGGAGCGGGAGCGCTTCGACACCTCCTCGCTGCGCTTCGTGATCCACGGGGCGGCGCCGTGCCCCGTCCCGATCAAGCGGCGCCTGATCGAGTGGCTGGGGCCTGTCGTGGTCGAGTACTACGCCGCCACCGAGGGCCTGGGCACCCTGGTCGACTCCGAGACCTGGCTCGCCCACCCGGGCACGGTCGGGCGGCCCATGGCGCCGGGTCTCGTGAAGGTCGCCGACGACGCCGGCAACGACCTGCCCGCCGGGGAGGTCGGCCTCGTGTTCCTCCAGGCTCCGGCCGCCACCAAATTCGACTACTACGGCGACGCCGACAGGACGGCCGACGCGTTCCGGGGCGACTACTTCACCCTGGGCGACGTGGGCTACATGGACGCGGAGGGGTACCTGTACCTCACCGACCGCACCGCCAACCTCATCATCTCGGGCGGCGTCAACATCTACCCGGCCGAGGTCGACGCCGTCCTCCTGGACCACCCCGCCGTGGGCGACGTGGCGACCATCGGGGTGCCCGACGAGGAGTGGGGCGAGGTCGTGCTGGCGGTGGTGCAGCCCGCCGAGGGCGTGGAGGGCAGCGAGGAGCTGGCGGCGGAGCTCATGGCGTTCTGCCGGGACCGTCTGGCCCACTTCAAGTGCCCCCGCAGCGTCGACTTCGTGTCGGAGCTGCCGCGGGAGGATACTGGGAAGATCTTCAAGAGGAAGCTACGAGAGCACTACCGGGCGGCATCGAGCCGGAGTGACCAGGACCAAGGGAGCTGAAACGTGGGTATCTGTGACGGACGGGTCGTCGTCATCACCGGGGCGGGCCGGGGCATCGGGCGCGAGCACGCCCTCGAGTTCGCCAGCCAGGGCGCCAAGCTGGTCGTCAACGACCTCGGAGCGGAGGTGGACGGATCGGGCTCGTCGGCCGGTCCCGCCGGCCAGGTCGTCGACGAGGTCCGCGCCATGGGGGGCGAGGCCGTGGCGAACGGCGACGACGTCTCCGACTACGAAGGGGCGGGGCGCCTCATCCAGGCGGCTGTCGACACGTTCGGGACCATCGACGTGCTGGTCAACAACGCCGGCATCCTGCGCGACCGCATGCTGGTCAACATGACGATCGACGAGTGGGACGCCGTGATCAGGGTGCACCTGCGCGGCACGTTCGCCCCCACCCGCCACGCCGTCGAGTACTGGCGCAACCGCACCAAGGCGGGCGAGACGAACGATGCCCGCATCATCAACACGACGTCCCCTTCGGGCATTTACGGCAACGTGGGGCAGACCAACTACGGCGCCGCCAAGGCGGGGATCGCCGCCTTCACCGTGATCGCCGCCATGGAGCTCGAGCGCTACGGCGTCACGGTCAACGCCATCGCCCCGGCCGCGCTGACGCGCATGACCGAGAACCTCGGGATGGGCGCGGTGGCGGCGGAGAAGAAGCCCGAGGAGTTCGACCCCTTCGACCCCGCCAACATCGCGCCGATCGTGGTATGGCTCGGCAGCCCCGAGTCGGCGGGCATCACCGGCCGCGTCTTCAACGTCCAGGGTGACCACATCAGCGTGGCCGAGGGCTGGGTGGCCGGGCCCGGGGCCGACAAGGGCGATCGCTGGGACCCCGCCGAGCTGGGCAAGGTGGTGCCCGACCTGGTGGCCAAGGCGGCCCCCAACGCCAACATGGGTGGACGGCGGAAGTAGCCTCGGCCGATGTCCGAAGCGACACCTCCGGTGTCAGGGACCACCGAGGTCACCCCTCAGGTACCGGGCCGGCCCGACATGGAGGCGACCGTCCAGGTCATCCACGACAACGCCGACCGCCTCTTCCTGTGGGACTACGAACGGGACCGAGGACAGCTCGTCACCCTCTACAACAAGGCGATGGGGTCGCAGTGGAACAGCGTCACCGACCTCGACTGGTCGACCGAGGTCGACCCCGAGCGCCTCGTCGCCGAACAGGACAGCCCCCTGCTGGCCGTGGCCCGCGTGGCGGGGACGCTGCCCGGCTCGCCGCTGGCGAAGTGGACGGAGAAGGAGTACTCCCAGCTCGGCATCGAGTTCTTCAAGGCGAACCTGTCGCAGTTCATGCACGGCGAACAGGGGGCGATGATGACGGCGGCAAAGATCGTCGAGACGGTGCCGTGGATCGACGCCAAGTACTACGCCTCGACCCAGACCATGGACGAAGCGCGGCACACCGAGGTCTTCGCCAAGTATCTCCGCACCAAGCTCGGCGACGCGTACCCGATGAGCCCCTTCCTCAAGGCGCAGATCTGGTCGCTGCTCGAGGACTCGCGGTGGGACATCGCGTACCTCGGGATGCAGATCGTGATCGAGTCGCTGGCGTTGGCCGCCTTCGGCGACATGCTGCGGCGCACCAAGGAGCCGCTGCTGACGAAGCTCCTGCGCTACGTCATGTCCGACGAGGCGCGCCACGTGGCGTTCGGCGTGTTGACCCTGTCGGAGTTCTACCGCGACCTGAGCGAGGCCGAGCTGCGCGAACGCCAGGAGTTCATGGTGGACGCCACGCTCAACTCGCGGTCCCGGGCCACCACCCCCGAGGTGTGGGAGCGGATGGGGACGACCGCCGATGCGGTCTTCCCCTTCATCGTGCAGGCGGCCGAGAAGGCGAAGACGAACCCGATGCGGGGCTTCGCCCGCGGCTTCTTCGCCAAGCTGGTCCCCAACGTCCGCAAGCTGGGCCTCCTCGATGCGAACAACGGGTACCTGCGCGAGAAGTGGGGCGAGGCCGGGCTGCTCGAATTCGAGTTCGCCGACGACACGGGGTCCGACTACGAGTCCTACGATGCCGTCGCCCAGGACCGGGCGGCCCGGGGTGCCCTCGGCGCGTCGCCCGACGTCTCCGAGGGGTGAGCCCGAGGCGCTCCCCTCTCGACCGGGTGCGCGCCCTGTGCCTGACGCTCCCCGAAGCCGAGGAGCGTCCCTTCGGCGACCACACCCAACCGGCGTTCCGGATCCGGGACAAGTTCTTCGTCATGACGGGCGAGGACGGGAAGTCGATGACGCTGAAGGCCCCCAAGGGCGTGCAGGCGATCCTGGTGGCATCGGACCCCGGGCGCTTCTTCGTGCCGAAGTACGTCGGGCACATCGGCTGGGTCGGGGTGCGGCTCGACCGCACGGGCACACTCGACTGGGACGAGGTGGCCGAGCTGATCGCCGAGAGCTACTGCCTGACGGCGCCGAAGCGACTGGCGGCGCAGGTCGGCACGCCGCCGGATCCCACCGTCAGCGCGAGGGGTCGAGCCCGGTGAGCGTGGCGACCATGTTCTCGTCGTAGCGGACACCGCCCTGGGTCACGCCCACCGTCTCCCGCTCGCGCACGATGAGCCCGGTGCTGGGGACGATCCAGAAGTCCGTCGGGTTGGTGCCGTGCTCGGTCCCGGTGAAGGTGAGGGTGAACCGTGTGTGCTCGACGGTCACGGCGTGGCCGCCGACCACCATGGTCGCCTCGCCGAGCGCCTCCCCGGCCAGGGCCACCTTCTCCGCCGGGCTCGCCAGCGAGCACATGACGCCCCAGCGCTCCCCGGGGTGCGCCGCCGGCGGCAGCAGGTAGGCCGTCGCCGGGCAGTCCACGGTGGACGTGGTGGTCGCGCCGGCGATCGACTCGTCGGTGACGAGCCTGGGCACGCGCAACGCGCCGTCGTTGCCGGCGCACAGGGTGGTCGCCTCGGTGTGCTGGGTGATGGGGACCCAGCTCACGGTCGCGCAACGCCCGTCGGCGACGATCATGGAGGTGCTCGAGGGGAAGGAGCGCTGCACCCCCATGAGGCTCAAGCCCTCACCGCCACTGGTGCGGTACGTGTAGACGCCCGGCGCCGGCAGCCGGTTGCGCAGCGTAGCGAGTACCTTGCCGGTCTGGTCCCGTCGGTAGATGCGCAGCGCCTCGCGCAGGCCCACGGGCGACGACACGGTGCGGAACACGAGCGCCCACGCCGTCCCGCCGGCGGAGCTGACGATGACCACGGCGAGCACGAGGACCGACAGCAATCGGTGCTGCTGGACCCATTGCCAGACGAACACACCGCAATCGTACCCCGGCCCGGCCGGGCCGGGCCGGGCCGGGCCCCGACGCGATCAGCTCAGGCCGGGTCCGGCACCCAGTTGCCGTGGAACCCGGCGGGCACCCGCTGCGGGAGCTCGATCACGGCCTGCGCCTCGCCGTCGACGTCGTCGGCGTTGAGGATGTG
>JBKQUM010000020.1:0-24564 GCA_052140165.1 Acidimicrobiales bacterium
TCGACGTAGGCCGGGTCGAGGTCGTAGCCGACGGCGTCGCGCCCGCAGCGGGCCGCCGCCACCAGTGTCGAGCCCGACCCGGCGAACGGGTCGACCACGAGATCGCCTCGATACGTGTAGAGCTCCATCAGGCGCTGGGGCAGCTCGACGGGGAACGGGGCGGGGTGTCGGACACGCACGGCGCTCTCGGGCGGGATGTCCCACACGTCGAGGGTCAGCGCCATGAAGTCGTCGGCCCCGATACTGCTCTCGTGGGGCAGCCCGTCGCGTCGGCGTTCCTTGGGGCTGCGCGCCCGCCCGAAGCGCCCCTTGCTCGCCACGACGACCCGCTCGGTCACGTCGCGCAGCACCGGGTTGGCCGCCGAGCGGAACGAGCCCCAGGCGCACGAGCCGCTGGCGCCCTCGCCCTTCTGCCAGACGATCTCGCCCCGGGGCAGCAGGTGCAGGTCGTCCTGCAGGATCGTCATGACGTCGGCCGCCAGGCTGCGGTACGGCTTGCGCCCGAGGTTGGCCACGTTCACGGCGATGCGACCGCCCGGCTCGAGCACCCGCTTGCACTCGGCGAAGACGTCGCGCAGCAGCGCCAGGTACTCCATGTAGGACCCGGGCACCCCCTCGCGGCCGAGCTCCTCCTCGTACTGCTTGCCGGCGAAGTAGGGGGGTGAGGTGACGACGAGGGCCACCGAGTCGTCCGCCACCGCATCCATCCGGCGGGCATCGCCGCACAGGCACGACACGCCGGGCTCGTGCGCGGTGACGTGCTCGTCGGCGCTCAGCTCCGGTGCCTCGAAGCGGGCGTAGAAGGCGTCCGCGACGTGGGACTCGCGGCGACCGACGCCGAAGTTGGAGGTGGAGGTCGCGCTGCGACGGCGAGGCGGCATTGATCCGGTCGAACCCTACCGGCCGGCCCAGGACGGGGCCGTGATGTGGAGGGCAGCGGCGGGCATGGAGGGCACAGTAGGGAACAGCTGTGACACGGAGCGCGGTCCTGGCCTACATCTCGTAGACGACGAACGACGTGGGGTGCCCGACCTGGTCGTAGAGCGAGCGGGCCCGGCCGTTGTACGCCTGGGTGTGCCAGTAGACCCGGTCGGCCCCCCGCTCGGCGCCGGCCTGCCTTACGGCCTCGAGCAGGGCGCGCCCGGCGTCGTGGCCCCGGGCCGAGGGGGCCACGAAGAGGTCCTCGAGGTAGCACTTGGGCTGGCGGGACCAGGTCGAGGGGTGCACGACGCAGTTGGCCATCCCGATGCCCCGGCCCGCGTCGTCGAGGGCGAGCAGGCCGAACATGCCCTCGGCCCCGGCGCACAGGCGGTCGAACGTGGACCGGGAGGTGTCGTCGGGGAGATCGGCCCGGTAGAAGGCCAGGTAGCCCGCCCACAGGGCCCGCCAGTCGTCCCAGTCGGCGTCCCGCAGGCCCCGGATGTCGGTCATGGCTCCAGCATCCCATGGCCCCGCGGCCGGCCCCCGGACCCACCAGGGCGCCGCCATGGGCTCCCACGATCCGGCACCGGCCCTCTCGCAGCTCTACGGGCAGATCCGGGCCCGGGTGGCCTCGCTCGTGGCCAGGCTCGACGAGCAGGCCCTTCGTGGCCGATCCCATGTTGACCTGCTGCGCCGGGGCCGAGGCGCTTCTGACTAGGCCGTCCTTCTATAGAGATTCAACGACACGATGAAGAAGACGACGAAGATCCCGCAGCACCAGGCGATGGCCTGCCACAAGTCGGGGTTGAGCGGCCCGCCTTCGAAGAGGGCGCGTACGGAGTTGACAACGTCGCTCGTCGGCTGGTTGCGCGCGAAGGGCTGCAGCCAACCCGGCATCGTGGCCACGGGCACTACCGCCGAGCTGGCGAAGAAGAGAATGAACATCGGCAGGATGGCGGCCATCTGTGCCGTCTGGGGGTCTTTCACCGCCAGGCCGACGGCGGCGTAGACCCAGATGAACGCGTAGCCGAACAAGATGATGAGCCCGATGCCGGCGAGGCATGCGGCGAAGGTGTTGTGGAACCTGAAGCCGACGAGGAGCCCGAGGCCGATGATGAAGAACAGCGCGAGCACGCTGCGGGCGAGATCGGCCAGGGTCCTTCCGGCCAGGAAGGCCGAGCGGGCCATGGGCAGGCTGCGGAAACGGTCGATCATGCCCGCCTGAAGGTCCTGGGCCAGCGCCAGGGCGGTGGTCATCCCTCCGATGAGCACCGCCTCGAGGAAGATGCCCGGGACGACGTAGTCCACGTAGTCCACGCCGGGGATGTGGATGGCTCCTCCGAGCACGTAGCGAAGGAGCAGGAGGATGATCGCAGGTTGCGCGACCGACATGACAAGGAGCTGCGGGGTGCGGAGGATGCGGAGAAGGTTGCGCTTGGTGATGCCCCTGACATCGCGCAGTGCGAGCCTCGGGGTCAGCGGGATGGTCTCGGCGCTCAGCCGCCGGGCAGCGAGATCACTCATCGGGCCCTCCCGGGATGCTGCGGGTCGCCCCGTCCCCGGAGGTCGCCGCACCATGTCCGGTGAAGGTCAGGAACACGTCGTCGAGCGAGGGTCGCCGGATCTCCAGATCGTCGAGCGCGATGCCGCTGTCGTCGAGCGCCCGCCCGGCCGCAATGAGCACCTTCGCGCTGCCCGTGACCGGAAGGCTGACCCCCTTCAGGTCCGGATTGAGGCGGGGCGCCACGCTGCCGAACTGCGCCACCAAGGCGGCGGCTCGCTCCAGGTCGGCGAGGTCGGACACGCGGATCTCGAGCACGTCGCCCCCGAGTTGATCCTTCAGATCGTCGGCCGTCCCCTGCGCGACGATGCTCCCGGTATCGAGGACGATGATCCTGTCCGCCAGGTGCTCCGCCTCATCCATGTACTGGGTGGTCAAGAGCACGGTGGTGCCCTCTGACACCAGTTCTTCGATGAACGCCCAGAGGTCGTTCCTCGTGCGGGGATCGAGCCCGGTCGTCGGTTCGTCCAGGAACAGGATGGGGGGTCGGCCGATCAGGCTGGCCGCCAGGTCGAGTCGCCGCCGCATCCCGCCCGAGTACGTCTTGACCGGCTTGTCCCCGGCGCCCGCGAGCATCATCTGCTCGAGGGCGTCGTGGGCCCGCCGCCGGTACTCGGACTTCTCGAGGTGATAGAGGAGACCGACGAGCTCGAGGTTCTCCCTCCCGGTCAGCAACTCGTCCACGGAGGCGAACTGTCCGGCGAGCCCGATCAGTGACCGGATGGCCCTGGCGTCCTGCTGCACGTCGAGGCTGCCGACGCGGGCACGGCCGCTATCGGGGATGAGCAGGGTCGTCAGGATCCGGATGAGCGTGGTCTTCCCCGCGCCGTTCGGACCGAGGAGCGCCAGGACCTCCCCGGCCTCGACGGTCAGCGAGACATCGCGGAGGGCCACCGTCGAGCCGAATTGCTTCGTGACGCGGTCAACTTCGACGGCCGCCGCCACCACTACACCCAGCCCCTTGACGTCGGGCCTGCTGATGTGGGCGTGCTCACGAGTGCCTACTCAATCCTGATGGGTCTGGCATGGGACCGGTCCCGTGCGCCGATGGCTCCTCAGATTGTGGCTTGGTCCACGCGACGCCCCTAGAGGCAAACGTCCTGATTCCCGGGTGGTCCACGGCACGACGCCGTCAGCTCGGCCACGTGACCGCCGGAGAAGGTCGTGGACCTACGCGTGCTCGACCGATGCCGCCTCGCCCAGTCCCAACAGCACGACCGACTCCTCGCGCATCTGGACCTTGCGCACCTTGCCGGTCACCGTCATGGGGAACTCCTCGACGACGTGCACGTAGTGGGGGACCTTGTAGTGGGCCAGCCTTCCCGAGCAGAACTCCCGCAGCGCCTCGGCCGTCAACACCTCGGCACCGGGCCGGAGCTGCACCCACACCATGAGCTCCTCGCCGTAACGGGCATCGGGCACGCCGATGACCTGCGCGTCGAGCACGATGTACAGGAACTCCTCGACCTCACGCGGGTAGATGTTCTCACCGCCGCGGACGACCATGTCCTTGATCCGGCCGGTGACGTCGATGTACCCCTCGTCGTCCATCACTGCCAGGTCCCCGGTGTGCATGTAGCGGGCCGCGTCGATTACCTCGGCCGTGCGCTCGGGTTCACCCCAGTAACCGAGCATCACCGAGTAACCGCGCGTGCAGAGCTCGCCCGGCGGGCCGCGCGGCACGGTGCGGCCCGTCTCGGGCTCGACGATCTTGACCTCCACGTGGGGATGCACCCGGCCGACCGTCGAGACGCGTCGCTCCAGCGAGTCGGTCGCCGTGGTCTGCGTGGAGACGGGCGAGGTCTCGGTCATTCCGTAGCAGATGGTCACCTCCTCCATGCCCATGCGGGTGACCACCTGCTTCATGACCTCGACGGGGCAGGGCGATCCGCCATGATCCCGGTGCGCAGGCTGGAGAGATCGTGGCCCTCGAAGCCGGGGTCGGCCAGCTCGGCGATGAACATCGTCGGCACCCCGTAGAGCGAGGTGCAGCGCTCTTCGGCCAGCGCGGCCAGCGTGGCGGCCGGTCGAAGCCGGGCGCCGGGATGACCATGGTGGCGCCGTGCGTCGTACAGCCGAGGTTCCCCATCGTCATGCCGAAGCAGTGGTAGAGGGCACTGGGATGCCCACGCGGTCGGCGTCGGTGTAGCCGCACAGCTCGCCGACGAACGAACCCGTTGTTCAAGATGGCTGAGCGTGGCCCCCTTCGGGAAGCCGGTCGTCCCCGACGTGTACTGGATGTTGATCGGGTCGTCAGCCGACAGGCCGGTCGCCGCCTCGGCGAGGCGGGGCCCATCGGGGTCCGTCCCGGCCAATCGCTCCCATTCCGCCGACCCGATGATCGTGACCGTCCGCAGCTCGGGGCAGCGCGGTCGCACCTCGGCGATCATGGCTTCGTAGTCGGACGTCTTGAACTGCGACGCGGCCACCAGGTGCCCGATGCCCGCCTGGTGCAGCACGAACTCGAGCTCGTGGGTCCGGTACGCGCCGGTCCGAGGGGACGTCGACGAGGGCCTCGTGGCCCGGTACCCGGGCCGCCGTGCTCCGAAGGTTCGCCCCGATGGTGTCACCCAGCAGCGGAACTGCCGACGGGCCCGAGGTGTAGGACGGGAGCGCATCCCCGGAGACCGATCCGTTCTCACGTCCTGCCGCCGTCATGGCCGCCTCCTCGCCTCCTGCATGTCTCGGCGGTGGAGGGAGCTGCACGCAGCTGACACAATGGGCCATGCAGCGTGAAGCCGGCTTCCGCCGCCTGGTCAACTTCAGTGACGCCGTGGTGGCCATCGCGATCACGCTCCTCATCCTCCCGCTCGCCGACGCCGCGAGCTCCATCGGCAACGAGTCGCTGAGCACCTTCTTCCACCACAACCAGACGAAGCTCCTGGCGTTCGCGCTCAGCTTCGCGGTCATCGGCAGCTTCTGGTGGGGCCAGCATCAGCTGTTCGAGCGGGTGCGGGCGTACAACGTGCTCCTCGTCTGGGGAATGTTCGCCTGGCTCTTCAGCATCGTGTTCCTCCCGTTCCCGACGGAGCTGATCAGCTCCGCCTCGAAGGGACCCGTCGAAGTGGACGGGATCTACGTCGGCACCATGCTCGTCACCGCCATCGCGACGTTGGTGCAGCAATGGGCCATCGTCCGCTGGCCCGAGCTCCAGGAGAAGGCGGCCGACGACGTGGTGACCATCGACTCGGCGGCGATCCTCGTGGTGCTGATGGGCCTCGCGCTGGTCGGGACGATCGCGTTCCCCTCGCTCGGGCTGTGGCCGCTGCTGGTGCTCCTGCTCTCCCGGCCGCTCGAGCACCTCCTGGGGAGGCGGAGGCGGTTGCGAGCGGTGACATAGCCGGCGGAACGGAGGGGGTCTCTTGATGTCAGGACGCCCTGGCTCGATACTCATCGAGCGCATCACTCGGAATGTGCGCAATACCGTCGACCAGCTCGTAACGGATCTCACGCGAGTGGATGAGCCGCAAGATCTCCTTGGTCGGCATATCCAGACGACGTGCTGCTTCTGATGCCCTGAGCAGCTCAGCGGCCATCGGACCCTCCTTCTCGGAAGCCGAGTCTACGGCTGAGGATCTGGATCTGATGCTCCACCTGGGACAGAACCGAGAAGTGGTCCGTGTCGATGAGCGCATCTCGGCCATCCTCGAGGGCCGCCAGGAGGTCCAGTGCCTCCTCGAGGCTGTAAAGGACGCTCTCGGGTGGCTCTCGCGCGACCATGGCCTGAGAAAGGTCGGCGTGCACACAGGCCGACTGCGTGTCGAAGCGCGGATGTTGGGGGGGCCGACCGGTGAAAAGGACCGGTTACTTCGGCGTCCGCCGCCTCCGCCCCCGCGGGCGCCCGCGCCCCTCGAACTTCTGGCGTACCTGCGCCCGGCGGTCCTGGATGTCGCGGTAGGTGAGGCTCTCGGTCGAATCGTCCAGCCCGAAACCCGCCTTGAAACCGGCCATGTCAGGCGCCCAGTCCTCCTGGTGCTCGAGACCGAGCTGGGACATGATCCGCTCGCCATGCTTGGCGGCGAACATCAGCGCGATCGCCTCCACCTCGGCGAACAGGTCCAGGTCGGGGGCCAGGGTGGCGATGGCACCGTCGAGGAACATCAGGTTCTTCACGAACAGCATGAGCTCCTTGGGCAGCCTGGCCCCGAGCGAGAGCAGCGTCTTGATGGAACGTTGCATCTCGGCGACGAGCTCGTCGGGCGTCAACGAGGTGGGGTCCATCGGGGGCTGGTCCAGTCCGAGCAGGTCGATCACATGCTGCACGTCGACGTCGTCGGGGAAGGCCCCGAGGTCGCGCAGCGCAGCCACCTGCGAGGGGATGTGCCCGTTCGACGCACCCACGAGCAGCGAGAGCAGCGCGAGGCGCTTGGGCTCGGTGAGCCGGCCCGTGATGCCGAAGTCGAGCAGCGCGGTCTTCCCCGAGGGCATGACGAAGAGGTTCCCGCCGTGCAGGTCGCCGTGGAAGATGCCGTACATCATGCAGCCCTCGAGAAAACCGATCATTCCGGCACGCACGACGGCCTCGGTGTCGATGCCGGCTGCACGCATGCCCTCGGCATCGCCGAAGTTGAACCCGTCGAGCCGCTCCATCACCAGCATCCGGCGCGTCACCAGCGAAGGGTGTGGCCGGGGCACGACGAAGTCACGCTGGTCCAGCGCGGCGAACGTCATCGCGATGTCGAGCATGTTCTCGGCCTCGAGCCGGAAGTCGAGCTCCTCCACGATCGTCTCCGCGAAGAGCTCCACGAGCGCCGGCGGGTTGGCGAGTGCGGCGACCGGAATACGGCCCACCAGGTGCGGTGCCAGCCACGCCATCACGGCGAGGTCCTGGTGCACCCGGTCCGCCACCGAGGGTCGCTGGACCTTGACGACGACGGGTGTCCCGTCGCGCAGCGTCGCCGGGTGCACCTGCGCGATGGAGGCCGCCGCCAGGGGCACGTGCCCGACCGAGGCGAACACCGAGGAGATCGGTGCGCCCAGCTCCTCCGTGAGCACGCGCTCGACGACAGGCCACGGCTCGGCGGGGACCTGGTCGCGGCACCACTTGAACTCGGCCACGAGCTCGGGCGGGAAGATCCCGTCCCCCGAGGCGATGATCTGGCCGAGCTTGATGTAGGTGGGGCCCAGCTTCTCGGCCGCCACTCGCAGCCGGTGCGAGATCCCGGCGATCGACGCCGACCCACCGCGGCGGCGCTCCCTCAGGTACCAGAGCCCGAGCGCGCCGCCGAGGTGCCGCACCGTGGTGCCGAGGCGCCGGCCCGGTGGCAGGGTCCGCCGCCGGGTCAGGCGGGGGAGCTCGGCGTGGAGGCGGGTCCGGATCCGGGCCACGCCCGGCCTCCAGGTGAGCGCGTCAGGGTCGACGACCCAGGGGCCCTGCTCGGTGAAGACCCCGAGGGCGGTGTCGGGGGAGGCGCCGCTGGAGGCAGGCGGCATTACGAGGGGGGCGAGGGCTTGACGAGCCCGGACTGGAACGCGAAGACGACCGCCTGCACCCGGTCGCGCAGCCCGAGCTTGGCCAGGAGGCGCCCCACGTGCGACTTGACCGTCGCCTCGGAGACGTACAGCCGCTGCGCGATTTCCGAGTTGGACAGGCCGTCGGCCACGGCGAGGAGCACTTCGCGCTCGCGCTCGGTCAGCTGTGCGAGCGCCGCGTTCTCGGCCTCGGCACCGGGGGCGGAGGAGCCGTCGGCGCTCCCGGACAGATCGGGCAGCGTGTCCGCGTATTCCTCGAGCAGGCGCCGGGTGATGCGCGGCGACACGACGGCGTCGCCGCGGGCGACCGTCCGGATGGCCGACACGAGCTCGGTGGGCGGCACGTCCTTGAGCAGGAACCCGCTGGCCCCGGCCCGCAGCGCGCTGAAGGCGTACTCGTCGAGGTCGAAGGTCGTCAGGATCAGGACGCGGGTGCCCTCGGCGGCCACCGCCGAAGTGATCGCCCGGGTGGCCTCGATCCCGTCGAGGACGGGCATGCGCACGTCCATGAGCACGACGTCGGGCCTGTAGAGCTCGACCAGGCGCACGGCGTCGGCGCCGTCGGCCGCCTCGCCGACGATCTCGAGGTCGTCCTCGGCCTCGAGGATCATGCGGAAGCCCTTGCGCAGCAGTGCCTGGTCGTCCGCCAGCACGATCCGGATCGTCATACGGTGGTCGGCGCCTTGCAGTCCCGCAGCGTGGCCATGACCTCCCAGCCTCCAGCCGGCCCAGGGCCGGCCTTCAACGTGCCGCCGAACGCAGCCGCCCGCTCCGCCATCCCGGCCACGCCGTGGCCGCCCCCGCCCGACGGCCGCCCGTTGCCGTTGGCGCCGGGGTGCAGGCCGCCGTCCGCGGGCACCGGCACGCGCGTGCGCCCGTCGTCGGTCACACGCACCGAGATGTCGGGGTCGTTGAACTCCAGCCGCACCTCCACCGAGGCGGGCTCGTCGGCGTGCTTCAACGCGTTCGTCAGGGCTTCCTGGACGATCCGGTAGACGGTCAGGCCCGCGGCGCCGGACACCGCGAAGGGACGCCCCGAGCGCTCGAGCGCGATGTCGAGGCCGGTGCCGCGGACCCGCTCGACGAGCGCGTCCAGCTCGACCAGCCCGGGCTGGGGCGCGAGGGACGGCCGCGCGCTGCCGTTGCCGCCCGCGGCGACGGGCTCGTCTCGCAGCACGCCGACCATGCGGCGCATGTCGGTCAGCGCCTCGCGCCCGGTGCTCGAGACCTCGTGCATCACCTCGGCGGCGCGCACGGGGTCCGAGGCTTGCGCCGCGGCGGCGGCGTCGGCCAGCGTCACCATCACCTGGATGTTGTGCGAGACCACGTCGTGCATCTCCCGCGCGATGCGGGCCCGCTCCGCTGCCGCGGCGAGCGACGCCTGCTGGTCGCGCTCGAGCTCCAGTCGCTGGGCGCGCTCGCCCAACCAGTCCAGCTGGCTGCGCAGGGCACGCACGACGACGCCGGCAAACAGGGCGGCGAAGGCGAGGCCGGTCATGAAGACGAAGGACTTGAAGTCGCTGCCCGTCGGCGTCCAGCGCACCGTCGCCATGATGACGCCCGCCTCGAGGACGCACACCGCGCCGGCGACGAGCACCCACTCCGACTCGACGGCGACGGTGTAGATGGCGACGAGGAGCGACGTGTCGGCCAGCGCCGGCCCGGTCACGAGCCATTGGACGAACGCCACGGCGGCAATGGCGAGGAAGACAGCCATGGGCGCCCGGCGGCGGAAGATCAGGGGGACGGTCAGCGCGGCGACCAGCCACAGGTTGGGGTTGGCGCCGCCGGCGTTGGTGAACCAGCCCGAGCACAGCACGAAGAGGGCCACGGCGATCGCGATGTCGACATAGGTGGCGTAGCGGCGGTCGAAGGCGCGCAGCCGTTCCCAGACCCGCCATGCCCCGTCGAGCTGGCGGTCGGGCGGATCGACGGCATCGGCGCCGCCCCGTGGGCTCCCCGGCCGGAGCCACTGGGGGTAGAGGTGACGTGAGCTGGGGGCCATCGGATCCTTCGTTCCCAAGCGGGAGGAACATTGTAGTGCCCGCTGAGCTGGGTCTCCCTTCGGGAAGCGCCCCGGTCGCATCCCCTCAGCATCCCCGCCGGCTACCCGCCGGTTGCTCATCCCCAAGGATGAAACAGGGGTAGGACGGATCATTCCTCCGGCCGATTCCGACCGGGCGGGTCCGGGCTTACGGTCACCTTGCCAAGCCCTCGGGCGGCGTGGGGAAGCGAACGTGGTCCGCCCCGAGCACGAAGCGCACCTCGCGCCGCCCGAGGAACATCGCCGCCCTCTCAGGCGCCGCTGCGCAGCGCCGTCTCCCGGCAGGCCTCGAGGTCGTCGAAGGCGCGGGCGACGTCCTCGGCCGTGAAGGCGAAGAACAGGGCCGCCACGGCATCGGCGCCCGCCTCTACGTAGCCCTCGACCGCCTCGGGCGTCAGCGGCTGGAAGTAGGGGCACACCGTGATCTGCAGGTCGGCCCGGCTGCGCCCGGCCTCCTTCAGGTGCACGTCGAGCTCGGCGAGCCCCGTGGCCAGCGCCGCAGGTGAACGGTTGAAGGTGTGCCAGCCCTGCCCGAGGCGGGCGAC
This sequence comes from Acidimicrobiales bacterium, assembly GCA_052140165.1. Taxonomy (GTDB): domain Bacteria; phylum Actinomycetota; class Acidimicrobiia; order Acidimicrobiales; family RAAP-2; genus Bog-473. Next base: position 10,544 of record JBKQUM010000020.1, read on the forward strand.
CCGCCGCATGGCGGCGGCGGTCTCGCCGCCGACGTGGATCGGCGGGTGGGGCTGCTGGACGGGCTTGGGGAACATCTCGCAGTCGGGCAGGTCGTAGGTCTCGCCGTGGAACGAGGACGGGTTGTCGACCCACAGGGTACGGAGCACCTCGAGGTACTCGTCGGTGCGCCGGCCGCGTCGCGCCCAGGGCACGTTGAGGACGTCGAACTCCTCCTCGAGCCAGCCGACGCCGATACCCAGGTCGACCCGGCCGTCCGAGAGCCAGTCGAGTGAGGAGACCTCCTTGGCCACGTAGACGGGGTTGCGCTGGGGGAGGAGCAGCATGGCGGTGCCGAGGCGGACGGTCGACGTCCGCGCGGCCAGGTAGGTGAGCGTGACCAGGGGCTCGAGCAGCCCGCTCCCGGGCGGCGCCGGGATGCGCCCGTCCTCGGCGTAGGGGTAGCGGCTCGCGTACTCCTCGAAGAGCACCACGTGCTCGCCGACCCAGATCGTGCCGATGCCACGCGCCTCGGCCCCCTCGGCGACGGCGTCGAGCAGCTCGGGGGTGGTCATGGGGCTGGCCGTCGGCAGCCAAAGGTCGAACCTCACGTCAGGCCCCGAGCCCGCGACGGACGAAGTCGCAGATCTCGTCGGCCGCCTGCCCAGCCGGGATCGGGTCCGGCTCGCCGGCCCGGACCGAGAGGGCGCCGTAGATCTGCTGGCCCACGAGGACGACGCTCCGTTCGGGGTCGAGGTCGGCCCGGAAGTCCCCGGCGGCGATGCCCGCGCGCACGAGATCCTCGAGCACCCGGATCATGTCGAGCCCGATCATCATGAGGGCGCCCCCCACGGCCTCCGAGCCGGCCGCCGTCGTGGTCGATTGCGTCGCCATGGCGAGGCGGAAGAAGCTCGGGCTCTCGTCGATCCGTTCGAGCACACCGAGGATGAGCCCGCGCAGCCGCTCTACCGGTGTGGCGGCGTCGTCCACCACGAGCGCGATGGTGTCCTGCAGGCGGTCGTACATGGACTGCACGCAGGCCCGCAGGAGATCGTCCCGGTTGGCGAAGTAGACGTAGACGGTCGAGCGGGCGACCCCGGCCTCGGCGGCGATCTCGTCCATGGAGATGTCGGTCGTGCCGCGCTCGCCGAAGAGCCGGCGCGCCGTGTCCATGATCTGGTCGCGCCGGAAGTCCCGGATGACCTCCTTCAGCGCATCGGGCGCGCGCCGGGGCACAGGCGGTCCTCGACTCAGCGCGCCAGCTCAGGAGCCGACGCGGGCGGACGGGGTGAAGGCCACGGGCAGGTGCTTGACGCCGTTGATGAACTGGGACTGTAGGCGTTGCACGTCGCCGTCCTGGCGGATGTCGGGCACGCGGTCGAGCAGGTGCTCGAACATGACCCGGATCTCCATGCGGGCCAGGTTGGTGCCGAGGCAGAAGTGGGGACCACCGCCGCCGAAGGCGATGTGCGGGTTGGGGTCCCGGCCGATGTCGAAGGTGTCGGGGGAGTCGAAGACGTCCTCGTCCCGGTTGGCCGAGGCGTGGAAGAAGACGACCTTGTCGCCGGCCTTGACCTCGGTCCCGCTCAGGGTGAGGTCGACCATGGCGGTACGGCGGAAGTTCATGACCGGCGAGACGAAGCGCAGCATCTCGTCGACCGCGGTGGGCAGGAGGCTGCGGTCCTCGCGCAGGCGCTGCCACTGGCCGGGGTGCTGGAAGAAGGCGTGCATGGCGCCGGACATCAGGTTGCGCGTGGTCTCGTTGCCGGCCACCGTGAGCATGAGGAAGAAGAGCTCGAGCTCCATGTCGCTGAGGCGTTCGCCCTCGACCTCCACGCTGGTGAGCGCGCTCATGAGGTCGGCATGCGGGTCGATGCGCTTCTTGGCGAAGAGCTCGGCGGCGTAGGCGTAGAGCTCCATGGCGGAAGCGAGGGCGAGGTCCGCGTCGGCCTGATACTCGGGGTCCTCGTTGCCCACCATGCGGTTGGACCACTCGAACATCTTGTGGCGGTCTCCCTGGGGGACGCCGAGAAGCTCGGCGATCACCTGGAGGGGCAGCTCGGCCGAGATCTGGGTGACGAAGTCGGCCTCGCCCTTCTCGACGACCTCGTCGATGATGGCGTCGGTGGAGCGGTGGATGCTCGCCTCGAGATCCCGCACCATGCGGGGGGTGAAGCCCTTGTTGACCAACCGGCGGTAGCGGGTGTGAATCGGGGGGTCCATGTTCAACATCATCAGCGACTGTTGGGTCTCCTCCTCCGCTCCGAGCTCGAAGGGCATGGTCCCGTGCGCGGCCGAGCTGAAGCGCTCGTAGTCACGGTTCACGGTGACGCAGTCGTCGTACTTCATGACGGCCCAGAAGCCGGGACCACCGGGCTCGTCCTGCCAGTGGACGGGGTCGGTGCGCCGCAGGTAGGCCAGATACGCGTGGGGGACCCCGGCGACGTAGGACCGGGAATCCGAGAGGTCGACAGGGGCAACGCCCGCCAGGGTGCTCATAGTTGGACAACTCCTCTGAGGAATCGGACATATTGTCCGATTCCTCAGATGGTAAGTCCCGTGCCTCGATCTGTCAATGAAGGTGAGGGTTGGGAGATCAGTCAGGCGGTGGATCGGCCGGGTTATCCGGCATGATGGCCACCGACTTGGTCGGATCGTCGGGATCGAGGATCACCCGCACCCGCTGATCGGCATCGGGCGGGTCGCCCGGCACCGCTGCCACGATGACCACCTCGTCGACAGGCGCAGCGAAGACGGAGTGAAGTCCCCTCGCGATGCCGGTGCCGACCGCACCGAGCGCCGACTCCTTGCGCCAACGCTCGAAGCCGGCGGCATCATCTTGCTCCGCGCCATTGCCGTCGTGGTCGGGCAGCGCGTCCTCTACCGGATCGTCATCGTCGTCCGATTCCACGACGTCCATACTCGCAGGGTTCACGAGCGGGGGAGCGATGGGCACGACGCGGGCCTTGTCGTCCTTGCCGACGAGCGAGATGCGCCGGGCGGAGAGGTCCACCTGGCCGAGGCTCTCCATACACTCGGCTTCGACGTCGGCGAGGTCGAGTTGGGCACGGTGGCCGCCTGGGTGGCCCGGGGGTTGACCGCATACGACGCGGCCTACGTGGCACTGGCCGAGGCTCGCGACGTCGTGCTCATCAGTGACGACGACCAGATCCTCGAAGTCGCCGCGTCGATCAGCTCGCCGCTCGCGTCCGTTCGCTGATCGGGTCGTTTCGGCGCCCAGCTCCCCTCCTCCTCGTCGAGCGTCGACCCCGGGCGGCGCTGCCATCCCAGACTCCGTGCATGTCGTCGACCTGGCGGAGGCACACGTGAAGGCGATCGCGTATCTGGAGCACAGGGGAGACACCACTTTGCGCAAGGTGCGCACCGGCCCGGGAGTTCACCGTCAGGCGAGGGAGGGGCCGGCCCCCCAGCTCAGGTCGGTTCATCACCGGCGGGGTTGTGCCCCAGGGATCCTGAGGCGATGGGGGAGCCTGAGCCGGGCTCAGGCGCTGTGCAGGAACTGCCGGGTGTTCTCGCTGAGGGAGCTCGCCAGCCTGTCGTAAGCCTCGTCGAGGTCCTTCTCGTTGTCGGCCTCGCACATGGCCAGGAAGAGGCTGCGCAGCCCGTAGTCGGCGCCGGCGAAGTCGGCCGCCGATCTGACGATGGCGACCACCTCGGCCCGACGCTCCTCGAACGTCTGCGCTTCCTGGTCGGCGAACATCTTGGTGAGCGTCATCTCGGTTGCAACCCCCTCATCCGGTCACCGCTCCTTCAGGAGCCGTGCACCTTTCCCCAGGTCAAATGGTAAATCGACCCCTGGGAGAACGAGTAGTCCTAAAGCCCTATTTGGCGGACGAATTGTGTATCCGTTGACTTATGAATTGGTCGGCTGAACTGGGATTTCGGCTTCCTGGCCTGACAGCGATGACCATGTCTCGACCTGATCGATCACTTGTGGGTCCTTCGGTCGCCGGAAGATCGACCAGAGGGGCCCGACGGCGAGCGCGACGCCGGTGACCACGAGCACGAGTTGCCACACCCATGCCGCCGGATGACGATTCAGAGGGTCATTCGACAACGGCCATACGACGAGGGCGACGACCACCGTCGCGGCCCACATCACGACCTCCCATCCGACATGGTGGCGCAGGATGTGGTCGATGATCAGCAACAGTCCGACGATCATGACGATCACAGGGATCCAGTGCCTGGCGTCCTGGTCCCACGAATGACGCCACACGATCAGAGTCGGTTCGCTGTACACCAGGGTGACCATGGCCAACCAGGCCACGACGGTTTGGCGAATGCGCCCGTGGACGACGTCCACCACCACGAGGATGACAGCGAGCGCCATCAAGTAATACGAGAACAGGTTGTCCTCGAACACCAGCCGAAGACTCAGGGAGACGGCCACGAGAGAGATGAGGGCAGCCGGCTGCAGCACAGCCCGGCCGAGTCGGCGCTGCACGATCCAGGCCAGCACGAGGGAAGCGACGAGTGGCGCAATGCGGGATATCTGCACCAGGACCGTGCTGGGCAGATGGATCTCCCACAGCACGGTCGTTCCGGCGCCCACCGCGTTTCCCGAGCCCAAGAAGATGGTGTGGGCAGCGGACCCGGAGGTCAACGCGAGGAGCGGCACGTCGATGATCGCCGCCGATACTGCCGCCGAAATGACAAAGGGCAGCTTGCGCGCCGCCGGGGCGACCACGAAGAGCGGTATGGCAATGAGGAGGGCGAACGGTTGGGCCAGGACTGCAAGAGCAATGAGCACGCCGGCGCCCACCCACCGGGTGCGGAGTACGCAGGCCATGGCGGCCAGGGCGAACCCCATGGCAACGAGATCCTGCGGATGGGCGTACATCTCGATGCACATCCAGACTGGAGGGAGGCAGGCCACGACAACGAGCGCGGTGGGCTCCCAGCCGGTCCGCCCCCTCCCACTCGCCCTCAACAACGCAATCAACCCACCCATTAGAACAAGCCAACTGACGCAGGCGCTCCACAGGGTCGGGAAGACAGCCCCGGTCTTTACGGACCAGTGCACCATGGCGATGAGCGCCCGGTTGCAGTTGTGGCCCAGGGCGGATCCGGTCGGGAAGGGCGCGCTGTGCCCAATTTGGGTGACGAAGCCGACAGCTCCCGTAATGAGGGGAAAGACGGGTGAGGCATAGGACGGAATGATGACCCCATGGGGTGGCGGAGGGTACATGCAGGCCAGCTGCCCATGTGAGACGGCCCAAATCGGGTAGATGATCTCGTAGGCGTCGCCAACGGCGGGGCCACCCGGCACCGCCACGCAAGCCATGAAGGCACCGGTCGCCACGCACCACCCCAGGACACACCACCAGGTCGAGAGCGGCCGCGTGAACCACGATTGTTTCCTATTCGTGGTATCGACGTCGGGAACCGGAAGAGAGTTCGCCATTCCTCGCTCTGTGGTCGCCGTGTCGCGCTGATCACGACATTCCAACCTATGTCCAGTGCAGCAGATTAGCCGAGCCGAATGCGATTGAGGGGGATCGTGCCAGTGCCAACGTAAGGACCAACGAACCGCACTCGATCCAACCGCAGAAGCGCCGTGACCAGTAGCGTGCCTACGATGAATCGCTCAGCGGGTTCCTAGGTCTCGCGGGCATGCTCGGATTGCTCATCGGGGCGTGTGCTCTTCTGGGGCTCGCCGTCGGGTCGTTCCTCAATGTGGTCATCTACCGGGTGCCCCGAGGCGAGTCGATCGTTTCCCCTCGATCCTCCTGCCCCTCATGCGGCACGCCGATCCGCGAGCGCGACAACATCCCCGTCGTTTCGTGGCTTCTGCTTCGCGGGCGCTGCCGGCACTGCCAGACGCCGATTTCAATGCGCTATCCGCTGGTGGAGCTTTCGTGTGCGGCGCTGTTCGCCGGCACGGCGGCACGTTTCGGTTACCAGTGGGATCTTCCGGCATACCTCGCTCTGTTCGCCGGGCTTCTGGCGCTCTCGTGTATAGACGTTGAGCGGATGATCCTGCCCAAGAAGATCGTCTACCCGCTGACCACTCTCGTGGCGGCCTTGTTGCTCCTGGCGGCGGGAGAGACGGGCAGGTGGCACGATTATGTGATCGGGGTCATCTGCGCGGCCGGGTGGTTCATCGTGTTCTTCACATTGAATCTTGCCAGTCCGCGGCTCTTGGGTTTCGGGGACGTACGGCTTTCCTTGGTGCTCGGCCTCTCGCTCGGCTGGCTGGGCGTGGACTATGCCTTACTGGGATTCTTCGCTGCGAATCTCATCGGTGCGGTGGTCGGAATAGCTCTGATCGCGACCAAGCGTATGGAGCGGCAGAGCCGGATTCCTTACGGCGTCTTTCTGGCGTCGGGATGCGCCCTGGCCGTGTTCGCAGGTCCCGAGATTCTGCGACCGTTCACCCATTACTCCATCTGAGGCGAATCGGATGCGGGTGATTTTGGTCACGTCCTAACGAACGATCTCCATCCGCAGGCCCTGCTCGTCCCATTCCGGATCGCTTGGGATGCGGACTCCGGCCTTCGCAAAGATCCTGCGTGCCGTCCACAGGATGGCGGCGACATCGAGAAGGTGCGACGGGGTGGCACCCGGAACCTCGGCGTCGATGACCCTCAGCGCTCCTGGAATCTTCGCCTCCAGGATGGCTCTCCGCTCCTCGATCCCCTGTTCTGAGTGCTTTCCCCATTGCATCGGAGCCTCGCCGTTCAGCTGAAAGAAGCTGAGCTCGGCGTTCACCTCATAGATGGTCCGCTGCCGGAACGGCGCCATCTCGCGGGCGACCTCCTGATAGCGGGGGAGGAGGGTCCGGCTGATCGCATCGATATGGTCCGGGAGGAGGTCTGTGCCTTCCCGGGACTCGACGTGGACCGGCGCGCTCTTGACCGCAGCCGCGCGCCGACCCAGAAGGGTTCTTGCTTCCCGATCACAGGTTCGGCCACCAACCTGGGCCCGATCGAGGCCACCGATGGGGGCGTTGAGGGCGATGATGGAATACGACGGACGCATGTCGACCACGTCGATGAAGGTCTCAATGCGCGCAGGGTCCTCGGGGGCGAAGATGGTGCCCTGGAGCTTGGCGGCGGCCACCAGCCACCCGCCTCTGCAGGGAGTGACTCCCGCGACGAGTGAGTACGGCAGATTCGGACCGCGGCGTGCGGGAGGATCCGCCCTCACGCAGTCGAGAGCATGGCGCCCCGGTGGCTCAGCAAGCGCTCGAGCTCCTTGGGGTGTGCGGAGATGGCCATCGCGTCATCGTAGGTGACCACGTCCCCCTGAATCAGGTCGACGAGACTGGCCTCCAACGTGCACATGCCCTCCTGCTGGTTCGTCGTGATCACGTTGAGCAGTTGGTTGGTCTTCCCCTCCCGGATGAGGTTCCGCACCGGGTTGTTCGCAACCAGTATCTCGAAGGCGGCCACCATCCCTCCGCCAATCTTCGGGACGAGGCGCTGCGCGATCACTGCCCCCAGGGAGGCCGCGAGCTGGACTCGAATCTGCTCCTGCCGGAAGGCTGGGAATACGTCGATGATTCGGTCAATCGCCTGAGCGGCGTCGTTGGTGTGCAAGGTCGAGAAGACCAGGTGGCCAGTCTCCGCCAGCGTGAGTGCGAGCTGGATGGACTCGAGGTCGCGCATCTCACCGACCAGGAGGACGTCGGGGTCCTCGCGGAGGGCGGACCGCAGCGCCCGCTCGAACGACGGGCTGTCGAGGCCGATCTCTCGCTGATTGACGGCCGAAAGATTGTGATCGTGCACGTACTCGACCGGGTCCTCGATGGTGAGGATGTGGAGCGCCCGGGTTTCGTTGATGCGAGCGATGATGGAGGCGAGCGTGGTTGACTTGCCGGACCCGGTGGGGCCCGTGAGCAGGACGAGGCCGCGTGGCAGCCGGGCCAGCCACTCGGCGATCGGTGGCAGCCCCAGTTCTTCGAAGCTCGGGATCTCGGAGGGGATCATGCGCAGCGCCAGCGCCAACTCGCCTCTCTGGTGGAACGCGCTGCCACGAAGGCGGGCCTTGTCCTGCCAGCTGAGCGAGAAGTCGACGTCCTGGTGCTCCTCGAGGATGGCCTCCTGGTCGGGGCTCAGCATGCTGTGGACGAGGTCGGAGATCTCGGTACCCGTCAGCACCTGTGCGCTCTCGAGCGGGCGCAGGCCTCCGTCGATCCTGACCCTGGGCTTCGAACCGCTGACCAGGAGTAGGTCCGAACCCTGCTGGTCCCAGAGCACCTGCAGCCAGGGATCGATCAGATCGTTGTACGTCACAGTTCCGCCCTTCCGTTCCGTTCGGTGTGTCGCCATCAATGCGAAAGCCAAAGCGCCCGGCCTTGCGGGCCGGGCGCTTTGGGTCGCATCAACTGCTACTACTAGAAGGATCCAACGCAACCGGCCGTGTCGCTAAACACAGTGGCTGCAGCGGTTCCAACCGCAACGTTAACCGACCCATTGCTGTCCAGGCTGATGACGTAACCGTTGGTGCCTCCCGGCAGCGAGTGCAGGTAGGAGGGTGTCAGGTCAGCGAGGGACGGAACGCTGCCCGAGTTCGCTGCCATGTAGGCGTCGGCTGCGATCTCCACCGACTTCGCGTCAGAGGTGCACGCGGCCTGCTTGCTCTGACCGCTCACTCCGGTGAGGGAGAAGACCACGATCGCGGCGAGGATGCCGAGGACCACAATGACGATGAGCAGTTCGATCAGGGTGAAGCCGGACTCGTTGGCCTCTCCTGACTTTCTGCGCTCCATAATTTCTTGATGACGCTCAAACACGCGGTATACCGCCTTTCTTCGTCGGGCTGCCATTGCCCGTCTTTGTGCACTGGAGGAGTGCCCGGATAGGCACCCCCTTTTTCGCCTCGATGCCCTTCGTGGCGAAGAGCAATGATAACCCACTTTGGGGCGATTCTTCAAGCAGATAAGTACTATGTGACCAGGTGAATTGACCTCTTATTGGGTTCCGTCTCCCACTTACGCCCGAAATGCGAGCGCAACCTATTTGTCGGCCTCCAAAACGCCGATCTTTAGCGATTTGCGACTGGTCCTTGAACCCGTGAGACGGAGCTCCAGGCACGATATGAGTGTGACCCAGATAAAGCCCGAAATGCGGCTGCCGTCAACTGATGTTGACTTGGCGGTAGATGCCGTACATGGCGGAGACCAGGGCGACGGCTACGAAGCCGACGATCAGACCCATGAAGATGATGATGGCCGGCTCGAACAGGCTCGTGAAGTGCTTGACCTTGATCTCGAGTTCCCGGTGGTAGAAGGCGGCCGCCGTCGTGAGCTGCTTGTCCAGCGTCCCGGTCTCTTCGCCGACCCGGAACATCTGACGCGCGGCCGCCGGGAAGAGGCCCGTTTCCGCGAGCGGGACGGCCAGGCCGTTGCCTTCCATCATCTCCTCCCGGATGTGATTGAGCCCGGCGTTGTATACGGCGTTGTTGGACGCTTCGGCGGTGACAGCCATGGCGCGGGGCAGGTCGACGCCGGCGGTGACCAGCGAGGCGAGGACGCGGCACACACGCTCGACGATGGCAGCCTGCAGAAGGCTGCCCGCCACCGGAAGCTTAAGGATCACCGAGTCGAGCCACGCCCGACCCTGCTTGGATCGCCGCAATGCCACGAACGAGATGATCGCCAGCAAGATGGAGCCACCGATGGCCCACCACCACGTGCTGATGAAACCGGAGATGCTCAGCAGCATTCGCGTCGGCAGCGGGAGCTTCGCGTTGAGTGACGAGAAGAACGTTCGGAACTTGGGCAGCACGAAGGTGGCCAGGATGATGACAGTGGCGACGGCCATAACGGCCACGACGGCGGGATAGATGAGCGCTGACGTGACCGCTGACCGTGCCTCGATGTCGGTCTCCAGGTATGTGGCCAACTCCAGGAGCACGGTGTCGAGTGTTCCGGTCAACTCCGCCGATTCGAGGACGGCTACGTAGTAGCGGGGGAATGCCTCGGGGTGCGACGCCGCAGCGGACGCAAAGGTGTCACCCGCTTGGAGCTCGACCACCATGTCGACCAGGACCTTCTTGAGGAGTTTGTCGGTCGTCTCCTCGGAGATCAGTTCCAGGGCCTCCATGATCGGGATGCCGGCCTCGACGAACACGCTGAGCTGACGAGAGAAGTGCATGATCTCTTTGCGGGAAACAGTCTTCTTCGTGATCTCGAACTTGAGGATGCTCTTGTGCTCTTTGACGCTGATCGGCTCGAGCCCGCGCTGGATCAGCATGAGGTGAGCGGCACTCACTGAGGGTGCCTTCTCAGTGCCGCTGACCTTCTTGCCGTTCTCGTCGAGGGCGCTGTAGCGGTAACTCTCCATGGTGCTCATCGTCGTCTCCTGACTGTTACAACGCGTAGATGCTTCTGATGACTTCGGAAACCGTGGTGATGTCCCGCGCGACCAGATCGAGGGCCTCTGTCCGGAGCGAGCGCATCCCCTGTCGCTCGGCGAGACGCCGCAGCTCGTCCTGGGTGGCCCATCCGACGACCAGGCGCTTGATCTCGGGGGTGATTCGGAGCAGCTCGTAGACCCCGATCCGTTCCTGATAGCCCGTCCCGCTGCAGAAATTGCACCCCAAGCCGCGTACGAAATCCCGCTTCTCGGGCCCGCCGCTCTCCTCCCAGAACGCACGCTCCGCGTCAGTGAGGGTGTAGGGCGCCTTGCACGCCGGACAGATGCGGCGCACCAGGCGCTGGCCGACGATCCCGATGACCGAAGAGGCGACGAGGAACGACTCGATGCCCATGTCGAGGAATCGGTGGAGGGCGGAAACCGAGTCCGTAGCGTGCAGTGATGACAGGACCAGGTGGCCGGTCAGGGCGGACTGCACCGCGATGCGAGCGGTCTCGACGTCTCTGATCTCTCCGACGAGGATCACGTCGGGGTCCTGCCGCAGGATGGAGCGAAGCCCGGTGGCGAAGGTCAGTCCGGCCTGCTCGTTCGTCTGGATCTGGTTAATGGATGGAAAGACGTATTCGACCGGATCCTCGATCGTCATCACGTTGCGCGTGCTGTCCGCGATCTCGGTAAGGGTCGCATAGAGCGTGGTCGTCTTGCCGCTCCCCGTCGGGCCGGCGCACAACACCATGCCGAAAGGAGCTCGGACGAAGGCCGAATAGGTCTCGGCTGCATCTTGGGGCATGCCGAGCTCACTCAGGCGGAGGACCGAGCGGGTCCTGTCGAGGAGCCGCATGACGCACTTCTCACCCCAGATGGTGGCGACGGTGGCCACCCTGACGTCGACCTCTTTGCCGTCGATCTCCGTGCGTAGCTGACCATCCTGTGGCCGGCGCCGCTCCACGATGTTCATGCCGGCCATGATCTTGATCCGGCTGATCAGGCCGACACCCATGGACGAGGGGAGTGTCAGTACCTCTTTGAGTGCGCCGTCGATGCGGTAGCGGACCCTGATTCCCAATTCTGACGGCTCGATGTGTACGTCGGACGCGCGGTCACGCATGGCCTGCGTCAGGATGCGACCGACGACCTGTACGACCGGTGCATCGTCGGCCACGACATCCGGCGTCAGAGTCGTGGTGTCGAGGCTTCGCCGCCGGGTGCCCTCCACTGCCTCGAAGGCCTCGACGAGATGGTCGAGTCCGCCGATGGCTCGGTAGTTGTTCTCGATGGCACGGCGGATCTCGGAGAGTGGCGCCAGCATGGGCCGGATGGCGGTCCCACTCGTCTCGCCGAGAAGCGCGAGGAGCTCCTTGGACGGCTGATCGGCCATCGCAACGTGGAGGCCGACCTCGTCGAGGGCCATGGGGATGACGAAGTGCTCACGAGCCACGGAATCGGGAATGAGATCCAGCGCCTGCTGTTCGGGACTGGTCTGTCGGAGGTCGGCCACGTCCATCCCGTAAAGCTCTGCACGTGCCGAAACGAGCTCGTGCTCGTCGAGCATCCGCATGCTGACGAGCACGTCGCCGAAGTCGGCGCCGGAAGGGGGTTCTGAGGCCAGCGCCTGCTCGATCTGTGCCTCGGTCACGAGGTTGCGCTGCAGGAGCACCTTCTGGAGCCGGAGGCTGGCCCGCCCATTGAGCTGTGGCGCGGGGGCTTCAACGGCTGAGCCGTTCGGGGAAGCCGGTGCGGTCTCCTCTTCAACGGGCTTGCGATTCTTGCGATCGCTCCTCCTAGTGAGCGCCATGACGCCGCCCCGCCTGTCTGATGGTCTGAAGCCGCGGCCTCGCGACGAATCGGTTCCCCTGGTGATCACAGCGGTAATCCGGCCCGCGCGCCAACCACGACGATCGAGGAACCACGATTCGCCAAGTGTGCATGGTGAACTCCCGAGTGGACCGCCTCCACCGCACGGCTAGTTTAGCCGCAACACAGCCCTTTAGAACCACATGGGCGGCAGTCGCCCCCTCACTCTCACATCGGATCATTTGAAGCGTTCCTGAAGGACTCGTGAGCGAGCAACCGCAACAACGATTGGACAACTGCAGAATCATTGGGGGAGTCGACCCCCCATGGAACGGCCTTCGTTCAACGCCAGGACCAGCATCACGTTGAAGCGGGCCCGGTCCGACGCTCTCGGGCGGTGACTTCCCAACGGATGGGCATCGAAACACTTCGGCAGCAGCGCTTCTATGGCTGCACAGATGGCGTCTCCCACTTCGGGGTCGAGTGCGCGCATGATACTGAAGACCCCCATTTGGTCGTCGGTCTTGGGTGCGCCCGACAGCACGGTCGGGACAAGACGACGACCGGTGGATGGCCACCTATCTTCGAGGGAAGAAGTTCCCACTCAATGCATCACTCACTATCCGCGCGGCCCGTTAGTAGGTGTACTGGGGTGCAGCGCCGCCGGCTGCACATCCACCGTTCTGCTGCGTTGGGCAGCTGCCGCCACCCGAGGTTGTCGTGACTTCTACGTAGTAGGTCTGACCCGTGTGTCCGCCTGTCGGGACCGTGGCCGTGAGCGTGGTGGACGAAGATACAGAGACGCCGGTCGCGTTCAACGTGGCAAAAGTTCCCGACGTTGGAATCAGCTGGACGGTAGTTGCGTTCGTGACGAATCCGATTCCCGTGATCGTCACCAATTGTGATCCGGCTGATGTGGGGCTGACGCCGGCCGCAACAGGTGTGAACGGCACGAAGGTGAATACGGCATTCGAGTTTGTGGCGCTGGTCCCACCGACAGGAAAGGTGGTTGCGGTGACGTAGTAGGTGGTGTCCTGGCTGATGGAGGGCGTGGTCGCCGTGATTGACGTCGACGAGTTGACAATGAGGTTAGACGCCGGCACGACGATGGAGGAATTCGCGGTGTCGACGAAGTTGATCTGCGTGTTGTCACCGGCTTTATTGCCCAGGAATCCTGTCCCGGTGATGCTGATGGATGTTCCCCCCCCAGCCGAACCTGTCGTTACGTTTCCGAGACTCGTGACCGTGGGTATCACCGGTTGATATGTGAACGCAGACTGCGGGTCCGCCACGCTGGATCCGTACGAGGTCGTCACGATGACGTAATACGACACGGTGGAGCTGGTCACCGTGGTCGTCGGCGGAGTCGTCACGGTGAGCGACGTAGGTGAGTTCACCGTGACGACACCAGGAATGACGATGTTGGCCACTGCGCCGACGGCAACGAAGTTCACTGTCGTTCCTCCGCTGACGAACCCAGTTCCGGCCACGGTCAAGGTGGTGCCTCCCGTAACCGGACCCTGTGCAGGAGAGAGCGATGTGACGACAGGAATGTTGAGTCCACCATTGGTGGAACTGTTGATGGTCATTCCGGCTCCGAGTTGCGGACCATTGGACGAGTAGTCGTCGAAGACCACGACCGTCTGGAGCCCTGGACTTGCCGCGCACTGGGCGGGGTTGGTATCCGGCACCACGCTCGTGAGGCAGGCCGAGATCGTCACGGTACGGGTCGCAACACTGGACGGGACCCATGCCGTGCTGCACCAGAGTGCCACCTGATTGCTCTGACTGCCCTGGCCGCTCTCGATGGTCAACTCGGACGGAGCAGACGTGCCCCAACAATACGAAGGTGGACTGGCATTCAGCGTCTGGTTGGAGTTCAGAAGCGGCGTGTAGCGGATGTT
>JBKQUM010000021.1:0-17837 GCA_052140165.1 Acidimicrobiales bacterium
TCGACGACCACTTCCCGCTGCGCATCTGGCAGACCGGCAGCGGCACCCAGACCAACATGAACGCCAACGAGGTCATCTCCAACCGGGCCATCGAGCTCGCCGGCGGCGTCATGGGCTCCAAGACGCCGATCCACCCCAACGACCACGTGAACATGTCGCAGTCGTCGAACGACACGTTCCCCACGGCTATGCACATCGCGGCGGTCGAGGAGATCGTGCACCGCCTGCTCCCCTCGGTGGCGGCCTTGCGCGACGCGCTCCTCGACAAGGAGATCGAGTTCGCCGGCATCACGAAGATCGGGCGCACGCACCTCATGGACGCGGTGCCGCTCACCCTGGGCCAGGAGTTCTCAGGCTACGTGGCGCAGTTGACGGCGGACATCGACCGTATCGAGCGGACCCTCCCGGGCCTCTACGAGCTGGCGGCCGGCGGCACCGCGGTGGGCACGGGGTTGAACACTCACCCCGAGTTCGGCCGGCGCGTGGCCAAGGCGATCGAGGACATGACCGGCCTGCCGTTCGTCACCGCCCCGAACAAGTTCGCCGCGCTGGCGGCCCACGATGCGCTCGTGTTCACTCACGGGGCGCTGAAGACGCTCGCCGTGTCCTTGATGAAGATCGCCGACGACCTGCGTTGGCTCGGCTCCGGCCCCCGCAGCGGCCTGGGCGAGCTGGCCCTGCCCGAGAACGAGCCGGGCTCGTCCATCATGCCGGGCAAGGTCAACCCGACGCAGAGCGAGGCCATGATCATGGTCGGGGTACAGGTCATCGGGAACGACGTGGCGGTCACCACGGCGGGCAGCCGGGGCAACCTCGAGCTCAACGTCTGCAAGCCCGTCATCGCCTACAACGTGATGCAATCGATCGCCCTGATGACGGACGCCTGCCGGGGCTTCCGCGAGTTCTGCGTGGACGGGCTCCGGCCCGACCTGGCGCAGATCCGGCGCCACCTGAACAATTCGCTCATGCTCGTCACCGCCCTGAACCCGATCATCGGCTACGACAACGCGGCGAAGGTGGCCAAGAAGGCGCACAGGGAGGGGACCACCCTCAAGGAGGCCGCCCTCGAGCTGGGCCTGCTCACCGAGGAGGAGTTCGACGCTGCGGTGCGTCCCGAGGACATGACGCATCCGTGAGGGAGCCCGTGCTGACCGGGCCGGCTGTCGACGCCGCCCTCGACGAGCAGCATCTCAACTGGACCCGGCAGGGTGACGTCCTGGTGACCACGGTCAAGTTGCACGACTTCGCCGCCGCGCTGGCGTTCGTCAACACCGTCGGCGCGGCCGCCGAGGCGGCCAACCACCACCCGGACATCGACATCCGCTGGAACACGGTGCACCTGGCCCTGACCACGCACGACTCGGGCGGGATCACGTTGCTCGACCTCGCGCTCGCCGCCGCCGTCGACCGCATGCGACCCGACGACCGCAGCGACGACGGGGACGGCGGCTAGCCCTCCGGCTCGAGCAGGCCGGCCCGCAGACCCTCGATCAGGTCCGGCCCGGCGCCGATGCCCTTCACGTACTCGTCCACCGACCCGTAGCGCTCGCGCAGGTGGTCGAGGAGCAGTTCCATCTGGGCCGGGTCGGCGGAGAACACCTCGTCGAGGTTCTCGATCGATTCCCGGCCGTCGGGGTACTTCAGGATCAGCTTGGCCCGCAAGCGCTCCATGGCCTCGCCGCTCAGCGCGTAGTCGGCCACCACCGTCGGCTCGTCGACGCCCAGCAACGAGAGCACGATGGCCGACAGGACCCCGGTGCGGTCCTTGCCGGCGGTGCAGTGGAACACGGCCGGGAGCGCGCCGGGAGCCGCCAGGACCTGCAGGGCCGCCAGGATCTGCCCGCCGGCGTCGCGCAGCATCTCCTGGTACTGCACGCCGAGGAGCCCGGGCCGGCGCTCGAACGCCTCCGCGTCCGGGAGCTCCTCGATGAAAGGGAAATGGTGGAAGGCCACCGGGTGCGCGTCGACGTCGAACCGGCCGCGCTCCAGCTCCTGCCCCGAGCGCAGGTCGATGACCGTGCGGATGCCCAGAGCGCGCAGCAGCGAGAGGTCGGCTTCGGTCAGCTCGCCGAGCCCGTCGGCCCGGAACAGCGTCCGCCAGCGCGTGCGCAGGCCCCCACCCGTCGCGTACCCACCGAGGTCGCGGAAGTTGACCGCTCCTTCCAGCGCGATGAGTCGCTCGACTGCCTCCATCACGTCAGTGCACCTCCATCGTTCCGGTCCCCGGCGCTCGCCGTGGCTGCTCCTGCAGTCTGCACGCCCGGGCGCTCGGCCCGAGCGTCTGCGCGAACTCCAGGTGACACGGCGTCAGGCGACGGGCATGTCCCACATGGGGAACCAGCGTGTGAGGTCCGACTCGACCGGCAGGTCCGCCCCGACCATGGTGCGGATGCGCAGCTCCAGCTCGGTGTCCCGGCGTTCCGCCTTCACGTCGACCGGGGCGAAGGGGTAGAAGGTGCCCCGCTTGAACAGGTAGACCAGGCGGAACGCCCTGGCGTCATCCGGCGCGTCCGGCCCGGGGACGAAGCCGAAGACCGAGCACAGCAGCTGCGGCCCCCACCCGTTGTCCTGCAGCGTCGAGTTGGCCATGTGGATCTTGGTCACGAGCTCCTCGAGGTCGGGGTCGTCGAGGAGCAGCCAGCCGTAGTCGAAGCGGTCCTGGGCGTGCCCGAAGCCTTCGCCCACCAGCTCGGAGATGTCCTTCTGGGCGTCTGCCGCGGCCTGGCCCGGCGGCGGCTTCCAGCAGACCCCGGCGTGGCCCGACGACACGAGGCCGCCGGCGCTCTGCAGTGTCAGGGCTGCCGTCGGCAGGGCGAACAGCGCGTCGAGGTTGGCCCGGACCGGCTTGGTGCGGCCCAGGATCGTGTCGAAGAGGCCCACCGCTGCGGACTCCGTGTGCGCCGGACGAGCCGTCAGCTGGCCTGGCCGAGCTGGCGCTCCAGGGAGTCCAGCTGGGCGAGGCGGCGCTCGAGGGTCGGGTGGGTCCGGAACAGGTTGCCGAAGCTGAAGCCCCCGCCCCCGCCCTGGTCGCCGCCGGTGGCCACAGCCGGGGTGAAGAAGAAGGCGTTGAACGGCTCGGCGGCACGGAGGTCCTTGGTCGGGATGCGCGCCATCTCCCCGCTGATCTTGACGAGCGCTGAGGCCAGCAGCGACGGTCGGCCGATCAACAGCGCGCCGGATCGGTCGGCCGCGAGCTCGCGGTAGCGCGACAGAGCCATCGTCAGCAGGAAGCTGACGAAGTACACGACGACCGACACCAGCAGCACGATCATCTCGACGAGCGCGGCCTGGCTCTGCTGGCTGTTCCCGCCGCCCCGGCCGCCGCCGAAGAGCTCGGAGTAGAACAGAACTCTGGTCATGAGGCCGGCGATCATCCCCAGGCCGCTGGCGATCGTCATCACGGCGACATCGCGGTGCGCGACGTGGGAGAGCTCGTGGGAGAGCACCGCCTCGACCTCCGGTTCGTCGAGGCGCCGCAGCAGCCCGCTGGTGACGCAGACGACGGCGGACTTCGGGCTGCGGCCCGTGGCGAAGGCGTTGGGGATGTCGGTCGTCGCGATGGCGACCTTCGGCTTCGGCATGTCGGC
Organism: Acidimicrobiales bacterium; assembly: GCA_052140165.1. Classification (GTDB taxonomy): domain Bacteria; phylum Actinomycetota; class Acidimicrobiia; order Acidimicrobiales; family RAAP-2; genus Bog-473. Next base: position 3,588 of record JBKQUM010000021.1, read on the forward strand.
CAGGGCGCACAGCCGGTCGACGACGCCGTGCAGCTCGGGGGCCTGCTCGGGCGTGACCTCCTTGGCGTGCATGGCGTACATGGCGATCTTGGCGCTGAACCAGTACTGGCAGAAGATCAATGCGACGGCGATGACCAGCACCAAGGCATACGAGATGCCGACCGCGATGAGGATGCCGACCACCAGTCCGTAGAGGAGGACGAGGAAGAACCCCGTCATGAGCATGCGGTAGGTGAGGCCCCGGTCAGGCTTGATGTTGCGCGAGATCGCCATCAGGCGCCCTCCTCGCCCTGTTCTGCGGCGGGCAGCGCGGCGGTGGCGTCGGGCCCGCCGGCGCCCGTACCAAGCTCAGCCTTCAATGCTGCCAGCTCGTTGTCGACCTGCGACGTCGACGACACCTTGTCGAGCTCCTTTTGAATGTCGTCGACCGGGTGGGTGAGGTCGTCGAGCGCGCCCGAGGCCAGCAGCTCGTCAATGGCGCCCGCCCGTGCTTGCATCGATGCGATCTTGTCCTGGGCCCGCTGCATGGTCGCGCCGGCCGAGCGCGTGGAGTCCGAGATCCCCGATACCGCCTCGCCCACCTTGGTCTGCGCCTCGGCCGCGGTGTAGGAGGCCTTCATCGTCTCCTTCTGGGTGCGGAAGCGCTCGACGCGCATCTGGAGCTCCTGCGAGGTCTGGACGAGCTTCTGCTCCTGGTCGCTGATCTGGTCGTGCTGGGTCTTGAGCTCGGCGAGCTGTTCGCCCAGCGCGGCCCGCCGCGCCAGCGCCTCGCGGGCCAGGTCCTCGTTGCCCTGCCCCAGGGCCGCCTTGGCCTGGCCCTGCAGCTTGTCGGCCTGCTTCTGCAACCCCTGGGCCTGCAGCTCGATCCGCTTCCGGGCCGTGGCCACGTCCGCCACCCCGCGCCGAACCTTCTGCAGCTGCTCGAGCTGCTTCTCGTAGGACAGGTCCAAGGTGTCCCTTGGGTCCTCCATCTTGTCCAGGGCCTTGTTGGTCTTGGAGCGGAAGATGTCGGCGATCCGACTGAACGTGCCTGCCATGGACACCGAGCATAAGGCGAAGTGGGGCAGCGGGTGGCACCGGGCGGCCCTGGCCAGGCGCGCCGCTAATCTCGGCACGTGCCCGATCGCCTCTGCCTGCTCTGCGTCCATGCGCACCCCGACGACGAGGCCTCCAAGGGTGCGCCGACCGTCGCCCGCTACCACGCCGAGGGCGTCCGGACCGTGCTGGTCTGCTGCACCGGGGGGGAGGAGGGCGACATCCTCAACCCGGCCATGGACACGCCCGAGGTCAAGGCCGACATCGGGCGGATCCGGATGGCCGAGCTCAAGGCGGCCACCGACATCATCGGCTACGACGAGACGGTGCTCCTGGGCTACCGGGACTCGGGCATGCCCGACTCGGAGGCCAACACGCGGCCGGACTCCTTCGCCCAGGCGCCCCTGGACGAGGCGGTGGGCCGGCTGGTGGCCGTGATCCGGCACGAGCGCCCGCAGGTCATCGTGACCTACGGCGACAACCAGTCCGAGTACCCGCACCCCGACCACCTCCGGGTGCACGAGATCTCGGTCCTGGCCTTCGACGCCGCCGGCGACCCGGACCGGTTCCCCGACGCCGGGCTGCCGTACGCCCCGGCCAAGCTCTACTACTCGGTGTGGTCGGGTGAGCGGTTCCGCCAGATCCATGCCAAGTTCGAGGAGCTCGGCCTCAAGTCTCCCTTCGACGACAAGTGGCTCGCCCGCATGACCCGCACCGAGCCCTTCACCACGAGCATCGATGTCGCCGGCTTCACCGAAGTGCGGAGCGAGGCGCTCAAGGCGCACGCCACGCAGGTCGACCCCAGCTCGCCGTTCTGGTTCGGCCTGCCGCCCGAGGTGATGCGCGGCATCCACCCGGTCGACGAGTTCCGGCTGGCCCAGAACCGCGTCGGTCCGGTCGACGGGACCGAGGATGATCTGTTCGCGGGGGTGCGGGCTTCCTGAACCCGGGTCAGGCGGTGGGGCCGAGGAAGCCCCAACTGATGAGGCCGGCGCTCTGCAGCAGCACCAGGGTCACCGCGGCGGCGACCACGCCGAGCAGCACCACGGTGACGACGGACTTCCACCGCGCGCCGCTCCTGCGCTGCCGGCGTCGCTCGGACCGCGACGCGACCGGCGTGGGCACGGAACCGGGATCGGGATCAGGGGGCGGGGGCACCGGCTGCGTCGCCGGGCCGGGTGCCGGCGCGACGTCCGCGACCGGCGAGGCGGACGCCTTGGGGCCCGGGGTGTCCGCCGTCATGTCGCGCATCAGGACCTCGAGGTCGTCGAGCGTCCATCCCGGGACCAGCAAGGGCGTCGTCGAGCCGCCGCCACGCAGCGTCAGCAACAGGTCCTTCGGCCGCTCCTGAATCTCCCACTCCGAGACCCGGCTCCACGACATCTGCTGGACTGCTTGGCCGGGACGCCGGATCTCCATCCCGTCATGGGAGAGCGTGAGGTCGAAGACGTCGCCCTTGCGCCCCCGGCGCGTCGCGAGCGAGACACCCCGGATGGTCGTCGTGGTCGTGGCGGCCATCGTGCCCGTCGCTCAGCCGCCGGCCCTTGCCAGCTCGCGCAACGGGCGGAACCCGATCAGGATTGCCCCGGACTCGTCGAGGGAACGACGGACCCAGTCCTCCTGGCAGATCATGCGGTGGTCGTCGACCCGGGCCTCCCAGTCGTCGGTGGCCAGTGACCGCAGCTCCGCGCTGTCGACGGCCGGGTGGAGGTGGAGCTCGGTGACGCCGGGCCGCAGGGTGCGGAGGTCCTTCTCGAACATGGCACGGGAGCCGACGCCGGGCACGAAGCGCATGTGGTCGGTGAAGACGGCGCCGGCCTCCGCCGCCACCGCGCGGCCCGGGAATCCCACGTAGCGCTCCATGGAGGCGCTCACCATCCGCAGCGGGAGCCCGAACTCCACCGCCAGCTCGAGGTAGACGTCGAAGAACTCGGGCCGCAGCTGCAGCGTGCCCATGTGGGCGTCGAGATGGCTCACGTCGAAACCCCAGAGGATCGCCCGTTCGATCTGGGCCCTGCACTCGCGGCGGACCTCGTCCAGGTCGGCGTGGTCCCACACGTCCTCGACCGTCCGCGGGAACCCTCCGTCCCCGCCGAGCAGCGAGGGGGCGTGCGTGATGGGGCCCCAGCGGTACAGCTCGTACTCCGCGTTGACGGTGAGGTGCACGCCGATGTCCTCACCCCTGTAGCGGCTGCTCGCCTCGCGGGCCCACGGGCACGGCACCATGAGCGTGGCGCTCGTGACCGTCTCCGTCGCCAGGCACTCGAAGACCCCGACGTTGGCCGAATGGCAGGACCCGAGGTCGTCGGCGTTGATGATCACGAGCTTGTCGTCGGCGCTGTAGCCCAGCCGCTGGGCCAGGTTCGGCTCAGCCATCTCGCGTGGCACCTCCGGTGGCAGTCCCATCGGACACGGCGGCATCCTGGGCGCGGGCGTCGGACGCGATCTCCTCTTGGAACGCCTCCATTCTGGCGGTCAGGCCGGCGTCGCCCACGGCGAGGATGCGCACCGCCAGCAGGCCGGCGTTGCGGGACCCGTTCACCGCCATGGTGGCCACGGGCACGCCCCTGGGCATCTGCACGATGGAGAGCAGGCTGTCCAGGCCGTCGAGCTGCGACAGCGCGACCGGGACCCCGATGACGGGGAGCGTGGTCACGGACGCGAGCATCCCCGGGAGGTGCGCCGCACCCCCTGCGCCGGCGATCAGCACGCGGAGGCCCTTTCCGGCCGCCTCCTGGCCGAAGGCGATCATGTCGCGCGGCGTGCGGTGCGCCGAGACCACGCGCACCTCGTGCGCGACGCCGAAGCGCTCGAGCATCTCGACGGCGCCCTGCATCACGGGGAGGTCGGACGAGCTGCCCATGACGACGGCAACGAGCGGGGTGGGGGGCGTCACCGCCCCACTCCGGTGGGGAGCTCGAGTCCGTCCGGCACGGGGGTCCCGAGGGCGATCGCGGCAGACCAGGCGCGGGCCCGCACCAACTGGGGGTCGTCGCCGCACACGGTCACGTGCCCCAGTTTGCGTCCTGGCCGGGCGCCCTTGCCATAGAGGTGCACGTGGGCGCCTTCCACCGCGAGGCCGCGGGCCAGCAGCCGCGCCGGGTCCTCGCCGGCGGGACCGCCGAAGATGTTGACGCTCGCCACCTGGGCGTGCTGCGGCGACGTCGATCCGAGCGGCAGGTCGAGCACGCCGCGCACGTGGTTCTCGAATTGGGAGGTGACGGCGCCCTCGATCGTCCAGTGCCCCGAGTTGTGCGGCCGGGTCGCCACTTCGTTGACGAGGAGCCGTCCCCCGGACCAGAAGAGCTCCACGGCCATGACGCCGACACCCCCGGCGATCTCGGCCACCTTCTGGCCGAGGGCCGACGCGGCCTCGAGCACGTCGGGGGCCAGACGCCCGGGCACCAGCACCTCCCGGCAGATGCCTGCGACCTGGGCCGTCTCGACCGCCGGCCAGGCGACCGACGCACCCGAGGGGCGGCGGGCCACCACGACCGCCAGCTCGGCCTGGAGTGGAAGCAGCTCCTCGACGACGACCTGGCCCGCCACCTCCGCCAGGATCGCCGCCGCCTGGGCCCGGTCGTGCGCGGGCCAGACACCCTTGCCGTCGTAGCCTCCCCGTGCCGTCTTGAGCATCACCGGCCAGCCGTGCGCCTCGCCGAACGCCGCGACGGCCTCGTGAGCATCCGGCCCGCCGTCCACCACGAGGTACGCCGGCACGGGCACCCCGGCCCCGTCGAGGACCGTGCGCATGTGGGCCTTGTCGACCGCCAGCTCCAGGGTGTGAACACCGGGCCGCACCACGGCCCCACCGGCCTCCAGCGCCGCCACGATCTCGAGATCGACCTGCTCGTGATCGAACGTGACCACGTCGCACCGCTCGGTCAGGGCCCGGAGGTCCGCCGCCACGAACGGCGAGCCGAGCAGCACCTCACTGGCGACGCCGCAGGCGGCATCACCGGGCCGCTCGGCCAGCACGGCCATGGACAGGCCGAGTGCGCTGGCCGCCTCACCCGCCATCCGCGCCAGCTGTCCGGCCCCCACGAAGCCGATTGGGTGCGTGCTCAGCTCGCTCGCCCCCGTACAGGGATTCGCCTAGACAGTGGGGCGGACACAACCGCAGACTACGCGAGGAGCACCACGGACATGGCAAAACCGCTGCGCATCGGGGGCATGATCGACGTCGACCAGCCGTTCGCCGCCGTGGTCGACGAGCTCCGGCGCTACGCCGACGCCGGGTTCGACCATGCCTTCGCCTCGCAGATCTTCGGGCCCGACCCGCTCACGCTCCTGGCCGCCGCCGGGGCGCAGGTGCCCGGCATCGGCCTGGGCACCGGTGTGGTGCCCGTGCACCCGCGCCACCCGATGATGCTGGCGGCCCAGGCCCTCACGGTCCAGGCCATCACCGACAACCGGCTCATCCTCGGCATCGGTCTCTCGCACCAGGTGATGGTCGAGGGCATCTGGGGGATGAGCTTCGACAAGCCGGCGCGCTACATGGAGGAGTACCTGGCTTCGCTCATGCCCCTCCTCCGCGGCGAGGCGGTCAGCAGCGTCGGGGAGCGCGTCACGACCACGACGCCCCTGCCGCTCGGGGTCCCCGGTGCCACCGCCCCGCCCGTCCTGGTCGCCGCCCTTGGCACCCTCATGCTGAAGTTGGCGGGCACCGTGGCCGACGGCACCGTGACCTGGATGACCGGCACCGCCACCATCGAGAGCCATATCGCGCCCACCATTCGGGCCGCCGCCCAGGCCGCCGGAAGGCCCGAGCCGCGGGTCGGGGTCTCCCTGCCGGTCTCGGTCACGAGCGACGTCGAGGCCGCCAAGGAGCGCATCAACAACGCCACGGCCATCTACCCCACCCTGCCCTCCTACAAGGCCATGCTGGACAAGGAGGGCGCCGAGAGCGCGGGGGACATCGCGTTCGTCGGGGACGAGGAGTCGGTCGCCGCATCCATAGCCCGGCTGGCCGAGGGCGGGGCCACCGATTTCGTTGCCTCCATCTTCGGCGACGCCGAAGAACGCGAGCGCGGCTTCACCCTGATGAGCGAGCTGGCCCGCTCCTGATCAGGTCAGTGTGACAGCGACGTGTGCTTGAACTCGTTGAGGTCGGGCAGCGTGTCGAAGAGGTCCAGCACGCCCTGAACGGTGCGGCGGGCCAGTGCGGCGTCGCCCTGCGGGCGGCTCATGAGGCGCACGAAGACGGCACGGTCATCGACCACGAAGGTGGGGACGCCGAACACCTCCAGCTCGTTGACCGCCCGCTCGTGGGCCCGGCGGATCTCCTGCGCGGGAGCCGACGTGCCGACCTCGGCGACGATCTTGTCGCCCGGCAGGCCCACGCCGTCGAGCACGCCGGCCACCACACCGGGGACGCGGAGATCGAGACCCTCGTCGTGCCGCGCCGCGAACAGCGCAACGTGCGCGTCGAGGAATCGATCCGGGTACTGGTCGCGGACGACGACACCCGCGGCGAGGGCGAGCAGGTCGGGCGCCTTGGCCGGGTCGTCCCAGACGGGCGTCCCTCCCTCGGGCACGTGGACCTGGCTCAGCGAGAAGGGGAGGAAGGTCACATGCCAGTCCGCCCCGTCGGTGAGGGCCACGGCCAGGTGCTCGTGGGCGTTGCGGGCGAAGGGACAGCGGTAGTCCCAGGTCACGGCGAACGTGCTCATAGTTCCTCCAACACGACCTCGTTGCGACCCATTCCCGCGCCGCGCCCCCGGCGGCGGCCGCTGCGGCGACGGCCCTTGGACCCTGGCGTGACGAGGTCGACGACGGGGCGCAGGCCCAGCCCGAGCACCGAGCCGATCACGGCGCCGCCGATCACGTCGGTGGGATGGTGGGCGCGCAGGTGGACGCGACTGGCGGCAACGGCGGTAGCGAAGCCGACGTTGGCCGCCGTCTGGACGTCGGAGTCGCCCAGGATGAAGGCCGTGCAGTAGGCGGCGAGCGTGTGGCCGCTCGGGAAGCTGCTGCTCGTGGGCGTCCGGACCGCGGCGGACAGGTGCTCGTCGGGCCGCTCGCGCTCGACGGCGCGCTTGACGATGCGGCTCACGAGCAACGAGGAGAACCCGGCGGCACCGAGCGCCACGACGGCACGACGCCGGTCCGGCCCGCGCCGGCGCGCCTTGATGCCGGCCAGGAGCACCCAGATGAGCCCGTAATCGGCCAAGTTCGAGACGAGGGCAGCGGCGCGGTCGATGCCCGGTCGCCCCCGGAGCGGTTCGAAGGCGGCGTCGACCGCCTCGTCAATGGTGCTCACGCTGCGTGGCTCACGCGGCGAAGGCGGGGCAGGAGGCCTTGAAGCCGCAGTAGTCGCACAGGGGTCCGACGTGCGGCCGGAAGTCCTCGGCGTCGCAGGCCCGCTCGATTGCCGTCCACACGGCAATCGCTCGCTTCCTCTGGCCGCGGATGGACTGCTCGGTGGCGACCGAGGAGATGGCGATCGGCTGGCGCAGGTACAGCAGCCTGACCTCGGCCGGTGCGCGGCCCAGCACGCTCTCGCACAGCAGCGCGTAGGTCTGGACCCCGCCCATGCTGCCGCGCTCGAAGCGCTCCGACGGAGCCCGGCCGGTCTTGTAGTCCACCACGATGAGGCCCCCGTCGGGTGCGACGTCGAGCCGATCGATGATGCCCCGCAGTCGCATGCCGTCGACCGATGTCTCCACGCCGAGCTCGACCCCGACCACTCGGGCCTCGTTGGGGTCCTCCAGGCTGAAGTAATTGTCGACGAGGGTCTGCGCGTCGGCGAGGAAGGCCTCGGCTCCCTCCGGGTCGAGCTCCAGCTGCACGAACTCCTCGTCGTCCTGCAGCTCGCCCCAGGAGCGCTCGAGCTCCGCCGCAGCGGCGTCGGGTGTTCGGTCCCCGGGCGGGTGGCGCCAGAAGAGGCCCTCCAGCGCAGCGTGCACCAGGGTTCCCTTGACCGACGGTGGGGACGGCGGCTCGGGCCGGCGCTCAATCTGGGAGTACCGGAAGGCGAGTGGGCAATTGGTGAAGGCGGTCACCTTCGAGGGCGTGAGGGTCCGCGGGGGATCGAGCGCCATGCACCTCAGGATACGGCGACCGGCCCTGAACACGGATCATCCCCCGAGGCGGTAGAAAAAGAGGGTGCTGTCCCGCCCCGCCCATGGCTGACCTCCGCCGCACCACCCGCTGGGCCGGGCTGCAGCCGGGGGACCCGGTGCAGGTCGAAGGGGCGCGCCTGCGCGGCGCCTCGTGGGAATTCGTGGCGCACGTCACCAACGGCGAGACCGGAGAGGCCTGGGTCGAGGTCGTCGGGGGGCGCGGCGGCGACCGGGCCGTCCGCTCGTTCCGGCCGGACCAGCTCTACGCGCCCTCGGCCCGACCCGGCCACGACCTGTCGCTGGCGGACGCTCCCGGGCTCCCGCTCGGCTGAGAAGCGGCAGGGAGATCCGATGGGAGGTCCCGCCATCCCCACGCTGACGACGGAGCGGCTCGTGCTCAGGCCGTTCGTGAGCGCCGATCTCGACGAGCTCGCCGTGATCCACGCCGAGGAGTCGTTCTGGTGGTACCCGCGGCGCGCCGCCATGTCCGCCGAGGAGACCCGTGGGTTCCTCACGACCGTCATTCAGCGTTACGAGGACGACGGCTTCGGGATCGAGGCACTGATCGACCGGGCCAGCGGTCGGATGATCGGGTGGGCCGGTCTCGCCGTTCCCCACTTCCTGCCCGAGATCCTCCCTGCCGTCGAGGTGGGATGGCGCCTGTCCGGTCCGTACCGCGGGAGGGGCCTGGCGACCGAAGCCGGTGCCGCGGCGGTGGAGTTCGGGTTCACCGACGGTGGGCTCGAGCGCATCGTCAGCCTCTATGAGCCCGAGAACGTCGCGTCCGGTCGCGTCATGGAGAAGCTCGGGTTCGTGCACCGCCTCAGCACGGTCGGGCCCCGCGGCGAGAAGGTCGCGGTCATGGAGTTGCAGCGGGACGGCTGGACGGATGGCCCCGACCATGGGTGACGTGGCGTCGGAGACGGCCGTCGAGCGCGTCGGCGACGGCCGCTTCACCGCCATGGTGCATGGCGAGTGGGAGATCTGGGGTCCCGAAGGCGGCTACGTCGCGGCCATCGCGCTGCGAGCCGCGGGAGCGGAGAGCCCGTTCGCCCGCCCCGCCAGTTTCTTCTGCCATTACCTCTCGGTCGCCGCGTTCGCACCGGTCGACCTCGTGGTCACTCCCCTGCGTTCGGGCCGCACCGTGCTCGCCCAGCGCGTCGAAGTGACCCAGGAGGGCCGGCCGGTGCTCGACGCGATGGTCTGGTCCGTGGGCGCGATCGAAGGGCTCCAGCACGAGGACCTCAACCCGCCCGACGTCCCCGACCCCGACGATCTGCCGACGCCGGCGGAGTTGTCGCCCGACGAGGCCGGGCCTCCATTCCCGTTCTGGGGGAACTTCGACCAGCGGGTGATGGATTGGTCCGACACGTGGCCACCGCCGGGCCCGCTGCCACCGACGTGGCGAACCTGGGTGCGGTGCCGGCCGACCGCGACCTTCGACGACCCATGGGTCGATGCGGCGCGTTCGCTGATCGTGCTCGACGTCGGGAGCTGGCCCGCCGGCTCGCGCCCCCACGCATACCTCGAGCCGCCGTTCGTTGCGCCCAGCCTCGACCTCTACACCTCCTTCCAGTCCCCGGGCAGCTCCTCGGAGTGGCTCCTCCTCGACGCCCACTCGCCGGTGGCGCAGGGCGGCCTCCTCTCGTGGACCGGACGGGTGTGGTCACGCCAGAGGCGCCTGATTGCCAGCGGTGGTGGCCAGGCCGTGTTCCGGCACACCTGAACTCGCGGTGACCAGCCGATGGCGGAACATTCGACGGGGCTCTTCACGACCTCGCTCAGCGTCTAGGTAGCCAGCCGAGCGTCACCCCCCGGTGGTCGTGATCGGAGGTCGGGTGTGCTCGCACCCTTGTCACCGGGTTGGTGCGGCCGAAATATGTGACTTGAGTGACCAAGCGGTGTCACCGTCGGCCAGTACGCCTCGGAGCCATCGGGTGGTGTCCCGTTCCGCGGAGCGGGGAACGGCTTCGACGTCGCCCTGTCGCAGATCAACACGTTCACCACGGTCTCCATCCGGGACTGCGCGCTCGACGGGGCGACCAGCCTCTCCTGGTACAACCCGGCCGCCAACGGTGGTCTCGGGGGCTGGGTGACGGTCACTCCGTCCGTGTACACGCCGCGCCGAGGAGTCACCGCGGCATGCCTCACCATCACGCTGAGCGCCACGAGTAGCCCGCCGTTGTCGGATCTGGACGGTACGAACTTCTTCGGAGTGCAGCCGTCCGAGACGGTTTCGGTCACGGTGGGGGGAAGCTCGCCCTGCACCATCTCCGGGACGGTGATCGGCGGTGCCATCTCCATCAGCCAGACCGGGCCGACGACGACGGTGACCGGAACGGTGACGCTGTTCGACAGCTCCGGCCGCCCGGCCAACGTGACCTACAACCAGGTGCGCATCCTGGGGGCCTGCCTCGGGACCGTCTCGGTCAGCGACCCCGGCGCCGGTGTGAGCATCACGACGCCGGGGTTCATCAGCGTCGGCACGGTCACCACCTCGAGCGCCAACGAGCAGGGTCTGGTGATCCCCGGCGGCCAGACGCGCCCCTATCCGCTCCAATGGTCGGTGACGGAGACATTGCCCTCATCGGGGAGCTGACGGAGGTCTGCACGAAGACAGATGCACATCGTCCAGGCCCGATGGTGACGGCTACCGACTGCGCGCCTTCGATCCATGGCATGTTCGGCGGCGAAAGCGCGTGTGTCTGGGCTCCAACCAGAGGTCGAGGCTCACTCGGCGGCGTACCCGTCCATGCGGGCGAGGATCCGCAGCATGACCTCGTCCGCCCCGGCGCCGATTGAGTCGAGCCGGGTGTCGCGGAAGTAGCGCGAGGTCCAGTTCTCGTCCATGTAGCCGATGCCGCCGTGGAACTGCACCGCGGTGTCCGCCACCTCGCGCTGCAGCCGGGAGCCGAGCAGCTTGCCGATGGTGGCGTAACGGGTGGCGTCCTCGCCGCGCAGCACCGCGTCGGCGGTGGTGCGGGCGTACTGCTTCAACACGTCGTGGCGGGCCGAGAGCTCGGCCAGGACGAACTGGAGGTGCTGGTTGGCCAGCAGCGGAGCGCCGAAGGCACGCCGCTCGCGCAGGTAGGACGTGGTGCGGGCCAGGGCGAGCTCAATGGACCCGACCTGCTTGTAGAAGGTGATCAGGCGCTCGGCCTGGAACTGCGCCATCTGCTGCTGAAAGCCGCGACCGATCTCGCCGATGGTGTTCGAGACCGGGACGCGCACGTCGGTGAACGAGAGCTCCGCGGTGTCGCTCGACCACATGCCGAGCTTCTCGAGCTTGCGCGAGACCACCACGCCCGGGACCGCCGTCGGCACCACGATGAGCGACATGCCCTGGTACCCGGGGTCGTCGGAGGTCCGGGCCAGCAGGCACAGCCAGTCGGCCTGCGTCCCGTTCGTGATGTAGAGCTTGGCGCCGTTGACGACCCACTCGTCGCCGTCGCGCACGGCCCGGGTCCGGATGCCCGCCACGTCGCTGCCCGCATCGGGCTCGGTGACCGCGATGGAGGTCACGACCTCGCCGCGGATGGCGGGCGCCAGATACTGCTCCTTGAGCTCGTGGGAGCCGTAGCGGGCCAGCGCGGGCGTCGCCATCGACATCTGGACCGCCATGGCCATCGGCACACCGCCGCAGCTGATGCGCCCCATCTCCTCGCCGGCGATCAGCGTGTAGGAGTGGTCCGCACCCATGCCGCCGTAGGCCTCGTCGTACTCGAGCCCCAGCAGGCCCACGGCCGCCAGCTTGGGGAAGAGGTCGTGCGCCGGGAAGGTGCGGGCCGCCTCCCACTCGTCGACGTGGGGCTCGATCTCCCGTTCGAAGAGGTCCCGGAGCGTCTTGCGGAACAGCTGATGCTCGTCGGTCTCGATCACCGGCCAACGGTACCACCGGCCAATTTCCGTCCTCCGCCGGGCACCCCCCTACACTGCGCCCGTGACAGATGCGTTGGTGGGCGTCCAGCACGAGGGCGGCGTCCGCACCGTGGCACTCGACTCGCTGGCCAACCGCAATGCGCTGTCGGCCAGACTCCTCGAGGAGCTGGACCGGGCGTTGCGTGACGCAACGGGTGACACCGAGGTGCGCGCCATCGTCCTCACCGGGACGGGCCCGGTGTTCTGCTCGGGCGCCGACCTCTCCGAGCGCGGCCTGGCGGCGCCCAGCCGCATGCCCGACATCCTCACCGCCATCGTCGAGAGTCCGGTGCCGGTCATCGCCCGCGTCAACGGCCATGCCAGGGCGGGCGGCCTCGGTCTGATCGCCGCCTGTGACCTGGCTGCCGCGGCGCAGGCGAGCAGCTTCGCCTTCAGCGAAGTGCGGGTCGGCGTAGCACCGGCCATGATCATGGTGCCCGCGTCACGCGTCGTCGAGCCCCGCTTCCTCGCCGCCATGACCCTCACGGGTGAGTCGTTCACCGCGCGCGAGGCGGCCGGCGCGGGGCTCCTGTCCGCCGTCGTCGACGACGAGGCGGCACTCGACACCTGGGTCGCCGCGCGGACGCAGGCCATCGGCAAGTCGGCGCCGGGCGCGGTGCGGGCCACCAAGGCGCTGCTGCGGACCCTGCCGGCCCAGGGGTGGGACGACGGGTTGGCGTCGGCGGCGGCGACGTCGGCCGAGCTCTTCGCCGGCCCCGAGGCAGCGGAGGGGATGGCGGCCTTCCTCGAGAAGCGCCGGCCCGCCTGGGACACCGCGCCGTGAGCACTCCCATCCGGTCGCACCTCGCCACCTCGGGCGAGGAGTTCACCGAGAACGCCACCGCCATGCGCGTACTGGCCGAGGAGGTGCGCCACCTGCACGATCAGGTGCTCGCCGGCGGTGGCTCGCAGTACGTTGAGCGCCACCGGTCCCGCGGCAAGATGATGGTGCGGGAGCGGCTCGAGGCCCTCGTCGACCCGGGCACCCCCGTGCTCGAGCTGTGCCCTCTGGCCGGTCTGCACACCGGCGACCCGGTCGGCGGCGGCGTCGTCGTGGCGTTGGCCGAGGTGTCGCACACCCAGTGCCTGGTGATCGCGAACGACCCGACGGTGCGCGGCGGGACCACGAGCCCGACGACGATCCGCAAGCTCCTGCGCGCCATGGGCGTGGCCGAGGAGAACCGCCTCCCGCTGCTGATGCTCGTCGAGTCCGGGGGGGCCGACCTGCCCCGTCAGGCCGACGTCTTCATGCCGGGAGGCGAGCAGTTCCGCCGTCTGACCCAGCTGTCGGCCCAGGGGATCCCGAGCATCTGCGTGGTGTTCGGCTCGTCCACCGCCGGCGGCGCGTACCTCCCGGGCATGAGCGACTACACCGTCATGGTCGAGGACAGGGCCCGCGTGTTCCTGGGCGGGCCACCGCTCGTGAAGATGGCCATCGGCGAGGACGCCGACGAGGAGGAGCTGGGCGGCGCCCTCATGCACGCCCGGACGTCCGGTCTGTGCGACTACCTGGCCCGTGACGAACCCGAGGCCATCCGCATCGCCCGCGGCATCGTCGCCCACCTCCACTGGCGGCGCCTCGGGCCCGCGCCGGCCGGCCCCGCCGACGAGCCCTTGTACCCGGCCGAGGAGCTCCTCGGCATCGCGTCGGTGGACGTGCGGGTGCCGTTCGACGTGCGCGAGGTCCTGGCCCGCGTCCTCGACGGCTCCCGCCTCGAGGAATTCAAGGAGTCCTATGGCGCGCAGCTGGTCTGCGGCTGGGGGTCCCTCGGCGGCTACCCGATCGGCGTGGTGGCCAACAACGGCATCCTGTTCTCGCCCGAGGCACAGAAGGGCGCCCAGTTCATTGCGCTGTGCAACCGGACGGACACGCCGATCCTGTTCGTCCAGAACATCACGGGCTTCATGGTGGGCACGCGCTACGAGCAGGGCGGGATCATCAAGGACGGCGCCAAGCTGATCAACGCCGTCTCCAACTCGAGCGTGCCGCACCTGACGCTGATGGTCGGCGCCAGCTACGGGGCCGGGAACTACGCCATGGCGGGCCGGGCCTACGACCCCCGCTTCATCTTCACCTGGCCGAACCACCGCATCGCCGTCATGGGACCCAAGCAGCTGGCCGGCGTCCTCTCCATCGTGCGCCGCAACGCCGCCGAGGCGGCGGGCCGGCCGTTCGACGAGGCGGCCGACGAGGAGCTGCGCCAGGCCACCGAGAACCAGATAGAGGAGGAGT
>JBKQUM010000022.1:0-15433 GCA_052140165.1 Acidimicrobiales bacterium
CGGTGCGCGTGTTGGCCCGTATCACCATGGCGGCGGCGTTCCACCTGATGTAGGCGCGGATGCGGCGCTCCTGGTACTCGTCGCCGGGGAACCAGGGTTCCGCGTCGGCCGGGATCGTGTTGACGTACGGCGTCGAGACCGTGGCCGGGAAGTCGACCTGCTTGGTGCGCGCCCGCTCCAGCAGCTTCATGAGCAGGTAGCGCGCCCTCGACCGGCCCCGGGCGTCGACGATGGCATCGAAGGACTCGAGCCACTCCTCGGTCTCCCCGGGATCGGTGTCGGGAACCTGGTGACTGATCCCGTCGAACAGCATTTCCCCACGGTACCGGCAGGGAGGGGAGCACCACGACCACCGGTCGCGCCTGTTACACATTTGGCATGCCCGCCGGAAAGGTCCCCGTCATCGTGTACACCGACGGCGCATGCCGGGGGAACCCGGGCCCGGGTGGCTGGGCGTGGGCGGTGCCGGAGGGGCGCTACGCGAGCGGCGCCGAGGCCCACACCACCAACCAGCGCATGGAGATCACGGCGGCGCTCGAGGCGCTCCGCTCCCTCATCCCCGAGGCGCCGGCCGCCATCGACGTGGTCAGCGACTCCACCTACGTCGTCAAGTGCTTCACGGACGGCTGGTGGCGGGGATGGCAGCGCCGCAACTGGAAGAACTCTCAGAACAAGCCGGTGGCGAACCGCGACCTGTGGGAGCCGCTCATTGAGCTCGCGCTCGCCACGGAGGTCCATGTCAGGTTCCGCTGGGTCAAGGGGCACTCCGGTGACCGCTGGAACGACCGGGTGGACGAGCTGGCCACCCAGGCGGCCGATTCGGGCACCGGCACGGTCGGGTAGCCGGCGCCGCCGGCGGCCTTGGTGCGGCGGTGCGAACGGTATGCTGCCGAGGCAGCACGCGCGGACGCGCGGAGAGGACGCGGAGAGTTCCGTCCTGTGCGATCGGGAGGTTTTCGGGGAGGCCGAGCGCGCCGGACGAACCTCGCGAGCACGAAGGAAGAGGACGGGCGATGAGCACCGAGGAACAGTTCGACGTCGTCGTGGTCGGCGGAGGGCCGGGCGGGTACGCGACGGCGCTCTACGGTGCCGCGGCCGGCCTTTCGGTGGCCATCGTCGAGCGGGACAAGGTCGGCGGGACCTGCCTGCACCGTGGCTGCATCCCCGCCAAGGAATTCCTCGAGACGGCCGCGGTCCGCAGGACGATCGCCGACTCCAAGGAGTTCGGCATCGACGTGGCGGACGTGTCGGTCGACTTCTCGAGGAGCCAGGACCGCAAGAACGCGGTGGTCGACAAGCTGTTCAAGGGCCTGTCCGGACTGCTCAAGGGGCGCAAGGTCACGATCCTGACCGGGACGGGGACGCTCAGGAGCGGCCGTCGCGTCGAGGTGACCGACGGGGAGGACGCCGGTCGCGTCGTGGCCGGCCGTAACGTCGTGCTGGCGGCCGGGTCGGTGCCGCGGACGCTGCCCGGCTTCGAGGTGGACGGGCGCTGGGTCATGACGTCCGACGAATTCCTCGACCTCAAGGAGCTGCCGGCCTCGGTGGCCGTCATCGGCGGGGGCGTCATCGGGTGCGAGTTCGCCTCGCTGCTGTCGGACCTCGGGACCAAGGTGACCATCATCGAGGCGCTCGACACCATCCTCACCGGCTGTGACGACGACATCATCCGCCTCGTGGCACGTTCGTTCAAGAAGCGCGGCATCGACATCTTCACGGGCACGGCGGTCGACGGCCACACGCCGGCGGCGGACGGGAGCGTCACCACCGTGCGGGCGGGGGAGCAGAGCTGGGACGTCGAGGCCATCGTGGTCTCGGTCGGCCGCCGCCCCCGCACCGAGGGCCTGGTCAGCGCCGGGGTCGCCGTCACCATCGACGAGCACGGCTTCGTGGTCGCCGACGAGTACCAGCGCACCGGCGAGCCTGGCGTGTGGGCCGTGGGCGACGTCGTGGCGAACACGCCGCAACTGGCCCACGTCGGCTTCGCCGAGGCCATCGTGGCGGTCAAGGGCATGCTGGGCGAGCCGGTGGTGCCCGTGGACAACGCCAAGGTGCCCTGGGCCATCTACTGCCACCCCGAGGTGGCCTTCTGCGGCATGACCGAGGCCCAGGCCAAGGCGGCCGGGATCGACGTCGTGACCAAGAAGGACCCGTTCGGCGGCAACAGCCGCGCCCAGATCATCGGGGACACCGAGGGAGTCGTGAAGATCATCGCCGAGCGCCGGCCCGACGGGTCGGCGGGGAGAGTGCTGGGCGTGCACATGACCGGGCCGTGGGTGACCGAGCAGCTCGGCGCCGGCTACCTGGCGGTCAACTGGGAGGCCTTCCCTGAAGAGGTGGCCCAGTTCATTCAGCCGCACCCCTCGCTGTCCGAGACCTTCGGCGAGACCATGCTCGCGCTCACCGGAAGGGGACTGCACGTTGGCTGACGTCATGATGCCGCAACTCGGCGAGACCGTGACCGAGGGCACGATCACCCGCTGGATGAAGGCCGTCGGGGACGCCGTCGAGCGCGACGAGCCGCTCTTCGAGGTCTCGACGGACAAGGTCGACTCCGAGGTGCCCTCTCCCGCGGCCGGCGTCCTCACCGAGATCCTCGTGCCCGAGGGCGAGACGGTCGAGGTGGGCGTCAGGCTCGCCGTGATCGGCGACGGATCGTCAGCCTCCGGCGGCACACCCGCGGCCGGCACAGCCGAGCCCCCGACCCCGCAACCCGCCACCGCCGCCGCACCTCCCCCGCCGCCACCGCCGCCACCGCCGCCGGCGGCACCAGCACCGGCACCAGCGGAGGCACCAGCGGCACCAGCACCGGCACCAGCGGAGGCGCCCGCGACGGCCACGGGGGCCGACGGCAACGGGTCAGAGCCCCTTCTGCTCTCGCCGATCGTGCGCAAGCTCCTGGCCGAGAACGGCATCAGCGAGTCCGAGGTGACGGGGACCGGGGCGGGCGGGCGCATCACCCGGGAGGACGCGCTCCGGGTGGTCGAGTCCCGCCGTTCGGCACCCCAGACCGCTCCGGCACCGGCGACAGCCGCGGCGCCCGCACCCGCGGCACCGACCGCACCGACGGCGCCCACACCCGCGCCACCGACGGCGCCTGCGATGCCGGTGGCCAGCGCACCGCCGGCACCACCGGTCTCCATGGCGTCGTTCCGCCGTGCCGGGGATCAGGTCGTCCCCTTCTCCAACATGCGCCGCCGCACCGCCGAGCACATGGTGCGGTCCAAGGCGACCTCGCCGCATGCGTTCATCGCCAACGAGGTCGACTTCGAGGCCGTCGAACGCGTGCGGGCCGCCTGGGGCGAGCGCTTCAGGGCCGAGGAGGGGTTCTCCCTGACCTATCTGCCGTTCGTCGCCCGGGCCGCGGTCGAGGCGCTGCGGGACTTCCCGCTCCTCAACGCGTCGGTGGTCGACGACTCGCTGCTCGTGCACTCCGAGGTCAACCTCGGGATCGCGGTGGACCTCTCGCACGAGGGCCTGATCGTGCCGGTCATCCAACGGGCCGAGGAGGTCACGCTGCGCGGTGTCGCCCGGCGCATCCGCGATCTTGCGGAGCGGGCGCGGGGCCGCCAGCTCAACGCGGACGACATCGCCGGGGGCACGTTCTCCATCACCAACGACGGCCCCTTCGGCACCTACTTCACGGTCCCGATCATCAACCAGCCGCAGGTGGCGATCCTGGCCACCGACGGCATCGCCCGCCGGCCGGTGGTGGTGACCCAGAGCGACGGGTCGGAGTCGATCGCCATCCACTCCACCGGCATCCTCGGCGTGAGCTGGGACCACCGGGCCGTCGACGGGGCCTATGTGTCGCTGTTCCTGGCGCGGATCTCGGAGCTCCTCAGCAGCCGCGACTGGGCCGCAGAGCTCTGAGGGCGGCGCCCGTGTTGCGCATCCGGTCGCTCGGGACGGTTCCTTACCACGAGGCGTACGTGCTGCAGCACGCGCTGGCCGCGGGGGCCGGGGACGACTACCTCCTGCTCCTGGAGCACCCGCACACCTACACGCTCGGGGCCCATGCGGACGAACGGCACGTGCTGGTCGACCCGGCGCTGGTGGGTGCGACGCTCGAGCGCACCGATCGCGGCGGCGACGTCACCTACCACGGGCCCGGCCAGCTGGTCGCCTACCCGATCGTGGACGTGCCCGACGACCCCGCGTCGGGTCCCGCCCACGTGCACCGCCTCGAACAGATCGTGATCGCCACGCTGGCCGATCTGGGACTGCCCGGCGCCACCAGCGTGGAGGCGTATCCCGGCGTCTGGATCGACGGCGACGGCCCGAGCCCGAGGAAGATCGCGGCCATCGGGGTGCGGACCCTCCGCGCCGGCCCCGGACGCCGACGCACGCTCCACGGCGCCGCCCTCAACGTGACCTCCGACCTCGACATGTTCGGGCACATCGTGCCCTGCGGCATCGCGGACCGCGGGGTGACCTCGCTGCGGGCCGAGGGGATCGACGTGGCGATGGACGAGGTCGTCGAGGCCTTCGTCGCCCGGGCGGCCGCGGTCTTCGCCGACGGCGACGTCGAGCGCCATGACGTCGTGACCGGGCCCGCCGGAGGCGCGGCGGCGCCGACCCCGGGCGAGCGGCCCCTCCTGCGCCGCCTGCGCCAGGCCGGCGTGGCGCCGGAGGAGGGCCTCGACATCGCGGTGCGCAAGCCATCGTGGGTGCGGGTCCCGGTGCGCATCGGCAAGGGCTACCGCCAGCTCGGGTCGACCGTCCACGAGCTCGGGCTCGTCACGGTGTGCGAGGAGGCCGGATGCCCGAACATCTACGAGTGCTGGGCGGACGGCACGGCGACCTTCATGATCAACGGCGAGCGCTGCACGAGGGCCTGCGGCTTCTGCCAGGTGGACACGCGCCACCCTCTGCCGCTCGCACCCGACGAGCCGGCGCGGGTGGCCGCCGCGGTCGAGCGCATGGGTCTCGGCCACGCGGTGGTGACCTGCGTGGCCCGTGACGACCTGGCCGACGGGGGAGCGGGCGCGATGGCGCAGACGATCACGGCCATCAGGGACCGCAACCCGGCGACGACGGTGGAGGTGCTGATCTCCGACTGCCGGGGCGACGCGGCGTCGCTCGACACCATCTTCGAGGCGCGGCCCGACGTGCTGAACCACAACATCGAGACCGTGGCCCGGCTCCAGAGGGCCGTGCGGCCCTCGGCCGGCTACGCGCGCAGCCTGGCCGTGCTCGCCCGTGCCGCCCGGGCCGGCCTGGTCACCAAGTCCGGCCTGATGGTCGGGTTGGGCGAGCGGGAGGGCGAGGTGGTGGCGACCATGGCCGACCTGCGCGGCGTCGGCGTCTCCATCGTGACGATCGGGCAGTACCTCCGGCCGAGCCGGGACCACCTCCCCGTGTCCCGCTACTGGGCGCCCGGGGAGTTCGACCGGCTACGCCAGGCCGGGTCCGAGCTCGGTGTGGCCCATGTCGAGGCGTCGCCGCTCACCCGTTCGAGCTATCACGCCCGGGAGGCGGTGGCTGCAGCATCACGCTGACGGGGTCGTCCGTCCCCGTTTCCGGAGTCCGGGGACTCCGCCGGCGCAGCAGAGTTGGGGTGGCCACGGCGACGATGAGCACGCCGACGACGAGGACGGCGGCGCCGAGGGCGCCGAGCGAGACACCCTTCTTGGGCGTCGCCGGCGTCAGCGGGTCCTTGCCCCCCGGTGCCGCCACCATCGCCGTGTGCTGGGCGACGGCGACCCGCTCGGCGTCGGCGGGGGTGATCGGCTGACTGTTGCCCGCCGCGGCCGCGAAGAACGACAGCAGGTCCACGTAGACGCCGGCGCGCATCGTGATCGCCTGCCCGACGCCCACCTCGGTGGTCGAGGCGAAGTAGGTCGTCCGGTGCGCCCCGGGCACCGCGGCCAACGGGCCCGAGCTCACGATCTCGCCGGATTGGAGCGAGTGCTGCGCCGCCTGCAGGAAGACCTGCGCCCCCACGGCGGAGGGGAAGCGGACCAGGAGGTCCTGCACCTCGTTGCGGCCCGCGGCGTCCTGCCACACCCGCTCGTAGGTGCTGATCGTCTTCGCCAAGGTCGCCAGCGCGCTCGAGGCGGCCGACGGGTCCGGTGAGCTGGAGGCGAATTCCGAGGCGTCGAGCGGCCCCTGCGACGTGACGGCGTAGCCCGGCCCGAGGTCGGGGACGACCACCGAGCCCAGCGGGCGGGCGGGCCCCGATGCGCCGGCGGCGTGGCCGCCCATTGCGAGCAGGACCAACAGCACGAGGCCAGCGGCGACCCAGGCGCGGGCCGCCGGCCGGACGAGGCTCACGCGACGAAGTACTTGGCCTCTGGGTGGTGGCAGATGATGGCGTCGGTGGTCTGCTCGGGGTTGAGTTGGAACCCCTCACTGACGGTGACGCCGATGCGGTCCCCTCCCAGCAGCTCCACGACCTTGGCGTTGTCCGTGAGATCCGGGCAGGCGGGGTAGCCCCACGAGTAGCGACCACCGCGGTAGGCCTGGCGGAACAGGCCGGTCAGCGTCGGGCCGTCCTCGCCCACGAATCCGAGCTCCTCGCGGATCCGCCGGTGCCAGTACTCCGCCGTCGCCTCGGCCATCTCGACGCTCAGGCCGTGCAGGAACAGGTAGTTCTGGTACTCGTTCTCGGCGAAGAGGCGAGCTGCCTCCTCGGAGGCCCGCGAGCCGATGGTGCACAGCATGAAGCTGGCGAAGTCCTCGTCGCCCGAGCCCACCGGGCGGAAGAAGTCGGAGATGCACAGCCACGGCTCCTTGCGCTGGCGCGGGAAGGTGAAGCGCATCCACTCCGACGACCGTGACTCGTCCTTCCAGATGACGAGGTCGTTGCCCTCGGCGTTGGCGGCGAAATGGCCGTAGGCCACCGACGGCACCAGCAGGTCGGCCTCCTTGGCCTTGCTGAGCTCGTCGCGCAGGGTCGCCTTGACCCGGTCCTTGAACTCGGTGTCGTTCTCGTCGCCCTCGGGCCGGAAGCCCCACTGGTTGCGGAACAGAGCCGTCAGGTTCAGGTACTGCGCGACCTCGTCGAGGGGGATGCCCACCGCCACCCGGCTGCCGACGAAGGGCGGGAGGAACAGCGGGTTGTCCGCCGCCACGCCGGAACGGGCCGGCTGACCCTCCACCGGGGTGGTCTCCTGGTCGTCGAGCCGGCTGCGCCGGGGGACGTTCTTCTCGGAGATCACGCGCCCGAACTCGGCGTCGTCCTCGCCGGTGCGCTTCAGCTCCACCAGGCGGTCCATGGTCCGCAGGCCCTCGAAGGCGTCCCGTCCGTAGAAGAGCCGCCCGTCGTACACCTCGCGCAGGTCCCGCTCCACGTAGGTACGCGTGAGAGCCGCCCCACCGAGCAGGACCGGGATGTCCGCCAGGGCGCGGTCGTTGAGCTCGACCAGGTTCTCTCGCATGATCAAGGTCGACTTCACCAGGAGGCCGCTCATGCCGATGGCGTCGGCCTTGTGCTCCTCGGCCGCCGTGATCATCTCGTTGATGCCGATCTTGATCCCGAGGTTGACCACCTCGTAGCCGTTGTTGGTCAGGATGATGTCCACCAGGTTCTTCCCGATGTCGTGGACGTCGCCCTTGACCGTGGCCAGCACGACGGTGCCCTTGCCCCCCTGGTCCGCCTTCTCCATGTGCGGTTCGAGAAAGGCAACGGCGGACTTCATCGTCTCGGCCGACTGCAGCACGAAGGGCAGCTGCATCTCGCCCGAGGCGAAGCGCTCGCCGACGACCTTCATGCCTTCGAGGAGGATGTCGTTCACGATGGCGAGGGCCCCGAGCCCCGACTCGAGCGCCTCGGCCAGGTCGGCCTCGAGCCCGTTGCGGTTGCCGTCGATGATCCGCTGGGCGAGCCGGCGGTCGACGGGCCAGTCGAGGTGCTCGTCGGCGGCGCCGGCGTTGACCTTGACCCCCTCGAAGAGCCCCAGGAGCTCCTGCAGCGGGTCGTAGTCGTCCGTGCGGCGGTTGTACACGAGGTCGAGGCAGACCTCCTTCGCCCGCTCGTCGATGCGCGAGAGCGGGAGGATCTTGGACGCGTGCACGATGGCCGAGTCGAGGCCGGCCTCGACGCACTCGTGGAGGAAGACCGAGTTGAGCACCTGGCGCGCGGCGGGGTTCAGCCCGAACGAGACGTTGGACAGCCCGAGGATGGTCGACACGCCCGGCAGCTCCGCCTTGATGGCGCGGATGCCCTCGATCGTCTCGATGCCGTCGTTCCGGCTCTCCTCCATGCCGGTCGAGAGCGGCAGGGCGAGGGGGTCGAAGATGAGGTCCTCGGGCGCGAGGCCGTAGCGCTCGACGGCGATGTCACGGATGTTCCTGGCGGCCCGCAGCTTCCACTCCGCCGTGCGGGCCTGGCCCTCCTCGTCGATGCAGGTGCAGACGACACCGGCCCCGAACTCGCGGGCGAGCCGGAGGAACGTGTCGAGCCGGGTGCCGGGCTCGTCGCCCTCCTCGAGGTTGACGGAGTTGAGGATCGGCCGGCCGCCGATCCACTCCAGCGCGGCGCGCGCCACCGGACCCTCGGTGGAGTCGACCATGAGCGGCACACTGGACTGCGTGCAGAAGCGGCTGGCCACCTCGGTCATGTCCGCCACCCCGTCGGCGCCCGTGTAGTCGACGCAGACGTCGATCAGGTGCGAGCCCTCCTTGACCTGGTCGCGGGCCATGGCGACGCAGGTGTCCCAGTCGCCCGCCAGCATCGCCTCGCGGAAGGCCTTGGAGCCGTTGGCGTTGGTGCGCTCGCCGACGACGAGGAAGGAGGTGTCCTGGCGGAACGGGACGGAGGTGTAGATCGAGGCCGCCGCGGGCTCGTGCGCCGGCGCGCGCACGGCGGGCGTGGCGCTGCTGCAGCGCTCCACGACGGCAGCCAGGTGGGCCGGGGTCGTGCCGCAACACCCCCCTACGGCGGAGACGCCGAACTCGGTCACGAAGCGGTGCAGGTGCTCCGCCAGGTCGCCGGGCGTGAGGTCGTAGTGCATGTTGCCGTCGACAACCGACGGGAGGCCCGCATTGGGGACGCAGGCGATGGGAACGCGGCTGGCCGCCGAGAGGTGTCGCAGTGCCTCGCTCATCTCCACCGGCCCGGTGGCGCAGTTGAGGCCGGCGACGTCGACCTGCATCGAATCGAGCACGGTGAGGGCGGCGCCGATCTCGGTGCCGGGCAGCATGCGGCCGGTCAGCTCTATCGTCACCTGCGCCTGCAGGGGCACCTGCCGGCCGAGCGCGACCATGGCGCGCCGCGCGCCGCTGATGGCGGCCTTGACCGACAGCATGTCGAACTGCGTCTCGATGAGCAGGAGGTCGACGCCGCCTTCGAGGAGGCCGAGCGCCTGCTCCTCGTAGGCGTCGCGGAACTCCGCGTAGGAGATGTGCCCGAGGGTGGGGAACTTGGTGCCCGGGCCCATGGAGCCCGCCACCCAGCGGGGGCGCTCGGGCGTGGAGAACTCGTCCCGTACGGTGCACGCCAGTTCGGCGGCCCTCCTCGTCAGCTCGCGTGCCCGGTCGGCCAGCCCGTACTCGGCGAGGACGACCGAGGTCGAGCCGAAGGTGTCGGTCTCGACGACGTCGCAGCCCACCTCGAAGAAGGAGCGGTGCACCTGCGCCACCAGGTCCGGCCGCGTCTCGACGAGCCACTCGTTGCAGCCCTCGAGGTCCGGCCCGCCGAAGTCGTCGGGGCCGAGCCCGAGCAGCTGCAGGTTCGTGCCCATGGCGCCGTCGAAGATGACGACGCCGTCGCGCAACGCCTGCAGGTACGTGGATGCGGACGGATCGAGCCGCCCGAGGAGTTCTGGAGAGGGAGCCACCACCCCCACAGGATACCGGTGCCGTTCGCGGCCTCCGATACGGCTCTGTAGCATCCGGCCTGGTGACGCCCAGGATCTACACCAAGAAAGGCGACGACGGGACGACGGGCCTGCTCTTCGGCGGTCGGGTGCGCAAGGATTCGTGGCGCATCGAGCTGAACGGCGCCGTCGACGAGGCCCAGGCCGCCATCGGCGTTGCCCGCGCCGAGACCGCCCCCGGCTCCGAGGCCAACGAGCGCTTGACCACGCTCGCCCGCGATCTCTACGTGCTGATGGCGGAGGTGGCCACCGCCCCGGAGAACCGCCACAAACTGGTGGCGGGGTCGACCCTGGTGACCCCGGACATGGTCACTGCCCTGGAAGCCGGGATCGACGACCTGCTGGCCCGCTTCGACATGCCGAGCGACTTCACGATCCCGGGGGCCAATCGTGTCGCCGCCGCACTCGACCTGGCGCGCACGATCGTGCGCCGCGCCGAGCGGCTGGCCGTGGCGGAGCCGCTCGAGGACTCGTTCGTCGTCTCCTACCTGAACCGGTTGTCCGACCTGCTCTGGGCGATGGCGCGTTGGCAGGAAGGGCCCGAGCACCTGCTCTCGAAGGAATGACGCACCGCTGGCTCCACTACGCGGCACTCTCGTTCTGGGCACCCACGTCGAGCACGACTGCACCTGCGGGCACGTTCCGAGCGCTGTCGTATTGGAATCCCGGCCCCCAGTCGCTGGGGTAGATGGCCGGGGTGTTGCTGAGCCACGCCGACCACCAAGAGAACGTCGAGTTGGCGGTAATGTGCTGGTCGCACGCCGCCATGAGGAAGAGATCCTCGAAATCCAGATTGTGCTCCATGAAATAGCAGTCGTCAGGGAGGTTCCGGCGGCACCACTCGATGTCGTCGGAGAAGACCACATAGGGCCCCTCCGTGAGCTCCATGGCCCGGACGTAGTACTCGAGGGGAAGCGGGGGGAACATGTCCGAGTGCTCCAGGTAGTCCCCCCGGCGCACGTGAACCGAGGTCTTGTGAGGCAACGCCAAGAGGTCATCGAAGCGGCGGGCAAGACGATCCCGGACGCGGGGATCGGGGCGGAAGTACCGCCGCACCTCCGCCTCGACCCCGTCGAGGAGCTCGAGGTCCTGCAGGTAGTCGAGTCCGAGATCGTGGGTGTGCACGGCGTCCAGGTCGGGGAAGAGCTCGTCAGGAACCGAGAAGTACGGTCGGTAGCGCCAGTACGGAAAGCCGGCCGCCTCACCCTGGCGGCGAGCGATCCCGATGGTGGACGCGATCTGCCACAGCTGGTTCCCGAGTCGTCCATTTCGGCCCAGATGGCGGTATGTGATCATGTCGGCGATCCGTCCAGGAAGTTGCCTTGAGCCGTTACCTCTTCGTAATTCCGCATTATTACACCCACGTTCCGGACTCAGATCTCGGCTCGCAGAGTGAGCCCCGCGAGGAGCGGGCAAAGGTTGTGGCCCGGACGATCACCGCAATTCACGAGACGTTCGGGCGCTCCATGAGCGTGTTCCCCGGTTACCGCTCGCCCGATGCGCCGGGTCACGTCGTCGACGTCGTCCTGGTGACCACACGGACAGATCACCTCGTGGCCGAAATCGGCGAGAGCGCGCAGCTCGTCCGTCACCTGGTCGTGGACGAAGCACCCATGGATCTCGGGTTCGCCGCGCACCGGGTACTCGCGGACGCCGTGGGCGCGTACGACCGCTACGCCTACCTCGAGGACGACCTCATCGTCCACGATCCGCTCTTCTTCGCCAAGCAGGAGTGGTTCACCTCGACCTTCGGTGCGGCCTCATACCTGGCGCCCACGCGCTACGAGGCCAGCGGTGGGTTGAAGGTGCATCCCGACGGGCCCCTGCCCGACTCCGCCACAGCGGATCTGCAGCAGCCTCAGGGCCCCGACCGGCTGGAGGGGGACTGGTTCGGCCTCCACCTCGGCTTCGAACGGCCCTCGAACCCGCACTCGGGGTGCTTCTTCGTGGAAGACACCGGGCTGGAGCGTCTGTGCGCCCACCCGCGCTTCGGGGTGCCGCACGCGTCGATCGTGCGCACCCTGGAGACGGCGGCCAGCGGGCTGATCGCCGAGACCTTCTGCGTCTACAAGGCCTCCCCGTTCTGCTCGGACTTCCTCGAAGTGGAGCATCAGGGCAGCCGGTACCTGGGGCAGTGGGGCACTCCCGAGCCGGTGCACGTCGTCGAGGCGCTCCGGGTGGCCGCAGAGGTCCGAGCGGACGCAGCCGAGGCCTGCGCTGCCGCCTCCGAGGCCAGCGCCAGCGCCGCCGAGGCCCGCGCCAGCGCCGCCGAGGCGGCAGCGGCCGCCCTGGCGGACACCACCGCGGCCGCAGAGGCTCGCGCCCTCACTGCTGAGCGTCTGCTCGTTGAGACACGAGCATCGAGATCATGGCAACTCACGGCTCCCATGCGCCGGCTCGTCGAGCTTGCCCGCCGGATCCGTTAGCGGCATCAGAATGCTCAACTCGAGCGAATTCAAGAGCCGAGCGGGTTGACCGACCTTTCCTCAAGGGTGGTCGCAGCGCGCGGGACAGAGCCGATGTCGCGTGCCTGCCACGCCCCTCGGTGGACCCGCTCGTGCCTGTCCGGCTGCGCCCGGTCCAGAGAGAGCGGGCGGTGGTCGCCTCCGTCGGGATGTCCCAGGATGACGGCGCCGAAGAGCCGCCAATCGGCTGGAACGCGGAGCTCCCGTCCCAACTCCTCCTCTTCCCTGAAGTTGCCGAGCAGGCAGGCGCCGAGGCCGGCGTCGACCGCTCCCAAGAGCACCGTCAGGACGCCGAACGCGGCATCGCCAAACCAGTAGGGCACCGGCCACGCGTCGGGGCCAGCGCCGAGGCCGGAGTCCGACTTGTCGACCTCGGCGTATCGAGCGAGATAGGCGCCGGGAGAGCAATAGGCGAGCAGCACGACCGGGGCACTGCGCAGGCCTCGATAACGCTCGCGGTTCCGGCGTCGCCACGCCTCGTCGGTGGTGGCCTCCCAGTAGACCTCGGTCTCTTCGGTTCCCTCGAGCACAACCCACGCCGTGCCGCCCGCGTTGCCGGCGGTGGGGGAGCGCAGGGCCGCCGCGAGGAGGCGGTCCAGGAGGGCGCGGTCGACCCCCTCCGAGGAGAAGCTGCGGACCATGGCGCGGCGCCGGATGGCCTCATGGAATTCCACGATCGGGCAGTCTGGCACTGTGGCGTGGCGGCGCCCAACGGAGCGTTCAATCCGGGAATGTTGACCCCGCTGGTAGTGTTTATAGGTTCGTTGCCGGCCGTTGGAACGGCCCGGCGGACCCGGAGGTTCCGAACGTGCCCACTCCCCGAGACCTGTTGAACGAGGCCAAGGCGTCCATCCGCGAGGTGGACCAGGCCGACGCGCAAGCCCTGCTGGAGGGCGGCGGGGTGACCTTTCTCGACGTCCGGGAGCCCGACGAGTACGAGCAGGGTGCCATCCCCAACGCCGTGCACCTGCCCCGGGGGCACCTCGAATTCCAGGTGGAGGGCAAGCTGCCCGACAAGGCGGGACCGATCGTCGTCTACTGCGCCGGGGGCGTGCGCTCGGCCTTCGCGGCCAAGACCATGGGCGAGCTCGGCTACAGGGACGTGCAATCGCTGGTCGGCGGGTTCAACCGCTGGAAGGATGACGGCCGCCCGTGGGCTGCGCCGCAGACGCTCACCCCCGCCCAGCGCAACCGCTACCAGCGCCATCTGCTTCTGCCCGAGGTGGGCGAGGTGGGCCAGCTGAAGCTGCTCGGGTCCAAGGTGCTCCTGCTCGGTGCCGGCGGACTGGGGTCACCCGCCGCCCTGTACCTGGCGGCCGCCGGCGTCGGCACGCTGGGGATCATCGACATGGACGTGGTCGACGAGTCCAACCTGCAGCGCCAGATCCTCCACAACATGGACCGGGTGGGTGACCGCAAGGTCGACTCGGCCAAGAAGACGCTGACCGCTCTGAACCCGGACGTCAATGTCGTCACCTACGACGTGCGGCTGGGCGCCGACAACATCCTCGACATCATCGACGGCTACGACGCCATCGTCGACGGGACGGACAACTTCCCGACCCGTTACCTGGTGAACGACGCCTCGCTGCTCAAGCACATTCCGGTGATCCACGGATCCATCTTCCGCTTCGAGGGTCAGGCCACGGTGTTCGACCCCTACAACGGGCCCTGCTACCGCTGCCTCATCCCCGAGCCGCCGCCCGCTGAGCTGGCCCCGTCGTGCGCCGAGGCGGGCGTGCTGGGCGTGCTGCCGGGCATCATCGGGTCCATTCAGGCCGTCGAGACCATCAAGGTCCTGCTCGGTCTGGGCGACCCTCTCATCGGGCGGCTCCTCGCCTATGACGCGCTGGAGGAGTCCTTCCGGACCTTCAAGGTGCGCCGGGACCCCGCGTGCCCGGCCTGCGGGCCCGACGCGGGCGAGATCGTCATCGCCGAGTACGACGATCTCTGCATGCCGCACGCGCACTGACGTCGCGGCACGCGCACCCGCCGGTCGTGGCCGCGGCCCGCGAGGTCTGGCGCCACGTCACCGAGCGACCTGCTCACACGTCCCGTGCCGGGGGCGCCGGCGCTGACCTCGCGTCGCGTCAAGCGGAACCGGCGCTGGTGGGCGGCGGGTCATCGTGGGCACCCACGCCCACGTCCTCCTCGGCCGCGGGTACCTCGGCTCGGCCTATGTCGACTATGGGCTCGGCAACTTCGCCTTCTACGACAACGCGCCGCCCGAGAACGCCAGCGGCTCCCTGGTGATCACCGCCACAGGCAGGCACATCGACCAGGTCACCTGGCGCCCCGCCGTGATCGTCGACGACCTGCCCCAGCCGCTGGCGGGTGACGCGGCCACCACCGCGTTGGCGGCCTGGAACCAGGCCCGGTCGTGCACGAACGTGTCGGCCACCCCGGGCGCGCCTGTGGCGACCGTGCAGAGCGAGACCTCGCCCGCGGCGCCCACGGCGGTCCAGACGCTCTCGGTCGACTCGGGGTGAACGACACCGGGTGACATTGCGACCTACCAGCTAGACATGTGACATGAACGAAACCGCCCCCCACGACCGCCTGCGGGTCAACGGCGTGGACCTGGCGTGGTCCGAACGGGGGGCGGGCCCCGGTGGGACCCCCGCGCTGGTCCTCGTCCACGGCTTCACCGGTGCCTCGCACGACTTCGCGCTCCAGGTCGACGCCTTGGCGGCCCGTCGCCGCGTGGTGACGGTCGACCAGCGGGGCCACGGGCACTCGACCGGGACCGGCGTGATCGAGGACTACACGATCGACCAGTTGACGGCCGACCTGATCGCCCTCCTCGAGGTAGTGGGTGGTGGCGCTGTCGACCTGCTGGGCCACTCAATGGGCGGCAGGGTCGTGATGGGCCTGGCCCTGCAGCGACCGGACCTGGTGCACTCGCTCATCCTGATGGACACCAGTGCCTGGTCCTTCATGCCCGACGACGACGAACTCGTCACGCTCGCGCGCACCTACATGGACGAGTTCGATCCGTCTCGCGGCATGCCGGGCGCGCTGAGCCTCGGAGGCCCCGAGGACACGCTGATCGCGGCGTCCGTCCCCGCGGCGTGGCAACGGGACAAGGATGCGATCTTTGCCGGCATGGACCCCTATGCCGCCAAGGGTCTGGGCACCGCGCTCATG
>JBKQUM010000023.1:0-16759 GCA_052140165.1 Acidimicrobiales bacterium
TCAGGTGGTCCCCGTCGTGATCTCGTCACCCTCCGGTTCGGGGCCCGTCCGGCGCATCGGGCTCAAGGTCGTCGGCATCGGCCTGCTGAACCGGGAGGTGGTGCAGGACCAGATCGCCAAATTCCCCACGTACATCGTGGCGACGCCGGCGCTCACAAGATCGGTGGCCGGCGACTCCAGCATCGTGTACCTCGGGGTGCAGCTCCGCCACGGTGCGGCCGACGTGGGGGCCGTGGAGCGGCGGTGGAATTCGACCGAGCAATACTTCACCGACTTCCAGGTCTCGTCGCAGCTCCAGGCCGCAGCCAATCAGTCGATACGTCCCGAGGCCCTGGCACTCGGTGTGTTCGGCGCCGTCGCCGGACTGGCTGCGCTGCTCCTCGGCATCCAACTCGTCGCACGCCAGCTGAGCCGGCGCGAGCACGATCTCGCCGTCATGCGTGCGGTGGGGGCCGACCCAGCCACGACCGCCCTCGACGGCCTTGCAGGCATCTTCGGGTCGATCCTCGTGGGAGCCGTCCTCGCCGCGGGGGTGGCGCTGGCGCTGTCCGTTCTCTTCCCGATCGGGCCCGTCCGGCCCGTCTACCCGGATCGTGGCGTGAACGCCGACTGGACCGTGCTCGGGGTCGGCGTCCTCGTCCTGGTCCTCGTGATCGGGGCGGGTGCCGTGGCGCTCGCCCTCATCGGCGCCCCGCACCGCGTGCAGCGGCGCTCCCGCTCCTTCGCCCGCCGTTCGTCCACCGTGCAACTCATGGCCCGGTCCGGGTTGCCGCCGTCGGCGGTCGCGGGTGCATCCTTCGCGGTCGACGCCCGGTACGGCAGGACGGCCGGTGCCTACCGATGGGCGCTCGTCGCGGCCGTGATCGCCATGGTCGTCGTGACGACGACGCTGACCTTCGGCGCCAGCCTGCAGACGCTGGTGTCCCACCCCGCGCTCTACGGGTGGAACTGGGACTACGCAGTGCAGAGCTCGGATGGGTACGGGCCCGTCCCGAACAAGGCGGTGGCGACCCTCGGACACGATCCCGACGTCACGTCGTTCTCGGGCGTCTGGTTCGCGACCATGCAGCTGGACGGGGTGGAGGTGCCGACGCTGCTCTCGAGCCCGGGTGCCCCGGTGGCGCCGCCCATCGTGGCGGGTCACGGGCTGAAGACGTCGCGCCAGGTCGTGCTCGGCGCGGCGACACTGGCGCAGCTCGACAAGCGGATCGGCGACACCGTCGACCTGCAGTACGTGCCCGGCTACCCCCGCCACCCCATCGTGCTCACGATCGTCGGGGTGGCCACGATGCCCGCCATCGGGATCGCCGAGGGGCTCCACACGTCCATGGGGATCGGCGCGTCCGTACCCGCCGACGCCGGCGAGGTCACAGAGCAGCTGGGCCCCCAGGGTTACGCTCCCTCCTGCAACGGGCCCAACATGGTCTTCGTGCGTGTCCGGGGCGGTCTCGACTCTGCGCAGGGCCAAGCCGCTGCGCAGCGGCTGTCCGTCGCCGCCAACCGGATCCTGGCGGTGCAACCGAGGAACTCGGTCTGCGGTCGGGACGTTGCCACCACCATCGGCGTCCAGCACCCCGCCCAGATCGTCAATTACCGGTCCATGGGCACCACACCGCTGCTGCTCGCCGGCGGGCTCGCGCTCGCAGCGGTGGTGGCGCTGGCGCTGGCCCTGGCATCGTCGGTACGGCGCTGCCGTCGAGACCTGGCGCAGCTCAAGGTGTTGGGCTTCGTCCAGCGCCAGCTGTCGGCGGCCGTAGCGTGGCACGCGTCCATCGCGGTCGGGATCGGGATCGTGATCGGCATCCCGCTCGGCATCGTGCTCGGCCGCTGGCTGTGGATCCTGTTCGCGGAGCAGATTGGGGCGGTGCCGGATCCGACGGTGCCGGTGCTGTCGGTCATCGTCGCGGCGATCGTCGCACTGGTGCTCGGCATCGCGGCCGCCGTGCTCCCCGGCCGGCGAGCCGCCCACACCGCGACGGCGCTCGTCCTCCGGGAGGAATAGCCGCCGCCGGTCAGGCGATGTTGGTCGGCGTCGGCGGCCGTCCCTGCAAAATGTCCTGGGTCCGCGTCTCTATGGCCTCGTTCAGCTCGGGGTGGGTGAGGATGTAGAAGGTGTCGGTGCGGACGGCGTCGATGACGCGGTCGGCCACCGCGGCAGGGCGGATCCCGGCGTCCACCATGTTCTGGATGACACCGCGCAGCTCCTCGGCGCCCTCGACATCGCGCTCGGGTGCCCACGCCGGCCGGTTCCGATCGGACTCGGCGATGCGCGTCTGGACGAAGCCCGGGCACAGGACGGAGACGCCGACCGGCGCGCCGGCCACCTGGAGGTCCTTGAAGAGCGCCTCCGACATGGCCACCACGGCGAATTTCGTCGCGTGGTAGGGGCCGAGGAAGGCCGTTGTGGTCAGGCCGGCGATGGACGCCGTGTTGACCACGTGCCCCTCGCCCTGCTCGATCATGAGCGGCACGAAGGTCGAGATGCCGTGGATGACACCCCACTGGTTGGCCCCGAGGATCCAGCGCCAGTCCTCCTCTGAGAAATCCCAGATCGGGCCGCCCAGCCCGACCCCGGCATTGTTGTGGACGAGGTGCACGGCCCCGAAGCGGTCGAGGGCCCGGTCCCGCAGGGCCCGGACCGACGCGCTGTCGGACACGTCGGTCACCACGCCGATCGCCTCGGCGCCCCGACCGGCCAGCTCGCCTTCGGCCTCCTTGAGGGGACCCTCCTCGATGTCGGCGATGACGATCTTCATGCCCTCGGCGGCGGCACGCTCGGCCACCGCCTTGCCGATGCCGCTGGCGCCACCGGTGATCACCGCCACCTTGCCCTGCAGGTCCTCCATTCGGCCCCTCCCATCTGTCCGGCTCCGTGGTCGCAGTCAAGCACGGCGCGGCGGGAGAGGCCACCGCCACCGGGCGCGGCCGGCGCCGCGGTCCGTCAGGGCACGGTCAGGGAGCGGCGGCCGTGCGCGTACGCCCGACCAGCGGCCGACACCGAGACCATGGCGCCGTGTCCGGGCTCATGGTGGCGCTCGATGAAGCCCCGGCTGTTGGCCTCCTCCCAGACCGGAAGGCGGGGACACGAGGTCCGCCACGCCTCCATCACCTCGGCGTAGGGACGGGGCTGGGGCCCCACCCACTCGAGGAGGTCCAGGATCAGCGAGTCGACGACGTCGGGCATAGGTCTCTTCCATCATCTCACCGCGGCACCGGCAGCGGCGCGTGTCAGACGACCTGGTGCTCCTCGGCCAGGAAGATCGGCGAACGCGAGTGGTCGATGAAGTTCGCCTCGTCGGCCCGCAACGTTGCGGCGGCGGCGGCACCCTCGGGGGTCCGGGCGGCCGCGAGGAGGGTGTCCACGCTGTCGTACCAGAGCTCGGCGACGCCGTCGAAGTGCTCGGGTGCGCCCCGGTCCGAGGCGATGGCGTCGCTCAGGGGAACCGATGCCGTATGGACCTGCACGTACCTGCGAAAGCCGAGCACCGGCGCGAAGGAGGCAGCGAGCGGTCCGTGCACCTCGCGCCAGTACCGGTGGAACTCGGCCTCGTCGATGTCGGCGCGCCGGTGGAGGCAGAACACGAGCTTGACCATGAACCGAGGCTACCCACCGCCCGCTCTAGGAGAGAGACGCCGGGTCCACCCCGGCACCTCCCGACTCGCTGCTGGCGTAGGCGGCGAGGGCGAAGCGCAGGATGTCCATGGCCTCGTCGCCGGTCCACAGCATCGGTCCCTCCCCGGTCCGGAGCCAGCGCAGCCAGTGCCGGCCCGAGTCCCGGAAGCTGCTCGCCCAGTCGTCGTCGAGCGAGTGGTGCGACCGCATCTCCCCATCGGCGTAGACCTCGAGGCTCGGCTGCTGAATCCCTCGGCCCGTGCACCGGTTGACCCGCGCGTAGCCCCGGCGACCCGTGACCTCCCATCGCTCGTCGTTGGTGTAGTAGTCGGAGCGCAGGTACATGTCCGGCGCCAGGGTGATGTCCCAGACGCCGCGGATCCCGTTGTGGTGCTCCCAGACGATGGTCGTGGGCGCATCGATCTCGATGCCCGGCATCACCTCGGTGCCGCCCACCCAGGCCCGCACCTCCTTGATGGAGCCGAAGAGCCAGAGGGCGGTCGCCAGCTTGTGCCACCCGTCGTCGAAGACGAGGATCCCGCGGCCGTTCTTCATCTGCTCGAACTGATAGTGGTAGCTGCTGGCCGGCACGTCCCAGCCACCGCGTCCGCTGCCCACCATCTTCATGTGGTACCCGCTGACGTCGCCGATCTCGCCCGAGGCAACGACCTGCTTCAGCCGCAGCAACGGCTCATAGAAGATGTAGTTCTCCATCACGCGGAGCAGGCGGTCGTTCGCCGCGGCCGCTTCGGTCATGCGTCGCGCTGCCTCCAGGTCGTTGCACATCGGCTTCTGCAGATTGACGTGCCACCCGTGCCCGAGGAGCTCGATCACCCCTTCCTCGTGGAGCGGGATGGGGAGGAGCGCCTCCACTGCGTCGACCTCCAGGCCGCTGGCGGCCAGCTCGGCGGTCGAGGCGAAGGTGCGCGCCCCCGGCCAGTCCGCGCCGCGTTGGGCGCGGCGCTCCTCGCTCGGATCGACCAGCGCCACGACCTCGACGTCAGGGTTGTCGAGGTAGGCGCGCACGTTGAGGTCGTAGATGCGTCCGAGGCCCACGAAGGCGGCGCGGACGGGCCGCTCGTAGGGTGTGAAGGTCATGTGAGGTCCTCCGTTTCGGAAGTCAAGGGCCGACACGTCGTGACAGCGTGTCGGCGGGCATGGTCCGGAACGCCCCATCTTGGCGTGGATCGGCCGGCGGTGCCGGACCACGCGTCCGGACTCCGCCCTGTCGGCACGGAGCCCGGGCCGACAGGGGACGACCGCTGGTTAGGATCCGGGAGGTGACGCCGGTCAACGAGTCCCGGCGAGGCGCGCCGATCACCGGACTCTCGCACGTGCAGCTGTTGGTGTCCGACGTGGGGGAGAGCGCAGGGTGGTACGCCACTGCGCTCGGCCTCATCCCCTTCGCCGAGGACCTCGACATCGGCTACGTCGCGCTGCGACATCGCGAGGCGAAGTTCGTCGTGGTCCTCACGCAGGGTGCGCGTGCAGCAAATCGGTCAGCCGGTGAGGCCCTCGACCACCTTGCGTTCGCCGTCCCGGACGCTGACACCCTCGAAGCGTGGGCCGCGCACCTGACCGAGAGCGGCATCGAGCATTCCGGGGTCGTGCCGGAAGGCGGTCATCCCTCCCTCCAGCTCCGTGATCCCGATGGCACCGCCATCGAGCTGGTGGCACCCTGACCGCGGTCTGACTACGACAGCGACTGGACGATCTCGACGACGTCCTCGTTCCGGTAGCCGTGGAAACGGGCGAACTCCAGGAGCTCACGCACCTTCTCAATCACGGCGCTCTCCTGGGCGGTGCCGGCCACGGTCACGCCCCGGCCGCGCCGGAAGTCCAACAGGCCCTCGTCGCGCAGGATCCGCAGGGCCCTCAGCACGGTGTTGGTGTTGACGCCGAGCACGGCCGCCAGGTCCTTGGCCGGCGGGAGGCGCTCCCCCGGCGCGGCTTCGCCACCGGCGATGGCGTGGCGGATCTCGGCGGCCACCTGATCGTGCAGGGCGACACCTTCGGACCGGTCGACCTTGACATCGATCATGGTGCTATACATAGTAGCACTATGTTCGACTCGACGATCGTCGACGACCCACCGGCTCCCGCAGAGGTCCTGATCCACGAAGCGCGGCAGCGGCAGCGGCGGCGCTACCGCCGCTCTGCGATCCTCATCTCGGTCGTCGCCCTCCTGGTCGGAGCGCTCGTCGCCGTGCTCGTCACGACCATCTCCAGCGGGTCCGGCCCGTCCCGCAGCCCGTCGGCGCCGGCAGCGGTCATGGCCGGTCGCTCCACCGTGCTGATCAGGCCGGTGCTCTGCTACGCCTACCCCTTCGCGCCGAGCAAGAGCGTCGGCGGCCGGCTGCCCGCCTGTGGCGCCCCCTACGCGCTCACAGCTACCGCGCTCGGCGTCACCCCGCAGAGCTCGCCGTTCGGGTACTCAATGGGCAACGTGCGCGCGGACCCGGCCCTGGCCGGATACCCGAGCTCCACGCGCGACGTTCCGGGCCGCACGGTGCTCCTGTCCACCTCCTTGCCCGAGAGCGGAGCCGGCTCCCAGCGATACCTCCTGGGTCCGTCCGAAATGAGGCTGTCGGCATCGGACGTCTCGTCGGCTTCAGCCCAGAGGAATCAGGGTGGGCAGTGGGTCGTGACGATCCACCTCACCAGTGCCGGGTCGGTGACGTGGGATCGGGTGGCGCAGCAGAACTTCCACCAGCTCCTGGCGATCGACCTGGGTGGGAAGGTGGTCAGCGTGCCCATCATCCAGCCGACTCAGGCCTCGTTCTCGTCGTTCGACGGTGCGATGCAGATCTCGGGCTCCATCAACGGCTCACTGGCACGGGCTGTCGCGGCGGCAGCGAGGGGCTAGGCAGCGCCTCAGGGCCACAGCGTGGCCGAGTGGGGGAACTGGCTCCCGAGCAGCGTGATCATCATCAGCATCCCTTGCGACACCCCCAGCATGCCCACGACCGGGCCCTCCCAGGACGGGCGCATCCGCCACGCGTACGCCGCGTAGACGGTGATCACCGCCATGGAGTACCGCAG
This sequence comes from Acidimicrobiales bacterium, assembly GCA_052140165.1. GTDB lineage: Bacteria > Actinomycetota > Acidimicrobiia > Acidimicrobiales > RAAP-2 > Bog-473. Next base: position 6,656 of record JBKQUM010000023.1, read on the forward strand.
CACGCTGTCGGGCTGGTACGAGCTCAGGACCGCCAGCGTGCTGGCGATGGTGAACACCCACCAGAACATCGGGATGGACACTCCGTTGTCGCGCGCCTTGGACAGGAGCACGATCCCGGCGTAGGCGAAGACCACGCCGAGCACGCAGAGGACCACTTGACCGTTCTTCAGGGCCGCCAGCCCGGTGAACATGTCCACCACTGCCAGGATCGGGGTGACGAACCACACGAAGTGCGCGTCCCCCCAGAACCGCTCGGCCTGCACGAACGCGAATGGCGTGCCGATCGTCCACCAGGAGTACAACAGCCAGGCCACGAAGCCGAGTGGGGCGACCAACACGGCAACCAGTGGACGGAGCCTGCGGCTCGTGAGGAATGCGCTCCCGGCGGCGACAACGACACACACGACCAGGACGACTCCGAAGTTCCTCGTCAGGCCGCCGACCACGGCACAGGCCGCGGCCGTGACCCAGTAGCGCCGCGACAGGGCATAGAGGCAGATACCGCACGTCGTGATGAACAGGCCTTCGGAGTACCCCAGGCTGAGCACGTACGCGGTCGGAAAGAACACGTAGAGAAGGACGGCGCGATCGGCGACGACGGTTCCGAAGACCTCTCGCACGGCCAGCCAGACGGCGATGGCGGAGGTGAGACCCAGGGCGAAGGACAGGATCAGGGTGGCCGGGACGTACGACAGATGCGTCACGTCGACGGTGGCGCGGATGGCGAGGGGCCAGGCGGGAAAGAAAGCCCACCTGCTCCCGTGACCTTCGTCGATGATGTGGTGCGGGTAGCCGTGCTGTGCGATGAGCGTGTACCACTTCGCGTCCCAACCCGTCGTCATGGCGCTGAACAGGTGCAGGTGTGGCGCGAACCACTGGGCTCCCAAGGCCGCAAGGAAGACGGCGACCCTGGACGCGAGGTAGTAGCCGCAGGGTCGGGCGAGGGCATGGCGGCGGCTTCGGCGGAGTGGTTCCTCGCTCACCGACGGTTCCACCGCCGTATCGAGAGGCTCCCCGTCCGTCAGGGTCAAGGGCTGCTCCTGCAGGGTGCTCATCTACCCGCATCCGGGAGGAGGATCCCGACGCGGTGGAGCCACGGTGCTCCGCGAACGACGACTCGACCGATCCACTGGGCTTCCCCCCCCCTCGGATCACGGTGCCGGTACGGTCGTGCCGGCACGCGCAATTGCCCCCCAATTCAAAACTACGGAGTGAGAGCCCTGTTGCCGCATGGGCCAAAAGGACCATTTTCGAGGCGTGGGGTGCACCGGCCTCCGAGCTCCGCCTTCCGGAGCGGGATCACAGCAACGAGAACGTGCCCGCCTCCACCATCACCAGCACCCCGATGCAGCACAGCAGGACAGGCACGGCGACCGCGCCGAGGCGCGTCATGGTGGCCCGAGCCCTCGGGTGACGACCCCCGGCCAGCACGAGGGCTGTCACCGCCACCTCGCCGATCACGAACACGACCGTGATCGCCGCCAGGTTGGACGTGCCGCCCACCCTGAAGAGCGGGATGTAGGCGGCCAGGTTGTCGCCGCCCGCTCCGATGGTCACGAGCGCAGCCGCAGTGAGCGACCGTCCCACCGCGCGGTCGGACGCCCTCGGGCGGCGCAGGGGTGCCGCCGCCGCGGCCCCCGACCGGCGCGCCGATCGCAGCCCGACCAGGCCCCGCACGCCGATGGCCAGCGGCACCAACCCCAGCAGGCCCACCACCGCCGGCGAGAACTCGTACAGGAGGGCCGCCGCCGCTGCCGCGGCCGCGACCAGCAGGGCGAAGCCGACGAGCTGGCCGACCGCGATGCGGTGCGACCGCTCCAGCGGGGCGCCGGCCACCATGGCCATGGTCACGAGGCAATTGTCGATGTTGGTCCCGACGAACGCCGCCGCGGCAATGCCGAGGTCGGCCGGCAGGCCGGCCGCCGCCAAGGCGATCGTCGGCCCGTCAGCCCGCGGGCAGGGGCATGGCCGGCCCGTAGGGCTTGTCACCGCGCAACGTGACCCGGTGGGCGTAGCGGGCGGCGTCCCCGTAGTCGTCCAACGCGTAGTGCAGCGTGGCCCGGTTGTCCCAGAAGGCCACCGACCCGGCGCGCCAGCGGAAGCGGCAGGTGTACTCCGGCTTGATGCAGTGGTTGTAGAGCATCTCGAGGATCGCGTTGCTCTCGTTGTCGGACAGCCCGAAGATCGTCCGGGTGAACTGCCGGTTGACGAAGAGGCCGTTGCGACCGGTCTCGGGGTGGGTGCGCACGACGGGGTGGAGTGCGGGCAGGAGCCTCTCGCGCCAGGTGCCGTCCCACTCGTAGCCACCCCGCTCGGCCACGTCCGCCGCGAACCAGGGGTCGTGGTGGATCGCGATCAGCTGGTCGCACATGGCGCGCACGGGATCGGCCAGCCCGTCGTAGGCGTCCTGCAGGCTGGCCCACATGGTGTCGCCGCCGACCTCGGGTGCCTCGAGCATGTAGAGGATGGACCCCATGGCCGGCGTCTCCAGGAAGGTGACGTCGGTGTGCCACCAGCTGGCCCGGTCGACCTTGCCGTCGATGGCGAGCACCTCGGGGCTCTCGTCGATGGAGGGGAGCACCGGGTGCGCCTCCGTGACGGTGCCGAAGTGGCGGGCGAAGTCCGCCTGCTGGTCCGCCGAGAGGGACTGGTCCCGGAAGAAGATGACGTGATGCGTGTTCAGCGCGCTCCGGACGGCCGCCACGACCTCGGGGGCGAGCGGGGCCGAGATGTCCACACCCGAGATCTCGGCGCCGACCGTCGGGGAGATCGGGTGGACGCTGACGGTGGCGGCGAGGGTCACGTCGCCAGTCTGCCCGACAGCGTGCGGCCTCTCAATCCACTCCCAGCTCACCTACATTGGCCCACCACCGACCGCCGAGCCGCTGAGAGGGGCCGACCATGAGCACCGACACCGGGGGCCTCGTCCTGACCCCGCCCGCCCGCAACTACTCGCCGTGGTACCAGTGGATGGCCCGACTGGCTGCCACCGTCCACGAGGACCCCCTCCCCGAGGGGGACCCGGCCGAGCTGCCGGCGTGGGTGGAACGCCGCCGGGCCCGTCTCACCGAACTCCTCGGGCCCGAGCCCGAGCCCGTCCCGCTCGACGTCGAGACCCTCGAGTCGGTGCGCTGCGACGGCTACCGGCGGGACAAGATCGTGTTCGACACCGAGGACACCATGTCGGTCCCGGCGTACCTGCTCGTGCCCGACGGGCGTGAGGGCGCGGAGCCCGGCGCGGCCGTCCTCGCCTGCCACGGCCACGGTCCGGGCAAGTCGCAGGCGGTCGGGCTCGAGCACACCGACATGCCCAACGCCGACTACGCCCTCCAGCTGGCCCGCCGCGGCTACGTCGTGTTGGCGCCCGACCTGCGCTGCTTCGGCGAGCGGCTCGACTGGAACCCCGAGGACCACTACGCGTGCGACACGAATCTCGTCCATGCCGCCATGGTGGGGTGGAATCCGCTGGCCCAGAACGTGTGGGACCTTCGTCGCTGTCTCGACGTGCTCGAGCAGCACCCGCTCGTCGACCCGTCCCGCCTGGGCATGGCCGGCATCTCCTACGGGGGAACCGTCACGCTCTTCACCGCCGCCGTCGACACCCGGGTGGCCGCGTCCGTGGTGAGCGGCTACTTCTCCTCGTGGGCCGAGAGCCACAAGATGCCGTGGAACATGTGCGGCTCGCAGATCATGTTCGGGATGCTGGGCCGCCTCGAGCACGAGGACCTCGGCGCGCTGGTCGCCCCCCGCCCCATGCTGATCGAGTCGGGCACGGAGGACCTGTTGTTCCCCGTGGCCGCAGCCACCGAGTCCGTGCGCCGCACCAGGCTCGTCTACGAGCAGCACGGTGCCGGCGAGCGCCTGGCGCACGACATCTTCGACGGCGGCCACCAGTGGCACGGCACCGAGGCCCTGCCCTTCCTGGACCGCTGGCTCGGCCACGGCGGGTCCGCCGGCCCCGGGTCCTGAGGGCGGCCGTCGGGTCTCAGCCCACGTCGTCGGGCCGCTCGGTCCGCGCCGCGGCAGCCCGTCGGAGCACCTGGTCGAGTGAGTCCTGCCCGCTGGTCGCACCCCCGGTCACCGCGCCGGTGCCCCGCCCGGCTGTCTCCGTCCCCGGCGCTCCCCAGCTGACGCTCGCATCGCCCGGCGGATCCACGTGCTCCGCGGGCCGGTCGGACGGGTCGCGGTGCACTGCCCGGCGCAACCGGAGCCGCCAGGCCCGGACCCCGCCCCGCCGCCCCCCCGCCCCCATCTACAGGAAGCCGCGCAGAACGGTCGAGAAGGGCGATGCCAGGACGATGGTGCCGTGCACGTCCGTATCGGTCGGAACGGACACGGGGTGCGACGTCGGGACGTTCATGAGGGAGAGGACGGCGGACACGGGCGTGCCCGGCCCGAGGTAGATGTGTGACGCCACCTGCTCGAGCAGCGAGGTGGCGCCCGTCGGGTCCGAGATCATCGACGAGACCGAGAGCTTCCCCGTGGCCAACTGGCCGAGGCTCGATGTCGGGCTGACCATGTGCAGGTCGACGCCGACGTAGTGGGTCACGGGGATGCCCAGGTGGTCGAGCCCGGCGATGATCGTGCGCGGGGCGTGCAGGCTGAGCGTGTCGATCGGGACGGTGTCCCCGCCGGGCAGCGGCAGCCCCAGCCCCTTGGGGATCTGCAGCACGTTGGTGTGCCCGCCGATGGCGTGGAAGACGAAGATCTGCTCACTGTGGTCCGGGCCCTTCACGATGGCCAGCAGGTCGTTCTTGCCCTTGGCCAGCAGCGAGGCCGGGATGCCGACGTGGTGGACGGCGTGGTCGATGCGGTAGAGGCTGAAGCCGATCCAGCCGGCCGCCAAGAGGATCAGCGCGACCAACGCGGACCCGGTGGCGATGAGGATCCTCTTGAGCCGACGGTGCCGCCGACGCGGCGTGTCCTCCGGAGCGGTCGGGTCCATTCGCTCCGTGGCGATCGCGATCGTCAAGTCCCCCTCCGTCGGGTGTCCCGGCCCTCGGCCCGGCACCCAGATCTCCGTGTCCGCAAGCTACGGATCGGCCATTGCCCCGGCGTTGCCCGTCGGGTTCGAGGTGGTTGCCGTGGCTTCGCCGCGGCCGGCGCGCCGTCCGCGAAACTGGGGACGTGGGGAAGGACCGCGACGTTCCGCCGGGCCCGGTGTCGGACCCCGTCGCGGCTGGGGCGCCGCCGCGCCGCTACGCGTCGCCCGACGAGGACAGCGCCCGCTGGTGGGGCTTCGACTTCCGCCCGGGCGACATCGTGGTGAGCACCCGGTCCAAGTCCGGCACGACCTGGGTCCAGATGATCTGCCTGCTCCTCGTGTTCGGCACGCCCGATCTGCCGGGCCGCCTGAGCTCGCTCTCGCCCTGGCTGGACTGGCTGGTCCAGCCGAAGGACGACGTGATGGCGCGGCTGGGCGCACAGACCCACCGGCGTGTCGTCAAGACCCACACCCCACTCGACGGTGTGCCCCTCGACGACCGGGCGACCTACATCGTCGTGGGCCGCCACCCGCTCGATATGGCCGTGTCGCTCTACCACCACAGCGACAACATCGACCGGCGCCGCATGGCGGAGCTCATCGGGCAGCCCGAGAACCCTCGTCGCCCCCGCCCGCCGCTGCACGAGTGGCTCCTCGAATTCATCGACTGGGAGGGTGATCCCCGGGTCTGGCTCGACACGCTGCCCGGAGCGATGCTCCACCTGTCCGACGCCTGGGCACGTCGGCACCGTCCCAACGTCGTGCTCGTGCACTACGACGACCTCGTCACCGACCTCGACGGCGCCATGCGCAGGCTCTCGCAGGTGCTCGGGATCCCCGTCGACGAGGATCGCTGGCCCGCGCTGGTCCGGGCCGCCACGTTCGACGTGATGCGTGAGAGCGCCGGCGCGTCCGCCCCCGCCGGGCTCGGCGTGTTGAAGGACCCCGCGGCGTTCTTCCGCCACGGCGTCTCGGGTGATGGCCTGGCGCTCTTGAGCGCCGATGAGCTGGCCCACTACCGCGACCGCGTCGCCGGCATGGCCCCGGCGGATCTGCTGGCCTGGCTCCACCGCGACGCGGAGGCCTGAACATGCCGATCGTGCCCGATGACAAGGACTGGACGTGGGTGCTCGAACGCCCCTGCCCCGAGTGCGGGTTCGACGCCTCGGCGCTCCCGCCCGAGTCGATCGCGCCGGTGCTGCGGCAGAACGCGGACGATTGGGTGCGCATCCTGCAACGGCCGGCCGGCGAGCTCCGGCTCCGGCCGGCGGACGACCGCTGGGCGCCGATCGAGTACGCCTGCCACGTCCGTGACGTGTGCCTGCTCTACCGCAGTCGCCTCGGGCTGATGCTGCGCGAGGACGACCCGCTCTACCCGAACTGGGACCAGGACGCGACCGCCGTCGAGGAGCGCTACCTCGAACAGGACCCTGCGGTCGTCTCGGCGCAGCTGAGGGGTGTCGCCGGCGAATTGGCGTCGGCTTTCGAGAGTGTCGAGGGCGACCGGTGGGAGCGCCGCGGGCGGCGCAGCGACGGCGCCAGCTTCAGCATTGCCGGCTTCGGTCGCTACTTCGTCCACGACCCAGTCCACCACCTTTACGACGTCACCGGGCGTCGGGGGGACTGAGACCCCCACGAAGGGGCCCCCTCAATCGGGAAGCAGCCGCGCCGACTCGGGCTCGAGGTGGATGGTGGCGTGGTCGATGGTGCGCAGCGCCGATGCGGGGCACGACGTGGCGACCGGTCCGGTCAGCGCGTCGCGCACCGGCTCCGCCTTGCGGGCCTCGGGCACGATGGCCAGCACCCGGCCGGCCCGCAGGAGCGCAGGGATGGTCACCGTGATGGCGTGCGCCGGCACCGCGTCGAGATCGGCGAAATGGCCCTCGTGCACCTGCTGCATCCGGCAGGCCGTCTCGAGCTCGACCACCTTGACGTCGAGCGGGTCGGCGAAGTCGGCCACCGGCGGGTCGTTGAAGGCGAGATGCCCGTTCTCCCCGATCCCGAGGCAGCACAGGTCGAGCGGATGCGACCGCAGGAGCCCGGCGTAGCGGGCGCATTCGGCGGCGGGGTCGCCGAGCCCCTCGACGTAGTAGGCGGCCCGGGGATGCGCCGGCTCCACGATGCGTTCGCGGATCCATCGTTGGAACCCTGCCGGGTGGTCGGGGGCGACCCCCACGTACTCGTCCATGTGGAAGACCACGGTGTCGGCCCAGGGGACCCCCGCCGTCCCGACCAGCGTGCGCACGAAGGCGAGCTGTGAGTTCCCGGTGGCGAACATCACGTGGGCGACGCCCCGGGCCTCGACTGCCGCCTGCATGACGCCCAGTGCTTCGTCGGCGGCCGCCCGGGCCATGGCGGCGGTGTCGGCATGGACCCGGACGGTGGCGCCGTCGATGGTCCTGGTCCCGGTCCGCACGGCGCTCAGCATGCCAGGTGCACCTCGGCCAGACTGGACTGGTGCGCGACGTCATCGTCCCGGGTCCGGCCCACATGGAGGCTGCGTGGAAGGCGGTCCGCCGCTTCCTCCCGGTGACGCCCGTCTTCGGGACTCCCCAGCTCGGGCCCTCGGTCACGGCGAAGATCGAGACGCTCCAGCCAACGGGCTCCTTCAAGGTGCGGGGCGGTCTGGCCGCCGTGTCGGCCACGCTGGAGGAGGATCCCGGCCGTGCCGTGGTCGCCTCCTCCGCCGGCAACCACGGGCTCGGTCTGGCCTACGCGGCCTCCAAGCTGGGCGCGCGGGTGACCGTCGTGGTGCCCACGGGAGCGTCCGCGGCGAAGGTCTCGGCGCTCCAGCAGTTCGACGTGCGCCTCGTCCTCCATGGCGACGGCTACCGCGAGGCGGAGACGCACGCGCTCCAGTTGTCCGCGTGCGAGGGGAGCCGCTACATCTCGCCGTACAACGATCCCGACGTCATCGCCGGCCAGGCGACACTCGCCCGCGAGCTCCTGGAGCAGGTGCCCGACCTCGGCACCGTGATCGTGCCCTGCGGCGGCGGGGGGTTGCTCTCGGGCGTCATCCTCGGCCTGGAGGGATCGGGTGTGCGTGTCGTCGGCATCGAGTCCGAGGCGTCGCCCTCCATGAGCACGGCCCTGGCGGCGGGCGGCATCGTCCCGATCGACGTCGAGCCGACGGTGGCCGACGGGTTGGCCGGCAACCTCGAGCCGGGTGCCGTGACGGTCGACATCGCGCTCGAGCACGGTGTCGCGGTCCTCACGGTGAGCGAGGCCGACATCCGATCCGCCATGGCCTACTCCGCCACCAAGATGGGCCTCGTGCTCGAGGGCGCCGGCGCGGTCGGCGTCGCCGCGTTGCGCGCCGGGGTCGTGAGCCCCGACGCATCCGGCAGGGAGACCGTGGTGATCCTGACCGGGCGCAACGTGGCCCCGAAGCTGCTCTCGGAGGTGCTTCATCCCTGAGCTCAGCGCCGACGGGGTCACCCTCGACTACCAGGTCACCGGCGACGGGGAGCCGCTGCTGCTCGTCGCGGGCTGCGGCCAGCCCGCCGCGGCCTGGCACCTGTCGCTCGTGCCGGCACTCGCGGCCGCCGGGTACGCGGTCGCCACCTTCGACAACAGGGGAGTTGAGCCGTCCTCCTCGCCCCCCGCTCCCTACAGCGTGGACGCCATGGCCGATGACACCCTCTCGCTCCTCGACCATCTCGGGTGGCACGACCCGGTGCGGGTGGCCGGTCATTCCATGGGCGGGTGGATCGCGGAGACCCTCGTGCTGGACCACCCCGAGCGGATCCGTGCCGCCGCGCTCATGGGCAGCGCCAACCGACCCACCGCATGGGAGATCGCCATCACGACGGTCGAGCGGGACCTCGCCCGCCTGGACTACGACCTGCCGCCGCTGTTCTACGCCACCGAGACGATGCGCTACCTGCCGACGTCCGACCTCCAGGACTCCGAGGTGGTGAGCACCTGGCTGTCGCTGATGGGCGACGTGCCGGTCTGGCCCAACCCCGGGCGCCTCGGCCAGTACGAGGCGGCGCTCGCCTGGTCGACCGATCCCATCCGCACCACCCGGTGGCCCGAGGTGCACGTGCCCTGCCTCGTGCTGGCGTTCGAGCACGACACCGACTCGCCGCCCCGCTACGCGCGCCAGGCCGCCGGGGAGATCCCGGGCTGCGAGTACCGCGAGGTTGCCGGGGCCGGCCACATCGGGTTCCTCACCCATGCCGACGAGGTCGCCCGCATCCTCGTCGAGTTCTTCGACCGGTCCTCGCACCGGCTCAAGGGGTCGGGCGCGGGTCCTCCCAGTCGATGACGAGGCCGGCCGACTCGTCCGGGTGGTCGCGGAGCCAGCGGTTGGCGAAGGGGCACCACGGCACCACGATCAGGTGTTCGGAGCGGGCCCGAGCCAGCGCGGCCCGGACGAGCCGGCCCCCGGTGCCCCGCCCCGCCCACTCCTCGGGAACGCGCGTGTGGATCAGCTCGAGCCGGTTGCCGGCGATGCGGTAGACCAGCTCGGCCTCGCGGCCGCCCTCCCGTATGACGAAGCGGTTCTCATCGGTGGCGTCGACGATCTGGGCGTCGTCGGGGGGAGTCGTCATGGCGAACCTCCAGGTCGTCGTGGTTCGTCGCAACCCTATGGGTACTAGACGGTTGATTCCAAGGGATCCTCGCTGAACGAGGGTCCACGTCGGGCGCGACAAAGGCGTCCATGATCGGCGTTGCGTATTCCCAACTCGACCATGGAGGTCAAATGGACGCCGACCTGGACACCTTTGTCACCGCACTGTACGTGACGATCGACGACGCGCTTCGGATCCGCCCTGAGCTGCGACCATGGCGCCCGAGGATCGGGCTCGCCCCCAAGATCTCCGACGCCGAACTCATCACCTTGGCCGTGCTCCAGGCCCTCTTGGGCTTCACCTCTGAGACCCGTTTCTTGCGACACGCCGCGGTCCACCTGCGCCCCTGGTTCCCCTACATCCCCATGCAGAGCGGCTACAACAAGCGACTGCGCAAGTCCGAAGGCCAGCTCAAGGCGTGCATCCGCCTGCTGGCAACCGACACCGAGCACTGGGACGACGACACCTGGGTCATGGACTCGACGCCGGTCGAGTGCGGACGCTCGCGACCCACCGTCGAGCGGTCCGAGCTGGCGGGCTGG
>JBKQUM010000024.1:0-32592 GCA_052140165.1 Acidimicrobiales bacterium
GAAGGCGCTCGACTGCACCTCGAAGAAGATGCAGATGACGATGAGCCCGATGATGATGGGGAGCGCTCCGCTCTCGCCGCCGCGGATGCGCTTCCACCACGCTCGTAGGTAGTCGCCGAGGGAGTTCGCCAGGACGTCGGGCGCCAGGACGACGAGCTCGTCGGGTGCGATGGCGCTGCCGGGTGTGTCGGCCGCGTCCGCCGGCTGGCGGTCCGGGCTCTCCCCTGAGGCCACCGGGTCGTCGATCGTGTCGGTCATCGCCCCGTTACCCTGCCGCGGCCCGGGTCGACTCGCCCGAGGTCATGTAGTCGACGACCACCTCGCGGTCGAACTGCTCCGCCGGGCCCGATGCCACCATACGGCCCAGGTAGAGGACCGCGATGATGTCGGCCACCTCGAAGACGTCGTTGAGGTTGTGCGAAATAAGGATCACCGCGGTGCCCTGGCTCGACAGGCGTTTGATCAGCTCGAGCACCATCTGTGTCTGCGCCACGCCGAGGGCGGCGGTGGGCTCGTCCATGATCACGAGCTTGGCGGATTGCATCACCGCCTTCGCCACGGCGACCGACTGGCGCTGGCCGCCCGAGAGTGATTGGACGGGCTGGCGGATGGAGCGGACCGTCGTCACGTGGAGGTCGTCCAGGGTCCTGCGGGCCGCCAGCTCCATGGAGGACTCGTCGAGCAGGCCGCGGCGCATGGTCTCGTGCCCCAGGAACATGTTCTGCACGATGTCGAGGTTGTCGCACAGCGCCAGGTCCTGGTAGATCGTCGTGATCCCGCGCGCCTCGGCGTCGTTGGGACTGTGGAAGTGGATGGGTGTCCCTTCCCACAGGATCTCCCCCTCCGCGGGCTCCCACAGGCCCGCCACCGTCTTGATCAGCACGGACTTGCCGGCGCCGTTGTCACCGGCCAGGGCCGTGACCCTGCCGGCCGGCACCGTGAAGTTCACGCCGTCGAGGGCCCGGACCGCCCCGAAGACCTTGCTGACGCCCCGCAGCTCCAGCAGCGGTGCACCCTCGGTCATGTTGGCACCCCCCCTGTGGCGACGGCGGTTCTCAGGACTGGATGGGCTCCCAGTGACCGACCCCCCATCCCTGGTGGGGACGGGGGGTCGGTCTGGAAGCTTTTCGATGGCCCGACACTACCCAGCTGGGCTTGTCGAGCCAATGACGCTTACCCGGAGATGCCGGCCGCCTTGCAGTCGGCCGCATACGAGCCGGTGCAGAGCTGCGAGGCCGGCACGAAGTTGTCCTTGATCACCGTGGCGTTCATGTTCGCCGTGGTGACCCACTTGGGCGTCTCGAGGACGGAGGGGACGCTGACCGATGCGGTCGTGTCCTCGGTCTTGCCGTTCACCAGCGACTTCGGCGGTGTCTTGCCGGCCCGCAGGTACAGGGCGAGCGCAACGGCGGCCTGCGCCTCCAGGTAGATCGGCTTGTACACGGTGCCGCACTGGTAGCCGGCCAGCACGTTCTGCAGGCCCGTGAGCGTCGCGTCCTGCCCGGTGGTCGGGAAGGTCTTCGGCTTCACGTGGAGGGACTCGAGGTAGGTGATGATCGGTGCGCCCGTCTCGTCGTTGGGGATCAACGCCGCGTTGACGTTGGGGTGCGCCGTGTACACGGCCTGGAACTCGGTCTCGGCCGTCGGCGGGTCCCATGTCCCGGCGGTGTGGGCCACGGCGGTCCACTTGCCGCTCGTGAAGTACGGGTTGATCACGGAGTCGTAGCCCTGGGCGAAGAGCGTGGCGTTGTTGTCCGTCACGGCGCCGTGCATGACGACGACCTGCGGCTTCTTGACGTGCCAGGCGGCGACGCAGCTCACGAGGCCCTGACCCATGACCTTGCCGACCGTCACGTTGTTGAAGCTGACGTAGTAGGCCCGGCTCCCGCCGAGGGTGAGGCGGTCGTAGTCGATGACCTTGACCCCGCGCGCCTTGGCGTAGCTCTCGATCTGGGCGCCCACGCCCGAGTCGAGCGGGTCGACCAGCAGCACGGTCGCCCCGTTCGAGATGTCGGTCTGGGCGTCGGTCAGCTGCGTGGCGTCACTCCCGAGGGCGTTCTGCACCACGTACTGCGACGAGCTCAGGCCGGCCGTCGAGAGGGCCTTGGTGATGTCCGGCTGGTCGAACTCGACGTAGCGCGTCGAGCTCACCGTGTCCGGCAGGATCGCCGCGACCTTTCCCTTGCCGGCCGCTGCCAGCCCCTTGAACGCCTTCATGGCGGTGAAGCTGTTGGTGAACGAAGTCGTCGAGATGTTGGATGGCACGCTCACACGGACCGAGGCAGAGGCCTCGCCGCATACCGCGCCGACCAGCATCGCCGACAATGCGAGGGAGAGCCCCCCGAACATGCCTGCCCTGCTGAAACGCACATTGTCTCCTTTGGTCCGGGCCGCCCGGTCAAAGCGGGCCCTCTCGGTGGTTACACCTGCCCCAATGGGGTGGGTGTGTTGCAGTTTCGTTGCAGCTTCTTGAACCTTATAGAGGCCAAGGTCCCTTTGCTGGGCCGGCGCTGTGCGCAGGCGTACGGCGAGGTGAGTGCGGCGCTCAGGCCTGGCCGGTCGCGCCAGCCCATGCCGCCGCCCCGGCCAGACCGGCATCGTCGCCCAGCGCGGCGGGCACGATCGTCAGGTCGGCCGGGTGGTGCTCGGGCCGGCTCAGGACGAGGTCACGGAGCGGGCCGAAGAACCCCGCACCCCGGCCGAGCCCGCCGCCGATGACCACCGTGCTCGGGTAGAAGGACATGACGAGGTTCGACACCCCGACGGCGCAGGCAGTGATCGCGCCCTCCCAGATGGCGGTCGCCCTGGCGTCGCCGCCCGCCGCCGCCGATTCGACCTCCCGGGCGTCGAGCGGCCCGAGCCCCGCATCGCGGGCCATCCGGGCCAGGCCGCTGCCCGATCCCAGCTCCTCGAACGTGCTGGGCGCCCCCTCCCGCCAGGCGTGCCAGTCGATGACGGTGTGGCCCACCTCGGCCAGCGAACGCCGCCCCCGCAGAAGGCGGCCCTCGTGGACGACACCTGCGCCGATGCCCGTCGAGATGGTGAGGTAGGCGAGGTCGGCGGCCCCAACGCCCGCGCCGAACGCAGCCTCGCCCACGGCCGCCAGGTCGGCGTCGTTGGCGATGTGGGCCCGCATGCCGAGCCGGGTCGCCAGCTCCTCGTCGGAGAGCAGGTCGGGCCAGCTCTCGGGGAGATGGGGTGCCCACAGGAGCCGCCCGGCTTCGTAGTCCACGGCGCCCGGCAGACCGACCACCGCGTACGACGCGGTGCCGTGCGCGCGTTCGCCGCCGACGGCGCCGATGAGCTCGATCAGCGCGGCCGGCACGTCGGCGTGCCCCGGGGTCGGGGCCGACCGCCGCAGCAGGATGCAGCCCCGGTGGTCCACCAGCGCAGCACGCATCTGGGTGCCGCCGACGTCGGCCGCCAGGACGGGGGGCGCCGTCACCACGGGGTCCTCATGGCGCCAGTCTCGCTCGGTCCCCCGGGGCGCACGCAGCAGGCGAGGGGTGCCGCCGGTCACCAGGTCGTGACGCAGTACGACTTCGGCGCGCCGTTCAGGTACTTCAGGAGATCGGCTTCGCTGAGCAGACCGGTCTGCGAGCCCACGTCCTGGACCACGCTCATGGCGTTCACCGGGGCCCAGGCCAGTGCCTCCCCCAGCGGGAGCCCCTTCACCAGCGCGGCGACCAGGGCCGAGGAGAATGCGTCCCCGGCGCCGGTCCGCTCCTTCGGCGGGAAGGGATCGGGGTACGCAGGGACGCGGTAGCGGTGCGAGCCGTCCGACGCGTAGGCGCCCTCGGGGCCGTCCGTGACGACCACGGTGCTCGGCCCGAGCCGGTGGAGCGACCGGAGGATCTCCGAGAGCTTTCCGTGATCGCCGCCGCCGATCTCGACCGCCTCTTCCCGGTTGCAGATCAGCACTTCGGCCCGTCGGTAGATGCCCGCCATGGCCTCGGACCCGAGGGCGATCTGGAACGTCCCCGGCTGGAACGCGAAGCGCACGGAGGGTTCGGCATCGAGCCAACGGACGATCTGGTCGTAGTACTCGGGGGCGTCCGAGCCCACCGAGCTCAGGTACATCCAACGGGGGATCTCACGCGGGCTGAGGTCGGGCCAGTGGTAGTCGAAGAGCTCGTGGCGGACGAGGATCGTGCGGTCCTGCCCGAACCAGAGCACGAAGTTCCGGTTGCTCGGCTGCGTCGGATCGAACCGCATCAGGTAAGTGTCGACGCCTTCGTGCTCCAACGACGCCTGCATGGTGCGGCCGATGTCGTCGGACCCGACATGGGCCGCGATGGCCGTCGAGAGCCCGAGGCGCGAGAACCCCACGGCGGCGTTGGCGGCATTCCCACCGGCGTCGACCGTCACGGCGTACTCGAACGGGACCTTGCCCCCGAAGGGCAGGTCCATCCAGTGCCCGTGGTCGTCCTCCCAGATGCGGATGTGGGCGTCGGCCAGCCGGATGAACACGTCGGTCGCGGTGTCACCCACGCTGAGCACGTCGTAGTGCGCCATGAAGCTATGTGACTAAAGATCAACGCCGCCCAACAGGGCATTTGGTCACGATGCGTCCCACGGGGGGACCAATTGTCCGCCCGGTGGCTACGCCGACACCTCGTCGGGCCCGTAACCGGCCTTCTTGAGCAGGCGGCGCAGGTTGGCCAGCTGCTCGGCGTCGATGTCCTTGTGGCGCCCGGGATCGAAGGTCTCGGTCTCGCCACCGGCGGTGACCAGGACATTGCCCTTGTGGGTCTCCTCCACGGTCCCCACGGCGTTGAGCAGCGAGAGGATCGAATGCCACTCGATGTTGTGGCTCAGGGGGTGCCGGAAGATCTGGGCCAACGTGTCGCGATGATGGCTGTTCAGGTGCTCGGGCGCTGCCACGTTCGATCCTCCCGTTTCGTCGTGCTCCGACAGCCCGACCGGGCCATCCTGGCACTGTGGAGAGTGTGCGTGCGCGGCCACAACGCTGGAAGTGCCGAAGGACCCCAATTGCCGTGTAGAACTGCAGCGGATCCGCCGGCGTCAGAGGAGGCCCGCACATGAGCAGCGACGACGAGTGGTCACCGGACGAGGCCCTCGGTACCGAGACGTTCCGCCAGGGTGACGTCGCCGAGGACGAGGGCGAGCGCATCAGCCCCTCCTTCCGCGAGGCAATCGAACAGGACCCCTCCCTCGACCCGACCCTGGTGGCCGACGAGGTGGAGCTCCGGGAGCTGGGGGCGCAGCTCGACGACCCCGAGCTCCTGGTGACCCTCGAGGGCGGCATCGACGACCCGGACGGGATCGACACCCCCGGCCCGCGGCCCGACCCGGAGGCCGACGAGGGGTGGGACCTGAGCGCCCCCCTCGCCGCCGACGAGGAAGACGAAGAGGTCGACGAGGAGCCCGAGCGGGGTTAGTCGAGCTCTCGCAGCCGGAGCCTCCCGCAGGCCTCGGCGAGGGCGGCGCGGGCCCGTGGGTCGGCCACCTGCTCAATGAGGAGCTGTGCCTGGGCGTGCTGCGAGCGCCCGAAGAGCTCGGCACAGCCGTGCTCGCTGATCACGGCCGAGTGCTGGAACGACGTCACCGGGTTGGTCAGGACCGGGACGACCGTCGACGAGTCCGTCTTGTCGTGCCAGGCGGGCACCGCCACGACCGCGTGCCCCCCCGGGGAGTGCAGCGCCCCGGAGACGAAGTCGGGTTGCCCGCCGAAGCCCGAGTGGATCTGTCCGTCGACGAAGCTGGCGTTGGCTTGGGCGAACAGGTCGACCTGCATGGCAGCGTTGATCGAGAGCATGCGGGGATGGGCGGCGATGCGCGCCGGGTCGTTGACCGTCTCGGTCCGCAGCATGCGGAGCTGCTCGTTCCCGTCCGCCCAGTCGTAGAGCTCGGGCGAGCCGATCAGGAAGGAGGTGTAGATCGGGTCCTCCGGGTCGAGCGCACCGGCGTGGTCGAGGTCCATGACCCCGTCGCTGATCATCTCGGACCACACGCGCAGACCCCGGCGTCCCGACATCATCCGGGCCGCCACGGTGGGGATGAGCCCGATGCCGAGCTGCAGTGTCGTGCCATCGGCCGCGAAGGCCGCCACGCGCTCGCCGATGGCGGTTGCCGCCTCCTCGGAGCCGTGCCCGGAGGGCGAGGTCAACGGCTCGTCGGCCTCGAGGAGGCCGTCGATGGAGTCCAGGGGGATCTCGCCCGCACCGAACGTGTAGGGCATGTGGGGGTTCACCTGCGCCAGGACCAGGCCGCCACGAGCCCGCGTCTGCTCGATGGCGGCCGGGAGCACGTTCACCTCGATCCCCAGAGAGACCTTCCCGTCCCGGGGCAGCGACGTATGGATGAGGACGGCGTCGGGCTGGCGCACGGTGTCGAAGAGGCGGGGCACCAGCGAGAGCCGCATGGGCAGGTAGTCGAGCATCGGGTTGTGGCGCATGCCCGGACCGACGAAGGGCGTCTCGCAGATGAAGGAACGATGCCGGGCGAAGTCGTACTGGGCGTTGAGCTGGAAGACGCGGCATGTCTCCAGCGCCTCGGTGAGGGCCCGGACCAACGCGAACGGGGTCGCCGAATTGCCGGAGATCACGATCCGCGGCTCCCGCCCGCCCAGAGCACGGATCCGCGCGACCGCCTCCTCGAAGGTGAGCGTCTGCATGGACCCAGTGTCACAGAGGCAAAGGGCGCCAAACAGGGACATTGGACCCTATCGGCATGCCTCTTGATCAGGGACGATCGGTGCAGATGGCGCGCGTCGGGCGCAGTTGCGGAGGTATGGGTCGTGCAGGAGATTCGATGGTTCGAAGAGATCGGGCTCAAGGACACCGGTTCGGTGGGTGGCAAGGGCGCCAACCTCGGTGAGCTGACCGCGGGGGGCCTCCCGGTCCCTCCGGGATTCGTCATCACGGGCGAGGCCTATCTCGATGCCGTCGGACGGGCGGGCATCCGGGATCGGCTCCAGGCGATCCTGGCTGAGGCCCGCACCGCGTCGCAGGACGAGCTCGACCGGCTCGCCGGTGAGGCCCGCGACCTCGTGCACGCGGTCCCGATCCCCAAGGAGCTCGCCGGCGCCATCGTGAAGGCCTACCGGCGTCTGGGGAAGGACATCCGGGTGGCCGTCCGGTCGTCGGGCATCGGCGAGGACGCAGAAGGCACCTCGTTCGCGGGCATGAACGAGACGTTCACCAACGTCGCCGGCGAGGAGCAGCTCCTGTCCCGCGTGGTCGACTGCTGGGCCTCACTGTGGGGCGCCCGCTCCATCTTCTACCGGGGTGACAAGGAGCTGACCGCGGAGCCGTCCATCGCCGTGGTCGTGCAGGAGATGATTCCCTCGGTGCGCTCGGGCGTGATGTTCACCATCGACCCCTCGACCGGCGAGACGGACCACATGGTGATCGAGGCCGCCTTCGGCCAGGGCGAGGTGGTCGTGAGCGGCCTCGTCGAGCCCGACACCTACGTGGTGGCGAAGGAAGGGCCGCGGCTGTTGCACGTGCGGGTGGGCACGCAGCACTTCGAGATCGTGCGTGGGCCCGACGGCGAGGACCAGCGGATCGAGCTCGACGACGTCGAGGGCGGCCGCCGGGTGCTGTCCGACCAGGAGGTCGTCGAGGTGGCCCGGATCGGTCTCGCCGCCGAAGCCCACTACGGCTCGCCGCAGGACATCGAATGGGCGATGGACGCCGGACGCACGTACCTGGTGCAGTCCAGGCCCGTCACCGCGGTGGGGGGTGTCGCTGCGGCCGCGACGGCCGAGCTGGGCACGCTGCTCGTGCAGGGCCTCGCGGCCTCCGCGGGCCGGGCCTCGGGTGTGGTGCGCGTGCTGCAGACCCCGGACCAGGGCGATCGGCTGCAGGCCGGAGAGGTCCTGGTGGCGCCAATGACGAGCCCGGACTGGGTGCCCACCATGCGCCGCGCCGCGGCGATCGTGACCGACGGCGGCGGCATGACGTGCCACGCCGCCATCGTCTCGCGCGAGCTCGGTGTCCCCGCCGTCGTGGGTGCGCGCAATGCGACCACGGTCCTGCGTGACGGCGAGCTCGTCACCGTCGACGGCGCGCAGGGAACCGTGACGGAGGGTGCTGCGGCCGCGTCGGTCACGGTCTCGGTGCCGGCCGGGGCCGCAGACCTGCAGTTCGCCGGCTCGGGCGGCCCGGGCGCCCTGGCCACGAGGATCTACGCCAACCTGGCCTTCGCCGACCACGCCGAGGAGGTCGCGGCCATGCCGGTCGACGGCGTGGGGCTGCTGCGCGCCGAGTTCATGGTGACCGACGCCCTCAAGGGGGTCCACCCCCGCAAGCTCCTCGAGCGCGGCGAGCAGAAGACGTTCGTCGACGACATGGCCAAGTCCCTGCTGCGCATCACGAGGGCCTTCGAGCCGCGGCCGGTGGTGTACCGGAGCATCGACTTCCGCTCCAACGAGTTCTCCAACCTCGAGGGGGGCGACCAGTACGAGCCGCATGAGGAGAACCCCATGATCGGCTACCGGGGCTGCTACCGCTACGTGCGGGAGCCCGATCTGTTCCGCCTCGAGCTCGACGTGCTCGATCGGGTGCTGCAGGAGACGGGGAACATCGTGCTGATGATCCCCTTCGTGCGCACGGCCTGGGAGCTCGAGGCCTGCCTCGATGTCGTCGACGCCAGCCCGGTTGCCGGATCGCTCCCGGTGTGGGTGATGGCCGAGGTGCCGTCCGTCGCCTACTGGATCCCGACCTACGCGTCCATGGGGATCTCGGGCGTGTCGATCGGCAGCAACGACCTGACCCAGTTGATGCTCGGCGTGGACCGCGACTCACAGATCTGCGCCGACGTCTTCGACGAGGCCGACCCCGCCGTGCTCGACGCGATCGGGCGCATCATCGACGGCTGCCAGTCCTCGGGCATCACGTCGTCGCTGTGTGGCCAGGCCCCGTCGAACCGGCCGGCTTTCGCCGAGCACCTGGTCCGACAGGGGATCACGTCGATCTCGGTGAACCCCGACGCCGTGGCGGCCGTGCGCAAGACGGTCGCGGCGGCCGAATGGAGGATGCTGCTCGAGGCCACCGTGCCGGACCGGCCCAAGATGTCCGGCGGTGTGGCGCCCCGCCACCCCTTCGGCCACCGCCGTTAGCGCGTTCGGCACCTCAGCCTCGGGCCCCTCACCCAGGGTCCGGGCGCCGGCGCGACAGCGTCCGGGCCCTCAGGACTCCTCGGGCACCATTTCGATGGCGCCGCAGGGGCACTCCTGCACGCACAGGCCGCACCCCTTGCAGAAGTCGTAATTGAACCGGTAGCCGTGCGCCTCGTCGACCTTCATCACGGCATTGTCGGGGCAGACGCCGAAGCAGTTGTCGCACTGGAAGCAGTTGCCGCACGACATGCAGCGACGCGCCTCGAAGAGCGCGGTGGACTCGTCGAGCCCGCCGACGACCTCGTCGAAGGTGGACGTGCGGCGGGCGGCGTCGAGGCGGGGACGGACCGCATGGGGCGCGTCGGCGTAGTACCACGTGTTGAGGTGCTCAGGCGTGGCCAGCTCGTGGCGCGGCGGGCGTTCGAGGCTGCGACCGGCGATCCAGGCGTCCATGGCCCGTGCGGCGCGCTTGCCGTGCCCGATGGCGTCGGTGAGGGTACGCGCCCCGGCCACGATGTCACCGCCGGCGAAGATGCCCGGCCGGCCCGTCATCATGTCGGCCCCGACCGGCACGACCCCGCCGGCCACCGTGATCTCGGGGATCCCGCCGAGAAGCGAGAGGTCGGCCTCCTGCCCGAGGGCCAGGACCACCGAGTCCGCCCGCAGTTCTTCGATCTCGCCCGTGGGTTGCGGGAACCCGTCGGCGTCGAGCTCCATCCGTTCGATCGTGAGGACGTCGCCCTCGGTGCCGACGATGGTCGAGAGCCACTGGAGCCGCACTCCCTCGTCGACGGCGTCCTGCACCTCCTCGTCGTTGGCCGGCATGCGCTCCCGGGTGCGGCGGTACACGACGACGGCGTCTTCGGCGCCGAGCCGCCGCGCCGTGCGGGCGGCGTCCATGGCGGTGTCGCCGCCGCCGTAGATCACGACGCGGCGGCCCAGGGCCGGCGGCTCGCGGTCCTCGGTGTCGTGCAGCAGCGTGACGGCGTCGAGCATGCGCGCCGAGTCCCCGGCGGGGATGTCGGCGTGCTTGCCCCGCTGCGCCCCCACGGCGAGGAACGCGGCAGCGAAGCCCTCGTCCCGCATGGTCGCCTCGAGGTCCTGAACCGTCCGCCCGCAGACGATCTCGACGCCCATGGAGCGGATCCGCTCGATTTCGCCCTCCACGACGTCCCGGGGCAACCGGTAGGAGGGGATGCCGTAGCGCATCATGCCTCCCGGCAGCGGCGACGACTCGTACACGACGACCTCGTGCCCGAGGAGACGCAGGTGGTAGGCGGCCGAGAGGCCCCCCGGCCCGGAGCCGACGACCAGCACGCGCTTGCCCGTGGCGGGACCCGCCGGGTCGGGCGACCAGCCCTCGTGCAACGCGCGGTCGCCCAGGAACCGCTCCATGGCGTTGATCCCCACCGTCTCGTCCACGGCGGCCCGGTTGCAGGCCGTCTGGCAGGGGTGGAAGCAGGCGCGCCCCATGACGGCCGGGAGCGGGTTGTCACGCATGATCTGGCGCCAGGCCGGCTCGTAGGAGCCGTCCTCGGCCAGGTACAGCCACTGCTGGATGTTCTCGCCGGCCGGGCACGCGTTGCTGCACGGGGGGAGGCGGTCGACGTACACGGGCCGCTCGACCCGCCACGAACCCGTCTTGTTGGCCAGGCTGGAGCCGACCTCGAGGGTGATGGCGAAGGGCTTCACGGTCACGGGGCCGGCACCTCGGCGCTCGCGAGCAGGTTGTAGCGGGCGATGTTGCGGTCGGCCATCGCCTGCAGCGCGGCGATCACGTCCGGCCGCACCGGGTTCCCCTCGGCGTCGAAGAGGTGGGCGTAGCGGCCCTGCAGCCGCAGGTA
Organism: Acidimicrobiales bacterium; assembly: GCA_052140165.1. Classification (GTDB taxonomy): domain Bacteria; phylum Actinomycetota; class Acidimicrobiia; order Acidimicrobiales; family RAAP-2; genus Bog-473. Next base: position 10,930 of record JBKQUM010000024.1, read on the forward strand.
CTCCTCGACCGGGGCCGGCCGGCGGATCGCCGACGTGCGGACCACCTCGCCGTGCTCGGCCTCGAAGACGGGGAACAGTCCTGTCTGGGTCGCCAGCCGGGCGACCTTCACGGTGTCACCCGGTGCGGAGCCCCAACCGAGCGGGCACGTCACGAGGATGTGGATGTAGCGCGCACCGTGGATCTCCATGGCCCTCGTGACCTTGTCCTCCAGGTCGTGCAGGTCGGCCACCGTGGCCGTCGCCACGTAGGGGATCCCGTGTGCCATCGCGAGCTCGGGGAGGTTCTTGCCCTGTCCGAAGGCATTTCCCGGGTCCGGGCCGACCGCCTCGGTCGTGGCCGTGCGCGCCGCCGGCGGTGTCGCCCCCGACCGCTGCACGCCCGTGTTCATGTAGGCCTCGTTGTCGTAGCAGATGAAGAGGACGTCGTCGTTGCGCTCGAACATGCCCGAGAGGCACCCGAAGCCGATGTCCACCGTGCCGCCGTCGCCGGCCTGCCCGATGACCCTCGTGTCGCCGCGACCCTTGACGCGGAGCGCCGCGGCGACCCCGGTCGCCACTGCGGGGGCGTTGCCGAACAGGGAGTGGAGCCATGCGATCTGCCATGACGTCTCCGGGTAGGGCGTCGAGAACACCTCGAGGCATCCGGTGGCGTTGACGGCGACCATCTTCCCCCCGGTGGCGCGCATGGCGGCGTCGAGGGCGTAGCGGGCGCCGAGCGCCTCGCCGCAGCCCTGGCAGGCCCGGTGGCCCGACGTCAGCGAGTTCGTGCGCGCCGCGTCCGACTGTACGGTGCGGTCCGATCGGCTCACCAAGCGGTTGCCGACGGCGAAGCTCCCCACCTGGTAGAAGCGGACGGCCACGGCTCAGCCGATCCCCGAAGCGACGACGCCGAGGTCACGCAGCATGTTCTCGGCCGTGGGCCCGGAGCGGCGGTGCAGGGCCATGCGCTCGAGCTCACGCTCGACCAGGCCCATGTTGAGGTCGAGGAACGTCAAGCGCCCGAGCTCGCCCCGCAGTACCGCCTCGAAGAGACCGGCGAGTGAGCTCTTGGTGATCGAACGCCCGCCGAGCCCCGCCACCACGGTGGCGACCGATACGGGCAACCCGGTGAGCGTCATCGCCACGTCGGTCGACAGCACCCCGCCGAAGCCGACGCTGATGGCCTTCTCGACGACCACGACCTGCCGCGCGTGTTGGAGCGCGTTCCGGACGGCGTCGATGGGGAAGGGCCGAAAGGAGGTGATGCCGAGCGCACCGATGCGGTGCCCGGCGGCGCGCTGCGCATCGACGACGTCCTTGATCGTCCCGAGCACCGAGCCCATAGCCACGACCACGACGTCGGCGTCGGCACTGCGGTACGGGTGCACCAGGCCGCCCGAGTCGCGCCCGAATGCCTCGGCGAACTCCGCACCCAGCTCCCCGATGCGGCCCAGCGCCGTGAGTTGGCGGGCGTGCGCCAGGTAGCGCACCTCCTCGAACGCCTCGGGACCGACCATGGCGCCGATCGAGTAGGGGTCCGCGGGGTCGAGCACCTGGCGCGGCTCGTAGGGCGGCAGGAATGCGTCCACCTGCTCCTGGGTGGGGAGGTCCACCCGCTCGGTGGCATGGGTCAGGATGAAACCGTCCATGCAGACCATGACCGGGACGGACACCTCTTCGGCGAGGCGGAAGGCTTGGATGTGCAGGTCGGCGGCCTCCTGGACCGTCTCGGCGAACAGCTGCACCCAGCCGGCGTCGCGCGCCGCCATGGCGTCACTGTGGTCGTTCCAGATGTTGATAGGGGCGCCGACAGCCCGGTTGGCCAGCGTCATGACGATGGGAAACCCGAGGCCACTGGCGTTGTAGATGGCCTCCATCATGAACAGGAGACCCTGGCTGGCGGTGGCGGTGAAGGCGCGGGCCCCCGCGGCGGAGGCCCCGATGGCGACCGACATGGCGGCGAACTCCGACTCCACGTTGATGAACTCGCAGGGCGCCAGCTCGCCCGTCTTCACCAGCTGCCCCAGCGCCTCGATGATGTGGGTCTGCGGGGAGATGGGGTAGGCGCACACCACCTCGGGCCGGCACAGCGCGACCGTCTCCGCGACGGCCAGCGAGCCCTCAATTTGCCGGAGCACTGAGCACCGCCCTTCCGTTGGCCGTCAGGATCTGGCGCGCCAGCTGGAACAGCTCGGCCGCTGCCGCGACGTTGCGCTCGGCCACCGACGGGTTGCGGCTGAACCGCTCCCGGATGGCCGAGCTGACCGGCCCGATGCCGACCTCCGCCGTCAGGGCGGCGAAGCTCCCCAGCAGCGCGGCGTTGGGGAGTGGCCGGCCGATCTGGCGCAACGCCACCTCGGTGCCGGGCACGGTGAGCAGCCGCTCGGGCCGGAACCGGGTGGTCAGGGACCCCAGACCGAGCTCGTCGAGCGTCCGCGAGGAGTTGACGAGCACGTAGCCGTCCGGGCCGAGCCCGGCGAAGAGGTCGACCTGGTGGACCAGGGTGGGATCGATGACGATCAGGCAGTCCGGGGCCACCACCGGTTCGCGGGTCCGGATCTCCCGCTCCCCGAGCCGGCAGTACGCCACGACCGGTGCGCCCATGCGCTCGGACCCGAAGCTCGGGAACGATTGCGCGTGCCGGCCCTCCTCGAACGCGGCGAGGGCCAGGAGGTCGGCCGCGGTGACGGCGCCCTGCCCGCCCCGGCCGTGGAAGCGCACTTCGAACACCGGTCCAGCGTGCCCCGCACCCCCTGGGGCGAATAGAGCCAAAGGTCCCCGTTGCCCGGCCGGTGCTGGTGACGAAAGTCCCTGGTGGCCCGGACCGGGAGGGGCATCAATTGGCGGGAAGGAGAGCCGGGTCGTCTGCCGGCTGCGACGGGAGGACCACACCATGAAGATCGAACTGACCGACGAGCAGGTCGCGGACCTGGGGGAACTCCTTCAAGGGGCGCTGGGCGACCTGAGCTCGGAGATCGCGGCAACGGACAACCCGGCGTACCGCGACAGCCTGCGCGCCCGGCGCACGTCGCTCGAGGGAGTGCTCGCACAGCTCGGGTCGGGCCCCGACGCGTGAGACCACCGGATCGGGGACCTTTGGCACTACTGCACACCCGGGGTCGATGGGACCATCGAATTTCGCGGGGCCGCGTGGCCCCCGTGGGCCGAAGGAGGCGTCGACGATGGCAGTGAGAGTCGCAATCAACGGGTTCGGCCGCACCGGGCGCGCTTTCCTGCGTGCCGCCATCAAGTCACCCCATGACGTCGAGGTGGCTGCGGTGAACGACCTCGGCGACCCCGAGGCGCTCGCCCGGTTGCTGGCGCGGGACTCGGTCCACGGGCACTTTCCCGTGCCGGTCTCCGTCGAGCACGACACCATGATGGTCGGCTCCTCACCCGTCACCATGCTCATGGAGCCCCACCCCGGCGAGCTGCCGTGGAGGGAGTTGGGCATCGACGTCGTGATCGAGTGCACGGGCCGGCTCACCAGCCGGGAGAAGGCGGCCGCCCATATCGAGGCAGGCGCGCGACGGGTGATCATCTCCGCGCCGGCCAAGGACGCCGACGCCACCTTCGTCGTCGGCGTCAACGAGGACTCCTACGACCCCGGGCACGATTTCGTGGTCTCGAACGCGTCGTGCACGACGAACTGCCTGGCCGTTCTGGCCAAGGTCCTCGACGACGCGTTCGGCATGGAGCAGGGGTTCATGACGACGGTGCACGCCTACACGGACGACCAGCATCTCGTGGATGCGCTGCACGAGGACCCACGTCGCTCGCGGGGCGCGGCGATCAACATCGTGCCCACGACGACAGGCGCCGCCCGTGCGACCGGTCTCGTCCTGCCCGACGTGGCGGGACGACTCGACGGACTGTCGCTGCGGGTCCCGGTGCCCGACGGATCGATCACGGACCTGGTGGCGACGCTCCGGGCGACGCCGACGGTCGACGAGATCCGCGAGGCCTACCGGACGGCCGCCGAGGTGGGACGCCTCGCGGGCCTGCTCGAGTACTCCGAGGACGACCTCGTGTCGACCGACATCATCGGGTCCGCGGCCTCGTGCATCTTCGACTCGAAGCTGACCATGGCCAGCGGCAACATGGTCAAGGTGCTCGGTTGGTACGACAACGAAACCGGGTACTCGAGCCGGCTCGTGGACCTGGCCACCGTCGTCGGAATTGCGGTCGAGCACTGAGCGGCATCGGGGACGGCGACACCGGCGCCCGGCGCCGCGTGCGGCGCTCGGGTCCTCGCGCGGCGTAGGTTGGACGCGGTGCGCGCCGGGGACGATGCGGTCATCGACGTCGGGGGACTCGACCGCCTGATCGTGCTGCTCGGCGAGCGCGGCTACCGGGCGATCGGGCCCGTGGCCCGCGACGGCGCCATCGTCCACGGTGAGGTGAGCGGAGCCGATGACCTGCCGGCGGGCTGGCACGACGTGCAGGCTCCCGGCCGCTACCGGCTCGAGCAGGCGGGCGACGCCGAGCTCTTCGGCTGGGCGGTCGGCCCGGCCTCGTGGAAATCGGAGTTCTTCAAGCCCACCGAGACGCTGTGGCGTGCGACCGTGAGCGACGCCGCCGTGTCGATCCGGCTGCCGCCGCCACCCGAACGGCCGTTGGCCATCGTGGGTGCGCGCCCGTGCGAGCTGGCCGCGCTGGACGTGCTGGACCGCGTTCTCGCGGGTGGCGAGGTCCCCGACGACCGCTACACGGCCCGACGCGCCGGGTCGCTCGTCGTCGCCGTGGAATGCGGGAAGCCCTCGTCCACCTGCTTCTGCACGTCCATGGGGACGGGCCCCGACGCAGGTCCGGGGTACGACCTCGCGCTGACCGAGCTGCTCACCGGGACCCACCGCTTCTACGTGCAGGTGGGGTCCGAGGCGGGGGCTGACCTCCTCGACGGTATCGGCTGGACCCCGGCGACCGAGGAGGACCGCGGCGCACGCCGCGAGGTGGTCGACGGGGCGCGCGCCGGCATGGGGCGCTCTCTCCAGACGGACGGGCTGGCGGCGCTGCTGGCGCGGAACCTCGAGCATCCGAGGTGGGACGAGGTGGCCGAGCGCTGCCTCTCCTGCGGCAATTGCACCCTGGTCTGCCCGACCTGCTTCTGCGCCGACGTGAAGGACGTGAGCGAGGTCGACGGCACGATCGAGCGCCGGCGGTCGTGGGCCTCGTGCTTCGACGTCGACCACTCCTACCTCCACGGTGGGTCCATCCGGCCCACCACCTCGTCGCGTTACCGCCAGTGGCTCACCCACAAGCTGTCGACGTGGTGGGACCAGTTCGACACGTCCGGCTGCGTCGGCTGCGGGCGTTGTATCGCCTGGTGCCCCGTCGGCATCGACATCACCGAGGAGGCGGCCGCCATCCGGGCGAGCGACGGTGCGGTCGGTGACGTGGGCACCCCGTGAACGAGGCCGCGCGCAGCCTTCTGTCGGGGCACGCCTTCCTGGCCGGCTTCCCCCCCGAGGCCGTCGAGCTCGTCGCGGAGGGGGCGCAGGTCGTCACCTTCCGCCCCGGTGTGCTGCTGTTCCGTGAGGGGAGTCCGGCGGACATCGCGTATCTCGTCACCGGGGGGAAGGTGGCCATTGAGGTGCACGCACCGAATCGGGGGCCGATCGTCGTCGAGACGATGGGCGCAGGCGACGTGGTCGGGCTGTCCTGGGCCGCCCCACCGTTCCGCTACCAGTTCGACGCCCGCGCAGTCGACGAGGTGGAGGCGGTGGCTGTCGGTACGGCGCCGCTCAGGCTCGCTCTGGCGGAGAACCCCATCCTCGGCTTCCTCTTCCTCGACCGGCTGGCGGCGGTGATACTCGGGCGGTTGCAGGCCACCCGGATCAGGCTGCTCGACGTGTACGGCACGAGCGATGCTGGCTGAGGCCGCCCCCCGTGCCGGCCCGGCCGGGCCGCTCGTCCCCACACCGTACGTGGTGGTGGAGCGGCGGGAGGAGGCCGCCGACGTGGTGACGCTCTCGATCGAGCCGGCTGAAGGCTCTGCCCCGACCTTCAGGCACGGGCAGTTCAACATGGTCACGTCGTTCGGCCGGGGAGAGGTGGCGGTGTCGATGTCCAGCGCCCCGGGCGCACCGGGCCCGGTGGAGCACTCCATCCGCCGGGTGGGTGCGGTCACCGCCGCGCTCTGCGCCGCACCCGTGGGGTCGTTCGTGGGCATCCGTGGTCCCTTCGGCTCGTCCTGGGGCGTGGACGACGTCGAGGACGGCGTGGATGTGGTGGTCATGGCGGGTGGCATCGGTCTGGCGCCGCTGCGGGGCGCGGTGCGCGACCTCGTGGTGCGCCAGCAGTCCGGTCGTGGGCGTGCGTTCGTGCTGGCAGGTGCCCGCTCGCCGGATCAGATTCTCTTCGACGAGGACCTCCGGGCCTGGGAGCGGGCCGGCGTCCATGTGGGCATCTCCGTCGACGTGGGGGCGCCGGGATGGACCGGGGTGGTCGGCGTGGTCACCGCGTTGCTGCCGGGCGCCCCCTTCGAGGCATCGGGTGCCCTGGCCCTGCTCTGCGGGCCCGAGATCATGATGCGCTTCGGGGGCCGAGCCCTGGTGGACCGGGGGGTCGATGCCCGGCGCGTCCGCGTCTCGCTGGAGCGCAACATGCAGTGCGGCATCGGCCTGTGCGGCCACTGCCAGCTCGGGCCTCTGCTCGTCTGCCGGGACGGACCTGTGGTGCGCTACGGCGGTCTCGCCGACGAGCTGTTCATGGAGCGCAACCGGTGACCCCAGACGTCCCCACCTTGGCCGTGTGGAAGTTCGCGTCCTGTGACGGGTGCCAGCTGAGCCTTCTCGACTGCGAGGACGAGCTGCTGGCCCTCGCCGGCGCGGTGCGCATCGCGCACTTCACCGAGATGACACGCGCGCACATCGAAGGCCCCTACGACGTCTCGCTGGTCGAGGGCTCCATCACGACCGCCGAGGACGCCGAGCGGATCCTGGCCATCCGCGCCGCGTCGCATCGCCTGATCACCATCGGCGCCTGCGCGACGTCCGGAGGCGTGCAGGCCCTGCGCAACTTCGCCGCCGCGGGTGAATTCGTGGGCGTCGTGTACGCCCACCCCGAGTACGTGTCGTCGCTCTCGACCTCGACACCGATTTCCGACCATGTGCCCGTCGACTTCGAGCTGAACGGGTGCCCGATCGACCGCCACCAGCTGCTCGAGGTGATCACGTCCTCGCTGGTCGGGCGGCGACCGGTCATCCCCGACCACACCGTCTGCCAGCAGTGCAAGGGCCGCGGCGCCGTGTGCGTGCTGGTCGCGCACGGGACCCCGTGCCTGGGCCCGGTCACGCGGGCCGGGTGCGGCGCGCTGTGCCCGGCCGTGGGCCGAGGCTGTTACGGGTGCTTCGGGCCGGTCGGTGGGGCGAACACCGGTGCCCTGGCCGAGCACCTGCTCAGCCAGGGCATGGCTCCCGTTGACGCGTCGCGTCTCTTCTCCACCTTCTACTCGGGCAACGAGGTCTTCGGCCGCCAGTCCGTCTCCCTCCGCTCCCGCGCAAGGTCCGAGGAGGCACGGTGACGTCCCCCGACGAGCGCCGGCGTACCGTCTCGGTCCAGGGACTCGCACGCGTCGAGGGTGAGGGATCGCTCCGCGTCGAGGTCCGTGACGGCCGGGTGGAGGACGTCGAGCTGCAGATCTTCGAACCGCCCCGGTTCTTCGAGGCCTTCCTACGCGGCCGCCGCGCCACCGAAGCACCGGACCTCACCGCCCGCATCTGCGGAATCTGCCCCGTGGCGTACCAGATGAGCGCATGCGCGGCGGTCGAGGACGCACTGGGAATCAGCGTCCATCGGGGTGTCGCCGACCTGCGCCGTCTCCTCTACTGCGGGGAGTGGCTGCAGAGTCACTCGCTGCACGTCCACATGCTGCATGCCCCCGACTTCCTCGGGTGCCAGGACGCGGTCGAGATGGCGCAACGACACCGCGCCGCGTTTGAGCGGGGACTCGCGCTCAAGAAGACGGGCAACCGCATCATGGAGGCGATCGGCGGGCGCGCCATCCATCCCGTGAACGTCAAGGTCGGTGGGTTCTACCGCGCGCCCAGCAGGGAGGAGGTGGCGGCGTTGGCCGGACCGCTCTCCGACGCCCTCGACCTCGCGCTGGCCACGGTGGCATGGGTCGCCGGCTTCGACTTCCCCGACGTGCATGGCGACTATCGCTTCGTGGCGTTGCGCGACGCGGGCCGCTACCCGCTCGAGTCGGGTCGCGTCGCCTCCTCCGACGGGTTGGACACCACGCCCGGCGGCTTCGCCGACCTCGTCGTGGAGGAGCAGGTGGCCCGGTCGACGGCATTGCACGCCCGCCTGGAGAACCGGCTGGAATACCTGACCGGACCGCTGGCCCGTTACGCCCTCAACTCGGCGCAGCTGCCCGACGTGGCCGCCCGGGCGGCTGCCGACGCCGGGCTCGGCCCCACGTGCACGAACCCGTTCCAGAGCATCATCGTCCGGGCAGTGGAGATCGTCTTCGCCTGCCAGGAGGCGCTGATGCTGGTGGAGCGCTACGAGCCGCCCGATCCCCCGAGCGCCCCGGTGCCCTCGGGTGGCGGTGAAGGCACCGGTGCCACCGAGGCACCCCGGGGCCTTCTCTTCCACCGCTACCGGATCGACCAGGAAGGCTTGATCACCGCGGCGCAGATCGTGCCCCCCACGTCCCAGAACCAGATCACGATCGAGTCCGACATCCGCCGGACCGTCCAGGCGTCGCTCGACCTCAGCGACGACGAGCTGACCTGGAGGAGCGAGCAAGCGGTCCGCAACCACGACCCGTGCATCTCGTGCGCCACACACTTTCTGGACCTCACTGTCATCCGGCGATGAGCTCCGTGGGCGGGCGCCACGTCGTGATCGCCGGGATCGGCTGCGAATACCGGCGGGACGACGGCGCCGGTCCCGCCGTGCTGGACCGCCTGCGCGGCCGACACGGACGCGCCGACGTGATCGGTCCGCTGGCGTCGCCGCTGGACCTGCTCGGGGCATGGGATGGTGCGGATCTCGCCATCGTGGTCGACGCGGTCGGTGGCGGGGAAGAGCCCGGGACGCTGCATGTCGTCGACATGGACCTGGAGACGGCGCCCGTCCCGCCGGGGCATCCGGCCGCGAGGCCGAGCAGCCACGGGCTCGGCATCACCGAGGCCCTCCGTCTCGCCCACGTCCTGGGATCGGCGCCGGCGCGCGTGGTGCTCGTCGGCATCGGCGGCCGGGACTTCGGCCTTGGCGTCGGGCTCAGCCCGGCCGTGTCGGGCGCGGTGAACGGGGCGGCGCAGCTCGTGGCCGAGCTCGCCGGTGGCGACTCCGGCAGGCCCGGGTCAGGGTAGGGGCGTGGCCGCGACGCTCACGACGGGTTCGCCCGCGATTGCGCGCTGCAGGAGGGGCTCGACGACCGGCGCCAGGAACGAGGCGTAGGCCTGCGTCAGGTGGTTGTCGTCGCGGTAGACGACGAGGTTGTCCACCATGACGGCACAGGTCGAGAGGGTGCAGAACCACGGCTGGGTGTCGACGTAGGTGCCGCCGCTCTTGGTGACGGCGAGCATCTCCGCTGCCATCCCGGGCACGTCGAGGCCCACGTCGACCGGCACCGTGCACGCCGTGGCGTCGGTCAGGTGCGCCGAGAGACACCCAGGGACGTCGAAGGGAGGCTTGGGGACGGGGCCGAAGACCACCACCTGCGCGCCGAGGCCGCGGATGTCGCCGACCTCCTGCCCGAGGCCCGAGAGCCATACGGGGCTGTAGGGAGTGAAGTTGTAGATGTCGGTGTAGTGGCGGGCGACGCCGAGAATGACGAGCGCGGGATGGATGGCCGCGATCTGGCTGAGGACGTCGGCGCGCCAGTCGTCGCACTCGGTGAAGGTACGACCCAGCTCCGGGCTGAAGATCGGCAGCGGGAACGGCGGGCAGGTGGCCTTCGTCCACGTGATGAGCCGCCAGTCGAACTTCTCTGCCGCCTGTTCCACCGCGGGGAACCACATTGCCGCGTGGGAGTCACCGAAGAGCACCACCGTGGTGCTGGCGGTCGTGTCGCCGAAGACGCATGGCCGCAGCGACGAGTCGGTGTAGCTGTCGAGGCAGCCGTCGACGAAGACTGGCGGCTCGTCGGCGTCGGCGTCCGGGAGACTCGGCTCCAGGTTGGCCGGTACGTCCTGGACCGCGAGGGAGCGGGCCACCTGCGCGTTGATGGCAGCGGTCTGCTGGTACAGCTGCGACAGCACAGGGTCGGCGGCGGCCGCCGCCTTCACCTGCGCCTTGGTCGATGCACGGAGCGCAGCAGATGCCACGGGCGCGTGCCCGCTTCCGGTCAGGCTCGGCAACGAGAGCACCGACAGCACACAGGCGCCGACCGCCGCGAACGTGAGGGCGGCACCGAGGCGGAGGCTGCGGCTCGGTGCTGTCGACAGCCAGCTGGACAGGCGCACGGGGCGCTCGACCAGTACGAAGGTGGCGGTCGCGACCACGAAGCTGATCGCGGCGACCGAGAGGTTCTGGGCCAGCGAGAGGGCATGCCCCAGTGCCACGGGCACGAGGATCAGCATGGGCCAGTGCCACAGGTACCACGAGTAGGAGACCCGGCCGACGACCTGCATGGGGGAGGTCCGCAGGATCCGCACCGGCCCGTGCGCGGAGCGCGGGCCGGTGCCCGCAGCAATGATGGCCGCTGCCCCGAGGACCGGCACGAGCGCGGCGGTGCCCGGGAACGGGGTGCTGGACGTGAAGGTCGCGACGGACCACGCCACGAGGCCGAGGCCGATCCACCCCAGCAGCGGCCGGCCGCGCATCCGGGCGATGAGCGGGGCGCCGAGCGCGATGAGTCCGCCGACGGCCAGCTCCCAGGCCCGCGTGGGCAGCGAGAAGAAGGCCCATGGCTCGGATGCGTTGGTCAACCAGACGGAGAAGGCGCACGACGCCACGGCGATGACGCCGAGGACGGCGGCCGCGGTGGCGCGCGACGGCGGACGGTCGCGCCGGCCGGCGTGGCGGCCGGCGCGGCGGCGCCATGCGAGCGAGGCGAGGAGCAGCACCGCCGGCCAGATCAGGTAGAACTGCTCCTCCACGCCGAGTGACCAGTAGTTCTGGAAGGGCGAGGGCGCGGCTGATGCCGTCAGGTAGTTGGTCTGGAGCAGCGCGAACCGGTAGTTGCCGACGTAGAGCGCACACGCCACACCGTCCTTCAGGACGGAGCGGGCCGTCAGCGGTGGGAGGATGGCGGCCGAGGCGACCGCCGTGACCGCCAGTACCAGGAACGAGGCCGGCAACAGGCGGCGGATCCGCCGCCCGTAGAACGTGCTGAAGGAGATCCGCCGGCGGTCGTGGACCTCGCGCCAGAGATGGTCGGTGATCAGGTAGCCCGAGATCACGAAGAAGACGTCGACCCCGACGTAGCCGCCGGGCACCGCGCCCACGTGGGCGTGGTAGAGCACCACGGCCAGGATGGCGACGGCGCGGAGGCCCTCGATGTCCTTGCGGAACACGCGGCGCCGCGGCCGGCGCGTCACGAGGTCCGCCTGCGGCCGCACCTCCTGATCAAGCCCGATCGGCACTCTTCGGGGAACGTAGCACCGGGCCGAGGAGCCGGGGAGACTGGACCCCAAGGGACCATCGGCTCTAGTCCGTGCAGGTGGGTAGGAGAGACACTGCAGGTGACTTCGAGGAGGCTGTCATGAGGTTCCGCGATCGGGTGGACGCCGGCCGCCACCTGGCCAAGGTGGTGCAGCGGGCCGACATCGGGGGCAGCGACGTCGTGGTGCTCGGGCTGCCCCGTGGCGGGGTGCCCGTCGCCTTCGAGGTGGCCCAGGCCCTCGGAGCGCCGCTCGACGTGATCGTCGTGAGGAAGCTCGGGGTGCCCTTCCAGCCCGAGCTGGCGATGGGAGCCATCGGCGAGGGCGGAGTTCGGGTCGTCAACGAGGAGGTGGTGCGGTCGTCTGGCCTCGGGATCGATGACATCGAGGCGGTCGAACGCAGGGAGCGTGTCGAGCTGGAGCGGCGCGCCCGACAGTACCGGGGTGACCGTCCGCGCCTCAGCCTCCGCGATCGATGCGCTGTCGTCGTCGATGACGGTGTCGCCACCGGTTCGACGGCGCGCGCCGCCTGTCAGGTGGCACGCGCACACGGGGCGGCACGAATCGTGCTCGCCGCGCCCGTCGCCTCGCGCCTCGCGGTCCTGGCGCTCAGGGACGTCTGCGACGAGGTGCTGTGTGTCGACGTCCCTGAGTCCTTCTATGCGGTGGGGGAGTGGTACCGCGACTTCTCGCAGACGACGGACGAGCAGGTCGTGGAGCTCCTGCAGCTCGCGGCCGACCGTGACGACGCCATGACGCCGGATCCGCCTGACGACGGCGTTCTCGTCCACGACGAGGAAGTCGGCATCCCTTGGGGCGAGGTGACGCTCTCCGGTCGTCTCACGGTGCCCGCCCGACCGCTCGGTACGGTGATCTTCGCCCACGGGAGCGGCAGCAGCCGTCACAGCCCGCGTAACCGCTACGTGGCGAGCGTGCTGAACCGGGCCGGTCTGGCCACGCTGCTGATCGACCTGCTGACAGTGGAGGAGGAGTCGGACCGCTCGTGCGTCTTCGATGTGCGGACGTTGGCCGATCGGCTGGGCGCCGCCACCCGGTGGGCCGAGGGGCGGCCCGACGTGGCGGGGCCGGTCGGCTTCTTCGGAGCCAGCACCGGAGCGGCAGCGGCGCTCTGGGCGGCCGCCCAACCCGACTGCGACGTGAGGGCCGTCGTCTCCCGCGGCGGGCGCCCCGACCTCGCAGGTCCGTTGCTGCCGGCGGTCACCGCTCCGACGCTCCTGATCGTGGGCGAGTGCGACGGGACGGTGCTCGATCTCAACCGAAGCGCACAGGCACAGTTGCGTTGCGTCAACCACCTCACCATCGTCCCGGGGGCGACCCACCTCTTCGAGGAGCCCGGGACACTGGAATCCGTCGCCCGATTGGCCTGCGACTGGTTCGTGAAAGAGTTTCAGGAAGGATCCGCCATGCCACCCAGGGCGCCATAGGGCCAGGCCACGCAACCGACGAACGGTGCCCGCCCTCGGCGCCGCACTTCAATTGTGTTCCGGACGATGACACCCGTAGGAGTGGACGCTCGATGAGCCGTAAGAGCCCTTTGCCTCTGCAGCGCCTGCCTCACCCGAGGCCGCCTGCCTCTCAACTCGAGCCTCCGCCGATTTCGCTCGGGGAACCGACGTAAATGGCGGCGCCGCTGCCTCACGAGTCGCACGACGCGATCAGCGGCCTGAGGCTGCACCGCTGGTCGGATCGTGCGGTCATCGCGATTGCCATCACCGCGCTCGCGTCCGGGTTCGGTCAGTTCGGGGTCGTGGCGGCGCTCGGCGACGTCTCGACGCAGCTCGGCCACGTGGCAGCGGGGGGGACCATTGCCGACAAGGTCGGCCTGTCCGGGACCAGCCTGGGGATCGGATTGGCCGTCATCCGCCTGGCCTCTCTCGGCAGCCTCCCGCTCATCGGCATCGCCGACCGGTTCGGGCGCCGGCCGGTGATCCTCGCGGTGACGATCCTCGGGTTGGCGCTGACCGTGGTCGCCGCCGCCAGTCCGGGCTATTGGTGGTTCGTCGCGATCTTCGCCTTCGGACGCCCGCTTCTCAGCGCCACCAACGCCCTGGCCGAGGTCATGGCCGCCGAGGAGACGAGCTCACGCGACAGGGCGGCCGCCGTGGCATTCATCGCAGCCGGCTACGGCGTGGGTGCCGGGCTCTCCGCCATCGTCCACAGCTTGGCCTCCGGGCCGCTCGGATTCCGTGGGATCTTCGCGCTGGCGATCCTCCCGCTCGCCCTTGTGTTCGCCGTGCGCGGGTGGATCGAGGAGCCGAGCCGGTTCATGGTGGCCGAGGCGGCGGCGGAGCACCCCACGCCGGTGCTGGGCGCGATCGGCCCCCGCTACCGCAAGCGGGTGCTCGTGCTGGCGTTGATCGCGTTCGCGATCTCCATCATCACGGGACCGGCCAACAGCTTCCTCTTCCTCTTCGCGCAGGACGTCGTGCACCAGGCCGGCTACGTGACGGCACTCATGGTCGCAGCGGCGGGCGTCGTCGGGCTCGGGGGCTTGCTGTGCGGGCGTTGGCTGGCGGACCGAGTCGGCCGGCGTCCGACCGCCGCGGGCGCGATGGTCGCCATCGGCTTCAGCGGCGCTCTCGCCTACTCCGGGTCGCGGCCGGCTCTGGTGGTCGGCTACATCCTCGGCGTGCTCAGTGGCTCGCTGCTGGCGCCGGCCGTGGGATCCCTCCTGACGGAGCTCTTCCCGACCTCGGTGCGGGCGTCGGCAACGGGGTGGTGGGTCACGGCCGGAGTCCTCGGCGCCGTCGGCGGGCTGGTGCTGTTCGGCGCCGTTGCCGACGTCGGGAACCGCTTCGCCGCAGCGGCCGACATCACGTTCCTCCCGGTGACGGCCGCGGCCGCGCTCTTCTGGCTCCTCCCCGAGACCAAGGGACGGGAGCCGGAGTCGTTGTGGCGGGAGGAGGCTCGCTAGCCGTAGGTGAACGTGACGGCGTTCGACGTGCCGCTGGCAGTGGTGATCGTGACCTGGGCGGACTGGGATCCCGGGGGCGGCGGCGGCACGGTGATGGAGCACGTGTTCTGGGCGGGACAGCTCGTCGGCGCCACCTGACCGTTGAACGTCGCCACGATCTGCCCGTTGGAGCTCATGAAGTTGGCCCCGGCAACCTGTATGCCCTGTCCCGGCGTGCCGCTGGACGGGGTGAGCGAGGAGATCACGGGCGCGGCGCCCGGGGTCGACGGGAGAGTGGTCGTGGTCGTGGTCGTGGTCGTGGTCGGTCTCGTCGAGGTCGAGTGAGACGACGACGGCGGCGCCGCGACGCGGGGGCTGCTGCCGAGCGAAACCCCGAGAGCGATCGCCCCGACGACCACCAGCACGGCGACGACCGCCACGGACGTGATCAGCCAGCGGTCGGACGGACGCCCGGGGCCGGGTGCCGGATCCGCTGGCCTCGGCGGGGCCTCACGACGGGGAGGTGCAGGCGGGGCACCGGTCGAGGATTCACGGGCGCGCCGCACGGCGCTCTCCATGGCGCCCAGCGCACGCCGACCTGGCGTGCCCTGGGGCGGTTCGTCCGCCGGCCCGTTTGTCATCGGATCCTCCAGCCGGATTCTTTCCCCGATCGGCGCCTTCCATGCCCGCGGCCGAGCAGCGGAGCCGCTGGAGAGCGCCGGGCCCCCGCCGCAGCGGGTACGACCAGCGAGATCGGCCGTACAATTTGCCCGTTCAAGAGGAGGCACCCATGCGATCCGACTTGATGTCAGGGCCCCGGCCGCCCCAGGGCGAAGGGGGACATGCCCGCACGCAGGCAGTCGGCCTGAAGGGCCGTGGTGCCGCAGCTGCGCTCGAACCCTTGCTGCTCCACTTCTTCGGGGGTGCGCCTCCGCTCCGATTCGAGTTCTGGGACGGATCGTCCCTCGGGCCGCCGGATCGGCACGTGGTCGAGGTGCGCTCGCCGGACGCCGTGCGGCGGCTCCTGTGGGCGCCGGGCGAGCTCGGCCTCGCACGGGCCTTCGTGGAGGGGGATCTCTCGTTCAGGGGCGACATCTTCGACATACTGTCGCTTCTGCACGCCGCGGCCCCGGCACACGTGCGCACCGGCACGCGGCTCCCGCTGCAGGCGCTACGGGCGGCCTACCGATCGGGGGCCCTCGGCCGGCCACTGGCCGCCCCTCGGGAGGAGGCCACGCCGCGGGGCCGGCTGCACTCGAAGGGGCGCGACGCGCAGGTGGTGCGCCACCACTACGACGTCAGCAACGACTTCTACGCCCTTGTCCTCGGCCCGAGCATGACGTACTCCTGCGCGCGATTCGCTCCGGGGGTCGACTCACTGGAGGCGGCCCAGGAGTCGAAGCACGACCTTATCTGCCGCAAGCTGGGACTCCCCGACGCGACGGGTGCACGGATCCTCGACGTCGGCTGCGGGTGGGGATCCTTCGCGCTGCATGCGGCCCGCCGCTACGGCGCCCAGGTCGTCGGTGTCACGTTGAGCCCCGCCCAGGCGGGTTTCGCCCGGGACAGGATCGCGGCTGCAGGTCTCGGCGAGCGGGTCGAGATCCGGGTGCAGGACTACCGTGACGTGCGGGACGGGCCCTTCGACGCCATCGCGTCGGTGGGCATGTTCGAGCATGTGGGTTCCGCCAAGGCGTCCGAGTACTTCGGCGCCATGCGTCGGCTCCTCGGGCCGCGAGGGCGCCTGCTGAATCACGCCATCTCGAGTGTCGGCGGATCGCGCATCGGCCCGAGGTCCTTCATCGGTCGATATGTCTTCCCCGACGGCGAGCTCGTCGACGTGGGGCAGGTCGTCGTGGCCATGGAGGCTGCCGGCTTCGAGGTGCGCGACGTCGAGTCGCTGCGTGAGCACTACGCGAGGACCCTCCACTGCTGGGTCCGCAACCTCGAGCAGCACTGGGACGCGGCCGTGGCCGAGGTCGGGATGCGGCGCGCCCGGGTGTGGGAGCTCTACATGGCTGCGTCGGCCAACGGGTTCGACGACGGGGGGATCTCGGTGCACCAGGTGTTGGGCGTCGTCCCCGAGCCCGACGGACGCAGTGGCATGCCGTCCACCCGGAGCGGGTGGGGCTGAGCGACCCGGAATCGGCCCGCCGGCACCGGACCGGTGTTGGCATGAGCGGGCGATTCGTGCGACCCTGAACCCCGTGTCCCCTGGCCGGCAGATCGTCGTGTGCGACGGCGACGAAACGGGGCAGGAACTGCTCGACGAGGCCCTGCGGGTGCTCGCTCCCGACGTGCTCGGGTTCGATCTCGAGCTGATCCATTTCGACCTGTCCCTCGAGAGCCGGCGCGCGACCGCCAACGCCGTGGTGCGCGATGCCGCTGCAGCCATGCGCGAGATCGGGCTCGGGCTGAAGGCGGCCACGGTCACCCCGGAGACGACGGGCGACGTCGGGAGCCCGAACCGCATCCTCCGGGAGGGCATCGGCGGATCCGTCATCGTCCGGACCGGGCGCCGGATCCCGGGTGTCTCTCCGCCGGCGCCCGTCGTGCACCCGATCGTCGTGGTCCGCATGGCCGTCGGCGACGCCTACGGAGCGGAGGAGCACCGGACGGGGGATCCCGGCGGCCGAACCGAGCAGGCGTGGCGGACCGAGCGCATCGACCGCTCGGTGTGCCGCGCCGTGGCGGAGTACTCGTTCCGCACCGCGTCCCAGGTGGGGGCATGTGTCTACGGCGGCCCGAAGTGGACCGTCTCGACGGTGTACGAGGGGATGCTGAAAGAGGAGATGGACGATGCGGCGGCCAGGTATCCCGACATCCCGTACCGGCCGACCCTGATCGACGCCGCCTACGCCGGGCTCATCACCGAATCGAGCGGGAGCCCACTGGTGGTCCCGGCGCTCAACCGCGACGGTGACTGCCTGTCGGACCTGGTGCTCGCACTGTTCGGCTCCATCGCCGGCGCCGAGTCGGTGTTGCTGGCGCTCGACGACGACATGCGCCCCTTGGTCGCGATGGCCGAAGCCCCGCATGGGACCGCGCCATCGCTGATGGGGAAGAACGTCGCCAACCCGATGGCGATGCTGCTCGCCTGTGCCGCGGTGCTCGACCATGCCGCCCAGGGAGACCCCGTCGTGGCCGCGACGGGCGCCGCCATCCGCCTGGCGACGCTCGGGGCAGCGGCTGACGGGATCCGTACCTTCGATCTCGGCGGAGAGGCCTCCACCTCCGACGTGGTGGACGAGGTGCTCGCCCGTCTTCGCAACCCCGGCAGGAATTGATGGAGGTTCGCCGGTACCCCTGAGGGGGCATCACGCATGTCGTATGCGCCCAACCTGGCCAGGGGACTGGCGCACGGAAGCGTGCTCCACCGAGCACAGCGTGGCGACGGGCAGGGTCTGGAGCACCTCGGCGAGCTGCAGGCATCCCGCGCCGGTCTCGAACGTCTGACCCGTCAGCACGTCCTGGTAGGGGCCCGGCGCCCACGCGGGCAGCTCGACCGTCTGGGCGCCCCAGACCCTGCGGCCGACGGGAAAGTGACGGGGTCCCGCCAGTGCGTAGGTGAGGCGGGGCACCACGCAGACCACCGTGTGGTGCCGCTCCAGCGTCCGGGCGAAGGCGACTACGTGACGCGACGTGGCGGGAAGCGCCCGGTAGTCGCCCCGGTCGAAGAGGTCGCGCTGACGACGCCGGAGCTGCAACAGCGCGTGGGTCACGTACAGCTTGATGTCGCCGTCGCTCCAACCCGCGAGCATCCCGGCCGCCCCGGAGACGGTCGGGCCCGGGAGGGCTGCCAGGGCTGCGGCCCGCGCAGCGAAATCCACTGGCCTCCGATTGTCCGGATCGGTGAGCGTGGGCTCGACGAGCTCGGTCCCCTGGTAGAAGTCCGGGGTACCGGGCACACCGGCCTTGAGCACCACGAGGGCGAGAGCGTTCGTGATGGCCGAGGGCGCGATGCGGCGGAAGAACCACGCCAGCTCGTCACGGAACACGCTGTCCACCTGGGCGCGGGCGATGAATTCGGTGACCACCAGCTCGTAGTCCTCGTCGGGGTCCACCCAGGAGGTGCGCAGCCCCGCCTCGCGGGCCGCCTTGACCGTGAACTCCTGCACGCGCCGCAGGGTGGCCGGGTCGAGCGCATCCCGGTCGGCGGGCCACAGGGCGAGCATGGCCTGGTAGGCGGCCAACTCCTCACCAGGGTGCGGCGCCCGGGAGGACGCGAGCCGGCGGTGCCAGCGCCGGACCAGGCCGACCCACTCCTCGCTGGCCTCCGAGAGCACGGCGAGCCGGCAGCGGGCGTCCTCGTTTCGCTTGGAGTCGTGTGTCGAGGTCGCGTTGAGGCCGTGGGCGCCGCCACCGAATCGGTGGAACGTGTCGACGTCGCCGGCCGGGAGGTCGGGGTCGCTCCCGACCTCCACGTGCGCGGAGAGGCCTGGGTAGCGGAAGGTGGCGGTGTCCTCGGACCCCTTGGCCATGACCGCCCCGCTCAGCTGCTGCCAGCCGAACGCGACCTCGAGCCAGGCGCTGCCGGTGGTCGCCCTGTTCGCCAGCGCATCGGCGACGCTTCGCAGCGCACGGCGGGTCTCGCTGTCGGGCACCGGCGCCGACGAGGCCTCGGCGAGCAGCGCGCGGTCGGCTCTCGACGTCCTGTCCCCGTCGAGATAGGTCCGGTACACCTCGAGATGGACGGTCAACTCGGAAAGTGCCTCCCGCACATCGTGCGCGGAGAGGTCGTGGCCTGGCATTTCGAGGTCGAGCGCCTCGAGGGACAGGCGTGTCAGCCGGTCGAGGTCGGCGGCGAACGAGTGCTCCAGCTGCTGACGCTTGGCCAGGCGCGCCAGCTCGCGGAAGGGTTGTGCCGTCCCGCTCATCTCGGCGCCGAGCGTGCGGAGACTGCGGACTCCCTGTTCGTCGAGGAACAGTGCCCCGGCGTGGTCGCCGAACTCGTAGCCCGTCGTGCCGTCCACGGGCCAGCGCGCGTCGAGTGCCTCGCCGGGTCCGAGGATCTTCTCCACGACGATGACGCGGTCGCCCAGCCGCTGTCGCAGGCGGCTCAGGTAGGCCGCGGGGTCGCGCAGCCCGTCGACGTGGTCGACGCGCACGCCGGCGACGCGATCGTCGTCGCACAGGATCAGGATCAGTTCGTGGGTGCGCTCGAAGACCTCGTCGTCCTCGACCCGCACGCCCACCAGGCCGCTGATGTCGAAGAACCGCCGGTAGTTCCCCTGGGTGCCGGCCGCTCTCCAGTAGGCCGGCCGGAAGTGCTGGTGCTCCAGAACGGTGCGGACGTTCTCGGTTGCCGGGGAGTCCGGCGCCAGGGGGAACCGTCGGCCGTCCAGTTCCACCAGGCCGCCGGCCGGGTCGACCACGGCGTTGCCGGCGCCGAGCAGCTCGCCCAGGGGACGGTCGAGCGTGGGCACCAGCACGCGTCCGCCGTGCCGGCTCCAGTCGATGTCGAACGTGGGAGCGTGGCGCGACGCCTCGCCGCGCCGCAGCACGTCCCACCACCACTCGTTGGCGGGGTCGGCGGCCATGTGGTTGGGCACGATGTCGAGGAGGAGGCGCATCCCGTGCGCTCCGAGCTCGTCGAGCAGGGCCCGGAACTCGTCGGCGGAACCGAGCGCGGGGTCCAGGCGCCCCGGGTCGATCACGTCGTAGCCGTGCGCGCTGCCCGGCACGGCGGCCAGGACGGGGGAGACGTAGAGCGTCTCGATCCCGAGCGCGTCGAGGTAGGGCACGACCGCACGCGCGCCCGTGAAGCCGAGCCCGTGCAATTGCAGCCGGTACGTGGAGCCGAGCGGCCGCCTGCTCACGTGTGGTTCCGTTCGCTGTGGCGCAGCAGCAGGGTCGAGTGGGCGTTCAGGGAGACGGACTCGGTGCGCACGATCCGGCCCCAGGGCCCGGCGTGCGCAGTGTTGAGGACCTCGACCCAGAGGCCGGCGAGCTCCATGCGGGGGAGCGAACAGGAGCGGGACCGGCCCCCGGCGTTGAGCAGCACGAGGAGCGAGTCGCCGGCATAGGACCGGCCCCGCACGTCCACCTCGTCGGTGGCCCTCCCGAGGAGGAGCATGCCGATGCTCTGCAGGCCGGGGTCCGCCCAGTCCTGCTCGACCATCTCGAGGCCGTCGGGGCGGATCCAGGTCACGTCCTTCGTGTGCATGCCTGCATACGGCTCTCCGGTGAAGAAAGCCCGCCTCCGGAGGATGGGGTTCCCCTCCATGACGCCGATGACGTCGCGCACGAAGCGGCACAGGTCGTAGCCCGTCTCGCCGACGTCCCAATCGAACCAGCTGATGGAGTTGTCCTGGCAGTAGGCGTTGTTGTTGCCGAGCTGCGTCCGCCCGATCTCGTCGCCGCCCAGCAACATGGGGACGCCCTGGGACAGGAACAGGGTGGCGATGAAGTTGCGTTTCATCCGGTCCCGGGCCCTCTGAATGCGGGCGGAGTCGGTCTCCCCCTCGATGCCCCAGTTGCGGCTGTCGTTCTCGTCGGTGCCGTCGCGGTTGTCCTCGCCGTTGGCCTCGTTTCGCTTGTGCTCGTAGGTGACGAGGTCGGTCAGGGTGAACCCGTCGTGACAGGTGACGAAATTCACGCTTGCGTAGGTCCGGCGGCCGCTGGGGGCGTAGATGTCGCTCGATCCGGTGAGCCGCGACGCGAGCTCGGGAACCATGCCCGGGTCACCGCGCCAGAATCGGCGCACGCAGTCGCGGAAGGCGCCGTTCCACTCGGACCAGCCGGGCGGGAACTGGCCCAGGCGGGAGCCCTCGGAACTGGCGTCCCAGGGCTCGGCGATCAGCTTCACCGTGGAGAGGACCGGGTCCTGGCGCACGATCTCGAAGAACGCGCTGTCCTGGCCGTCGTCGCCCCCCCGGGCCAGGACCGGGGCCAGGTCGAAGCGGAAGCCGTCCACGTGCATGTCGGTGACCCAGTAGCGCAGGCTGTCCATGATGAGCGCCACGGTACGCGGGTGGACGAGGTTGAGGCTGTTGCCGGTGCCGGTGAAGTCGACGTTGTAGCGGGGCTGCTCGGGGTCGAGGCGGTAGTAGGCGGTATTGTCGATGCCTCGTAGCGACACGGTCGGCCCCAGGTGGCTGCCCTCGCCGGTGTGGTTGTAGACGACGTCGAGGATGACCTCGAGCCCAACCCGGTGCAGGGACTTGACCATGGACTTGAACTCGGTGACCTGCTGGCCGAGCCCGCCGGTG
>JBKQUM010000025.1:0-25982 GCA_052140165.1 Acidimicrobiales bacterium
TCCTCGCGCGGCTCGTGCAGCGGCGCGACGCCCCCGACCCCGCCACCTACCTCGGCAAGGGCAAGGTCCACGAGCTGCACGAGCTGTGCCTCGCGGTCGACGCGGACACCGTCGTGTTCGACCAGCCGCTCATCCCCGCCCAGCAGCGCAACCTCGAGTCGCTGCTCGGCCGCACGGCGATCGACCGCACCGCGGTGATCCTCGACATCTTCGCGCAGAACGCGCGCAGCCTCGAGGGCAAGGCCCAGGTCGAGCTGGCGCTGCTGCGCTACCGGCTGCCCCGGTTGCGCGGGCGCGGCACCTCACTGAGCCAGCAGGCGGGCGGCATCGGGACGCGTGGTCCCGGCGAGACGCAGCTCGAGGTGGACCGGCGCCGTCTCGTGCGTCGCATGCACCGGCTCGAGGCCGACCTGCGCGATGTCGAGCGCACGCGGTCGTTGCAGCGACGCAGTCGCGCTCGCGGGCGCCATCGCGAGCTGGCGCTGGTGGGGTACACCAACGCGGGGAAGTCGACACTGCTCAACCGGTTGACCGACGCCGGGGTGCCGGCGGAGAACCGGCTCTTCGTCACGCTTGACCCGCGCACCCGCCAGCTGTCGCTGCCCGGAGGCGAGACGGTGCTCGTGACAGACACGGTCGGCTTCGTGCGCAAGCTCCCGCACGAGCTCGTGGAGGCGTTCCGCTCGACCCTGGACTCGGTGCGCCTGGCCGACCTCATCGTGCACGTGGTCGACGGCACCGCGGCGAACGCGGAGGGCCAGATGGCGGCGGTGCACGAGGTGCTGGTCGAGATCGGTGCGGCCGACGTGCCCGAGCTGGTGGTCGTGAACAAGGCGGACAGCGCGCCCGATTCGGCCAAGGCGCTGGCGCACGGGATCGAGGGCTCCGTGCTCATCTCGGCCCGCACCGGCGAAGGGGTCGACGAGCTGCTCCGCGTGATCGGCGACCGGCTCCGGGGCTCGGACCGGGTCGTCAAGCTGGTGGTGCCCTGGTCGCGCGGCGACGTGCTCGCCGCCGTCCACCGCGAGGGAGAGGTGCTGGGCCAGGACGACGGCGAGGAATCGGCCACGCTGCAGGTGGTGCTGGACGACGTGGGCCGGGCCCGCTTCGCCGAGTTCGTGGCGGCTCCGTGACCTTCCGCCTGCCGCCGTACCCCTACGACCGGCTCCAGGGCCTGGCCAAGCTGGCCGAGGCGCACGAGGGCGGCATGGTCGACTGCTCCATCGGGACGCCGTGCGACCCGCCGCCGCGCGCCGCCGTCGACGCGCTCGCGTCGTCGGACACCGAGCGCGGCTACCCCGCCTCCGCGGGCAGCCCGCAGCTGCGGGAGGCGGCAGCGGAATGGCTCACCCGCCGCTTCGGACTGGCGGAGGTGCCGGTGTCGTCGGTCGCCGCCTGCGTGGGGACCAAGGAGCTGGTCGCCTCCGTGCCGCACGTGCTCCGCCTGCGCGAGCCGGGGAAGGACACGGTGCTGTACCCGGCCGTCTCGTATCCGACGTACGCCATGGGAGCGGAGCTGGCCGGGTGTCGCGCCGTCCCCGTGCCGCCCGCGCCGGGACGGTCGGGCGGCCTCGATCTCGACGCCGTCGAGCCCTCCGACGCGGCGCGGGCCCTGGTGCTGTGGTCGAACTCGCCGTCGAACCCGACCGGTGGCCTGGGGGACCTCGGGGCCGAGGCCGCCTGGGGGGGTGCGCACGGCGTTCCGGTCTTCTCCGACGAGTGCTACGCCGAGTTCACCTGGGATGGCCCGCCGCGCTCGGTGCTCCAACACGGACGCGACGGCGTGGTGGCGGTGCACTCGCTCTCCAAGCGCTCGAACCTGGCCGGCGTGCGCGTCGGCTTCTACGCCGGGGACGCCGAGCTGGTCGAGTTCCTGCGGGCCGTGCGCCAGCACGCCGGGCTCATGGTCCCGGGACCGGCACAGGCCGCCGGTGCGGCGGCCCTGGCCGACGACGACCACGTGGAGGTCCAGCGGGCGCGCTACCGCGAGCGCCTCGTCTACCTCGGCGGTGTCCTGGGCGCCTACGGCTGCCCGGTCATGCCCCCCGAGGGCGGCTTCTACCTGTGGGTGCCGGTGCCGGCGGAGCGCTGGCCCGACGCGTGGTCGATGGCCGAGGCGCTCGCCACCGACGGCGGGATCCTCGTGAGCCCCGGCGATCTCTACGGTGACGGTGGCGCGGGGCACGTGCGGGTGGCGCTGGTCCAGCCCATGGAGCGGTTGGCGCTGGTGGGGGAGCGCCTCGCTAGGGTGAGCCATGGCTGATCTGCAGGCGAGCATCGAGGAGCTGTGGGAGCGGCGGGGCGACCTCTCCCCGGCCGACACGGATGCGGCGGGGCTGGTCACAGAGGCCATCGAGCTGCTCGACACGGGCCAGGCCCGCGTGGCCGAGGTCGATCCGGTGAGCGACGAGGTCGTCGTGCACGAATGGCTCAAGAAGTCGATCCTGATGCTCTTCGCGCTGCGCGGCATGGAGACGGTCGAGTTCGGGCCGTTCGAGTACGCGGACAAGCTGCCCCTCAAGCACGGGTTCGCCGCAGCCGGTGTGCGCGCCGTGCCCGGGGCATCGGCCCGCTGGGGCTCCTTCCTCGGTCGCGGCGTGGTGCTCATGCCCTCCTACGTCAACATCGGCGCCTGGGTCGGAGCCGGCTCCATGGTGGACACCTGGGCGACCGTCGCCTCCTGCGCGCAGATCGGTGAGCGGGTGCACCTGGCGGGCGGGGTGGGCATCGGGGGTGTACTCGAACCTCCCAACGCGGTGCCCGTGGTCGTCGAGGACGACGCGTTCGTCGGGAGCCGGTGCATGGTCACGGGCGGGGCGCGCATCGGCAAGGGCGCGGTACTCGGTGCGGGGAGCTTCCTCGATCCGTCGATCCCCGTCATCGATGCGGAGACCGGCGAGGAGATCTCCCGCGGTGTGGTGCCGCCGTGGTGCGTCGCCATCCGGGCCAGCAGGCGTCGGGAGTACCCGGGCGGGGAGTTCTTCGTGCCCTGCGTGCTCGTGATCAAGCGCCTCGGCGAGGGCGAGCGCCACGACAAGGCGCAGCTGACCCAGGTCTTGCGGGACCACGGCGCCAGCACCTGATCCGATGGGCGACCTGCTCGCGGCCACCGGGAACCTGATGGCCGTGCCCTCGCTCAGTGGCCGCGAGGGCCCCCTGGCCGACGTGGTCGAGCAGGCGCTCGCGGCGTGCCCGTGGCTCGAGGTCGAGCGCGTCGGCGACAACGTGGTCGCCCGCACCGCGCTCGGCCACGGCCGGCGTCTCGTCCTGGCGGGCCACCTCGACACGGTCCCGCCGGCCGGCAACGAGGTCCCGAGGCTCGACGGCGACACCGTGTGGGGCGTCGGCGCGTCCGACATGAAGGGAGGGCTCGCCGTCATGCTCGATCTGGCGGCGACCGTGCGCGAGCCGGCGGTCGACGTCACCTGGTGCTTCTACGCCCGTGAGGAGATCGGCCGCGACGAGAACGGTCTCCTCGAGCTGTGGCAGGCGCGGCCCGAGCTCCTGGCGGGGGATGCGGCCGTGCTCGGCGAGCCGACGAGCGCGCTGGTCGAGGCCGGCTGCCAGGGGACCATGCGGGTGCGGATCACGCTCCGCGGGGTCAGGGCCCACACGGCCCGCCCCTTCACGGGCCGCAACGCCGTCCACCGCCTGGGCCCGCTGCTCCGGCGCGTGGCCGAGTGGGAGGGGCGCGAGGTGGTCCTCGACGGGTGCACCTACGTCGAGCAGCTGCAGGCCGTGGGCGTCGAGGGTGGGGTGGCGGGCAACGTGGTGCCCGACGAGGCGCGTGTGGCGCTCAACCACCGCTACGCGCCCGACCGGGGCCGGGCGGAGGCCGAGGCGTTCCTCCACGAGCTGCTCGACCCGACGCTCGAGCCCGACGCCGGCGACACCTGGGAGCTCCTCGACGCCGGGGACGGCGCGCCGCCCTCCCTCGGGCACCCCCTGCTGAAGTCGCTGGTGGACAAGAGCGGGGCGCAGCCAAAGGCCAAGGTGGGGTGGACCGACGTGGCGTCGTTCTGGGAGCACGGGGTACCGGCGGCCAACTTCGGCCCCGGTGACCCGCTGCTGGCCCACCACCCCGACGAGCGCGTGTCGCGGGCCGAGCTGGAGCGGGCACGCGAGGTGCTGCTCGCCGTCATCTGCTGACGGTGGACGCGGGGGCTCTGCCACCCGCCCCGACGCGCTCAGCCGGGAATGCGGCCACGGCGCGCGTGAGGAGGGGGGCTGGCGCGCGCCGACAACAAGGTCTCAGGCCTGCAGGCCGCGGCCGGCGCGACGAGCGCGGTCAGCGCAGCGCTCCGCGCGCCGGGGCACACGGTGGTGGACCTCGACACGACCTCGCACGCGCAGCTGGCCCAATTCGTGGTCCTGCCCGACGGCCGGGGCTACCTGGTCTCCTCGTCCATGCCGCAGCTGGGCTCCCAGGAGACGTACCAGCTGTGGGGGACCGTCGGGAAAGAGGCGATCTCGCTCGGCCTCCTCGGCGCCTCGCCGCGGCAGGCCGAGTTCACCATGGCGGGCTCGACGCGGCCGACGCGCCTGAGCATCACCGCCGAACCGTCCGGGGGATCGGTCATCCCGACCGGGCCGGTTCTCGCCACCGGGACTGTCTGACGCCTGAGCGCGCCTGTTAGGTTCGCTCCCCATGTCAGAGGATGAGACACCCAAGAAGCGCCGGCCGATCGAGGTCGGTGCGGAGGCCGAGCCCGTCAAGCTCGGCTCCATGCTGCTGACCCTCGTGGAACCCCACCGGGGGCACGAGGTGGCCTACAACCGATGGTACGAGCGGGACCATTTCTATTCCGGTTGCATGGTCGGCCCGTACAACTTCGCGGGCCGGCGCTTCGTCGCCACGGCCGACCTGAAGGCCCTGCGCGATCCCGACCCGTCGGCCATCACGGGCCAGCCGGATCGCGGCTCGTACGTCGCGGTCTACTGGGTCCTCGACGGCTACTTCGACGTCTGGAACAAATGGGCCTTGCGCCAGGTGAACGCGCTGCACGCCGCCGGTCGCATGTTCGCCGAGCGGGACCACGTGCACACCCTCCTCTACCACTACGAGTGGGAGCACCGGCGCGACCCCGACGGCGTTCCCGTCGAGGTCGCGCTCGACCATCCCTACCGCGGCTTCGTGGCCGTCTTCATCGACCGCGACCCGTCGGTGCCGAACGAGGAGCTGTGGTCGTGGCTCCGCTCCGAGCACCTCCCCGCGTTGATGCCCGGGACCGATGCCGACCTGGTGGCCGCGTTCACGCCGATCGCGCTCGAGGTGGACGCGCCCGGTGACGTGCCCCGCGAGGCGGCGAACGACAACCGGACGGTCCTCTTGTGGTTCTTGAACACCCCGCCCCAGGTGGCGTGGGAGCCGGTCATCGCCGAGCACCGCCGCCGCCTGGAGGAGTCCGGCAAGGGCACGGTCGTGGCCGCCCTGCCGTTCATCCCGACCATCCCCGGCACCGACACCTACACCGACAAGCTCTGGGCCGACTAGCGCGCCGGAGTCGGCGCGGACGCCGCCGATGCGTCAGCCCCGGGCCAGGATCTCGACATGGGGGATGACGAACACCGCGTCGGGTGACGCGGCCCAGCGACCGAAGGCGGCCGCGATCGTCTCGAGCTCCCCGGGGTCGCTGAGCCCGTACGCCACGGCCTGCTCGGCGAAGCGGGAGTAGCGGATCCGGTCGGCCCACAACCCACCCCACCATGCCCGCGACCCGGGGTCGGCGTAGGTCCACGTGGAGCTCGAGACCGTGACGTCGTCGAAGCCGGCCTCGTGCGCCAGGCCCAGCAGCCGCGGCCCGATGCGGGCGTCGTGGCCGTTGCGGGAGGTCACGGCGAAGTACAGCTCGAGCCAGCGGTCCAGCACGGGGTCGCCCGGCGCCCAGGTGAAGGCCCCGTAGTCGGAGTCGCGGGCGGCCAGCACACCGTCCGGCCGGAGCACCCGCCGCAGCTCGACCAGGGCGGCCACCGGGTCGCCGAGGTGCTGCAGCACCTGGTGCAGGTGGACCACGTCGAAGGCGGCGTCGGGGTACCCGAGAGCGAAGAGGTCGCCGACCTCGAACCGCAGGTTCTCGAGGCCGAGCCCGGCGGCGTGCTCCTGCGCCTGGGCCACCACGTCGGCGGCCGCGTCGACCCCGACCACCTCGCCGGGCGCCACCAGGAGCGCCAGGTCGGTGCTGATGGTCCCGGGCCCGCAGCCCACGTCGAGCAGGCTCTGACCGGCGCGCAGGTGGGGCAGGAGGTAGGCGGCGGAGTTCCGGGCCGTGCGCCAGGTGTGGCTGCGCAGGACTGATTCGTGGTGCCCGTGCGTGTAGCTCATGCGTACATTGTGGCGTGCCCGAATTGCCCGAGATGCAGGCGCTGTCCGAGCGCCTCGACGCGCGCCTGGCCGGCCTGACCCTGCGCCGGGCCGATCTGCTCGGCTTCTCGTCGCTCAAGACCTACGACCCGTCGCCGGACTCGTTGCAGGGCCGCCGGCTCCTCTCGGTCGGGCGGCGGGCCAAGTACCTCGTCTGGGAGTTCGAGGGCGGCACCCGGATCGTGCTCCACCTCTCGCAGGCCGGCCGCGTCGACGTGGAGGACCCGCCCAAGAAGACCAAGCCGCGCGGCGCGGTCGCCCGGTTCGTGTTCGGGTCCGGTGACGCCGGCCTCGACGGTCCGGGTGTCGCCGTCCTCGTGCGCGAGCACGGCACGCAGCGCAAGGCGTCGTGGTGGGTCCTTGCGCCCGGGGACGAGGGCCCGTTGGCCGGGCTCGGCCCCGAGCCGGGCAGCGAGGAGTTCGCCGCCTTCATCCGCACCGGCGACTCCCGGCGCCACCTCACCACCGACCTGCGCGACCAGCACGTCGTCTCGGGAATCGGGCGCGGGTGGGGCGACGACATCCTGCACCGGGCCAAGCTCTCGCCCTTCGCCCCGCTGCGCTCGCTCACCAGCGAGCAACGCGAGGCCCTCCTCGTCGCGGCGACCGATGTGCTGGCCGAGGCGCTCGAACTGGAGCGGGGACGTCAGGGTGGCCTCTCGGAGGCCAAGCTCGGCGGGCGGTTCAAGGTACACGGCCGCGCCGGCGAGCCGTGCCCGACGCCGTGCGGCGACACGCTCCGCCGGGTGTCCTTCGAGTCCTACGAGATGGCCTACTGCCCGACCTGCCAGACAAGCGGGAAGGTGCTGGCCGACCGCCGTCTGTCGCGCCTGTTGAAGTAGGCCCCTCTGCGCCGCCGCCGCTAGTTCAGCTGACGCACGACGGTGACGACCTTGCCGAAGATCGTCACCTCGTCGGCCCCGTCGAACACCATGGGCTCGTAGGCCGGGTTGGCCGGCATGAGGACGACCTGCCCGTCCTTGCGGCTGAACGTCTTGACGGTGGCCTCGCCGTCGGCCATGCCGGCGACGACGACGTCGCCGTTGTCGGCATCTTGCTGCTGGCGCACCACGACGTAGTCCCCGTCGTAGATCCCGGCCTCGATCATGGAGTCCCCGCGCACCCGCAGCATGAAGGAGGGACCGTTCCCGGTGAACTGGGCGGGCATCGGGAGGAGCTCCTCGACGTTCTCCTCCGCCATGACGCCGGTGCCGGCGGCGACGTCGCCGACGAGCGGCACGTTGTGCACGGCGGAGACGCCGAGGCGCGACGTCGTGTCGGGGTCGAAGTGGACCTGGATGGCCCGCGGCTTGCTCGGGTCCCGCGACAGGTAGCCCTCACGCTGCAGGACGGCAAGGTGGTTGTGCACGGTCGCCGAGGAGGCCAGGCCGACCGCTTCGCCGATCTCGCGCACCGAGGGTGGGTAGCCCCGCTCGCGCTGGCGGTCGGCGATGAAATTGAGGATCTGCAGCCTCTTGCCGCTCAGGACCTCGGCCATCGGCGTCTCCTTGCTCTCATGTCGTGACGTCCACCGGCGCTTCCGCCGGGCCCCTCCCGGGGGCGAACATCCGTTCGTGAGGAACCAAGATAGCCAAGGCGACCGGGCAAAGCAAACATCTGTTCGTGAGCCGGTTCCGGTGGCGCGGCCAAGGGGCTAATCCTGAGCAAACTCCTCAAGTTTATCGAGTTAAGCCCGGAGGGGGCGTGTCACACCCACTCCGTACGGTGACGTCGTGCGAACAGCTGTTCGGATTCATGGTTGACAGCGAACAGGTGTTCGTGGTGCAATGGACGGGAAAGCGAACAGGTGTTCGAACAGGGAGACGCCATGACGGTCGCATTTGAGCTCGATTTCGAGGCGTACCGCCCCCGGCTGTACGCCCTGCCCGGCCAGCCGGCGCGCAGCGCACCGTCCTCCCGGGTGCACCGCCGCCGGTTGGTCCTGACCGCCGCCGTCGTGGCCGTGCTCGTGCTTCTCGCGCTGCCGATCCGGGCCCTCGGGGGGAGCACCCTGGCCCAGGCGGCCCCGGCGCAGGGGCAGGAGTACGTGGTCAAGGCGGGCGACACGCTGGCGTCCATCGCCACCCGGGCCGACCCGTCGCATCCCGCCTCCCTCGCCGGGCAGCTGGCCCGTGAGGTGGGTTCGACCGTGGTGGTGCCGGGGGAGCACGTCTTCATTCCCTGACTATCGTCGGCGGTGTGCGTTGTCCCTGGTGCGGTGTCGATGACGACCGCGTCGTGGATTCGCGTCAGGCCGAGGACGGCGGCGCCATTCGCCGACGCCGGGAGTGCCTGGGGTGTGGCCGCCGGTTCACGACCTTCGAGCGGGTGGAGGAGGTTCCACTGTGGGTGGTGAAGCGGAGCGGCTTGCGTGAGCCGTTCGATCGGGCCAAGGTGGTAGAGGGTGTGCGGTCGGCCTGCAAGAACCGGCCGGTGACCGACGTGCAGATGGAGGAGCTGGCCCAGGGTGTGGAGGACGCCCTGCGGGCGGAGACGAGCGAACCGACCAGTCAGCAGGTGGGCGTGGCGGTCCTCGAGCGGCTGCAGAGCCTCGACGACGTGGCCTACCTCCGGTTTGCCAGCGTCTACAAGGGGTTCGAGGAGGCGGGTGACTTCCAGCGGGAGGCGGGCCTGCTGACCAAGACGACGGAGCCCAAGCGGAAGTGATGGACGAGACGCCCGGTGTCGTGCTGGCCGTCTACGCCCACCCCGACGACGCCGACGTCGGCTGCGGCGGGACCCTGGCCCGCTGGGCCAAGGCCGGCAGCAGTGTGCACCTGGTCGTGTGCACCGACGGCGGCAAGGGCACGACCGACCCGGAGGTGGTGCCGGCGCGCCTCGCCGCCGAGCGTGCCGGCGAGCTCGAGGAGTCGTCCGCACTGATCGGGCTCTCCTCCGTGGACAACCTCGGGTTCCCCGACGGCGAGCTGGCGGACTCCGAAGACTTCCGGCGCACGCTCGTGCAGCGGGTGCGGGCGCTCCGCCCGGAGGTGGTGTGCGGGCACGATCCCACCGCGATCTACTTCGGACGGGACTACTTCAACCATCGGGATCACCGCGTCGCCGGCGCAGCGCTCCTCGACGCCGTCGCACCGGCGTCGGCTCTCCCGCACTACTTCCCCGATGCCGGCCCCGCACACCGGGTGTCCGAGGTGCTCCTCTCGGGCACGCTCGAGCCCGACGAGTGGGTCGATGTGACCGACACCATTGAGATCAAGGCGGCGGCGGTCGAGTGCCACCGGACGCAATTCGCCGGCCAGAGCGGCTGGGCCGGGGAGGCGGTGCGGCGTCGCGCCGCGGAGGAGGGCCGGAGGGTCGGCGTCGGCTATGCCGAAGGCTTCCGCCGGTTGACCCTCGGTGCGTGAGCACCCACCCGTCCCGACCATCCTCCACGTCGACATGGACGCGTTCTTCGCGTCGGTCGAGGTGCTCGACGACCCCTCCCTCGCCGGCAAGCCCGTGATCGTGGGCGGGGCCGGTGCGCGGGGCGTCGTCGCCTCGTGCACCTACGAGGCGCGGGCCTACGGCGTGCACTCGGCCATGCCGTCCATGCGCGCCCGTCAGCTCTGCCCCGAGGCGATCTTCCTCGCCGGGCGCCACAGCCGCTACGCGGAGGTGAGCGGGCAGCTGCACAAGATCCTGCACGACGTGACCCCGGCGGTGGAGCCCATCGGCCTCGACGAGGCCTTCATGGACGTCGTCGGCGCGTTGCGCCTCCTCGGGCTGCCCGACCGGATCGCCCACGGGTTGCGCGGGCGCGTGCGCGACGAGCTCGGTCTCGGCTGCGCCGTCGGGATCGGTCGCTCCAAGATGATCGCCAAGCTGGCCTCGCGGGCCGCGAAGCCGCGGGCCAGCCGCAGCGGCCTCGAGCCGGGGCCCGGCGTGTACCTCGTCGAGCCGGATGCAGAGCTGGACTTTCTGCACGGCCACGACGTCGAGGCGCTGTGGGGGGTGGGGCCCGCCACGGCGCGGCGCCTCCACGATCTCGGCGTCCGCACCGTCGGCGACCTGGCCGCACTCCCGGTCGACACGCTGGTGCGCCGCCTCGGGAAGGCCAGCGGCGCCCACCTGGCCGCCCTGTCCCGCGGCGAGGATCCGGACCCGGTCAACCCGAACCGGCCGAGCAAGTCGATCGGCCACGAGGAGACCTTCAGCGAGGACCTGGTCGACCGGCACGAGCTCGAGCGCCACGTGCTGCGCATGGCCGAGTCGGTGGCCACCATGCTCCGGGGCGCGTCCACCTCGGCCCGCACCGTCACGGTCAAGGTCAAGTTCAAGGACCTCTCCCTGCAGACCCGCTCGCACACCCTCGGGCGTCCCATCGCCACGGGCGGCGCCATCGGGCAGGTGGCCGCCGCGCTGCTGGCGGGCATCGACCCCGGCGAGGGCATCCGCCTGCTCGGGGTCAGCGCGTCGGGGCTGAGCGTGGGCGAGGCGGACCAGCTCTCCTTCGACCTGGGGGACGGCCTGGATGAGGACAATGAGAGCGCCACGGCACGCGAGCAGTCCTGGCAGGAGGTGACGGCCACCATCGACGCCATCCGGGGCCGCTTCGGCCGCGGCGCCGTCGGATCGGCCGCCATGGTCACCGAGGAGGGGGTGCAGGTGCCGGCCCGGCGCGACGCGCCGTGGGGGCCGGACCGGTAGGGGGCCACCAACGGATCCAGTACCCGTGCGGGTGGGTGTCGGCCAGGCGGACCGGGGCGTTGCCGGGCCCGACGTGGACGAGCACCGTCGCCAGGTCGGGCCCGTCGCGCGGCACCGGTGAGGGGGGAGTGGGGAGACCGGGGGTCTCGAAGGGCGACTCGCAGTAGAGGTGGTGCACAGGCCGCGTCCGCCCGAGCTCCCGGACCTCGTCGACCAGGGTGCGTTGCTGCGCCTCGTCGAGATAGGCCGCCACCCAGGAGTGAAACACCACGAGCGGGCCGTCCCCCGGGATGGTGCCGGCGATCCGAGGCAGGTCGGTCACCATGTCCCCCCGCTCGAGGCGCGGTGGGTCCGGCGTCACGCGCACGTTGGCCAGCGCGGCGCGAAGCCGCCCGAAGCGCGGCAGGTTGTCGGGCCATTGGCAGGCCAGCAGCCACCGGGCTGCGTCGTCCGAGAAGGGGTCGACCGGCGAGAGGTCGAGGCCCACCCGGGCAGCGACGGAGGGCAGGCGGAGCTCAGGCAGGCGCCCGACGTCGTCGCGGGCGGAGCATTCGAGGGCGACGGCCGATCCCGCGGCCCCGGCGCGGCGTGTGCCGTCGCCGACAGCGGCCCGGTAGGTGTAGGAATAGTCGTCGAAGAGCAGGTTCAACCCGGCGGAGGTGCCGAGGTCGAGTACCGAGAGCGGCTCCTCCCAGTCGTACAGGGACGCGATGTGGCAGAGCCCCGGCATGAGGGCGGTGCAGCGCCCCACCTCGTTGGTCTGTGTCGTACGGGTGGCGATGAGCTCCGTCAGCTCCGGGCGGTAGGCGCGGCAGAAGTCGGCGAACGCGGCGGTCACGTCACCCGAACGGTCGAAGGGGATGCCGCGCACCTCGGCCACGGTGTCGTAGTGCGAGGCCAGCGCGTGTTGCGCGCCCGAGAGGAGCAGGAAATGCACCGCGGCGAGCAGGAGGAGCGGGCGGCGCTGGGGCAGCGGGGCCCCGTCGAGGAGCGCCAGGATCTCGTCGTTGTCGGCCACGGCCCGGCAGATGGCGGGGTAGGTCGTGCCGCCGTCGCGTTCGACCACGGCGGCGAAGCCCCTGAAGTGATCGGGCAGTGGTTGCTCGACCAGCATGACCGCTAGAAGCTGGCGGGGAGCAGCGGGCTGACGGCCCCGAAGAGGAACCAGAGCAGGACCAGCATGCCGACGGCACCCACCCCGTAGATCGCCCAGCGTCGGCGCCGGAACCGGTAGGCGGCGACCAGGATGCCGGCGCCGACCACGACGGTGACGAACCCCCAGAAGAGCGCGTCGGTGAGCTCGACGTTGGAGTTCCCGGCGAGGTCGCCGCTCTTGGGGTCGGCGTGCAGCGCCGCCGTGTGCAGGCCCGAGTTGGGGAAGAGCTGCGAGTGGGCCAGCTCGGCCTGGACGATCAGTCGGGTCGAGGCGCTGAAGCGGGGGTTACAGGTGGTGAGCGTGAGCATGTCGGCGAACACGTTCTTGATCACGCTGGTGTCGCTGGGCGACACCACGAAGCTCTTCGTGGCGTCGTAGACGAAGATGCCCTGCAGGGTCGTCAGGACGATGGGGTCACCGACCTTCACGGAGTCGAGGTTGTAGAAGGGGTGGCCGTACGTGGTCCGGTGCCCGGCGATGGCGGCGTTGCCGCTCTCGCCGGGGAGCGGCGTCCCGATGTAGTGGCCCGGGCCCTTGCGCAGGTCGGGCGTGTTGATGCCCTCGACCACGACCTGGTTGATGCCGATGACGGGGATGCGGATGTCACCGATCGGCTCGCCTTCGGCGGGGTCCGAGGTCCGGGGTGCCGCCACCGGTGGACCTGTCGGGAGCTTGTCGAGGGCGGACTCCTCGGCCAGTGCGTGACGGATCTCTTGGCTGTTTGTCTCCTGCTGGAGCTGGGTGCGCAGCGCGGACTGGGTATGGGCCTCCTGTATGGATGTGCCCCAGATCTGGTACGCCGTGAAGAGCAGCAGCACAACACCGCCGCCGATGAGGATCCGCCCGACGATGTCGACGACCCGCCTGAATGTGGACATCGAGGACAGAGATTAGGGCGGCGGGTGCCCCGGCTCGTTCGCCTGGGCCTCAGTCCTGGACCGTGACCAGGGTGCCGATCGGCGTGAGGGGGAAGACCACCTCCGCGTTGGCGGGCGGCATCTCGACGCATCCGTCGCTCTGGGGGAACCCGTAGGACCCCCGCACGTAGCCGTGGAGGGCGTCGCCGCCGTTGAAGTAGCTGACCCAGGGGATGCCGGGATCCACGTAGTGCGAGCCGTCGGGGTTGGTGCCGCTCATGGTCGTCACCCGGTAGCGGGCGTAGACGGGGAACGTGCCGTTCGCCGTCGGGGCTCCCGCAACCCCAGTGTTGACGGGCGTGGAATAGACCACGGCGCCGTTCTCGTAGACGGTCGCCTTCTCGGGCAGGGACTGGCTGACGAGGACGTAGTCCCACGGGAGTGCGTCGCCGTGCCCGCTCTGCACGTCGTTGAGGAGGTCGGTCCAGACCTCGGGCCCCGCGACGCCGTCGCTCGTGAGGCCGTTCTGGGACTCGAAGTTCATGACCGCGCCCCGCGTGATGACGTTGTCCGTCCCGGGCGTCCATTGGGTCAGCAGCGCCAGCGGCTGGTCGGGCCAGCGCCAGGAGAACGATCCGACCTGGTCGTTGCCCTCCTGGGTGGGCGAGGTCAGAGGGGAGGCGGGCGTGAAGGTGAGGGGCAGGTAGCCGAGCTCGGCGAGCAGCTGCTGCAGGCGCAGGGTGGACCCCGGTGCCACCGTGAACTGCGAGGTGAACGTCTGGGCGAGGTGCTGGCCCTCGGAGCCGAGCACGCCGGAGGACCCACCGGGGACCGTGACGGTCTCGGTCGCGCCGGGGACCAGCGGCCCGGTGGCCTGGAATTGGAGCAGCGACGGTGAGAGCACCGCCCAGGACCCGGTGACGGCAGGCGTCAGGGACGGCATGGGGCTGCCGGGGGCCAGATCGGTCGAGAACTGCACCGAGATCGTGGATCCTGCGGCCACGTTGGTCCCGGTCGGTGACACCGACGACACGGTGAGCGCCACCGGGGGAGCGGTCGGCGTGGCCGAGGCCTCGTTGTCGCGCACGTGGTCGATCACGGCGAAGCCGGCGGTGGCGAGGACGAGCGCGGCGGCGCAGACGGCCACGACCACCCACACACGGGGGCCTTTCCGCTGACGAACGTGATCTCCCGACATGGCAGCGGGGATTCTACTGGGGAATATGGGGCGCTAGAGACCCAAT
Organism: Acidimicrobiales bacterium; assembly: GCA_052140165.1. GTDB lineage: Bacteria > Actinomycetota > Acidimicrobiia > Acidimicrobiales > RAAP-2 > Bog-473. Next base: position 14,266 of record JBKQUM010000025.1, read on the forward strand.
TCACCCCTCAATGCGCTCGTGATGGCGGAGAGTCGGCCCTCGTCGGTGATCTTGGCACCATCGGACTCCCGGACGTAGAAGGCGTCGACGACGAGTTCGCCCAGTGTCGACACCCGGGCCGACACCACGTCGAGGTCCGCCTCGAACAGGGCCCGGGTGATCCGGTGCAGCAGTCCGATCTGGTCCGGTGCCCGGATCTCCAGGACGGTGGCGGTCTCGGAGGCCTCGTTGTCGACGCTGACATCGCTGCCCGGGAGATGGGCCGCCGAGCCCCGCCGCAAGGGGTAGACCCGCTCGCGCTCGGTGAGGCGCTCGCCGATGGCCATGCGGTCGGAGAGCACGGCCGCGAGGTCGTCGCGCAATTTGGCGGTGTCGGGCCAGGTGCCGCGGGCCACCTCGACGGTGAACACCTCGACCGCGACGCCGTCGTCCCCGCTCACGTTGGCCGCGCGCACGTCCATGCCGTTGAGCGCGAGGGCCCCCGCCACGGAGGAGAAGAGCCCCCGGCGGTCCGGTGCCGCCACGATGACGTGGGGCGGCTGGAGCGACACCGACGGCAGTCCGGTGTTGCGCACCTCCTTCATCAGGTCCTGGTTGGCCGCCAGGATGGGGTCCGGCCCCGACGGCTCGGTCTCGCCCTGGAGCACGCGGTCGGTGCGGGCCACGAGGTCGGCCACGAGGCCGGCCTTCCAGGGCCCCCAGGCCGAAGGTCCGGTGGCCCGGCTGTCGGCCTCGGTCAACGCGGCGAGGAGGTGGAGGGTCAGTCGGTTGCCGGCGGCGCGGGCGACGCGGGCGATGGTGGTCGGGTCGTCGAGATCGCGCCGGGTGGCCGTGTCGGGCAGCAGCAGATGGTGCCGCACCAGATCGACGAGGACCGCCACGTCGGCGAGCGAGAAGCCCATGTGGGTCGCGATGCGCTCGACGACCTCCATGCCGACGGTCGTGTGGTCGCCGGGGAAGCCCTTCCCGATGTCGTGCAGCAGTGTGCCGATCAACAGCAGGTCCGGTCGCTCGACGGTGTCGGTCAGCTCGGCGGCCAGCGCGGCGGCCTCCAGGAGATGCCGGTCGACGGTATAGGTGTGATAGGCGTTGCGCTGAGGCTTGTTGCGGACGGCGGACCACTCCGGGATGAGGCGCACGAGCAGGCCGTGCTGGTCGAGCGACTCCATCTTGTCGACGGCGGGACGGCCGAGGCCGAGGAGCGCCACCAACTCCTGGAGGGTCTCGGGCGCCCAGGGGTCGCCGGGCGGGGGCATGCGATCGGCCAGGCGGTACAGCGAACCCTTGGCGATCGGTCGATCGTGCTCGGCCGCCGTGGCGGCCAGGCGCAGCGGCAGTGAGGCGTCGTCGGAGACGGGTGCGAGCGGCGTGAGAGCGATCTCCCCGTCGACCTCGAGCATGTCGGGACCGAGCTGCGCGGGGGTCGGTGCAGGGCTTGCGTCGGGCGCGCCGCGGCGGAAGCGGCGGCGGGGCGGAGGGGTCGGATCCCACAGGCGTCGGCGGCGCCAGACGTCGTCGCTCACCCAGGCGATCTGCCGTCCCGCGGTCGACACGGCCAGCATGAGCGCGTCGGCATCGGGGAAGCCGAGCGCGACGGCCACCTGATCCTGGTCCTGGAGCAGGAGCTTGTCGTGCTCGCGCTGGGCCATGCGGTGCAGCTCGACCCTGATGGTGGTGAGCAACGCCTCCGTTGCGTCGAGTGACGCCAGGTCGGCATAGTCGGCCAGCAGCGGCGCATAGGCCGACATGGCACGCAGGACACTGACGTCGCGCAGCCCACCGTGGCTCTCCTTGAGGTCGGGCTCCAACAGGAAGGCGACATCGCCAGCGGTCTTGCGACGCTCGGCCATCTGCACCTCGAGCAGGGGCAGGTATTTGGTACCGAGCCGCTCGCGCCAAGCGGTGCGTGCCTTCTGGAGCAGAGGATCGGCGACCTTGGGCTCGCCCCAGATGAGTCGGCCATCGAGAAGGCCGAGCGCGACCCGCGCGTCCTCGGCGGCCGCGGTCAGGACCTCCGCCGGCTTGCGCACGGAGTGGTCCAGGTGCACGCCCTCGTCCCACACCGGGTACCAGATGGCGTCGGCCACGGACTTGATGTCCCGGTGGCCGCTGTGGACGAGCACGACATCGAGGTCGCTGTAGGGGCACAGGGACCTCCGCCCGTACCCGCCCACGGCCAAGAGGGCCAGGTGACGGGTGTTCTCTCCGGCCGCCTGGTCGGCCAGCCCGGAGAGCCAGGCGTCCGCCTCGGCAGCGTAGCGGCGGCAGAATTCCACTCCCATCAGGCCGGGCTCGGCCAGCAGGGCCCGCCGCCGTTCACGCAGTGACGCTCCGGCGGCCATGGCGGGAACGTAGCATTGGGTTCGTGAGCAAAGACGTGGAGAGCAGGAGCGACCGGAAGCCCATGACTTTCGGGCACGCCGTCGGAATGACGGTGCTCGGAGTCGTCGGCATCCTCGTCGCCTATTGGATATTCAGGGTTCTTGCGGGGATCTTCATCTTCTTCGGCGAGCTGGCCCTGGTCGTCGTCTTGATCGCGGCCGTCTTCTGGCTGGTTTCCCGGCTGCGGCACTAGGTCGGCCGAGCGGGTCCCGAAGCGGGCACTTCCTGGGCCGGGTGACCCGGCCGTTAGGCTGGCCGCCCGTTCGTGTTCGTACGCGGCGGCGTGGCCGAGTGGTTTAGGCAGGGGCCTGCAAAGCCCCGTACGGCGGTTCGATTCCGCCCGCCGCCTCCAGGGTGTTTGCGGTTGGGTGCAGTATCGCCGGGACGGTGCCGCCCCGCCCCTTGCTCCTCAGCTGAGGGCCGCGATGCGGCAAATGGTTCAAGTCGCTGGCTGTCACGGACGATGCATCACACATGGATCCCGTGAAGGTCGACTCGGGGGCAGAAGTCTTGAGCGAGTTCTCGAGCGCCCTTTGGCAGAAGACGGTGCTGACCAGTTTCGTCCTGGCCGGATGCCTGGCATTGATAGCGGTGTTGGCGATCTTCTGAGCCGGAGTCGCGGACCATCGGCTCACGATTTGAATTTGGAAGGCGGTCGTCGAGCGCTGGCTCAATGGGGCGTGCGACTAGCTAGAACTACTAACCGTGTGCGATACGCGACAGGACCTGTGCCAGAGCGGCAGGTCTGACGGTTTGCAAGACGTCCCCGAGCTTGCTGATCGACTCCGCAAGGGGGCAGAGGGGCGCTTCCGTCTACCTGGGAACCCAGAGGGGATGGGGTTGACTGATGTCCTCGTGCATAGTGCCGACGCTTTCCGAGCGGTCGGCCTCGATCTCGATGCGCCGCCAGTCGACGCAGCCCCTGCGCTGAACGCTCTCTGGAAGACAGACCGAGTCGTCCATGCCGTACCGGGGCGGGTGGAGTCCCTTACCTCAAGCTCCCTCGCCATCGCCGGGCCAGGTCCATCGCGGAACCTCGCGTCGATGACAGGTGGACAGCCGTTGATGTCGGAGCGTTCGGGGCATGAGTAGGGACTTTCGATCGGCCGGGGATCAGCGGTCGCTCGGTGGCTGGTCGAGCAGCTTTGCGACCAGAACGTCGCGAGTGGCTACGTGGCGCGGCCGAAACTCGCCCCGAAACCACTCGAGGTGGAGAAGTTCGATGATCAAGGCGGAGAGCCAGAAGACGGTTGGGTCGGTACGTATCCGACCCTCGACAGTCGATCTGGCCTCTGGGAGGTCGATGAGCACGAACCATAGGAAAGCCAGGTCGTAACCGTCTGGGTACAGCCCCGCCCACTCCCAGTCGAGGAGAAACAATCCATGGTCTGTGGCCACGATGTTGCTCGGATTGATGTCGGCATGAGCAAAGACCCATCGGATGTCTATGCGCGATCTGAGCTGTTGGAGGGCCTGGTACTCGCTCCTGCTGAGCAGTCCGATCTGACTTGCCCGCCGGAGCCGGCTCCGGATCGGCAACTTGCGGAGCCAGCGGGGTCGGGGGTGGTAGGAGCGGAGGGCGGTGGCGAGAGAGATAAGTCCTTCCAGCTCGTCGTCGGTCAGGTCCAGAGGAAATTTGGGGCCGAGGCGGTGGCCCGCGATGGCCTCGAACGTGAGGGTGAGCGCCTTTCGGTCATGGCCGACCAGTCGAGGCGTCGGCACTGGCGGGCGATGACGGGTGAGGAGCTGGTTGACCCGCAACTCGTAGGCGAAGTGGCGGGCCCAGTGATCGGAGCCTGAATGGTGGTGGTCGAGGATTGTGGCTCGGGGACCGAGTTTGTCGGCGTTGGCCGCCGGGTCGTGGCGCTTCGTAACCCGGGTGCCGTCGTGAGACCACTGAATCGTCGACAGGTTGGTTCTCACGGTATGCGGTGAGCTGATCACTGCGGCATCGATTCCTTCGCCTTCGAGGACCAGGGCTGTCTCAGGCTAAGCCAGGGTGCGGGAAGTTTCTCGCATGACCGGCGTAGAGGGCAGGGTGTCCTCGTTGGCCCCGTATTCTCATGGTCACTGGCCGAGTGGTATTCGGACCTGGAGGCTCGAGGTGGGACACAAGGCGAAGGTGGAGCTCGTGCTCGACTGTGCAGAGCCAAAAGAGCTCGCGACGTTCTGGCGCGAAGCGCTCAACTATCGCGACTACTACACGGCCGCGGATTTGGTTGTCCTCGTTCCCAAAGAAGGCAGCGCTTCACCCCTTCTCCTTCAGGGCGTACCCGAACCGAAAGCCGGCAAGAACCGTATGCACCTCGACATCGTGGTCGATGACATCGAAGCCGAGATCCAACGGCTCGAGGAACTCGGCGCCCATCGCATCGACGAATGCGCGCAGAGCATCGGCGGAACGCAATGGGTCAGAATGTTCGACCCCGAACAGAATGAGTTCTGTGTCTCCACCGGCATCGAGTGGTAGCAGGAAATGACGATTGTGAAGCTGACCGCAGTGGCAACTTCTATGACTTCTCTGCCCCCGCCCTGGAACGCGGCTGCGAATGGAGGGGCGGTGACCACGGCGTACACAAGCCCCGTTCCCCCGTCACCGCCCCCCATCGGATGTTGACAGCCCACACTGGGTACGAAATAGAGCCGACCGGACTGATCGTCACAACGCCCGCACAACGCTCGTCGGAGGGTCCGCCCGACGTCGCTGCCGGCTGACTCCGCGCGTGTTGATCGTCGGCCTGTTGTGCGGGGCTTGTGGGCACAGGTTCGAACGGCTCTACAAGCGGCGGTCGTTCTTCGCCACAATCACGGTCGACGGGAGGATTTCGCCCGACCGTCCACCGAGTCCATGGACAAACCACCAACCACACAGGTGCTCTGGCGCTACAGCGCGACGGCCGTCTTGCGGCGCGTGACGAGCGCCGAGGGCCGGTTCTCAATGGCGCTGAACGTGAACGAAGTCGCCATCTTGGCGGCGGCGGACGAACTGGCGGCCGCAACCCGGGATGCGAATGCATGGTTGGCCGCGAACGCATGCCCGGATTTGGCACTCGCGTCGCGGGTGACCCTGATGCTGAACACCTGTGCAGAAGCGGCACTCACCGCGCAGCGGGCCATCACTGGTCGCGCCTTGGACTCCGAAGAGGTCTTCGGCCGCCTTGGAGGCCTCGTGGCGATCATCGACTTCACCGCGCAGATGCTCGACGCTTGGTAGGACCCCGGCTCCGGCTCCGGCTCCGGCCCCGGGCAATCAGGGCTGCGCCACGACATCGAGCACGACCGGTGGGAGCTGCGTGCCCCCTGTGGTGCTCAGACTGATGCGCACGGCATAGGCCCCTGCCGTCGTTGCGGTGACAGTCAGCGTCTGGGGGGCGGGGTGTGGAACGCCGCAGGCGGCGGTCGAGCCGGGCGCATCGTCGGGCGGCAGGAGAGCAAGAGTCCCCGACGACGGTGACACCGTTGGACCGCCCGCGACCGATGTCGCCTGCCAGTGGACCGATGCGGCACCGGTGCCCGCCGGGGCTATCCCGATCTGGACGGTCGTGGGTTGACCCACCACGGCGGTGGTCGCGCCGCTGGGCGACGAGAACCCGACGGCCGGCAGCGCTCCGGTACCGAACGAGGGAGGGCTGTCACCTGGCGACGACCCCCAGGCCGGGTCGGGCGAGCTCGAGAGGTTGTAATGCAGGGTGCCCCCCGTCCGAATGACGGACGCCGGCAGCCAAGGCAGGTCCCACATCCCGGAGGGGGAGTGGGACACAGGCGAACTGGTGCAGCCGGCCTCCGACGGCGGGGGCGCGGGTCTCGTCACGCCGCTGACGCTCAGGGCGTGCACGTAGGGCCGGGAGGCCGCCGCCCCCGGGGCGTCCTCGACGAGGCGGTGGCCGTCGGGCAGGGTGATCGTCACAGAGGGGAACAGGGGGCTGGCGAGGGCCAGGTTGGCCGAGCCCGGGGTCACGGGGAACAGCCCCAGGGCCGCCCACACGTACCACGAGGAGATGGCGCCCAGGTCGTCGTTGCCCGGTTCGTCGACCGGTGCGTCGGCGTACTCGGAGTCGACGATGGACCGCACCGACCGCTGGGCGGCGGCGGGCGCACCGAAGTAGTCGAATTCCCACGGCGCCCACTCGCTCGGCTCGTTGCCCGACCAGTCGTAGGGGGCGTTGCGGGTCGCGTTGAGCGAGCTCATGAACGTGTCGAGCTTGTCGGCTGCCGCGGCATCACCGCCCATGAGGGACGCCAGCGCAGCCAGGTCCTGGGGGGTTGCCCACGTGTACTGCACCGCGTTGCCCTCCTCGAATCCGGTCTGCCCTCCCGGCTCGAGCTGCGACGCCTCGAACGCCTGGCCGGGAGGGAAGCTTCCGTCGGTGCCGCGGGCCTGGATGTAGCCGGTGGCGGGGTTGAACTCGTACTCCCAGTTTGCGGCGCGGCGCATCATGGCGGCGGCCACCGAGTGATCGTGCTCGGCCGCGGCGATCCGGGCGATGGCGAAGTCGTCGATGGCGTACTCCAAGGTGACCGAGCCGCCGATGGAGTAGTCGATGGAGGTCAGGTCGAGCGACCCCGCGTTGACGTAGTGCTGGGACAGGTACTGGCTCAGGTACTGGCGTTCGATCTCGAGGCCGTGGCCGGTCTCGTTCTGCGTCGCCCCCTTGACCATGTACGTGAGTGCGGCGCCCACGTCGAAATTGCGTACCCCCATGGCGTAGGCGTCAGCGATGATCGGGTCAGCCGAGTCACCGCTCATCTGCGACTCGTCCCCACCCACGATGGCCCACTTGGGTAACCAGCCGGTCTGCTCGGCGTCGTCGAGCAGCGACTGGACCATGGCGCCGACGGTGAGGGGGGACAGCAAGGACACGAGTTGTATCTCGCTGCGATAGATATCCCATTCGGAGAAATTGGCGTACTCCTCGTGTCCGCGCGCCATGTGCACCTTCCCGTCGCTGCCGGGGTACTGGCCGTTCACGTCCGACACGACGTTCGGGAAGAGAAGGGAGTGGTACAGCGCCGTGTAGAAGGTGTGCTGCTGTCCTGCGGTGCCCCCGCCGACGGCGATGCGGCGGAGGAGGGTGTTCCACTTGGACTGCGCCTGCGCGCTCACCTTCTGGATCGACCACCCGGGATCCTCCGAGCTGAGGTTCCGCGCCGCGTCGGCAATGCTGACGAAGGAGATCGCGACCTTCATGAGCACGAGGGGCTCGGCGATCGTGTCGAACGTCACGTAGGCGCCGCACGACGACCCCGTGCACGCGGTGCTGCCGGCCGTGGTGCCGGATCCGTCCCAGGTGCCCGTCGAGGCGAAGGGACGGTTGAAGACGGCGACGAAGTGTAAGGTGTAGTCGGTCCCCGTCTGGCAGAACTGCCCGCTGGTGACCTGGCCCTCGACCTCGTCGCGCCCCACTGTGTGCACGCTCGCCGCGGTGACCGGATTGGCGCTGCCGGCCACCTTGAAGAGGAGGTTGGACGCGGTGCCGCGCGGGAATCGGAAGCTCGAGATGCCGGTCCGCGTCGTGACGGCGAGGGAGACGGAGATGGGTGCCGGGCCGAGCTCGACCTGGTAGCGGCCGGGTGACGCGTGCTCCTGCCCATGCGAGAACGCGTCGACGTCCGACCCTGGAGCGCTCCCGACGGTGCCGATGGTCGGGAGGATCGGGATGTCCTGGTAGGAGGGGCACCCGGTGCCGCTGAGGTGGGTGAGGCTGAAGCCGCTGATGTGGCTGTCGGAATAGGCGTACCCGCCGCCGGACTGGACGGCGTCCGGGCTGGTGTCGGGGCTCCACTGCATCATGCCGAAGGGGGTGTCGGCACCCGGGAACTCACCCACGGTGCCGGGGTTGACCGGTCCGGTGCCGGTGCCGTCGAGGGGATGGACGAGGGCCGCCGGGTCCGAGACGGCCGCGGCCGCCGTCAGCGCGCCGGCTGTCCCGGACGGCGGACCGGACGGGACCGCGGCGACGAGTGCACCGGCCAGCGCGACCGCGACAGCCACGATGACGGAGCGCCGGCGCCGGGACCAGGTGCGGCCGTGCATCCCGTGACGGTAGCTGTCGAGGGAGCCGAGCGGGGGCCTTCCCGAGAGGGTGTCCCGCATGATGTGACCTTCGGTCCTATCGCCGGTGACCGACGTTGCCAGACTGGGAGCCATGACGACGGCCTACGTGGACGCGCTGGCGGCGGACGTCATCGCCAGGTATCCCGACCAACCGGACTTCCTGCAGGCGGTCATGGAGGTGGTGCGGACCCTCGATCCCGTTCTGGAGCGACACCCCGAGTACCGGCGGGCCCGGATTCTGGAGCGCATGGTCGAGCCGGAGCGGGTGATCCTGTTCCGCGTCACGTGGGTGGACGACGGGGGGGACATCAACGTCAACCGCGGATACCGGGTCCAGATGAGCAGCACCCTGGGCCCGTTCAAGGGGGGCCTGCGCTTCCACCCGACCGTGAACCTCGGACTGCTCAAGTTCCTGGCCTTCGAACAGACCTTCAAGAACGCACTCACCGGTCTGCCCATGGGGGGCGCCAAGGGCGGCGCGGACTTCGATCCCAAGGGCCGGAGCGAGAACGAGGTGCGCCGCTTCTGCCAGTCCTTCATGACCGAGCTGTACCGCCACATCGGGCAGTTCACCGACATCCCGGCCGGCGACATCGGCGTCGGGTCGCGGGAGATCGGCTACCTCTTCGGGCAGCACAAGCGGATCACGAACGAATTCACGGGCGCACTGACCGGCAAGGGCCCGACATGGGGCGGCTCGCTGATCCGGCCGGAGGCTACCGGCTTCGGTGTCGTCTATTTCGCGCAGGAGATGCTGGCCACGCGCGGCGAGTCGCTGGTGGGCAAGCGTTGCCTCGTTTCGGGTAGCGGCAACGTCGCGCTCTACACGGCAGCCAAGCTGATCGACGTCGGCGCGGTGCCCATCACGCTGTCTGATTCGGATGGGTTCGTCCTGGACGCGGCCGGCATCGATGCGGAGAAGCTCCAGTGGGTCCTGGAACTCAAGAACGTCCGCCGCGGGCGCATCCGTGAGTACGCCGAGAAGTTCCCGGGCGCGATCTACACGCCGGCGGTGCCCTCGGACCACAACCCGCTCTGGTCGGTGCCGGCCGACTGCGCCTTCCCATCGGCGACGCAGAACGAGATCGGGGCCAAGGACGCCCGCTCCCTCGTCGACGGCGGGGTGACCCTGGTCGCGGAAGGAGCCAACATGCCGACGGTGCCGGACGGGGCCGAGATCCTCCGGAACTCCGGCATCCTCTACGGGCCCAGCAAGGCCGTCAACGCCGGAGGGGTCGCGGTCTCGGGCTTCGAGATGGCCCAGGACGCCGAGCATCTCCCATGGCCGTCCGAGCAGATCGACGCGCAGCTGCGCTCCATCGTCGCCTCGATCCACTCCGTGACCCTGGCCGCCTCCGCCGAGTTCGGCCAACCGGGTGACTACGTGGTGGGGGCCAACGTGGCGGCATTCCGCAAGGTGGCCGACGCCATGATCGACGAGGGTGTGATCTGAGGGTGCGGGGCAGGCGATGGGGTATCCGCCGCTCTGTCACACCCCGCTGCAATGCTCCATTCCATGGGTGCGTGGACCGCCGGCGAGGTGCTCGGATTCGACCTCGAGACCACCGGGATCGACCGCTTCAACGACGTGCCGGTCTCGTACGCGCTGGTGCAGGTGGTCGGCGGGGTCGTGGTCCGGAGCTGGTCGGGCCTCATCGACCCCGGACGCGACATACCGGCCGGGGCGACGGAGGTGCACGGCATCTCGACCGAACGGGCGCGCGACGAGGGCATGCCCCTGGACGCGGCGGTCAGCTTTTTGGCGGATGCCGTGGTGTCGGCGGGCAGGCGCGGGGTGCCACTGGCGGGAATGAAACTCGACTACGACCTGACGATGGTGGAGACGCAGGCGGTGAAGTTGTGCGGCCGGGGCATCGTGCAGCGGGGATGGAGCGGACCGGTGCTCGACGCGGGTGTGATCGATCGTCACTTCGACCGGGGGCGCAGGGGCCGGCGAACGCTCGTCGACCTGTGCGGTCACTACGGCATCGAGATCGGGCGCGCACACGACGCGTCGGTCGATGCGATCGCGTCCATGGAGGTGCTCTTCGCCCTGGCCTCGCGACACGACGCGTTGCGGGAGTGCGATCTCATCCGTCTCCACGAGGACCAGATCGAGTGGCACCGGGAATGGGCGCAGGAGTACGACGGGTGGCGCGTCTCGCAGGGCATGATCCCGATCGATCCCCTCGACTACGAGTGGCCCCTCGTGCCGGCGGCCCTGTCGCCGGCGGCCTGATCCCCTTCAGATCCTGAGGAGATCCCAGACCATGTCGACCCCCTCGTCCCCGGCGAGGACGACCTTGGCCGGGTGTTGCTTGTCGATGTGGCCGACGAGGCCGTTGTAGACCGAATAGCCGACGAGCTCCTGGAGCCGGCGGGGGAAGGTCTTGACGAGTGCCGGGGGCACGCCGAGCTGCTGGTTCTCCTGCTGCCTGATGTAGCCGGCGCAGTAGTTCATGGCGATGCCGACCCGACGCCGATCCGTGTGGTTGGCGCCGCCGCCGTGCCAGAGGCTCCCCACCCAGACCAGGACGCTGCCCCTCGACATCTCGGCGGGGATCGTGTCGTAGTGCTCGAGGGGGTTCGGGGGCTCGTCGCGCAGGTGGCTGCCCGGAACCAGGCGCGTGGCCCCGTTCTCCTCGGTGAAGTCGGTGATCGCCCACATGGTGTTGCAGATGATCGGGACGTGCGGTCGGGTCAGCGGGATGAGCTGGTCGTCGGCATGGATGGGCTGGGCCTGCTCGCCCGGACCGATGGCGATTGAGGACAGCGACGAGATCAGGAGACCCGGATCGAGAACCCCCTCGACGACCGGGAGGACGTTCGGGTGCACCGGGATCTTCTGGAACGTAGCCCCGTGGACCAGCAGGTTGTACACCCGCAACGTGTGCAGCCCCTCGAAGAGGTTGTCAGCCGGGACGGTCCCGAGGTCGTGTTCCAGCTTCAAGAGGGCCTCGTCGACCTCGTCGAGCAACTCCGGCTCGATTGCGTTCGGGAGGACCGTGTAGCCGTCCTCGGCGATGCGCTCGAGGTGCCGCTCCAGGTCGGGGAGTGGACTGGCGGTGGTGGTGGTGGTGGTGGTGCTCTCGCTGGCGGTCACGATCCCTAATTGTAGGGAGTTCCCCCCGACACGGCTCCGCTCGATGGCCGGCCACCCCGCCCGGTGGGGAATTGGCCCGGTGGTAAGGTCATTCGCTGACGGGGCCGTTGGCGCAGTTGGTAGCGCACTTGCATGACGCGCAAGGGGTCAGAGGTTCGAGTCCTCTACGGCCCACCA
>JBKQUM010000026.1:0-14031 GCA_052140165.1 Acidimicrobiales bacterium
TGGAGCGCAAGGTCCGTCCCGAGCCTGAACCTGAGGTTGAGGTCGAGGGCGGGATTTACGCCGAGGCCAGGCGGAGGATCCCGTAGATGTTGCACAGTCCCATGACGTCTATGAGGAGGAGCGCCGAGACCACGGCTGTCGCGACGACGCCTTCCAGCGGCGGCCTCCCCGGCGCACAACGGGCGGCATGTATCAGAGCGGCAACGCCGAGCCGAAGCGGGCCCGGTGGATGCCGATGGGCACCGCCCCCTTGGCGATCGGCTGGTCACGGTCGGCGGCCAAGGCCTGGGCGGTGAGCTCCTCGTCGGTCAGGGCTTCGCGGGGTCCACGTCCTGCTCCGTCCCACGGGCCAAGCTAGCGGTCGAGCGACGGACGGGAACGACAAGGCTCTCGTCGGAGGTGATGAGCATGGTCGAGGAAGAGTCCGGGACCTCACGATCGGTGATACCGGAACCCGACGATGGCCAGGGCGCGGCCGGATCCACCCCGAAGGTCCCTGGGTGGTACCCCACGCGCACGAACCCCAACGATCAGACCTACTGGGACGGCCACGACTGGACGGCCAGGAGGCGGTGGACGACGGGCAAGGGCTGGGTCGTGGCGGGCGACGCCCCCGAAGGATCGGAGGCGGATTCGGGGCCGCTGCATGCCTCATCGAGGCTGTCTGCGAACCCCTATGCCCCCGTCTCGGTCGCTCGGCTCAAGGGGACCGGCTTCACGTTCAACCTCGGCGTGCTGCTGCTCTGGATATGCGGGATCGCATTGATGTACGGGTCCGTCGGCTCGTGGATCCATGTGACCGGGACCGTCGGTATCGCCGATTTCCACGTGTCCATCAACGGCACCGACCCCGGCATCGCCACCCTCATCAGTGTCAACGGTTGGGTCACCTTCATTGGTGGCATCCTGCTGGTCATCTTCGCCTGCTTCGAGATGACGTCGGACGAGTTGACGCTCTCCGCGTTCACCACCGTCGTCGCTGCCGTGATCACGATCTTCGCCATCTACGACATGTTCCGCATCGTGCAGAAGATCTCGAACGTGACCACGTCCGCCGGCTCGAACATCAGCGTCGGGTGGGGCCTCATCTGCGTGCTCAGCGCCGCAGTCTTCGCCACGCTGATCACCGTGGTGCGGCTGGTCCAGCGGTAACGGCTCCGGGTGAGCGACCGAGGATCGGTCCCCGGTCGCACACCGTCCGTACTTACTGCGGCGGGCCTGAGGACAGCTGCACGGTGGCCGTGTGGGTCTGCCCGGAGCTGTCCGTCCAGCCGACGGTCACCTTGTCGCCCGGGTGGTACTCGGCCATGGCGTTGGTCAGCGCGTTGGCCGAGCCGATGGTCTTGCCGCCGAGCGAGGTGATGACGTCGCCCTGGGCCAGGCCGGCCTCTTGCGCCGGGCCGTTGGTGACCACACCGGCGATCGAGGCGCCCGCGACGGACGACCCGGTGTTGCCGGAGTTGCCGCCGAAGCCACTGCCGAAGCCGCCGCCGCTGCTGTTGCCCGAGCTGCTGCCCGTGGGGTTGATCTCGACGCCCAGGAAGGCGGTCTCCCCGATGTGCACCGTCGTCGACGACGACCCGGCCTCAATGCCACGGGCGATGTTGAGTGCGGTGTTGATCGGGATGGCGAAGCCCTGGGTGCCCGAAGACTGGCTGTTGGACTGGAACGAGAACCCCGCGGAGGCGGCGGTGTCCATCCCGAGCACCTGGCCCGAGGTGTTCACCAGGGCCCCGCCCGAGTCCCCGGGCTGGATGTTGGCGTTGGTCTCGATCAGCCCGCTGAGCTGCTCGGACGTGCCGTCGCCCTCGTCGCTGGCCGTGATGGACTGGTTGAGCGCCGTGACGGTTCCGCCGGCCGCGCTCGGCGTCCCGCCGGTGCCGCCGGCGTTCCCGACGCCGACCACGTCCTGGCCGACCGAGGCGTTGGACGAGTTGCCGAGGTTGGCCGTCGTCAGGCCCGAGGCGCTGTGGAGCTGCAGCACGGCGACGTCACCGGTGCGGTCGTAGCCCACCACGCTGGCGGTATAGGTCTTCTGGTTGCCCACGTCGGTGACGCTGATGGTGGTGGCGCCGTCGATCACGTGGTTGTTGGTGAGGACCACGCCGTTGGACGACAGCACGATGCCGGTGCCTGCGGCCTGCTCCTGCGAGTAGCCGAGCGTTGTGTTGATGTCGACCAGGCCCGGGTCGACCTTGGCCGCGATGGCGCTGGCGTCGCTCGGGCCCGACGAGCCCGACGATCCGGAGTTGCCGCTGCCGGTGTTGCCGGTGCCGCTGTTGCCCGAGTTCCCGGAGAACCCGCCGCCGAACGGCGAGCCGTTGCCGAAGGGGCTGCCCGACGAACCCGAGTTCCCCGAGCCGCTGCCCGACGAACCCGACCTCGACGGCGTCGTGTTGCCGGAGGAGGCGGCCGAGAGGTTCGGGGAACCGTTGGTCCAGGCCGCGTGGCCGACGGCGACGCCGCCGGCGAGGAGGGCGAAGGCCGCCACACCGGCCAGCACGCCGTTGCGCACGTGGTGGCTGCTCCCGCCCGCAGATGCTCCGGCTGCGGGGGCCGCCGGCCACAGCGGGGCACCCGGGTCGGTCGGAGGCCCGGCGTAGGGGCGACCGCCGGGCTCACCGAGGATCGGGTTTCCAGCGAGGGCGCCCATGGCGTAGGTGCCCTGGGGGATGTCGGAGCTCTGCGGCACACCCATCGGCGGCGTGTCGGGCTGTTGGGGCAGCTGCGCCGGCGCCGGGGGGGTGGTCGCCGGCAGCGCGATGGCCTGGCCCGTGGTCTCGGGGACCGCGGTCGGGGCGGTCTCGGACTCCGAGCTGCTCGTCGGCTGGTCCGCCGGGAGGTCGTTCTGCTGGTTCTGGTCGTTCTGCTCTTCGGTCACGTGCGATCCTCCGTCTGAGCCCCGGTCTCCGGGCGCTTCACGGATTCCATTTGACACGCCGGGTCTGTATGCCAGGTCAGAGAAAGATATGACTCACATAAATGTTGTCTGTGACCCCCCGTGTCGTGCCGGTGCGTTGCAGGGCTATGGGTTGTACTCCGTGTGAGCGTTCGGTGACGGTCGCGTGGCGGAATCGGCCCCAACGGCCGGCCGGGGCGGGTCTACGCTGGCGTCGACGACCTGTACCAGCCGGGGGGCACCGTGGAAACTGCGATCTTCGACGCCGACAGCCACCTCATGGAGACGTCGGACTGGCTCGGTGAGTTCGCCGACGAGTCGGTCCGGGGACAGCTCGGTTCACTGGGCCTCGAGGGCGCCGGTGCCGGAGCGGCCGAGCTGATGGCGGGGCTGCCCGGCCTCTGGGAGTCCCACCGGCACCAGGAGATCGGGCCCGAGGTCCTGCAGGGCCCGAAGGGGTGGATGGCGCCCGGCGCCCTCGACACCGGGGTGCGCTCCCGCGTGCTCGATGCGTTGCACATCAGCGCGCAGCTCGTCTTCCCGACGTTCGCGCTGGGCCACTTCGCGCGGAGCAAGAATCCCGACGTGCTCTACGGGGGGACGGAGGCGCTCAACCGGGCGATGGCCGACTTCTGCGCGCCCGACCCCCGGCTCAAGGCGGTGGGCTACCTGCCGCTCAACGACCCCGCGCGCGCCCGGGAAACCCTGGAGGAAGCACTCGGGGCGGGCGTGTCCGCGATCTGGGTGCCCTCGGACGCACCGGGCGACTTCTCGCCCACGCACGTCGGCCTGAATCCGGTGTGGGCCTGCCTGGCGGAGGCCGGGGTCCCCTTCGTGCTGCACGTCGGGGGCGGCAAGCTCCTGCCGCGGGCCTTCCACAACAACGGCCTGCCCCGGCCGAAGGACTGGCTCGGTGGCGGCGAGAACCTGCGCTCCAAGGATTTCCCCGTGCTCCACCACTCGCCCGAGCGCTTCCTCGCCTGCATGGCGCTCGACGGTGTCTTCGAGCGTCACCCCACGCTCCGCGGCGCCGCCATCGAGCTCGGCGCCACCTGGGTGCCCGGGCTCCTGCGCAACGTCGACCACGCGCTGCGGTCGTTCTCGAAGTTCGAGCCGGTCCTGCAGGAGCTGACGCTCCTGCCCTCGGAGTACCTCCGCCGGCAGGTGCGCTTCACGCCCTTCCCGTTCGAGGACACGGCGTGGCTGCTCGAGCAGTGCGGCCCCGATCTCTTCATGTTCTCGACCGACTATCCCCACCCCGAGGGCGGGAAGCGGCCCTTCGAGGCGTTCGGGGACGCGGTGGCCGGTTTCGACGAGTCCACCCGGGAGCGCTTCTTCTGGCGCAACGGGGCCGAGCTCCTCGGCCTCGCCTGACCGAGGGCCGTGGCGTGACGACGGCCCGGAGCACGGCGCTCACCGTGGAGCCGGTCGCGGGCGCGCTGGGCGCCACCGTGACGGGGATCGACCTGAGCGCGGTGACGGAGGCCGCGCAGCTCGACGATCTGCGCCGGGCGCTCGCCGACCACCTCGTCGTGTTTCTCCCCGGGCAGGACCTCAGCCTCGACGACCTCGAGCGGGTGACCGATCTGCTGGGCGGGCGCGACGTGACGCCGTTCGTGGACCCGCTCGAGGACCGTCCCTACGTCATCCGGGTCATCAAGGAGCCCACCGACGTCCTGAACTTCGCCAATGCGTGGCACAGCGACCTCAGCTACCTGCCCGCGCCGCCGGCGTACACGTTGCTGCACGCCTGGGACGTCCCCGACCACGGGGGCGACACGGTGTGGTCGAACCAGTACCTGGCCTACGAGACCCTGTCGGCCGGACTCAGGGCGACGCTCGACGGGCTTCGCGCGGTGCACTCGGCCGGCATGGCCTACGGCACCGGTGGGCTGCTCGACCAGGTCAAGGACCTCACCTCCATGGCGATCGCCCCGTCGGCCGAGGCGTACGCGGAGCACGTCCACCCCGTGGTCGTGGTCCATCCGGTGACCGGGCGCCGGGCCCTGTACGTCGACCCCGTCTACACGACACGTTTCGAGGGCTGGACCAAGGAGGAGTCACATGCGCTCCTGGGCCATCTGCACCGCCACAGCATCAACGAGAATTTCACCTGCCGGCTGCGCTGGTCGGTGCGCACGCTCGCCATCTGGGACAACCGGTGCACCATGCACAACGCGCTGAACGACTACTCGGGCGTGCGGCGGGAGATGTACCGCACGAGCGTCCGGGGCGCCGTGCCCGTCGGCGTGGGCTGATCGGGCCGGACCGCGCCACGTCGGCGAGCGCCCGGTTCCCCCAGGTGATGGTATTTCCGCCGGTTGGGTTCAGGTTGCGGCGCCTCCGACAACGGGCTTGTTCAGGTGGAGCGAGCCGGCCGATCCCTTGAACTGCGAGCCCGTGCCGTAGTTGAACACCCCGCCGTCGGAGGCGAACGTCCAGTAGCCCGCGTTGTCCGGAGCTGCGGCGATCCCGACGACGGGTGCGTTCAGGTGGAGGCTGCCGGCCGAGCCGAAGAAGTGCGCCGAGCCGAAGTTGAAGACGCCGCCGTCGGAGGCCACCTCGTCGTAGCCGGCACCGTCGGTCGCCGCCGCGATGCCGACGATCGGGGCGTTCAGCACCTGGCCGCCCATGGAGCCGTAGAAGCCTGCGTCACCGAAGCCGAAGATGCCCCCGTCGGAGGCCACCTCCCAGTAGCCCCGCCCGTCGGGCGTCACCGCGATGCCGACGATCGGCTTGTTGAGGTGCTGGCCGCCCATGGAACCGTAGAAGCCTGCGTCACCGAAGGTGAAGACGCCGCCGTCGGATGCCACCTCGACGTAGCCCTTGCCGTCCGGCGTCGAGGCGATGCCGACGACGGGGGCGTTCAGCACCGTGCCGCCCATGGAGCCGTAGAAGCCGGCGTCGCCGAAGTTGAAGATGCCGCCGTCGGACGCCACCTCCCAGTAGCCCTGGTTCCCCGGCGTGTGGGCGATGCCGACGATCGGCTTGTTCAGATGCTTGCCGCCCATCGAGCCGAAGAAGGCGGTGTCGTAGTTGAAGATGCCGCCGTCGCTGGCGAGCATCCAGTAGCCCTGGGCTCCCGCACCCTGGCGGTCGGAGGTCGTCTTGAAGCCGCAGCTGCTGTCGCCGACCACGTTCCCGCCCGCCGAACCCAGGGGAAGCCCCTGGGGCGCTCCGCCCACGAATGCGCAGTCCTGCTCGACCCCACCGGGCGTCCGGTTGTCCGCCACGGTGCTGTTGGTCAGCGTCCCCGCGCCGGCGACGTTGCCACTGCCGTCGCTGGCCATCGCGAACCCGGCCCCAGCGTCGGCCACGTTGCCGGCGACCGTCATGGCGTCGAAGTCGACGGTGTTGCCGTTGTTGGGTGGGAGGTAGACGCCCCCGCCGGCGTCGGATGCACCCGAGGCGATGTTGTCGACGATGGCGGAGCTCGTGCCCTGGAGGACCCAGAGGCCGTACACGCCGGCGCCGAGGTTCGACGTGTTGCCCGACACCAGCGAGCTGGTCATGATCATGCCGTTGTCGAGGTAGAGGCCGCCCCCCCCGGTGTCGGCGTGGTTGCCGCTGAGCGTGGTGTCCGAGATGTCGGTCGACTCGTTGGCGTAGAGGCCACCCCCGAAGCCGTCGTTTCCGGACCCGGTCGCCGTGTTGCCGGTGATGGAGTCGCCGGCGAGGGCCAACCCGTCGCCCTCCTCGCCGATCGCCCCACCGTTGCCGTCGGTCACCGAGTTGGCGGCGAAGGTCGTGGAGGAGATGGTGGTCCCGCTGTCGTCGTCGAAGGCGCCACCCTCGCTGCCCGGTAGTGACCCGGAGGCCGTGTTGCCGGTGAACGTGCTGCCGACCACGGAGTTCAGACCGAACGTGTCGAGGACCGCACCGCCGCCGCCGACGCCGTCTTCGGACACGGCAGAATTCCCCGTGAAGGTGTCGTCGGTCAGCTCCGTTTCGTAACGGGCGGCGATGGCGCCGCCGTACGCGTCACCCCCCGGGTCGCTGGCTGTGTTCTTGCTGAACGTCGAATTGTCCACGGAGGCGGGACCGTTCAGGATGAAGATCGCGCCGCCGGCGACGGCGGCCGAGTCGCCCGAGAATGTGTCGCCACTGAGCCGCATGGAGCCCAGGCTGTTGTAGATGGCGCCGCCATCGTCCGTTGCCTTGTTGTCGGTGAAGGAGCTGTTGGTGGCCCAGAACTGCCCGTCGTTGTCGACGGCGGCACCGTCGAGGGCGCTGGCGCCCGTGATGCCCGAACCGTCCATCTCCAGGGTGCCGTTCGAGCTGTTGACCGATACACCCTTGCCGCCGCTCAACGTGATGTTCGTGAGCGCGGCGAAGCCGCCGAGGGAGGAGGATCCCGCCGTGTCCACGTCCAGCACGTCATTGGTTCCGACGCCCACGAGGGTGGTGCTGAGCGATCCCGCTCCCAGGAACTCCACGCCCGCCGGGTCGGTGACGTCGAGTGTGCCGAGCGTCAGTGTGTAGCCACCCGCCGGGATGTTGATCGCGACCGTCTGGTCGATCGCGTTGGCGACGTCGAGGGCGGCACGGATGGAGCACTGCCCGGCACTGTCGGCGCAGTTCCCGCTCGATGGGCTGCTGGCGTCGGTGTCGTTCGTCGTGTTCACCGTGAACGACACCTGCGGGGGAGGGAACGTGCGCGGCGTCTGGGCGAGGTACGGGAGTTCCGTGTGCGCCGGTGTGCTCGGCACGACGGCGGGCCGTGACGCCGACGCCACCGACAGGGGCGCCACGACCACGGCAAGACAGAAGATTCCGCCGAGCAGCACGCGGAAGCGGAACGAAGGCGTCGGCATGCACCCCCCTCATCTCTCTGATCGCGGTAGGTGTGACCATAGCGACACGGCGGGTCGGGCGCCATCACCTTCGCTTGTGAACGCGCGCACGTGTTGCGGCTCCTTTGTTCGCTTTGCCCACCGCCGGGCTCTCGGCGAATGTCAACGCACGGTCAACACGAGTCGACGCGTGTTCAGAAGCAGCGCGGCCGGCCCGAGACCTCGGGGCAGCGGCCCCAGTGGCACTTGCGCATCATCTGACGCTGCGATCGACGCCTGAGGTGCACCTCGGTCTTGGCCGAAAGTTCACGGTGCAAGGCCACGCCGAGGTCGCCCGCGGTGGGCTGGACGCTTTGCACCTGCACCCGCCATTCGTAGTCGGCGCTCTCGAGCGCGCCGTCGGTGCTGAGAATCACCGCATCGGGGCAGGCCCGGCGAGCCTTCGAGAGGAGTTCGAACCGTGCGTCGTAGGCGTCCTGGCTGGCGCCGCGCAGCGGCAACGCGGCCGAGACGCGAGCCGACTCGATCACGACGACCCACGTGGCGCCCTGCCGGCAGAGGTAGAGCGTCGCTGAGTCGGTCACGTCGTGGTGCCCGGGGATCTCGGAGGTGTCGTTCGTTTCCATCGGTTAGTGGAACGCTCCCCTCTGTCTCGCATTGCTGGGCCAAAAGACCCAATTCGAGCCCCGTCCGCGGGCCGTGCGCGATGGAACCTACGTCCCCGTCAGTGTGCGTGTCCGGAGGCTCGTCGCGCCAGTGCCTTATAGCCCTAGCGCGGGTGGTCCGAAGGGCCCTGTTGGGTGGCATCGGGCTCGAGGGACGGGCCCACCAGGGTCGCTGGCGTTGGCAGTGCCCGCCGTTACGGCACGAGAGGCACGAGCACGGGGTGCACCGCGATGCTCAGCACGGCGATCAGCAGCGCTCCCTGCAGGCAGGCCATCACGCCGACGACGGCCGCGTCCATTCGGCGCGGCAGGGCCCAGGCGAAGGCGACGAAGAGCGGGAAGGCGGCCATCGTGTAGCGCGGGATGCTGTCCGTGAAGTACGCGCTGTACGCGGCCAGCAGCGCACCGATGGTGTAGACCCACCAGCTCGCCGGGATGGTGATCCGCCCCCCGCCGACCAGGGTCGCGCCTCCGGGCCGGCCCATCCGGTCGAGCAGCCAGATGCCGACGCATCCGAGGATCAGGGCGGCGCCCGCCATGGCGTCGGGCACGAAGGTCTGCCCACCCGGCCCCTGGCCCACGGCGGCGACCAGCCCTTCGAGCGGCGTCATGAACCAGATGAAGTGCTGGCCCTGCCAGAAGCGCTCGGACGTCAGGAAGGCGACGGGGGTCCCGACCATGGCCCAGCTGTAGGCCGTGAACGACGCGAGCCCGAGTGGGGCCACGGCGGCGGCCACCGCCGGGCGCAGGGAGCGGCCGCGCCAGGCCGCGGGGAGGGCGGTGACGACCACGGCCAGCACGACGACGGCCCCCGTGTTGCGGGTGAGGCCGGCGACGCACGCACAGAGGGCAGCGGTGAGCCAGTAGCGGCGCGACAGGGCGAAGAGGCATGCGGCCGCCGCGGTCAGGAAGAGGCCCTCGGTGTACGCCATCGACAGGATGTAGGCCGTCGGGCAGAACACGTAGAGCAGCACCGTCCGGTCGGCGAGCCGCGAGCCGAACACCTCCCGGACGGCGAGCCAGATCGCCAGGGCCGAGGTGAGGCCGAAGACGAACGCGGCGACGAACGCGGCGTCCGGCAGGCTCAGCCGCGTCACCTCCGCCAGCGCCCTCACCGCGGCCGGGAAGGCCGGGAAGAAGGCCCAGCGGCTCCCGTTGCCCTCGTTGACCAGCTGGTGCGGGTACCCGTGCTCGGCGATCTTCAGGTACCAGCGACCGTCCCACAGCGACCCCATGGACTGCACGAGGCGCAGCCTGGGGTAGATGGTCGTGGCGACCAGCGCCGCGGCGAGGACGGCCACACGCGACGCGACGTAGTAGGCCGCGGGACGCAGCAGGGGCCGCAGGCGGGTCGCCCGGACCCCGGCGGCGTTCGGTTGGGGCGGCGACCCGGCAGCCGACGTGGTCTCCGCGCCCGCGACGGCGGAGGGCGCCGACGGCGCCGGCGCGTCAATCAGGTCGGTCACGGAACGGGGGCGGGGGCGAGCACCGGGTGGCGTGGCCGGGCGGGAGGACGGAAGGCCCAGCCCCGCAGGAGCGAGAAACGGGCCAGCGATGCGACGCAGCTGGCGACAAGGGCCGCCAGCGCGTCGTACGTCAAGGAGTGCCCGGCGAGGGCACCGGCCACGGCGATCGCCGCCGTCGTGGCCACCAGGCTGACGCCGTACAGGACCGCCACCACCGCGGCGAAGGACGGCTGCGCGGAGGGTCCTTCCTGTCCGCTCCGCGAGCGCCGGGCGAGCGAGCGGTGCAGAGTGGTGTTGATCAGCGTGCAGAAGGCCAGCGCGACGGCGTTGGCGAGCCACGGTCCGAGGGTCGACCAACCCAGCGCGAAGAGGAGCAGGTAGCTCAGGGTGCTGAGCACGCCCACCCCGGCGAACGACAGCAGCTCATCGGCGCTGACCGGGCCGCTGGCGGTCGCGGCGTCCGCGTGCTGCGCCGCCACCCGGGCGCGGTGCGGTGCGCGGGCGAGACGCCAGATACCCCGGAGGTCCTCGGCCGCGGTGGCGACGATGTCCACCGACGAGTCGGGGTCGTCGGTCCAGTCGACAGGGGTCTCGGCGACACGCACACCGAGCCGCTCGGCCGTCACGAGCAGCTCGGTGTCGAAGAACCAGCCGTCGTCCTCGACCAGGGGCAGGATCTCGAGCGCCCTCTCGCGGCGGACCGCCTTGAAGCCGCACTGGAAGTCGGAGATCCGGCTGTGCAGGGAGAGACGGACGATGTGGCTGTACGCCCGGGAGATCAGCTCACGCTTTGGTCCGCGCACCACGCGCGAACCTCGGGCGAGGCGGGTCCCCACCGCGAGGTCGCTGTGCCCCGAGAGCACCGACCCGATGAGCGGCAGGAGCGCCGAGAGGGAGGTCGACAGGTCCACGTCCATGTAGGCCACGACCTCGGCCTCGCTGGCCGACCAGGCGGAGCGCAACGCGAAGCCGCGGCCCTTGCGGGTGAGGGTCAACGCCTGCACGCCGTCGAGCCCCGCCGCCAGCCGCCGGGCGATCAGCGGGGTCCCGTCGGTGCTGCCGTTGTCGGCGATCGTGACGAGGGTGCGGAAGGGGAACGACTCGTCGAGGTAGCGCCGGAGCGTGGTGATGCTGGCCTCCAGGGCCTGCGCCTCGTTGTAGACCGGGACCACGATCTCGACCTCGGGTGCCGGCGCGGGGCGGCCGGAGGACGCGCGGGAGCCGTCGCGGCCACAGCGCGTCCCGGCTCGCTCCGGACGGGCTGGCAGGGCCCGAGCCGCAGGTTCCATCCGATCCCCCCTCAGGTCGCGGGCGCCGCTGCCGCTCAGACGAGCCCCGGCGCTCCGCTTCCCCCTCAAGGCTACGGACGGCGGCCCCGCCGGCACATGGGCCAAAAGGACCAGATTCGGCTGGTCAGGGTGTGCTCAGCCCGCCGAGGGCGCCCTGCGCAGGGTGACCGTGACGTGCCGCGTGCGGGGCGCCACGGTGACCGTGCCCGACGCCTCGTCGACCGTGCCGGCGGACGTTGCCTGTATGTCGCGGATGAACGAGGGGAGCTGGAACAGGACCGGCCCCCGTGGCGCCGCGCCGCGCAGGGTCAGGGAGACCGTCGTGCCGCTGCACGTGATGGTGATGCCGGCGCGCCCGCCGGCGCTGGTGGGGAAGTTGGCGACGGTGATCGGCGCGCCGCGGTGCAACCACGCAGGCGGGACGCCGCGGCCCACGACGAGCGAGCCGCCGGCCCGTTCCGCCACGAGCGAGTCGAGGAGGACCTTGTTCGCGCCGGCGATGCCCCAGGCGTGGGGCGACGATCCCTGCCCGGTCGCCGGGTGCCGCCCGGCCCAGGGCGAGCTCGGGTCGGGGGCGCTCGAGCTCTCCCACCACGAGAGCGGCCCGCTCTGGCTGTTGGCGAGCATGAACTCGTAGCCCACGATCCCCTGGTCGCGGTGGGCGCTGCTCGCCAGGCCGGCGGCGCCGATGGCGGCGTTGTAGCCGCTCGAGTAGTAGTCCCCGGGGAAGCCGCCGGCCGTCCCTGGCGGGAGGATGCCGTGCAGGCGGCCGAAGCCGTAGGCGTAGGTGGCGTCGATCATGGTCAGGCCGGGGCCGCGCCGCGGGGCGCCGAGGAGGTAGCCCTCCCAGGCCCAGCTGCCGAAGCCGAAGGGCGACGTCCAGTTCGCGTCGCTCGGGTTCGTGCACCGGTTGGCGGTGTTGGGCTGCACCAGCGAGCAGGGCAGGTAGTCGAGGTGGTACTGGCTGATGGTCTGGCCGAGCACGGCGTCCGTCGCGGCCAGGAGGCTTCCGTACTCGGCCGTGGCCCAGGCAGCCTCGCTGGCGTCGCCCAGGGTGGCGGCGATGTAGCGGTAGGCGGCGAGGCCGAGCAGGGCCTCGAAGTCGTCGGTGGTCCAGTACCCCTGGGTGTCGATGTCGTCGGTGGCCTCCATCGTGCCCATCGGCCCGGTCCGGTCGGCTGCAATGGCGTGGGCGGCGTCCTCCAGGCTGGGCCGGGCGGCGCCCGGCGGTCCCGCGGCGGTGAGGTTCTGTGAGACGAATGCCGTGTCGCCCGTCTTCATCAGGTACACCGCCCAGGGCACGGTGTAGGTCCACAGGCCGTCGACGTACTGCTCCTGGGAGCCGACGACGTTGCCGGCCTCGGTGAGGAGTGCGTGGGCGCCGGTGAAGTAGCCCTGGGTGAACAAGTTGGTGAGGATGCCCACCACGTCGTGGCTGTACTCGCTCTCGTACCCGTTGACGCCGGAGTCGAGGTCCGAGCCGCTCCGAACGATCTGCGTCGTGATGAAGCCGCTCTTGTAGGCGTTGACGAGCGCCGGGTCGGGCACGCTGATCCGCGCGATGCCGGCCAGCTGCGCGTTCCAGAAGGCCCGCATGTGCGCGAAGTGCGCGTCGAAGCCGCCGGCGGCGGCGAGTGCCGGGGCGCTGGGCCACGGGGCGTCGCTGCCGAAGCGGTCCGCCACCACCACGTAGTCGTGGTCGACGGCGCCGTGCGGTGGCACGGTGTCAGGCGCCGTGTCGAGGGGCACCAGGGTGGAGGAGGGCTCCGGATCGGCCGTCACGCCGTGGGCGGTCGGGTTGGCGACGTGCACGCGGCTGTAGACGGCGACGAAGGGGTTGCCGTCGAGGACGACCTCGTCGGCGAACTCGGTGATGGAGACGGTGGCGCCCCCGTCCGCGAACGTTGTCACCTGGGCCGGGAGGTAGCCGCCGGCGTCGGCCCACGTCGTCCGCTGGCCGTCGTAGATGCCGAAGCCGTCGTTCTGGAAGAGGTCGCCCGGGCCGTCCTGGACCACGAAGGTCCCGCCGAGGCAGGTGACGATGCTGTTGTGGTCACCGAGCCATCCGATGGCCGACGCGGTCCCGTTCGCTCCGGTGAAGGCCTCGGTGTTGACGTTGTAGCTGCAGCGGTAGGCGGGAGCCGGACCCGTCGCGGGGGTGCTTGCCGTCGAGCCGGCGGAGACCGATGCGCCGGCGCCGCGGAGCGCATCGGGCCCGAATGAGCCGAGCCCCGCGACGACAGCGAGGCTCAGGGCAGCAGCAGCGGCCGCCCCCGCTGCCCTCCGGTGGGCATCCACCGCGGCAGCGTACCCAGCGCCGGCCGGTTGTGCGTGGAGCGAGTTGACTCAGCTATTCTCGAACGTCGTCCCGTCATTGGCGGCGCGGCCGTCACCGAGGAATTTCATCCGGGATTCCGCAATTCGACCGCGAGCTACACGGTTTCGCTGCTCAACCCGAAGATCATCGCCGACATGAATCTGGCCGGCCATGGCCTGCGGATTGTCGAACGCAAATTGCAGACTTTTCTGCCCCTGAACGAACAGGAATATCTTTGCGTCGGCGGCAACCGGACCAGGAGCGAAGTCGCAAAATTCTCGCCCCGCGACGCCCAACAGCTCGATGCGTATGGTGCAAGGCTCGGCATCCTCGCCGATCTCGTGCGCTCGATATTGCTGACGACGCCGCCCAATGTCACCGACAAGGGGTGGGGGGCAGGCTTGGTCCAATTGATCGGCGCCGCCGGGCTTGGCTACCGCCTCGCGCAGCTCGACATGACGGCGCGGCGCGATCTGCTGGCGCTGTTCGGTCAATCCGCGGGCGATCTGCTCGACGGCTGGTTCGAAAGCGACCCGATCAAGGCGGTGCTCGGTTTCGATTCGATCGTCGGCACCTATGCAAGCCCCTATTCCCCAGGCAGC
>JBKQUM010000027.1:0-26207 GCA_052140165.1 Acidimicrobiales bacterium
GCCGTGGCGAGCACCAGTGGGTCGTCGAAGAGCGCGGTCGTGACCACCAACGGGTCGGTCACCGGCAGCACGAGGAGGGCCAGGTCGACCTCGCCCGCGGCAACCTGGGGCACGAGCTGGTGCGAGCCGGCCTCGACCACCGACAGGTCGATGCCGCGGTGGCTGGCGTGGAACTCGACGAGCGCCGGGGCCAGCACGCTCGTGATGAGGCTGGGCGTGGCACCGACGGCGAGATGGCCCCGGGCCATGCCCGACAGGGCCCGGGCCTCGGCCCCGGTGGCCTCGACGTCGGCCATGACGCGCTGCATGAACGGCAGCAGGGCGCTGCCGTCGGGTGTGAGGGTGACCCGCCCCTGCCCCGGGCCCCGGTTGAAGAGGACGACACCGAGCTCATGCTCCAGCAGGCGGACCTGACGGGAGAGCGAGGGCTGGGCCAGGTGCAGGCGGGCGGCCGCCCGGGTGAAGCTCTGCTCCTCCGCCACGGCGAGGGCGTAGGAGAGCTGATGCAGCTGCATGTTCATAGCTTATCGCTCTTATTTTGATGCTCTTTATGTCTTTGACGTGCCTTCGAGCGCACCGTAGGGTCACGGCTTGGAGCGCGGGCGACTTGCGCCGTCGTGGGAGTGGTCTGAAATGATTTGCCGGCTCGCCTGCTGAGCTGGGCACCGAGGAGGAGCGAGTGACGACGACGGTCGAGAACCCATCCCCGACCCCGGTCTCTATCGGGGCACCCCGGGGCGGGCCCGACCAGCCGACCCTGCGCAAGGACAACTGGTGGGTCGAGCCGGTGGTCACGGTGGCGGTGCTGGTCTCGTTCGTCGTCTATTCGACCTGGGCCGCCTTCGTCGGCAAGAACTACTACGCCGGGACCGACCTGCACCGCGACCTGATCTCGCCGTTCTACTCCCCGTGCATCGCCAACAGCTGCGTGACGGGCAGCCACACCTTCGGGACGCTGCCGTTCTGGAACTACTCGCCGGCGCTGCTCATCCTGATCTTCCCGCTCGGCTTCCGCCTCACCTGCTACTACTACCGCAAGGCCTACTACCGGTCCTTCTGGCTGTCGCCCCCCGCCTGCGCGGTGTCCGACGCCCACCGCAGCTACAGCGGCGAGACCCGGTTCCCCCTCATCCTCCAGAACATCCACCGCTACTTCTTCTGGATACTGCTCCTCTTCAACTGCATCCTCACCTACGACGCCATCCTCGCCTTCCGCCAGCCCGGCTACGGGTTCGGCATCAGCGTCGGCACCGTCGTCCTGTGCGCCAACGCCGCCTTCCTGTGGCTCTACTCGCTGTCGTGCCACGCCTGCCGCCACTTCTGCGGGGGCCAGGTCAAGTCCTTCGCCAAGCACCCGACGCGCTACAAGCTGTGGAAGTTCGTCACCCCCCTCAACGCGCACCACATGCGCTTCGCCTGGATCAGCCTCTTCGGCGTCGCCCTCTGCGACCTCTACGTGCGGCTCGTGGCGAGCGGGACGATCCACGACCCCGGCTTTCACTTCTAGGACTGGACGAGGACTGCATGGCCGACCAGACGCACGACTACGAGACGCACGACTACGACGTCATCATCATCGGGGCCGGTGGCTCCGGACTGCGCGCCGCGATCGAGGCCAAGGAGCGCGGCCTGCGCGTGGCGCTCGTGTGCAAGTCGCTGCTCGGCAAGGCGCACACCGTCATGGCCGAGGGCGGCATTGCCGCCGCGATGGGCAACGTCTGGCCCGAGGACAACTG
The DNA here is from genome assembly GCA_052140165.1 of Acidimicrobiales bacterium. Lineage (GTDB taxonomy): Bacteria > Actinomycetota > Acidimicrobiia > Acidimicrobiales > RAAP-2 > Bog-473. The sequence continues at coordinate 1,737 of JBKQUM010000027.1, forward strand.
GCAGGTCCACTTCCGCGACACCATGCGCGGCGGCAAGATGCTCAACAACTGGCGCATGGCGCAGCTCCACGCCCAGGAGGCCCCCGACCGGGTCTACGAGCTGGAGCGCTGGGGCGCCCTGCTCGACCGCACGCCGGACGGTCGGATCACCCAGCGCGACTTCGGCGGCCACCGCTACGCCCGCCTGGCCCACGTCGGCGACCGCACCGGGCTCGAGCTGATCCGCACCCTGCAGCAGAAGGTCGTCTCCATGGGCACCGACGTCTTCATGGAGTGCAAGATCCTGCGCCTGCTGCCCGATGCCGAGGGCCGGATCTCAGGGGCGGTGGGCTACATGCGCCCGACCGGCGAGATGAAGCTCTTCACCGCCAAGGCCTTCATCCTCGCCACGGGCTCGATCGGCAAGTCGTGGAAGTACACCTCGAACTCGTGGGAGTCCGTCGGCGACGGCCACGCCATGGCGATCTGGGCCGGGGCCGACGTGATCGACATGGAGGCCGTGCAGTTCCACCCGACCGGCATGGTGTGGCCGCTGTCGGTGCGCGGCATTCTGGTGACCGAGGGCGTGCGCGGCGACGGCGGCGTGCTGCGCAACTCCGAGGGCACCCGCTTCATGTTCAATTACGTCGCCGACATGTTCCGGGCCGAGACGGCGGAGACCGAGGAAGAGGCCGACGCCTGGTACGAGGACCACCACAACAACCGGCGCACGCCCGACCTGCTGCCCCGGGACGAGGTGGCCCGGGCCATCAACAGCGAGGTCAAGGCGGGCAGGGGCAGCCCCCACGGGGGCGTCTACCTCGACATCGCCTCGCGGCGCACCCCCGAGTACATCCGCCGCCGCCTCCCGTCCATGTACCACCAGTTCATGGAGCTGGCCGGCGTGGACATCACGGCCGGCCCCTTCGAGGTCGGGCCCACCTGTCACTACATGATGGGCGGGGTGCGGGTCGACGCCGAGACGCAGGCGGCCACCGTCCCCGGCCTCTTCGCCGCAGGCGAGGTGGCGGGCGGCATGCACGGCGCCAACCGCCTCGGCGGCAACTCGTTGTCGGACCTCGTCGTCTTCGGTCGCCGGGCCGGCATCGGCGCCGCCGACTTTGCCGAGGGCCGCGCCGGCGCACCCAGCGTCGACGCGGCGGAGGTGGCCTCGGTGATCGACGAGGCCTTCGCTCCTTTCGGGCGCGAGGGCGGCCCCAACCCCTACGACGTGCAACACGAACTGCAGGAGACCATGCATTCGCTGGTCGGCATCATCCGCACCGGGCCCGAGCTCACCGAGGCGCTGGCCAAGCTCGAGGACCTCAAGCAGCAGACGGCCAAGGTGCAGGTCAAGGGCGGCCGGGAGTACAACCCGGGCTGGAACCTCGCCACCGACCTGCCCTCCATGATCACGACCTCCATCGCCGTGGCCCAGGGCGCGCTCAACCGCAAGGAGTCCCGCGGCGGGCACACGAGGGAGGACTACCCGGGCCCGGACCCTGAGCTGGGCAAGGTCAACTTCGTGCAGCACCAGACGGGCGAGCACGGCTACCTGGCCCCGATCGCCATCGCACCCGAGCCGCTGCCGGTCATGCCGCCCGAGCTGCGCGCACTCTTCGAGGAGGCAAAGTGAGCATCACCGACGCGGACGCCGACACCACCGCGGCCGACACGGCGACCACCGCGGCCGACACGGTCACCATGCGGGTCTGGCGGGGGGACGAGAACGGCGGCGAGTTCGAGGACTACGTCATGCCGGCCGTCGAGGGCGAGGTGGTGCTCGACGTGATCCACCGGATTCAGGCCGACACCGCGCCCGACCTGGCCTGCCGCTGGAATTGCAAGGCGGGGAAGTGCGGCTCGTGCTCCGCCGAGATCAACGGGCTCCCCCGGCTCATGTGCATGACCCGCATGGACACGCTGCCCGAGGGTGCGCCGGTCACGGTGGCGCCCATGAAGACGTTCCCCATCGTCCGCGACCTGGTGACCGACGTGTCGTTCAACTACGAGGTGGCCAAGTCCATCCCGGCGTTCAAGCCGGGCCCCGAGCCCGAGGGCGGCTACCGGATGCTGCAGGTCGACGTGGAGCGGGGCCAGGAGTTCCGCAAGTGCATCGAGTGCTTCATGTGCCAGGACGTCTGCCACGTCATCCGGGACCACGAGGACAACAAGCCGAAATACGCCGGGCCGCGCTTCTTCATCCGCTTCGCCGAGCTCGAGATGCACCCGCTCGACGTCAACGACCGCCGGGAGCTGGCCCACGACAAGGGCCTCGGCATGTGCAACATCACCAAGTGCTGCACCGAGGTCTGCCCGGAGCACATCAAGATCACCGACAACGGCATCATCCCGATGAAGGAGCGCGTCGTCGACGCGCGCTACGACCCGGTGGCCTGGCTCGGGCGCAAGATCACCGGGCGCTCGAAGAAGACGGCGGAGGAGGCCTCGGCCGGCTGAGGCTGAGTAGTCTCGCCTCTCCATGGCCAGCTACCTCTCACCCGAATGGGTGGCGTCCTTCGACGCCGCACTGGCCACGCTCGACCTGTCCGAGGCGATCGCGGCGGCCGGCGCCGGCTCGCTGGCGGCGGCCGACGGAGACTTCAGCGTCGTCCAGGTGGTGCGTGGCGTCACGGGGCCCGGTGGGGTGGAACACGAGGTGCGCGTGGTCCTGACGGTGGCCGACGGGAGGGCCCGCCTGCAGCTCGACCCCGAGGGCCGCGTCGCGGGCACCGCGACCATCGTGCTCGGCCACGCCGACGCGCGGTCCATGGCGCGCGGCGAGCTCGACCCGGCCGACGCCCTGGCCGCCGGGCGGGTGCGGGTGCGCGGCGACCTGGCGGCGCTCGTCGCCGGCCAGGACGTGCTGGCCGCGGCGGCCGCGCAGCTCGGCGCGGAGCTGGCCGAGCTGACCGACCGGATGGACGCGCCCGATGGCGGCGGCGCGGTCACCGAGACCGACTGAGGGCGGCGCGTGGCCGACCTCCGTGCGCGCGTCTCCGGGCCGACATCGGCGAGGAGGACTTCCGCCACACCTTCGACGTGAACTTCTTCGCCCCGGTGGCCGCCGCGCTGCCCTCCCCCGGACCCGGCGCCTTCCCGTCGTCGAAGGCGGCCCTCTCGGCCTTCAGCGAATCGAGCTCGTTCCGGCTGGGGCCCAAGGGCGTCAACATCCACGTCGTGTACCCGGCTTTCATGGCGACCGAGCCGGGGCTGCGCGCGCTCGACCGGGGCCTGCGCCGGCCACCCCGGTCGACGACCCGCAGCGTGCAGGCGGTGTCACGCCGGATACTGGCCCGGGCCGGAGGGCCGTCGCTGGAGATCAGCGTGTCGGGCCTGATCGATGCCGCCATGGTGTTCCGCCACCTGATGCCCCGGACCTACCACCACTTCCGCCGGAACTGGTAGGACCGCCGGTGCGACCCTCGAGCGAACTCCGTGTGACGGAAGTAACGTTTTGCCACCGGCTCCGCAAAGGTCGGGCCGCAGTAGGAGGAACGACGTGCACCAGCCGATCGACGACCACTTCCTCTCGAAGTACCGGGCCCTGCTGGACGCCGAGGACCTGGCGTTCGACGAGCTCGAGCACGCGTGTGAAGAAGGCGACCGCACGCAGTTCGACAAGGACATGGTCGATTGGCAGAACGCCCTGGAGCACAAGCTCGTCTTCCTGGCCAACGCGGGGGTCGAGCTGAAGCTGCCCGTTCTGGGCTGACCCTCGTCCGGGCCGGGCCTGGCCCGGTTCCTGCGCACGACGACGCCCGCCCTGGCCTTCGCGTCGGCACGCGGGCAGGATGGTGGGGTGCCGAAGCACACGGGGAAGGGTGCGGCTCCGTCCGAGGCGAACGGGTCGCGGTCGCCGGGGTCCACGCCCGGCAAGGGCCCCGAGTCCGTCGCCCACTCGAGCCGGGTGAACGTCGCGTTCCCGTTCTCACAGATCAAGCTGCAGGAACCCAGCCAGGAGCTGGCGGACCTGGCCGGCGTCGTGTTCGACCTCGTCGTGGCGATGGCCGAGTGGCTCCCCGACGACGATCGCCTCGACGAGCTCCGGGCGCGGGCGGAGGCCCTGCGCGAACGCCTGCGCTGACGCCGGAGCCGATCAACGCAGGCCGATCGACTCCGCCTCGCTGCGGATGGTGGCCTCGAAGAACGCGTCCGGATCGAGGATCGTGTTGCGCCAGTGCCCGAAGACCTCGAGGCTGACGACGCCGACGAGCGTCGTCCACGCCTGGATCGCCCGCACCACCGTCCCGGCCGGCACGCCGGGGAGGAGCGCGTCGGCCACCGGCGCCACCGCAGCGCGCAGCTCGGCGGGGACCGCACCGTCGTGCCCGTCGATGTGGAGCCGGCCCGCCGCCTCGGCCTCGACGACCGGCCCCACCAGGGCGGCGGCGACGCGGGCGTAGGGCTGCACCGTCTGCTCGGGCGCCTCGTAGCCCGGGACCGGGGTCCCGAAGACGAGTCCCCACTCGTGGGGGTGCGCCAGCGCCCACATGCGAATGGCGCGCGGCACGGCCAGCCAACGCGTGGCATCGCCGTCGCCGCCCGCCCGGGCCGCCACGGCCGCCCGCTCCGCCTCCTCGGCCAGCGACTCGTAGGCGGCGAGGATCAGCGCGCTCAGGAGGGCGTCGCGCCCGTCGAAGTACCGGTACAGGGCCGAGGGGGCCATCTCGAGGTCCCGGGCGATGGAGCGCAGGGACAGCGCGGCGGCGCCGTCGCGGGCGACGTGCCGACGCGCCACCGCCAGGATCTCCGCCGTCATCTCCCCCCGGACCCGCTCCCGGGCCGTGCGCGGCGCTGACATGGCCCTAGTCTGGCTGTTCACGGATGAGAACACAAGTACTTGACACGAACGGTGTTCTTATTTAGGATCAATGTTCATGAACACGCACATGCAGGAGGTCGCCATGACACCGAATCCCGCCCCCGAACACCCGGCCGCCGCCCACTACAAGGAGCCCGACTGGTTCACCCGCAACGTCTTCAACCGGCTCCTCAGCGGCCTGACCCGCCTGGGTGTGAGCGTCCGGGGCTCCCGGGTGCTCGAGCACCGGGGGCGCAGCACCGGCCAGCTGCACCGCACGCCCGTGAACCTGCTCACGATCGAGGGGACCGAGTACCTGGTCTCCCCGCGGGGCGAGACCCAGTGGGTCCGCAACGTGCGCCATGCCGGCGGCCATCTGGTGCTGATCCTCGGCCGCCGGCGCCGGCTGTACACGGCGACGGAGGTCCCCGTGGCCGACCGCGTGCCCGTCCTCCGTGCCTACCTGCGCCGCTGGAAGTTCGAGGTCGGGATGTTCTTCGACGGGGTCGGGCCGGACTCCACCGACGAGGAGTGGGCCGCGGTCGCCGCCCGCCACCCGGTCTTCGTGCTGCATTGAGCAACGGCTCACCCGTGCGGTCGGGTGTGACTTTGTCCTCTTCCTGCCTCCGGACGGGGTAGCCACGATTGGGTGCGAGGACATCGGAGAGCACCCGCATGCATCGAATCGTCGTACTCGGAGGGGGAACGGGCGGCACACTGGCCGCCAACCGGCTGCGTCGAGCACTCGGAACGTCCGAGGCGTCCGTGACCGTGGTCGACCAGGACGATCGGCACGTCTATCAGCCCGGGCTGTTGTTCGTCCCCTTCGGCCTCGCCCACCTCGACGAGATCGTGCGGTCCCGGCGGCGCCAACTCCACCGGGACATCGAGTACCTGCAGGATCCGGTCGACCGGGTGGACATCGCGGAGCGCCGGGTGCATCTCGGGAGCGGGCAGGTGCTCGGCTACGACGTCCTGGTCGTGGCCTCCGGTGCAGTCCTCGCACCCGAGGAGACCGAGGGACTCACGGGCACCGGTTGGAACGAGAAGGCTTTCACCTTCTACGACCCCGAGGGAGCGGTCGCGCTCGCCGGGGCGCTCGAGTGGTTCGCAGAGGGCTCTCTCGTCGTCAATGTCGTGGAGATGCCCATCAAGTGCCCCGTGGCGCCCCTGGAGTTCTGCTTTCTGGCCGACTGGTTCCTCCAGCAGCAGGGCGTCCGCGACGAGGTCGACCTGACCTACGTGACGCCCCTCGACGGTGCCTTCACGAAGCCGGTGGCGAGCCGGCGCCTCGGTGGCATGCTCGAAGAGCGGGGGATAGAGCTCGTGACCGAGTTCAACACCGGTGAGGTGGATTACTCGGGCCAGCGGGGCCGGATCGTGTCCTACGACGACCGGGAGGTGGCCTTCGACCTGGCGGTGGTGATACCGGTGCACAACGGCGCCCCGTACGTCGCCCGGTCGCCCGGCCTGGGGGACGCGCTCGGGTTCGTGACCGTCGACGACCACACGCTGCAGTCGAGCGCCTCGCCACACGTCTTCGCTCTCGGCGATGCCGCCGCCGTGCCGACCTCGAAGGCGGGATCGGTGACCCACTTCGAGGGGGAGGTGCTCGTCGAGAACGTCCGCCGCTTCCTCGACGGCCGGCCGCTCGACGCCTCCTACGACGGTCACGCCAACTGCTTCATTGAGACCGGCTTCTCCAAGGCCATGCTCATCGACTTCAACTACGACGTCGAGCCGTTGCCGGGTCGATTCCCCGGTCCGGTCGGGCTGCCACTGATGAAGGAATCACACCTGAACCACCTCGGGAAACTGCTCTTCCAATGGCTGTACTGGCACAGCCTGCTGCCCGGCCGCGATATCCCCGGCGTGCACAGCGCCATGCCGGCCGGGGGCAAGGACCGAGGAGAGCTCTCGGAAAGCGAGGTCAGCACATCATGACAACCGACACCATCGCGGGCAGCGAGATTCAACTCGACGACGAAGGGTTCCTCGTCGACCCCACCCAGTGGAACGAGGACATCGCCGTCGAACTGGCCCGGCGTGAGGGCATCGAACCCCTCACGGACCGTCACTGGCAGGTCATCCGCTTCATGCGGTCCGAGTACGAGGAGAAGGGCACCGGGCCCACGGTGCGCGTGCTGGGCAAGACCTCGGGTGTGCCGATCAAGGAGCTCTACCAGCTCTTCCCCAAAGGGCCGGCCAAGCTGGCCGCCAAGATCGCCGGCATCCCCAAGCCCCGAGGCTGCATCTGAGATCGACGATTCTGAGATCAACGACACGAATGGAGCGTCATCATGGGTGAGCGGATCGAGAAGGTATCCATCATCATCTCCAAGGGATCGCTGGAAGGCGTCTACCCCGGCCTCATCATGGCCAACGGAGCGCGGGCCGAAGGGATGGACGCCAACCTGTTCTTCACGTTCTTCGGGCTCGACGCCATCCACAAGCAGCGCCTCGAGCACATCAAGGTCGCCGCCGTCGGCAACCCGGGAATGCACATGGCCAGCCTGATCGGCGTGCTCCCCGGCATGTCGGCCATCGCCACCCACGTGATGGAGAAGAAGATGGAGCAGAACGACATTCCCGGTATTCCCGAGTTCATGGAGATGATCGCGGACACCGGGTGCGGGCTCTACGCCTGCAAGGCGTCGGTCGACCTCTTCGGGTTCGCCAAGGACGACTTCATCGACCAGGTGCAAGAGATCATCACCGTGGGCGAGTTCTACGAGAAGGCGGCGGGGGGCGAGATCATCTTCACCTGAGCAGCAGAGCGGGGCCTGGAGTGCAGCTCCGGGCACCGGCACGACCCCGGCGACCGTGCGGCATGATGGCGCATGGCCCGAACCCCGACCGACGCTGCGCTCGGGCACCGCAACCTCATCGCGTTCAACCGGGCCGTCACGCGCTGGGGCAGCCGGGGCGCGCTCGAGGAAGGGGGCGGGGCCGTGCTCTGTGCCGGGGGGACCTGGATCCCGGTCGTGGCCAACGGCGCGTACCGCAGCGACGACGCCCTCGACGGCGGCGAGCTCATCGCCCGCGCCGAGACGTTCTTCGGCAGCCTGGCCCGCGGGTTCTCCGTCAAGGTCCGCGACACCGGGGAGGACGACGACCTGCGCCGGGCGTGCGAGGCGGCGGGCATGGAGCGCTTCGGCATCCCGGTGCCCGAGATGATCCTCGAAGGCCCGCTCCGCGAGCCCCCGGTCGACGACGGCCTCACGCTGCGCATGGTGGACGACGAGGCCGGCCTCCGCGACTTCATCGCGGTCAACGCGGAGGCCTACGGCACCTACGGCATGCCGGCCGAGGTGCTCTCCGACCTGTTCGACGAGCCGGCCGTGCTGCTGGACGATCCCTGCACGCACATCGTGGTGGCCTCCCGCGACGGCGCGCCCGTCGCGACGGCCATGACCTTCGAGAGCGACGGCGTCGCCAGCCTGCAGTGGGTGGGCACCGTCCCCTCGGCGCGCACGGCCGGGCTGGGCGCCCTCGTCACGATCAGGGCGACCAACGTGGCCTTCGAGCACGGTGCGTCCTCGTGCACGCTGCAGGCGTCGCCCATGGGCGAGCCGCTCTACCGCCAGCTCGGCTACGAGACCATCTACCACTACGGGGAATTCGTCCGCTGGCCCACGCCGCCGGCGGACTGATCCCCCTGTGCCCGGCCGGTCAGTACCCGAGCGCCCCGCGGGCGTAGGCGGCCTGACCGACGTGCTGCAGGCAGTCGTCGGCGACGCTCACTAGGCGCACCCCCAGGGTGACCGGGGGGTTCCAGCGCCGGTCGACCACGCGGTCGAGGTCGGCGGGGACGAGGTCCTCGAGCATGCTCCTCGTCCGGGCATCCACCTCGGCGAGGTAGCCCACGAGCACGGCGGGGCCATCGGGCCGCACGGCGTGCACCTCCTCCATGCTGTGCCCGTACCCGGTGTTGGACGGGTCGGGGGTGAGCCCGAAGCGCCGCGCCCAGTCGCCACCGGCCCAGATCTGCTCGGCGCCCAGGAGCTCGGCGATGTGGTCGTCCTGCACGCGGGTCAGGTGCCAGACGAGCCACCCGATGGTGTTCGCAGCGGGCGCCGGTGCCCGGCACAGCTGCCCGGCGTCGAGCCCGTCGACCGCGTCGGCGGCCAGGGGTGGGATGCGACCGTAGAGCTCGAGCAACAGCGACGAGGTGTCCATACGCTGCACTCTATTGACCGGACCCCATTGACCGGACCTCGGTCTCCCGCGCCCCGATCAGCGATCAGGTGCCGCCCGCGACCTCGGCCCCGGGCGATTGGATGTCGAAGCGCTTGATCGCCGTGTAGGCGACGAGGATGGCGACGAGCAGGGTGATGACGGCGGCGGTCTGCAGGTCCCCGAAGTCGGCGCCGCTCAGGTAGTGGGGCTTGCTGAAGTAGTCGGCGAAGGAGGCCCCGATGGGACGGGTCACGACGTAGGCGAACCAGAACGCGAAGACCTCGTTCATGTGGAAGCGGCTCCAGCCGATCCACGGGATGAGGATGACGACGCAGAAGAAGATCGCCGAGGCCAGAAAGCCCAGCCCGAGCGTCGTCGCGGTGAAGTCCCCCACCGCCGTGCCGAGGGCGAACGTGGCGAAGATGGTGGCCCAGTAGAACTTCTCCCGGCGGCTCGTGGTGATGGAGTGGATCGACAGGGTGTGCTCGCTCCGGTCCCAGGCGAAGAAGATGGCCGCCAGGACGATGGCCCAGAAGATCGACGTCCCCGCGTAGGGCACGCCGAAGGTGAGGTGCATGGTGTCGGACACCCCGGTGCCGGCGATGGCGATGGCGAGGGCGAGGAACCAGTAGGCGGGAGCGAAGTACCGCCGGGTGCTGAACTGCACGACCAGGGCCACGGCGAAGACGCCGAGCTCGATCAGGGCGCCCAGCTCCTTGTTGCCGAGGGCCAGGTAGTCCGAGATCGCCTCCCCGGCTGCGGTGGTGAGGATCTTGATGACCCAGAACATGACGGTGATCTCTGGCACCTTCGCTGCCAGGGGCTGCTGGGTGAAGATGCGAAGCAGTGAGCGCACGCTCGTGTGGTCTCCTTGTGTGCTGCGCCGATGACTGTCGGGGAGAACGCCGGGCGGCCACGTGTACGACGCCGCGCCAGGTGTCATGGTAATCGGGTTGTGCGGGGGCGAGTCGGCACCGAAGGCAGTGCATCACTCCTGGTCAATGTGGATATCGGACCCCGGAATCAGACTTGGGGATGAGATGGGCGCCGGCGAAATCATCCTTGAGGACAGGCCCGGATCCGTCCCGCCGGCAGCCTCGCATGCGGCGGCCCCCCCCGGCTACGCCAGCGCGACCGGCACTCCCCCGCCGGCGGCCGAGCGGTAGGCCGCGTCAACCAGACGGTGCGCCGAGAGCGCGACGTCGAGGCCCGGCTCGGGCGCGCCACCTCCGGTCACGGCGTCGACGAAGCCCCGGTCCGCCTCCACGTACGCCCGCACGGCCAGGCCCACCTCGTCGTCCGCCAGCGGCAACGTGTCGACCCACCCGGGTGACGGGCACGCCCGCTCCTCGGTACCGCCACTGGTCTGCACGTGCAGCGGGCCACGGAACTCGTCGTCGAGCCACACCATGCCCTCACGGCAGAAGACCTCCACCCGGCGCGTCGAGCCCCGGCTCAAGATGTCGTGCCAGACGCTGGTGAGGTGCGCCTCGAGGCCCGAGGCGAAGGAGAGGCAGACCGTCGCCATGTCCTCGATCCCCTCGTGCCCCGCGTGGTTCGCCGTCCGGGCCGCCACCTGGTCCACCTCCCCGAAGCAGAAGCGCAGGATGTCGACGTCGTGGATGGAGTGCTCAATGAGGCAGCCCCCGCCCGCCTGCGCCACGTCGGCCCGCCACTGCGAGGCGTACGTCCCCTGAATGGGGAAGTACTGGTCGTCGCGGAAGACGGCCGCCATCGGCGCTCCCAGCGTCCCTCCCTGCACCAGGTCGCGCAGCGCCCGGAAGACGGGGGCGCTGCGCAGGACGAGACCGCACTGGCTCGGCACCCCGGACGCGGCAACCGCAGCGACGAGCGCGGTCGCCCCGGCCAGGTCCCGGTCCAGCGGCTTCTCGCAGAAGACGGCCCGGCCGGCGTCGAGAGCCTCGTCCACCGCACCGCGGTGCGCCCCCGTCGGCGTGCAGACCCAGACGGCATCGCAGCGTTCCGCCACCTCGCCCGGGCTGCCCACGACCGCCGCGCCCTCGGCCCCCACGACGTCGGCGAAGCCGCGGGCGCGCCGCTGGCGCGGGTCGTGGACGACCACGATCGACGCGTCGATCACCCCTCCGTCGATCATCGCCTTGAGGCCGAGCCCGTGCACCCAGGCGATGAGCCCCGACCCGACGAACCCGATGCGCAGCATCTCCGGGAGACTAGGCGTCCCGATCGGGTCCGTCAGTTCCTCAGCCGGCGCCCTCGCGGCTGCCGAGCGCGTCGATGAAGCGGGCCGCGACCATGACCAACATGGCGATCTCGTGGCGCTCCCGGCGCCTGATGGGGACGGGACGGCCGCCGCACACCGTCAGCCCCGTGCCGGGCGCGGGCTCGACGAAGACGCCCGAACCCGTGGTGTCGTTCGCCGGATCGGCGCCGCTGCGCGAGCCCTCGGCGAACGCGGCCACCCACTGCACCGGGGGGGCGTCCCCGTGCACCTCCGCGAACCCCTCGAGCGCGTCGTCGGCCAGGGCCAGCCAGGACAGGTCGAACAGCGACATGAGGTGCCCGGTCAGCGCGTCCATGGCCGCCATGGGCGTGGCGGCCCCCAGGATGCCGGCCGCAGCGGCGAGGACGGTGGCCTCGCGGTCCGGCGCCTCCGTGGAGAGCTCGGTGACCTCCTCGACGCCGGCTCCCGGGACGTTGCGGACGCCCCGGCACACGGCATCGACCGCACCGGGTTCGTCGGGCAGCTCCACGACGAGCTCGTCGATGGCCACCCCCGCCTCCCGTTCGAGCACCTCGAGCCCGACGACGTTGCCCTCGGCGGCACCGATCGCGGCCGCCACGGCGCCCAGGACGCCGGGGGCGTCGGGCAGCCAGATCCGCATCCGGGTCAGCAGCACGGAGCTCCGCTCAGTGCGTCCTCGTCATACGCACGACCACCCGCATGGTGTTCTCGGCGTTGCCGGCGTAGACGCCTTTGACCGGTGGCACGTCGGCGTAGTCGCGGCCGCGACCGACGGCGACGTGGCGCTCCCCCACCGGGCAGTCGTTGGTGACGTCGTAGCCCCACCACCGCCCGGTCCACAGCTCCACCCAGGCGTGGCTCTCCCCGGTGATCTCCTCCCCGATGGTGGCGTCCTCCTCGGGGTGGAAGTAGCCCGAGACGTAGCGGGCCGGCAACCCGACCGACCGGGCCAGGGCCAGGGCGAGGTGCGCGAAGTCCTGGCACACGCCGGCACCGTCGGCGTAGGCCTCGTTGGCCGAGGTGTGCACGGAGGTGACGCCGCGCATGTAGCGCAGCGACTCGTGCGAGGTGGCGATGATGCGGCGGGCCGTCTGGAGCGGGCGGGGGGCCCGCAGGCTCGACGCGATCTCGGACAGCTCGTGTCCGGGCGTCGTGTACAGGTTGTGCGAAATGTGGTCCGCCATGGTCAGCGACGCGTCGGCCACGTCGTCCCACGTGCAATCCTCGGGCTCGTCGGCCTGCTGGGTGTCGACGAGCGAGTTGCCGGTGATGGACAACAGCTCGTGCCCGCGGTCGACGTTGAACGCCACCACGTGGGTCCCCCAGTAGTCGATGTAGGAGTACTGCGGCGCCGGCGGCAGTGTGGCCACCCGCGTCTCGAGCGCGGTCTGGCGGAACTCGGTCCGGGGGGTCAGGCGCAGCTCGTTGTACGAGGCCCGCGCCGGGCCGTCGTAGTCGAAGCGGGTCTCGTGGGAGACCCGGAGCCGCCACCCGTCGGCACGGCTCACCCGCCCCCACCTCCCTGGCGCCATTGCGTGGGCAGGTCCTGCGCGAAGTAGCGGCGCGTCACGGCGTCGCTCACCGAGGAGATGGACGCCTGCAGGCGTTCCAGGCGCGTCTCGAGCCCGCGGGAGAGGGTGGCCGGCGCCGAGTACTCGAGCTCGGCCCGCGCCAGTCCCACCAGCCCCCGGGCGTCGTCCCACGCCCCCTCGCGCCCGACGTTGATCTGGTCCAGGCACTCCTCGGCCAGCGTCAGGGAAGCGAAGGCCGAACGCGGGAAGAGGCGGTCGCGCAGCAGGAAGTCGAGGACGCGTCCCGGCTCGACGACGCCCTGGGACAGGCGCAGGTAGGGCTCGTACCCACCGCACGAGCGCAGCAGCATGACGAGGCCGCTGTCGAAGACCTCGTCGAAGGCCACGGTGGCCAGCTGCCGGGCCACCACGTCGGTGCGCTCCAGGCAACGGCCGAGGGTGAAGAACAGCCAGGTCTGGTCCCGGCTCATCATCGTGTCGGCCAGGCCCATCATGCCGGCGCACTGCGTCTTCACGAAGGAGAGGTAGAAGGCCGGGCTGGCCCGGCGGCCGGCCTCCCACTGGGCGGGCAGCTCGGCCCAGGTGGCGTTGATGTGCTCCCAGAACTCGACGGGCACCACGTGGCGCACGGCACGGGTGTTCTCGCGCGCCGCCGCCAGCGCGCCGGCGATGGAGGACCGGCTGTCGGGATCGGTGGCCAGGCGCTCGGTGGCCTGCCAGAGCGTCTCGGTCCCCGTGTCGGGCAGCCCCATGACGGCCAGGAGGCGACGGGCGGCATGGGAGCCCTCGACGTCGCTCTGCTCGAGGGCCTGGTACACCGACACGTCGAGGATGCGCGCCGTGCCCTCGGCCCGCTCCACGTAGCGGCCGACCCAGAAGATCGACTCGGCCACCCGGCTCAACAGGGCGCGCGTCACCATGGGGCCACCTGCTGCTGCTGTTGCTGCTGCTGCTGCACGCCGTTCTCGCTGTCGGCCCGCGGCCCCACGTCCATCGGCGGCCCGGCCATCAGCGGCGACGCCTGGCGCGGCGGGAGCACGGGCATGGAGAGCCCGCCGCCGACCACCCACGTGTCCTTGGAGCCGCCACCCTGGCTGGAGTTGACCACCAGCCCGCCCTCCTGGAGCGCCACCCGGGTCAGGCCACCGGGCAGGACCCAGATGTCCTCCCCGTCGTTCACGGCGAAGGGGCGCAGGTCGACGTGGCGGCGGACCATGGACCGGTCGACCCAGGTGGGTGACGTCGAGAGGGCGACGACGCGCTGGGCGATCCAGCGGCGAGGGTCGGCCTCCACCTCGAGGGCGAGCTCGTCGAGCTCGGCCCCGGTGGCGGCCGGGCCGATCACCAGGCCCTTGCCCCCGGATCCGTCCACGCGCTTGAAGACCAGCTCGCCCCGGCGCGTCAGCGCGTCCTTGCGCACCGCGTCGTCCACCAGGTGCATCGTCTCGACGTTCTGGAGGATGGGATCCTCCCCCAGGTAGTAGCGGATCATGGACGGGACGTACGTGTAGACGAGCTTGTCGTCGGCCACGCCGTTGCCCACGCCGTTGGCGATCGTGACCCGGCCGGCCCGCGCCGCGTTCACGATGCCGGGGCAGCCCACCAGCGACTCGGGCCGGAACTGCAACGGGTCGAGGTAGTCGTCGTCGATGCGCCGGTAGATCACGTGCACCGGCATCTCGCCCTCGGTGGTCCGCAGGAACACGTCGGTCCCGTGGCACACGAGGTCGCGTCCCTCCACCAGGTGGACGCCCATGAGCCGCGCCAGCAGCGCGTGCTCGTAGAAGGCCGAGTTGTGCACACCCGGTGTGAGCACCACGACCGTCGGTTCCGGCGCCGACGCCGGCGCCGCGCGGCGCAGGGCGGAGATCAGGTGGGCCGGGTAGTCGGTGACCATCTGGATCGGCTGGCCCCAGAACAATTCGGGGAGGACCCGCGCCATGGCGGCCCGGTTGGCCAGCACGTAGCTGACGCCGGACGGGCTGCGCAGGTTGTCCTCGAGCACGCGGAACTCGCCGTCCTCGTCCCGGATCACGTCGATCCCGGCGACGTGGATGCGCACGCCGTTGGGCGGCGTGTACCCGTAGGCGGCGCGCACGAACCCCGGTGAGCTGGTGACGACGTCGTGGGGGATGAGGCCGTCGCTGACGATGCGGGCCGCGCCGTACACGTCGTCGAGGAAGAGCTCGAGGGCGCGGACCCGCTGCGCCACCCCGTCCGCCACCCGCGACCACTCGCCGGAGGTGAAGATGCGAGGCACCACGTCGAGGGGGAACGGTCGCTCCTCGCCGTCGAGGTCGAAGGTGACGCCCTGGTCCATGAAGGCCCGGGCCAGCCGGGAGGCGCGGGCCGAGACGTCGTCGGGGCCCATCTGGGCCAGCGAGGCGGCGACCGCGGCGTAGGGCGCCCGGGCCGCACCGTCCCGCCCGACCATCTCGTCGAACGCCGCCTCGGTGAGCCCGCGGGCGGACACGCCGTACCCGTCGAAGAGGTCTCCCACGGGTCTCAGGGTGCCAGGCATGTGTTTCTGCGCCGTTTCACGGCTGAAAACAGCCGGTGACGACGCCCCGACCCTGCCAGCGGGGCGGGCGGAATATCAAGGAGGGAAAGCCGCCGGACAGGAATCAATCCATCGTATCGGGGGTGCTCTGGTCGGGTACGACGGGCACTTCATCAACCTCAGCCTGACGGTTGGTATCGACACAGGACCGGAGCGCTTCGACGCCCTTTCAGGAGCGTGACCGATTACACCGGTCCCTCGTGCAGGCCCTACCAACCATTCACGAACTCATCTTCCCCGCCGAAGACAGCGAGTCACATCAGCACGCGCCTGCCCCAGTTGCGCCTAATTCGTTCCGGACGCATGCAACTTTCGCGAGCGCCAGTGCCCTGGGGGATGAAGTATTGATCCCAGGGGTACGGAACGGCCACCGACCCATGGGCCATCCTCCGCCGCCATCCCCCCGGGTCCGGAGGTTTCTGAGGATTCAGTTACCGGCCGCCCGGTCGTTCTCCCAGCGGACCCCGCCGATCAGGTATCGGAAGCGGTACGAACGTCCCGGGTCGAGCAAGAACGAGGCCCGTCACTCGCCGTTCTTGACCCGACGTATGGGTAGGGTGGCGATCCAGTCGTTGGACTCCCCGCAGACGGCGACTGCCGAGCTCTCGACTTGCCATCGTCGTCGGGTGTCCTGCAGCCGAATCCACTCCTTGCCAGACGCGGCGTGCTCCGACTTCCATCACGGCGTCTTGGCACCGACACGCAGGATTTCGGACCATCGACCGTCCGCCTTTACCGCACGGCTCGCTTTCCCGGTCGACCCGCCGTCGAGTCAGGCCAGAAGGGACCGGTACAGCTCCACGGTGCGCCTGCCCACGGCGGTCCAGCTGAACTGCTCGACCACCCGCCGGCGGCCGGCTTGGCCCAGCTTCTCGGCCAGGGCCGGGTCCCCGATGACCCGGTTGAGCGCGGCCGCCAGGTCGTGGGCGTAGGCGACCGGATCGGCCGGCTCGGAATCCGACGCGCTACGCGGCTCGAAGTGCACCAGGAGGCCGGTGACGCCGTCGACGACGATCTCAGGGATACCGCCGACCGCCGAGGCCACCACCGGGGCTTCGCAGGCCATGGCCTCCATGTTGACCATCCCCGAGGGCTCGTAGACCGAGGGCACGCACACGACGGTCGCATGCGAGAGGAGCTGCGCCAGCTCGTCGCGCTCCAGGCTCTCTTTGATCCAGATGACGCCGCCCCGCTCTTCGTTCAACCGATGCACACCTTCGGCCACCTCGCGACTCAGCTCGGCCGTGTCCGCCGCGCCGGCCCGCAGGACGAGCTGGATGCCCGGGTCGAGGTCCCGGAACGCGTTGAGCAGGTGGCCGATGCCCTTCTGGCGGGTCACCCGGCCGAAGAACACTACGTTGGGGCGCCCCGTATCGATGCCGTACCGCTCGAGCACGTCGGTCCGGGGGTCGGGCCGGAACTCCTCGGGGTCCACCGCGTTGGGGATGACGGTGATGCGCGAGGGATCGGCCAGGGGATAGCAGGCCGAGATGTCCCTGGCCACCGCATTGGACACGGCGACGATGGCATTGGCCCCCTCCACCCCCATGCGCTCGCACAGGCTCGAGAGGCGGTAGCCGGCGCCGAGCTGCTCGGCCTTCCACGGGCGCAGCGGCTCGAGGCTGTGCACGGTGACGACATGGGGGACGTCGTAGAGGATGTGGGCAAGGTACCCGGCCCAGTTGGCGTACCAGGTGTGGCTGTGCACGACGTCGACGCCCTCGAGTGCGGCCGCCATGCACAAGTCCACCGACATGGCCCGCAGCGCACCGAGCAACGGCGCGTCGCCCTCCAGGCGCTCCCAGGGCTGGTAGGCGAAGACCTCCATGGAGGGGTCCGTGGGGCGCTCGGTACCGAAGCAGTGCACCTCGAGATCGACCAGCGGTGCCAGCGCAGCCGCCATGCACTGCACGTGGATCCCGGCACCCCCGTAGATCTCGGGCGGGAACTCTTTGGAAAGCAGTGCGACCCTCACGCGCGCTCGATGCCTCAAAAAGGGGAACGGGCGCGGAACATCGACTCCGAATCTACTGCCCTGTCGACCTTTCGGTCCGGTGTCATTTCGGGCCGCGGGACCAACATCCGGTGAACGTTGCGAGAACCCAGGGTGACACTACGCGCGCCCTGTGGCCAAGTGACGGTACGGATGCCGACCGTCGGGCCCCAGCCCCCACGTGTGGTCCTGTCCTACAGGCGGCCGTTGTGGCGGAGCAGGGTGGCCGAAAGGACGGTCGGGTTGCCCGGCTGGCCGCGCACCCGGCGCGCCCCGAGGGCGTGGGCCGTGAGGAGCTCCTCCCATGCGCCCGGCCACTCGATCCGGGGCAGATCCACAGGCGCGACCGGTGGCCGCCGTTCACGTGCCGCTGCCGCGCTCCGCCTCACGCGCCGGTCCCATCCCCGTCGTAGCGCTCATGCCGTCCGGAACACCGCCACGGCGCCGTACGCCGACCCGGCGTACTCCGAGACCATTCGCTGCGTGGTGAAGAACGAGCCGTTGAGGGCCATGGCGCCGCGGCCCACGGCCGCGTACCCGTCGGGGTCCGAGTAGTAGAGGGGGACGACGATCTCGCGCAGCATGCGGTACATCTCGGCCGCGTCTGCGGCATCGTCCGCCCCGTCCAGGTCGCTGGCCACCGCCCGAGCCCCCGGATCGTCGCCGATGGCCCAGCCGGTCACCCCCTCGATGTGCCCCTCGACCCACCACCCGTCGAGCACGCTCAGGCTGGGCACACCGTTGACCGCCGCCTTCATGCCGCTCGTCCCCGACGCCTCGTGCGGAGCCACCGGCGTGTTCAGCCAGAGGTCGACGCCGGCGCAGAGCAGCGCGCCGAGGGCCATGTCGTAGTTCTCGAGGTAGACCACGGGCACGGTGTCGCCCAGCTCGCGGGCGGCAGCGGCCACGCGTGCCACCACCTTCTTGCCGGCGGCGTCCTTCGGATGGGACTTGCCGCTGTAGAGGACCTGCACGGGCCCGACGTCCATGACCAGGCGGCGGAGTTGGGGGAGGTCGGACAGGAGCAGGTCGTTGCGCTTGTAGGCGGCGGCCCTTCGGGCCACCGCGATGGTGAAGGCCTCGGGAGCGAGCTCGCGCCCGCTCCGGCGCGCCACCTCGTCGAGCAGCTCCTGCTTCGCCTCGTCGTGGGCGGCGCGCACCTCGGACAGCGGTGCGGTCGACAGGTAGCGCAGCACAGTGTTGTCCTCGCGCCAGCGCGGCGTGTGGCGGTCGAAGAGACGCTGCGAGCTGGGGGCCGCCCATGTCCGCACGTGCACGCCGTTGGTCACCGAGCGCACGGTGTAACGAGAGAACATAGCCTGGGACACTGCCGCGTGACGCTGGGCCACGCCGTTGATAAACCCGGCGAAGAACATGCCCAGGGTGGTCATGTTGAGCTGGCCCCGCTCGAAGCACCCGAGCCGCTCGAGCTCGCCCGCCAGGGCGGGTCCGAGCACCTGGTCGCACACGTCGGGCGGGAAGCGATCGTGCCCCGCCGGCACCGGCGTGTGGGTGGTGAACACGCAGCGGTCCCGCAGGGCGTCGAGGTCGGCGTCACCGGCTGCGCCGATGCTGCCGCGGGTGCCTACGCCGAGGGCCAGCAGGCCGACTGGCACCAGCGCGGCGTGGCCCTCGTTCATGTGGAAGGTGGACGGCTCGTGGCCGAGGGCGGCCAGCATGGCCGTGCCCCCCAACCCGAGCACGGCCTCCTGCGAGAGCCGCATCGCCTGGTCGCCGGCGTACAACCCGTCGGTGATGGCCTGGTCCTCGGGATCGTTCTCGGGTAGCCGGGAGTCGAGGAAGTAGACCTCCACCTGGTGGCCGCCCACCCCGGTGATCCGGTACCGCCAGGCGGCGACGGTCACCGGCCGGCCGCCGATGTCAACGATCACCCGCTCCTCGAGCGGCTCGAGGCGTTGGGCCGGCGACCAGCGGGCCGGGCTCTCCCGCTGCGTCCCGTCGGCGGCCAGCGTCTGGCGAAAGAAGCCGTGGTGGTACACGAGTGTCACCCCGAGCAGCGGGAGCCCCAGGTCGGCCGCGGCGCGCAGGTGGTCCCCGGCCAGAACCCCCAGGCCGCCGCTGTAGGTCGGCATGGCCTCCTCCACAGCGATCTCCATGGAGAAGTAGGCGATCGGCGCGGTGGCGTCGGTGCGAGTGGGCATCACTGGGCGTACACGGTACCCACGCCGCCCACGGCCGGAGACCGGCCAGGTGCCTGGGACGTTCCCCCAGGTTCGGAAGATCGCCTCGGCGCGTGACAGCAGCGTGACCTCCGCGACCTGTCGATGGACGGCAGCCCGACACAGCGCCAATTCCGTCTCAATTCAGGTCCGTCGGCCCGCCGGCGAGAAGACGGTAGTGGACTCGATCAAAGTGTCCCGGCTGCACTCCGGCCCCGAGCTCATGAAACCGGGTTCCGCCACGTGTTCTGAGCTGAGACTGAGGGAGGTGTCACCCGATGAGGCCCAGCTCCTTCACGTCGTTGCGCTCGGCCAGCAATTCGTCGGTGGTCACCTTGATGCGATCCTGGGCGAAGTCGTCGTGGCCGAACCCCTCGGCGACCGACCAGCCGCCCTTCCCGTCGGCCACCACGGGGAAGCCGAACTGGAGGCCCTCGGGGGCGCCGTACTGGCCCGTGCTGGCCACCGCCACCGAGAAGCTCTCGCCGGCGGGCGTCGGCGTGCACAGGCTCACCACGGTGTCGATGGCCGCAGCGGCGGCAGAGGCGGCCGAGGACGAGCCGCGGGCGTCGATGACGGCGGCCCCCCGCTTCTGCACGGTGGTGATGAACTCACCGCGCAGCCAGTCGCCGTCGGTGATGACCTCGGGGGCCGGCTTCCCGCCGATGCGGGCGTTGGCGAAGTCGGGGAACTGGGTGGCCGAGTGGTTGCCCCAGATGGCGACGTTGGTGACGTCGGCCACGGGCACGCCCGCCTTGGCGGACAGCTGCGCCTTGGCCCGGTTCTCGTCGAGGCGGGTCATGGCGAACCAGCGGTCGTCGGGGACCTCGGGCGCGTTGGAGCGTGCGATGAGGCAGTTCGTGTTGCAGGGATTGCCGACCACGAGGATCCGCACGTCGGACGCGGCGTTCTCGGCGATGGCCCGGCCCTGGGGCCTGAAGATGCCGCCGTTGACGCTCAGGAGGTCGCCGCGCTCCATGCCCGCCTTGCGGGGCACGGAGCCGACGAGGAGCGCCCACGAGGTGCCGTCGAAGGCGGTCTTCAGGTCCGAGGTGGCGACGATGTCGTGCACGAGGGGGAACGCGCAGTCGTCGATCTCCATGACGACGCCCTCGAGCACGCGCATGGCGGGCTCGATCTCGAGCAGGCGCAGCACGATCGGCTGGTCGTCGCCGAGGAGCTGGCCGGACGCGATGCGGAACAGGATGGAGTAGCCGATCTGGCCGCCGGCGCCGGTGACGGTCACGTGGACGGGGGTCTTCGCCATGGATACAGGTGGTCCTTTCCGACAGGTGGTGGTTGTGCGGGCCGCGCCCGGCGTCCGGGCGCGCGGTTTAGAGGCGGTCGACGATGGCGGCGGCGAACTCCGAGGTCTTGACCTCGGTGGCCCCGTCCATGAGGCGGGCGAAGTCGTAGGTGACGATCTTGTCGGCGATGGTGGCCTCGAGCGCGTGCACGATGTCGGAGGCGGCGCCGGCCCACCCGATGTGCTCGTACATCAGCACGCCCGAGAGCAGCAGCGAGCCGGGGTTCACCTTGTCCTGCCCGGCGTACTTGGGCGCGGTGCCGTGCGTCGCCTCGAAGATGCCGTGGCCGGTCACGTAGTTGATGTTCGCCCCCGGGGCGATCCCGATGCCGCCGACCTGGGCGGCCAGGGCGTCGGAGAGGTAGTCGCCGTTGAGGTTCGTCGTGGCGATGACGTCGAAGTCCGACGGCCGGGTCAGCACCTGCTGCAGCGTGATGTCGGCGATGGTGTCCTTGACCAGCAGCTTGTCGCCGGGGTCGCCGCCGCAGTCCTCCCAGCCGACGGCGACGTCGGAGAACTCCTCGCGCACGAGCTCGTAGCCCCAGTCGAGGAAGGCGCCCTCGGTGAACTTCTGGATGTTGCCCTTGTGCACGAGGGTGACGGAGCGCCGCTTGCGGTCGAGCGCGTAGTTGATGGCGGCGCGGATCAGGCGCTTGGAGCCCAATTCCGAGATCGGCTTGATCCCGATGCCCGAGTCCTCCCGGATGGGCCAGCCCATCTCCTCGCGCAGGAAGACCTCGAGCTTCTTGGCCTCGGGGGTGCCCGACTTCACTTCGTAGCCGGCGTAGACGTCCTCGGTGTTCTCCCGGAAGATCACCATGTCCACCAGCTCGGGGTGCAGCACCGGCGAGGGCACCCCGGTGAACCAGCGCACGGGGCGCAGGCACACGTAGAGGTCGAGGATCTGGCGCAGCGCCACGTTGAGCGAGCGGATGCCGCCGCCGATCGGCGTGGTCAGCGGCCCCTTGATGCCGAGCAGGTGGCTGCGGAAGGTGTCGACGGTCTCGTCGGGCAGCCAGCTCCCGGTCTCGTCGAACGCCTTCTGGCCGGCCAGGACCTCCTTCCAGGCGACGGTGTGCCCGTGCTTGGCGGCGGCCGCATCGAGAACCAGCTTGGCGGCCGGCCAGATGTCGACGCCGGTGCCGTCGCCCTCGATGAAGGGGATGATGGGCTCGTCGGGGACCTGGAGCGTGCCGTCGTCGCCCATGCGGATGAGATCTGCCATGGCGCCGATGCTATGGGCCGGGGCGGCCGAGTCCCAATTGGCCGGATGCGCGATCGACCGATCCGGCCTGCCCAATTGCCCAATTGGTGGACTCGACCGGGAGCTGATCGGCAGGATCAGTGGCGGCTTCAGGACCTCCCGCCGCCCGGTGGACAGCCCGACCGCGCCGAAGGGGCCCGAAGGCCCCTTCGCACGACTACCCCTCAATGACTGAGCCTCAGGATACCAGTGGACAGCCGCCCCAACCGGACCGTTCTCCGGTAGCGCCCTGGGTCTGGATGGCTGCCCCTCAATGACTACGTGGGTGCATCGGGTTCGATTCCCGGCCGGGGCGCCCCGGCTTGCGGGTCGGGCTGCTGATGGCTGGTCACCGTCGATACGGCAGCCCGACCCCCGGGCCAGCCGGATGCACGCGGGTGGACGCTCTCGGTGGGATCAGGTGAAGTGATCAGGGGAGCCGGCCGCCCCGGTGGACAGCACCTCGGCGAGGCGGGTGTACTGCTCGGACTCCGGGCCGAGCACTTCGCCGACCCAGTGCAGCGTCAGGGCGGCGTCGACCTCGGTGCCCCAGTGGAGGATCTCGTCGATGTCGAGCCAGTCCTTCGGGCGGTCGAAGATGGCCTTGCAGACGATGAGGTGCTCGGGAGCGAGGATCGGTATGTCGACCGGGCCGAAACGGACCAGACGGGCCTCCTCGGCCATCTCGAGGTGCAGGTCCATGGTGGCGAAGAACACGTCGAGGTACGAGCCGTCCCAGTCCAGTCGGACCTGGCCGTCCTGCTCGATCGCGGCCCGATCTTCGGGAGTCACCGTGACGCCGAGCCCGCCCAGCAACCCGACGACGGGCTCTGCGGCCGCGGGGGGCAAGGTGAGGTTGAGGTCGATGTCGGTGGTCGCCCGCGGGTTGCGGTACCAGGCGAGGGCGATGGCTCCCCCGAATTGGTGCGGCGCCCCGGCGGAATCGAGCATCTCGTGCAGCGAGACGATCTTGGGGGCCAGGTCACCGAGCTCCCCGGTGCTGCTCACCGATGACTCGCCCTCGCGATCCGTTCCGCCCGGAGACGGGCGAGCGGCGGAAACCCCAGCGGCTCGGGGGCACGGGCAGGTCCGAACTGCTTCACCCTTGCCACGAAACCGAGAAGGCCGATGAGGACGTCGCCGGGATCCCGGCGGGCCGTGGGCGGGGGGACCCGTTCGAGCGAACGGGCCATCCGGCGGGAGGCTTCGACGAACTGACGCGTCTCGGGGCGCTGGTGATGGGGCGCGGCGGCACGGGCGGCGGCTGCCCGCACCGCATCCGCATCGAAGGGACGTCTCGCCCGCTGACGGGCGCGGGCCAGCACATCGTCGGTCAGCTCCGAGAAATTGGCCAGGGAGCGGGCGCGGGGGCCCTTGGGGGTGTGGACCGACTCCCGGATCTCGAAGCGTCCCTTGGGACGGGCGACCACGTACGCCATACCCACTATGTTACCCACTAGCCGACCCACTTGGTCCAGCCCATTCTGGCCGCCTTCGGAGCACCGAACGGGCCATCCGGGGCCCGCCGGACCTTGGGTGGGTGGTACCACCACGATCAGCTCTACAGGGTGGCCACCTTGGTAACCCCCATTAGGAGGACCAAGCTGACGCGGACAGGAGGAGCGTGCCGTGGGAGCAGTCAGGTTGGTGTTCCAGGCCGGGTTACGCCACCGCTGGCGGTCCTGGCTGGCCATCGCGCTCCTCATCAGCGTCGTCGGGGGCCTTGTGCTGGCTGCCGCGGCCGCGGGCCGGCGGACGGAAAACGCGTTCCCGCGGTTCGTGACGGCCCACGGGTTCGACAGCATCGTCTACGCCACCAGACCGGTGCCGGCGGTCGCCCATCTGCGCGGCGTGGCCTCGGCCACGGAGCTGATCCTCCCCGACGCTGGGAATCCGACCTGTGACTGCGCACAGATCAACGACAACGACTTCGGCGTGGCAGTCGTATCGGGCCGGGGCACGGCGCCCTTCACGCTCGTCTCCGGCCAGTTGCCCGATCCGTCGAAGCCCGATCAGGTGCTGGCGTCGTCCACGTTGCAACAGGACGGGGTGCACGTGGGAACCGTGATCCACGTCCCGTTCGAAGCACCGTCCGAGGCCGCCGACTACAACAACCCCAATACGGGGCTCCCCGCCCCGCACGGTCCGCACCTCGCTCTGCAGGTGGTCGGGATCGAAGCCAGCGAGGTCGAGTTCCCGTCCGGCACCACCCCCGTCTATCTCCTCTATGCCGGCTCGGGGTTCGCGCGCTCGGTGCTCCCGCACACGGCCATGCAATACGAGTACTACGTCCGCCTTCGCCGCGGTGCGGCCGGCATCCCCCAGTTCGACGAACAGGCCAACCGACTGAACCTGGGCATGGGCAGTGTCGGCGTCTCGAGCGAGGACGGAACCGCCGCCACGATTCAGGCGTCGATCCACCCGCAGGCCGTCGGGTGGTGGATCCTCGCCGCGCTCGCCGCGCTCGTCGG
>JBKQUM010000028.1:0-3834 GCA_052140165.1 Acidimicrobiales bacterium
GTCTGCGAGGACAGGGCCCCGACCACGACCCGATTCGAGAACACGCCCTGGGTGTTGCCGGCCTCGGACACCGTCGTCTTCGCGTTCCCGCAGGCGGCCAGGGTCGCCATCAGGAGGACGCCGACGCAGGCGAGGAGTGCCGTCTTGGCCGCCGGCCGGCGGCGGGGCCAGACGCTTGAGCTCCGAGGACCAGGTCCTCGGACTATGGGACGATGCCCTGACTCCCTACCGTGCGCCCAGCTATCGCCATCCATACTCGCATCGTGTATATCAGGGGAGACGGGAGACGGGGCGGAAAGTCCTCATGGGCGGTGCCGTCGGGGTACGCTTGTGCCTCACTGCTGAGGCGAGGCACACCTCGAGGGCACAAACGCCGAGGACTCAGCCGGTCAGAGGCGGTCTCACGCAGTGACACGCTGCCGATGTCGGACGTAGGACCAGGTTGCTCAGAGCATGTTGCTCTTTTCCGTAGTGTTCGCGGTCAGCATGGTTGTCCGAGGTTGATCGGTTCTGATTGGGTAGCGAGTCGTTACTTACAGGTTGGCATCTGTAGGCACCTACGGTGTTCCTCCTTGAGGATGACTCCCGAGTTGTCTCTCATCAGCAAGTCGTATATTCCGGCACGCAAACAGGCCAGAACGGTAGGCCGATCAAGCGCCCGGAGTGATGCCCCTCCACTCCTATTCGCCCGAGGTCTGGTCGCCACCACCTTTGCGGGACGCGTACTCAGGGCGACAAAACTCACGGAGCGACCACAGCAAGGTGCTGGACCGTAGTTCCTCTCCCAAGCCCCCAGGCTGCCAAACCGCTGAGGCGGCCGCGTGTTCTGGGCGCTGCGATGTGCCTATGCTCGGATCCGTGGTCCCGATCGGATCGGCGCGACGTTGACTGGAAGAACCGGTGCCAAATAGCGGGTACCCGGGATACGCCAACCATCCCTGGCACCATTACTGGCAGGGGGGTCCTGCCTCGTTGCTGGAGTTAGCCCTTCCGTTCCTGGTCATTGCCCTCTTCGCCCTACTCGTAGCGGCCGGACGCTGGGGTGCGAACCAGGCTAAGGCTCTTTGGTCCAGGCACAAGGCCCGGGCTGCGTCCCCTCGAGCCGTCATGTTGGAGGCTCACTCCGGACCGCCGGTGCTCGCATCCGACCGCGAGCGAGACGAAGCCACGAACCTCGTCTCGCAAGCGGTCGGAGAGGGCCGCCTGAGCATTGAAGAAGGCATGCAACGCATCGACGCTGTGCTCCGTAGTCGCCACCGCCACGAAATTGGGAGTCTGGTGGCGGATCTGCCAAGCCGCTCCTCAGCAACCATCACACGGCCGTTCACCTTCACGCGGCTGCGAATGGGACTCCTCGTCGTCGCAGCGGCCGTGATCTTCGCCGCCGTGCTGGTCCAGGCTCTGGTCGGGCTATGGGAGCTGTGGCCGCTCGCCGTGGTCGCACTCGGAGGATCGACACTGCTGCCTCGTCGTTCAACACGGGAGCTCAGCGCGGCCTGACGTCTGTCATCGCAGGCTCTTCTTTCCCAATCTGAGAACCTCTCGGGGGTCATCGAGTACATCGCGTGGTCCGAGGAGCGGACGATCGCCTCGAGCCGCGCCTCGGCTTCCCTCGCCGCTTCGAGTTCTCCGAGCAGGGCCACGACGCCTCGGTTGGTCCAGAGACCGCCACGTACGGTTCTGCGAGAGCGGGAGGGGAGGTTCCCTCCCGCTCCTCACCAGGTTCGCAGCGCCCGCTGCCTCACTTACAACCCCCATTTTGGGACTTTGGCCCCTATCTCGAAGACTGCGGGACTACTCATCATGGTCGAAGTGTCCAATAGCCATTCCGCAGTGTTTGACAGGACGTGCGAACTCAGTTGCTGGAGTCCGCCAAGCAATCCGGAAACGAGTTCGAGCGACAAGATGGACCCCGTCCTCGAGCTTTGGATTGACGACAATGCGGTACCGATCAAGGTCCGCCTCGCGGGCCTGCTCGACGCGCACACCGGCGCCGCGGTCCGCTCAGTCATTGGTGAGCTGCTAGCTGAAGGACACCGCGACTTTGCGCTGGAGATCGACGGGCTCGAGCAACCTGACGCGTCTGGGTTTTCCTCCCTCGTTGCCATCCAACGCCAGATCAAGTCTGTCGAGGGATCGCTGCGCTGGTCCCCGGGGCTGTTTGCCTACGCCTCGGTGACCGGGTAGCTGCGTTCTCGAGCGGTGTGTGCCGCCAATTGCCTACGGTTGCTCAGTCTGATCTTGGTGAGGAGGGACGACACGTAGTTCTTCACTTTCTTCTCCGCCGAGTGCATCCGCGGGCCGATTTAACGGTTCGTGAGCCCTTCAGCGACGTAATCGGGTATGACCAACGGAGCAGCGGATCCGCCGCACCAGCGCGTCTCTCGCTGGGCGTCCCTGCTCGCCGAAGAGCTCGGAGAAGTGCACCGACTTGCTGCTGGCAATGGGCCGCCGAGCGACATGGAACTCGAGAGGCCCACAATCTGGCGGGTCGGCTCCTATCGCCCAGGCCGGCGGCAAAAGACCCTTGACGGCTGCGCGGTGACTCTCTCCGTAATCCTCCGACCCGGTCGTCACGAACACGCCCGCGACTGATCCCGAATTCCGGGCTCGTCTGGATACAGGCTCGTCGACAAGGACACGCAAAGCCACGTGCGGCGAAATGCGCGTCCCGCCGTGACGAACATCCGACTGCCGACCTGTGAGCAGGGCTTTTGCCGAATCCGGTGATCCAGCATCTACGACCTCTACAACAAACCACGTAGCGGTCAAGAGTGCTTCGTGACCTTCTGGGGATCCCGCTTCAGCCCTCTGACCTGGGCGTTTTGTGGAGGTGAAGGGACTCGAACCCTCGGCCTCTACATTGCGAAAGTAGGTTTCTCAGCCTTTTGACCAGGCTCTTTCCGGCGACTTTCCTGGTAGCAGGGTTGCGATCCCCTCAGGTCCCCTCACGATCCCTCCCCTTCCCGCACGGTGAAGACACGTAAAGAGACGCTCGGACGGCGGCTGGGCGCGCTGGCGTGACCTCGCAGTCGGAACGGTCAGCCCGAAACCGCGCGCGTCACCCATTCGGGAGCGGCCCGATCCAGCGCTCGCTGCCTGTCAACCCGTCGGGGTGGTCATGCAGCACCTTCTCGATTGCGCCCGCGAGCGCAGTGACGGCAGCCCGACTGCGGGTCCGCGTCGAGGGCACCAAGATCAGGCCCCCATGCGTCCGTCCCTGCGCAAGCCGCTCGGCGGCGAGCGGCCGAAAGTCCTTGATGTTGTTGGTGACTACGGCGCGCCCTTCGCCGGTCGCGACCTCGAGGATGGTCGAGTCGATACTTCCGACGAGATCGACGCGCTCGACGACAGCAACAACGTCATAGCCCGCCTCGCGCAACAGCACTGCGATCTGCGACGAGAGCTGCTCGTCCAGGAGGGCCTTCACACACGGAGTGCTTGCTCACCAGCGGCGGCCGCGGCGCGACCCCGTTCGTACTCGGACTCATTGCTTTCGATCTCAGTATCGATCTCACCGCGATATTCGCCGTAGTAGGCCGCGGCGGCTTCCACCAGTCCGGCTGGGACCTGTAGGTACTGGGCTGCCAGTGGAATGGACCCATCGTTGTCTCGGACGGTGGCGATGACCTCCCAGACATCCAGCCCGCGGCCGATCAGGCTGGCGCGTCGCCCGCTAGGTCCATCGAGAAAATGAATCAATAGATGCATGTCGTGCCGAAGCCCCTCCTCGACGTAACGCTGCGCCAGGGTCCGTTCTGGCAGATGGGCGCGGTGAGCCCGCTCGGTGAGCCGCTCTTTCGTGCCGGGTGCGAGCCGCAAGGTGTAGTGATC
>JBKQUM010000029.1:0-4357 GCA_052140165.1 Acidimicrobiales bacterium
GTCTACGCCATCAATCCGATGGCGTCGGGGCGCTATCGGGACCGACGCGCCACCTCGGGAGCGAAGTCGGACCCCGGCGACACCAAGGGTGCTCGCCGCTCTGGCGCGGACCGACGGGCCCAACCACCGCCCGATCGCCGGTGATTCCGACCAGGCCGAAGGGATCAACAAGTTGTTTGCCGGGGTCCGTCGATTCTTCAGATCACCGCGTGCGGCGGAGAGGAATGGCCCGCGTCAGCCATTGAAGGCTCTGGCTCCAGGTGGTTCTTGGGGCCCACATGGGGTTTTTCAATCGATCTCCGAATGTCGCGCGAACCGATACGCATATTGGTCAGAGCGACGCCGATCACGGGCGCGCCAATCCGCCGCAGAAGATCTCCGGATCGTTTTGCCTGGTCAAACGTTGTTGCTAGGCACTCTCCCACGATCAAAACGACATCGACGGAGGGTGCCAGCGCCTCGGCGTCGTGGAAACCAAGAAGCGGAGGCGCCTCGACCAGAATCACCTCCGCCAAGTGTCGGGCTGCTTCCAGCACCGCCGGCATCCGCAATGCCAGTTGCCCGCTGTTCGCGACGAATGGAATCAGTGGGACAGACGAGACGTTGGCCAGCGCAGACGGCCGCAAGGCGCTTTCAAGGACTTCTGGAGCAATGGGTGCCATCGGGTCCTGGCCCGGAGGGCTTGCGCGATTGCTGGCGTGAAGATCGTGGGTGCTCATCACCAGCACCCGCTGCCCGCCGTCGGCAAAGGTGGCGGCAAGATTGGTGACTACCAGCGGGCGGGTTGCTTCGGTGCCCGCTGAAACCACCATGATGACCTGGCGTACCGCGGAGCGAGAGCGACTGGACTCGGAAGCGAACCCGTCGCCATTGGCCTTTTGGGTACCTGAGGCGACTTCTTGACCACTCGTCCCACGACTGCGGTGGCCATTTCCAACATCCTCGTATCGGGACGGAGGTTCCACGGCGCCGAACAGCACGGACATTCTCAACATCCGATAGGCCTCCGCCGTTGGTGTGCTGGCCCCGCTGAAGACCGATACCACGCCGGCGCCGTTCTCTTTCGACGGGATTGGGATCTCGGCTACCACGGGATAGCCGAATGTCTCCTCCGCGCGCGAGCGCCCCCGAATACGCTTGTCAAGCATCTCGAGCACGAGGACGATTCCGGCTGCCAATATCAGCCCGATCAAAAGCCCCGCGAAACCTCGAACCAATCGGCTGGATCCGATGCCGTCCAATCCGGCGCCGCCAGTCTTGGTTGCCGAACTCGCCTGAGCCGGCTGCAGAATGAGGTAACCCGTCGACGAAGAAGCGGCCGAAAGGGCTTGTTCCTGCGCCAAGGCGACGTTCAATTGATTTTCGAGGCCGGCATTTGCCTTCGTCGTCTTCCCAAGCGCGGCGATCTCGCTCTCAATGTCAGTCACCTTCTGTTTGGCAGCAGCCAATTGGCCCTGGTTGCGCTGCCCGACCAGATTGCTCATGTAGGTCCCGAGCTGATCCGCGAAGGCATTAGTAAATGCGGCAGATCGTTCGGGGGTCGCTCCAGTGCCGGTGAGCTTGATCGTGCCGACGGTGTCGGTCTTGGCGTTCTCAGCGGTAACGGTGATCTCACCCTCCAGCTCGGCCAGCGACCCCGTACGCCCCGCCTGCTTTGCGGCGGCCAACACCACCTGGTCAGTGCGGGCGTAAAAGGAAATCTGGTTCGTGGTGACACCACCTGCCAGCGCCCCGCTGGTTCCCGGCCCCCCTGGAGGGGAGGCGCCGACGATCGCTGTTGTACTCCATGACAGAGGGCTCGAATGTCCGGAGTGGCTAACCGGAAGCGCCAACCCCACCAAGAGCCCCACGAGACCCAGCACCAACAGAAGCCACCAGCGGCGGAGGAGCGCGCCCCCGAAGTCAACTGGCTCCATGCGCCCCCACTCTCCTCGCTCCCAGATACTCCATTCGGCGAACCCGCCGAGGGGGCGTTAGCCCGCATCGTGCCACCTATCAGCTGCAACGCCCTCCAGCTGAGACATGAACGATACATCTCGCGAATTGGTCTTGGCCATCGGGGCGGGCGAATTGCGGCAAAACGCGGTTAATCAGGAGGATTTGTTCGGAACCGCGTAGAAATGCCCGCGACCTGCGTGTTCGTGGTGGCGGGGTAGTCGCGTTCGGGCTCGAATGACACAACCATGGCTCCGCTCCGTTTCTCTTTGCCTAAGAGAAACGGAGCCATTCGGCCGTGGCCAGACTGTTTGTCGACGTGATAAGAGTTATGGCGTCATAAAAGGGAATTGGTCGAAGCGAGGGGCTTTGCGCGAGCGGAGCAACAGGGGGACGTCGACTAGGCCGCACGGAGGCCGTTCTCGTCACTTTGGTGGCGGGATCGGGGGGGTGGGGGTGTCGGATGGACCTTTTCTGGGCGCAGTATAGAGATCGGGTGGGAAGCCCCGCGATGATGCCGCGGAGCGCGTCATGAGCGAGAGCAGCGTTGCCGCACGCGCCAGCCGGGTGCGAGCCCGCCTGTTGTTCGTGTTACTTGACGCGATTTCAGTCTGCTCCGGCTACGGAGTGGCCGAGGTGATTTATTTCCGCCACAAGCCACCCGCGGATTACTGGCAGCATTTCGCGTTGTTTCTCGCAGCAGCGGTCGTCGTCGCGCTGACGGCCAACCATCTCTTTGGGCTCTATGAACGCATGTGGCGTCATGCCGGAGCGCAGGAGGCGAGCCAACTGTGTCTTGCTGCGCTCGTGACGATGGCCATTTTGCTTGCTTTCGACCTCATCTGGCGTATGTACAGTCCGGAGCTCGTTCCGATCAGTGTGGTCGTCGTCGGGTGTCTGTTCTCCACTATGGGCATGGGTATCATCCGGTTCCACTCGCGGCTGTTTGCGTGGCAACGGGGATCCCGGCAGATGGGTCTAAGAGTTGCAATCGTCGGCAGCTTCGATATGGGCGCTGCCGCCATTCGCGAGATGCAGAATTGCCCGAGCGCTGGGCTCATTCCGGTAGCGGTGTTCGACGATGACACCCGCGCCCACGGTCTTTCCCTCCTCGGCGTGCCTGTCGTCGGCAAGATCACCGACATTCCGGACGCCACGGACCGCTACACGATTCAGCAGGTGCTGTTAGCCATCCCGTCCCCGCCGCCTGAACTGGTGGAGAAGGTGCTCCAAGTATCGGAGCAGGCAGGTGTGGCGATGAAGGTGCTACCCGGAGTGCGCAACCTCATGAACCTCCCTGCGCACCTTGCGACGGTTCGACAAGCTCGAGAACCGCGCATCGAGGACCTCCTCGGTCGGAATCCGGTCGCTGGGGAACTCGACACGATACGGCCCGCTTTGGCTGGGCGGCGGGTCCTGGTCACAGGTGCTGGTGGCTCGATCGGGTCAGAGATATGCCGCCAGATATCGGGCCTCAAACCCGACCTGCTGGTACTCCTTGACCACGATGAAACGCACCTCCACGACACCGCCTCCACGATCTCCGAACCGTGCGTGCAAGCACTGGTTGATATCACTGATCGCACGGCTGTATTCGACCTGTTCAACCGCTACCGCCCAGAAATAGTGCTCCATGCCGCGGCCCATAAACACGTGCCTGTACTTGAGATGTATCCGGTGGAAGCGGTCAACACGAACGTTTTTGGCACCCTGAATGTCGTGGAGGCCTCTGTCGAAGTTGGTGCGGAACGGTTCGTTCAGATTTCGACCGACAAAGCGGTGCAACCAACAAGTGTCATGGGTGCATCAAAGAGCCTTGCCGAGCAGGTCGTGCTGGCGAAATCGCCGAAGGACGCGGCCTACTGTGCGGTTCGCTTCGGAAACGTGCTGGGAAGCCGCGGCAGTGTCATTCCGACGTTCGCTCGACAGATCGCAAATGGCGGCCCCGTCACGGTCACCGACCCCCGGATGACCCGGTTCTTCATGAGCGTCGAAGAGGCAGTCCAGCTCGTATTGCAGTCTGCAATGCTCTCCCGGGGTGGCGAGATCTTCATGCTGGACATGGGACAACCTGTCCGGATTATGGACCTGGCACAACGCATGATCCGCCTGTCGGGCTACCAGGTTGGGGTCGACATCCCCATCAAGATCACGGGCAGACGCCCGGGTGAAAAGCTCGACGAAGAGCTATGCGAGCCCGACGAGCAAGTGCTGAGCACCATTCACCCGTACATCAACCGGCTCGCTCCGGTCCCACTCCCACAAGAAGAGCTGAGCATGAGGCTGGATCGGCTGCAGGACGCGGCCGTTCGCCGGAGTGGAGACGCCGTCCGCGCTCTGCTGTTCAGTGCTGTCTCGGCTTCGGTCGACGATCAAACCGAATTCCCGGCGGCGAATGCCCCTGCAGCCGAAACGGAAGTAA
>JBKQUM010000030.1:0-39601 GCA_052140165.1 Acidimicrobiales bacterium
CGCGTCGGCAACCCGCCCGGTGCA
Source organism: Acidimicrobiales bacterium (assembly GCA_052140165.1). Lineage (GTDB taxonomy): Bacteria > Actinomycetota > Acidimicrobiia > Acidimicrobiales > RAAP-2 > Bog-473. The sequence continues at coordinate 25 of JBKQUM010000030.1, forward strand.
CGTACCTCCGGTCCTTGTCGCTGATCGAGTTCTCTATTGGCTGACGCCAAACCTTCTCTCGCTGGCCCCCGAGGCCTCGATGCTCGCCGAAGCGCTCGAGCGCGCCACGAGCGTGCTCAAGTCATTGTGGGTCGATCCATCGAATGCTCCTCACATCGTCCACGGCGACCTGACGCCCAGTAACGTGCTGGTGCACAAAGGCCGGCTCAGGCCAATCGATTTTCAGGACCTCGTCTGGGGTCTCGACATCTGGGATCTGAGTATCTCGATCGCTTCTCTACAGCGCTTCGATCAAACAGGCTCGCTGCGAGAACGGTTTTGTCAGGGCTATGCCGCAGTACGCGAGTGGCCTGATGTGAGTAGTGACGTGATGACCGCTCTGATCGCAGCACGACGGTTGCACCAGCTCAATCTCACGCTCAACCTTGACCCGCCCGATGCCGGGCTGGCAGTCGAACGGATGACACGTTCCATCGCGGAGTGGATGAAAGACGAATGCTGAGACTCTGATGGCGGATCGTCAGAACGGCCTTCGATGATCTCGTGGTCTCGTTCGTGATCACCATTGTCCATGCTGACCGCACCCGAACCGCCCCCACCTAACTACTTCCCCCTGAAAAAGTCGATGTGGAAAACGCCTGCGACCAGCGCGTTCGTGTTGGCGAGGTACTCGCGTTCGGGCCCGAATGAAGCAACGATGGCTCCACACACCCTTCCCGGAGTGAATGGAGCCATCGTGTTACGCACCAAGGTAGACCCTCAGCCGACCCTGTGGGAAGCAATCCTGCCGCCCGAGTTCTTGGCCCTCCCACCTGGACTCGAACAGATCGACCGCCTCCTCGACGACCCGGTCTTCTTCGAGCCCTTCGTCCCGCACTTCGACCCGGTGATCGGCCGCCCGTCCATTCCGATGGAGACCTACTTGCGCATGATGTTCTTGCGCTTCAGGTACCGGCTCGGCTTCGAGACACTCTGTGCCGAGGTGACCGACTCGTTGGCCTGGCGACGCTTCTGTCGCATCGCGCTCACCGACGCCGTGCCGCACCCATCCACGCTGATGAAGATCACCACCCGTTGTGGGCAGGGCGTCGTCGACCAGTTGAACGAGGCCCTGTTGGCCAAAGCGAATGCGGCCAAGGTGCTGCGACTCGACAAGGTCCGCGCCGACACCACGGTCGTCCCAGCCAATGTCGCGTATCCGACCGACTCGGGTCTGCTGGCCAAAGGCGTGGCCAAGCTCACCAAGACCGTGGGGGCGTTGCATGCACTCGGGCTGGCCCGGCGCACGCGCTTTCGAGACCGCACCCGATCGGTGCGCCGACGAGCCCACCAGATCGCGGCCTGGCTGCGCCGGCGCAGCGGCGATGCCAAAGACGAGGTGCTCGTCTTGACCGGCGAGTTGGCCACCATCGCCGAGGCCTCCATCACAGAAGCCCAGGTCGTGGCCCAGAACGCTCGCCGGGCGCTGCGCCGGGCCGGCGCCCGAGCCTCGGGCAAGGCCACCGCCCTCGTCGTCGAACTCGAGCGGACCATCGCGGTGCTCGAGCAGGTCGTGGCCCAGACCCGCACCCGCCTCGGAGGCGAGGTCCCCGACGGATCGACGCGCATCGTGTCATTGCACGACACCGACGCCCGCCCCATCGCCAAGGGCAGGCTCGGCAAACCGGTCGAATTCGGGTTCAAGGCTCAGGTGGCCGACAACGCGGATGGCATCGTGGTGGACCACAACGTCGAGATGGGCAACCCACCCGACGCACCGATGCTTGCCCCCGCCCTCGGCCGCATCAAGAAGAGGTTCTCCAAGGTGCCAACAGCCGCGACCGCGGATCGCGGTTACGGAGAGGCCAAGGTGGAGACCGAGCTCCATGAGCTCGGCGTCACCCACGTCGCCATCCCGCGCAAGGGACGCCCTGGCAAGCAACGCCAAGCGGTCGAGTCCTCGCGGCGGTTCCGCAAGCTCATCAAGTGGCGCACTGGATCGGAGGGCCGCATCTCGTACCTCAAACACTCCTGGGGCTGGGAGCGCACGAGGATCGACGGCATCGACGGGGCGCGCACGTGGTGCGGCTGGGGCATCTTGGCCCACAACGCCACCAAGATCGCCGTGTTGATCGACGAGCGCGAACAGAGCAAGGATCCCGTTCCTTCTCCGAGGCAACGAGCGAGAACCTCCGCCGGACCACTGGGACGCCCCCCGCCACCGTCGCACCGTGTGCCTGCCTGATCTCACCCCGTCACTCTCCTGTCGCGCCCCGCCGCCGCAAACGGCCGGAAATGGGGTCAAAAGCGACCGGAGAGGTCGGAGCGAGAGCCCATGGGCCCACGCGGCGGTCATTCAGGACAGCTGGGGAGCCACACCGAAACTACTTTTTCAGGGCGAAGTAGCTAGGCGTTGTCGCCATTCGCGGCGGCGTTGCCCTGCGCCACGCGGCGCAGCAGGTTGGACACCCGCTGATGGGTCACGCCGAAGAGATGGGCGATGCTCGGGATGCTCTGTCCCTCGGCCCGGAGAGCCACCACGAGTGACCGGCGCAGGTAACCGCTGGCCTCGGACTGCCGGCGCAGGATCGTGCTGACCAGCTGCACCGTTCCCGGCTCGTCCTCGTCCCCGAGGATCGCCTTCCATTCCCGCCCGTTCTGCCGGGAGAGGCGGACCTCGGCGATGCGCTTGGAGAGCAAGCGCTCGCTTTCGGCGTTCTCCCGCAGCACGGACTCGAGTTCGTCGAGCGCGTTCAGCACGTCGTCCGACCCGGTCCCGCTCCGGTCGTCTGTGTGGTCCGGCATTGAGTTCTCTGCTCCTCTTTGCTGCTCCTCATCTTGGCGCAACTCAGTCACGTCGATGGCCGACATGCAACGGCTCCTCCAGTCACGGCGTCGTTCCGCGCCGACCCCGAGTCAGATGCTTCGCATGCACACACCAACCTCAGCAGCGTGATCCAGCCTAAGCGGCGTGAGCGCGCATTCGACGGCACCCGCTGTCCATACCCCAACGCCCGGGAATCACACACGGCGTGCGGTAAATGGCAGGTAAATGGATTGCTACCCATGTTTCAGCGGCTCAGGAGGACCGACGATCCGTGCCCGAACAAGCCCTGGTTCGCCGTGACGGCCACGGTGGCCCGCTCCACCTGGTGCCCGGTGGCGCTGCCGCGCAGCTGCCACACGCACTCGCACACCTGCGCGATGGCCTGGGCCGGAATGGCCTCGCCGAAGCAGGACAGACCACCCGAGGGGTTCACCGGGACCCGGCCGCCGAGGGACGTGGCGCCGTCACGGAGCAGCTTCTCCGCCTCGCCCTCGCCGCACAGGCCGATGTCCTCGTACCAGTCGAGCTCCAGAGCAGACGAGAGGTCGTAGACCTCGGCGAGGCTGACGTCCTCGGGGCCGATGCCGGCCTCGGCGTAGGCCGCCGTCGCAATGGAGGGACGGAACCCCGCGGCGGCCGCCCCGGGCGCGCCGGTCGACGCCGCGGCGGAGTCGGTCGAGAAGTTCGGCATCTCGATCACGGTGTTGGGGAACGTCGGTGTCACGGTCGACACCGCGTCAATGGTCACCAGCGGCGCGCCACCCCCGGCATGGCGCCGCGCGAACTCCAGGGACGAGAGCACGAGCGCGGCGCCGCCGTCCGAGGTGGCGCAGATCTCGAGCAGGCGGAGCGGATCGGCCACCATGGGTGACGACAGCACCTCGTCGACGGTGACCTCCTTGCGGTAGCGCGCGTAGGGGTTCGCCAGGCCGTGGCGCGCGTTCTTCACCTTGACCTGCGCGAAGTCCTCCTCGGTCGCACCGAAGCGGTCCATGCGCCGGCGGGCGTAGAGCGCGAAGTAGGTCGGGTTCGTCGCCCCCATGAGATGGAAGCGCAACCAGTCGGGGTCGTCCTTGCGGTCGCCGCCCACGGGGGCGAAGAAGCCCTTCGGGGTCGTGTCCGCGCCCACCACCAGCGCGACGTCGCACAGCCCGGCCAGGATCTGCGCCCGGGCGTTGGCAATGGCCACCGCGCCCGAGGCACAGGCGGCGTAGACGCTGGCGACGCGAGCGCCCGTCCAGCCCAGGGCCTGGGCGAACGTCGCGCCCGAGACGAACCCGGGGTAGCCGTTGCGGATGGTGTCGGCGCCGGACACGAACTGCATGTCACGCCAGCCGAGGCCGGCGTCCGCCAGTGCGTCGCGTGCCGCGGCGAGCCCGTACTCGACGAAGGGGCGCCCCCACTTCCCCCACTCGTGCATGCCGGCGCCGAGCACGGCGACCTTCTTGTCGTCGGGCATCCCTCAGGCCTCCCCGCCGGGTGCGGTGGCTCCGAGCGGGCGCCACTTCCACACGAGGTAGTCGCAGCCGTCCTCCGAGTACAGCGTGTCGACCACGAGCTCGACCTCGTCGCCCACGGCGAGGTCGTCGACCGTCACCCCGCCGACCACCTGGCCCATGACCACGAGCCTCTCGGCGGCCAGTTCCACGGCGGCGAGGCAGAACGGGACGTAGGGGTCCGCCGCCCTGTAGGGAGGCGGGGGCTGGTACCTGGCGTCGGTGTAGGACCAGATGCGCCCCCGGCGCGACAGCTCGACGGTCTCGAACGAGCTCGACGTGCAGTCGGGGTTGCGGCAGTAGGTGGCCTCGGCGGGGAAGGCGAACGTCCCGCACCCGGTACAGCGCGAGCCGAGGAGCGCCGGCGCCGCGCCGTCGTCACCGGTGGTGAACCAGCCCTCGACGGCGGGCACCCGGGTCGCGGGGGCCATCAGCCGAGCCGCTCGATGATCGTCGCGTTGGCCTGGCCGCCGCCCTCGCACATCGTCTGGAGCCCGTAGCGCGCACCCGTGCGCTCCATCTCGTTGAGCAGGGTGGCCATGAGGCGGGCCCCCGAGCACCCCGTGGGGTGGCCGATGGCGATGGCACCGCCGTTGGGGTTCACCCGCGCCATGTCGGGGTGGAACTCGCGCTCCCAGGCGAGGACCACCGAGGCGAAGGCCTCGTTGATCTCGACCACGTCGATGTCGTCGAGCGAGAGCTTCGCCTTGGCGAGGACCAGCTCGGTGGCCGGGATCGGTGCCGTCAGCATGATCTGGGGGTCGTTGGCCGCCACCGCGAACGTGTGGAAGCGCGCCCGGGGGCGCAGGCCGAGCGACGACGCCCGCTCCTCGCTCATGATCAGCACCGCCGCCGCGCCGTCGGAGATCTGCGACGACGTCCCCGCCGTCACCGTCCCCGTCTCGGAGAACGCCGGCTTCAACCCGGCCAGCTTCTCGAGCGAGGTGTCCCGCCGCACGCCCTCGTCGGACTCGAGCAGCCCGCTCACCTCGTCGGCCCCGGGCACGTCGGGGTGGACCCGGGCCTCGAGCGGCACGATCTCGTTGGCGAAGCGGCCCTCGTCGGTCGCCCGCGCCGCCCGCCGGTGCGACTCGAGCGCGAACTCGTCCATCTGCTGGCGCGACACCTTCCAGCGCCGGGCGATCTCCTCGGCGCACTCGCCCTGGTGGATGAGCTCGAAGCGCTGCAGGTACAGCGGCCCGTAGGCCTCGCCCGGACCGGGCTCGGTCGTCGACCCGATCGGCACCCGGCTCATCGACTCCACGCCGGCGCCGATGGCGATGTCCATGGCCCCCGCCATGACCGCCTGCGCCGCGAAGTGGATCGCCTGCTGGGCCGAGCCGCACTGGCGGTCGACCGTCGTCCCGGGCACCGACTCGGGGAGCCCGGCGGCCAGGGCGGCGTTGCGGGCGATGTTCATCGCCTGCTCCCCGACGGTCATGGTGCAGCCCATGACGACGTCCTCGACCAGGGCGGGGTCCAGGTCGTTGCGGGCCAGCAGGGCCGCCAGCGGCTGGGCGGCCAGGTCGGTGGCATGCCATCCGGAGAGGCGGCCCCCGCGGCGGCCCACCGGGGTGCGGACGGCGTCGACGATCACGGCATTGGGCATAAGGAGCCAATTCTGACGCCGAATCGGATCCAGTGCCAGACGTGCCCCTCCAGGCAGGGCGGGAACCCCTCCCGGCCGTGATCGACCAACATTGAGCCATGCGCAGGGGCTTCGCCGTCGCGACCGTCTGCGTGCTCGGTGTCGCGGTGCTGGCCGCCTGCGCCAGCGCGGGCACCACGCCGCCCGGCGCGGCGGGCGGCGGCGCCCCGGCGCCGGGACCGACCGTGGCGGCAGGCCACCAGGCCACGGTCAGCTACTGCAACCACCAGGAGGCCCGGATCACCGAGCCCGCCACCCTGCACGGCCCGGCCCCGGCCGCCGTCTACGTCCACGGGGGCTCCTGGGTCTCGGGCGACTACGACACGGGCGGCTTCATCATCGACAGCATCGGCCCGGCGCTGGCCGCCCGCGGGATCGTGGTCGTCAGCCTCGACTACCGGCTCGGGCCGCGCGGGCACTGGCCCGACCAGATCGTCGACGTCAAGTGCGCCATCCGCTACCTGCGGGCCAACGCCCGCAGATTCCACATCGACCCCGAAGAGATCGGGGCCTGGGGCCAGAGCGCCGGCGGGCATCTCGTGGCGCTGCTCGGCACCGCCGGCCCCAACGCCGGCTGGGACCTCGGCCCCTACCGCGGCGAGTCGAGCCGGGTGGAGGCGGTGGTCGACATGGCGGGGCCGAGCGACCTGTTGACCATGGGGGACCAGGGCGACGCCGTGCTCGTCGCCGAGAGCTTCATCTCGCTGCTCGGCAGCGTGCCGAGCCGCCAGCTCGGCGCCGACCTCAAGAAGGCCAGCCCGGTGACCTACATCGCGCCGGGCGACCCGCCCTTCCTGATCCTCGACTCGAACAACGACGAGATCGTCTATCCGCAGCAGTCGATGGAGCTGGCCTGGGACCTCGGGGTGGCCGACGTGCCCCACCAGATGGTGACGGTGTTCGACGGCGGGCACGAATTCGACACGGTGGGCGAGGTCCCCTCGGAGGCCGCCGTCATCTCATTGGTGGTCGACTTCTTCGTGCGCACGCTCGGTGGGGACCACACCGGCGGCGGCGGCGCCTGAGGAGCTCCGGCCCGCGACCTTGGCACGGCCGGGGACGCTGTGGAAGATTCCCTCCGTCATGGACCTGACCTTCAGCCCCGAGGACGAGGCCTTCCGCGCCGACGCCCGGGCCTGGCTGGAGGCCCACGTCCCCGCCGACCCCCTCCCCTCGCTCGATACGGCAGCCGGCTTCGAGGCCCACCGCGCCTGGGAGCGCACCATGTTCGAGGACCGCTGGTCCGTGGTGAGCTGGCCCGTCGAGTACGGCGGGCGCGACCTCGGGATCTTCGAGTGGCTCGTGTTCGAGGAGGAGTACTACCGCGCCCGCGCCCCCAAGCGGGTGAGCCAGAACGGCATCTTCCTGCTCGCCCCCACCATGCTCGAGTACGGGACCGACGCCCAGAAGGCGCGCTACCTGCCGCCGATGGCGGCGGGCGACGAGATCTGGTGCCAGGGCTGGTCCGAGCCCGACGCGGGCAGTGACCTCGCCGGCATCCGCTCGCGCGCCGCGCGCAGCGCGGCCGGCGACGGCTGGATCCTCAACGGTCAGAAGACCTGGGCCAGCCGGGGCGCGTTCGCGGACTGGTGCTTCGGCATCTTCCGCACCGACCCCGAGGCCGAACGCCACCGCGGGCTCACCTACTTCCTCGTGGCCATGGACTCGCCCGGGCTCACCGTGCGCCCGATCCCCCAGATCGACGGCGAGACGGGGTTCGCCGAGATCTTCTTCGACAACGTGGAGGTCCCCGAGGACCAGGTCCTGGGCGAGGTCGGGGCCGGATGGTCGGTGGCGATGGCGACGGCGGGGTCCGAGCGCGGCCTCTCGCTGCGCAGCCCGGCGCGCTACACCGGGGCAGCCGACCGCCTCGTCGGGCTCTTCCACCAGCGCGGCGGCCCGGCCTCCTCCGTCGACGCCGTGGCCCAGGCCCACATGGACGCCGAGGCCTACCAGCTCCACACCTACTGGACCGCGTCGCGCGTCGCCCGCGGCCACGCCGTGGGTCCCGAGGCCAGCTGCAACAAGATCTTCTGGTCCGAGACCGACGTCGCCATCCACACCGCGGCGCTCGACCTGCTCGGCCCCGAGGCCGAGCTCCTGGAGGCGGGCGCGCCCGGAGAGTGGCTCGACGGCTACCTCTTCTCGCTCGCCGGCCCCATTTACGCCGGGACCAACGAGATTCAGCGCAACGTGGTGGCCGAGCGCCTGCTCGGGCTGCCGCGGGGCTGAGGGCCCGAGGAGCCGGCGGTGGACTTCGCGTTCAGCGAGGAGCAGGAGGAGCTGCGCGCCGGCGTGCGCACGGTGCTCGACACCGAGTGCAGCCCCGACGCGCTGCGCACCTTCGACCTGGCCGACGAGGACGGGCGGGCCACGCTCGCCGCCGACCGTTGGGCCGTCCTGGCCGAGCTCGGGGCTCCCGCCCTCGTCGTGCCCGAAGCCGCCAACGGGCTCGGCCTGGGCGACGTCGACCTCGTCGGGGTGCTGGAGGAGGCCGGCCGGGCCTGCCTGCCCGAGCCGTTGTTGGAGACGGCGGCGCTCGCCGCGCCGACGCTCGCCGCGCTGCTGCCGGACCCGGCCGCCGCCGCCGCGCTCGCGGCCCTGGTCGAGGACGACGCCAGCTTCGCCGTGGGCGGCGTCGACGTCACCGTCGGCGGGCTCGTGTCACCGACCACCGTGTCGCCTGACGGCGCGCTGCGCACGCCCCGCGTCGTCGGCGCCCGTGACGCGGCCGTGTTCCTCCTGGCCTGCCGTGACGCCGATTCGGGGTGGCAGTTGCACGCGGTGCCCGAGGCCTCGTGCGAGGTGTACCCGACGCCTGCGCTGAGCTCGTCGCGCGATCTCTCCTCCGTGCACTGGCCGCTCGACGCCGAGACGCTGCTGGCCTATGGCGTCGCCGCCGAGGCGGCCGTCTCGCTGCTGGCGGACCGCGCCGCTGCCGGCAGTGCGGCACTGCTCGTCGGTCTCGCCGGCCGCATGCTCGCCATGACCGCCCTCTACGCGAAGGAGCGCCACCAGTTCGGCAAGGCCATCGGGAGCTTCCAGGCCGTCAAGCACCAGCTGGCGGACGCCCGCGTCGCGCTCGAGTTCGCCCGCCCCGCCACGTACCGCGCCGCCTGGTCTCTGGCGACGGCCCAGCCCACGCTGTCGCACGACGCCTCCATGGCCAAGGCCATGGCGTCGGACGCCGCCGACCTCGCCGCCCGGGTGGCGCTCCAGGTCCACGGCGCCATCGGCTACACGTGGGAGTGCGACCTCCACTTCTTCCTGAAGCAGACGTGGGCGCTCTCGCGCGCGTGGGGCGACGCCGCCACCCACCGCCGGCTCGTCCTGCAGGCCGTCACCGGGCACTGACGCGCGCCGTCGGGCCGCCCGCCTGGGAGGGCGTGGGCCTCGGACCAGGGCCAGCCGGGAATCGTCGACGGCAATGTCCGATTCCCGCCAGTAATCGTCACTGCGGCGTGCCACGCTGGCACCCGTGATCGAGGACCCGGACCGCTGCTACCAGGCGGCGCAGAGCAAGGACGCCCGCTTCGACGGCTGGTTCTTCTGCGCGGTGACCTCGACCGGCATCTACTGCCGGCCGAGCTGCCCGGCCCGGACCCCCAAGCGGCAGAACGTCCGCTTCTACCCGACCGCCGCCGCCGCGCAACAGGCCGGCTTCCGCGCCTGCCTCCGCTGCCGGCCCGACGCCACGCCGGGCTCGCCGGAGTGGAACGTGCGGGCCGACGTCGTGGCGCGGGCGATGCGGCTCATCCGCGACGGCATCGTGGACCGTGAGGGTGTCGAGGGCCTCGCGCAGCGCCTCGGGTACAGCACGCGCCAGCTCAACCGCCTCGTGACGGCCGAGGTGGGGACGGGCCCGCTCGCCCTCGCCCGGGCGCAGCGCAGCCAGACGGCGCGCATCCTGCTCGAGACGACGGACCTCCCCGTCGCGCACGTCGCGTTCGCGGCGGGCTTCGCCAGCGTGCGCCAGTGCAACGACACGGTGCGCCAGATCTTCGCCGACACGCCGAGCGGCCTGCGGGCACGCGCCGTCAGGTCGGCACATGGGCGGAGAGGTGCTGGCGGAACCGGGTCCACCACGGCACAGTCCATCCGGCTCCGGCTGCCGTGCCGGCGCCCCTTCAGCCCGGCCTCGCTCTTCGACTTCCTCGGTTCCCGCGCGCTGCCCGGAGTGGAGTCGTTCGACGGATCCTCCTACCGGCGCAGCCTGCGCCTGCCCCACGGCCACGGCGTGGTCGCACTGTCCGCGCCGTGGGACGGAGGCGAGGCGCGCGACGACAGGAGCGGGCCGTCCTGCGTGGAGGGTGACCTCGTGCTGTCCGACCTGCGCGACCTCACCACCGCCGTCTCACGCTGCCGCCAACTGCTCGATCTCGACGCCGACCCCGTCGCGGTCTGGGAGGCGCTGCGGGGCGACGCGCTGGTCGGGCCCGTGGTCGAGCACGACCCGGGGCGCCGGGTACCGGGCGCGGCCGAGGGCTTCGAGCTCGCCGTCCGCGCGGTCATCGGCCAGCAGGTCTCGGTGTCGGGGGCCCGGACGGTCGCGGGCCGGCTGGTCCAGGCGGCCGGCATCCCGCTCGCCGAGCCGGCGGGACCGGTCACCCACCTCTTCCCCACCCCGGCCGCACTCGTCGAGCTGGCCGGGCGCGACCCGGGCGTCTTCGCCATGCCGGCCGGGAGGCGGCGTGCGGTGGTCGCCCTGGCGGACGCGGTCGAACGCGGCGACGTCGTCATCGACGCCGGCGCCGACCCGCTCGAGGTGCGCCGCGCCCTGGTACGGCTCCCGGGCATCGGTCCGTGGACGGCCGAGTACGTGGCCATGCGGGCGCTGCGCGACCCGGATGCGTTCATGCCGACGGACCTCGGCATCCGCCGCGCGGCGCGGGCGGTCGGCCTGCCCGACGACCCGGTGCGTCTCGCCGGCGCCGCCGACGGCTGGCGGCCGTGGCGCAGCTACGCCATGGCGCACCTGTGGTCCCTCCCCACGCCCGACGCCGAGATCCCCACCCCACCGATGAAAGGACGCGCCGCATGACGACCTCCCCCACCGCCACCATGCCTCTCGACACCCCGATCGGACGTCTCGTCCTGGAGTGCGACGGCGACGTGCTGGTCGGCGTCTGGCTGCCGCACGAGCGGCGGCACGGGCGCCGCGACCTCGACGACGTCCCGCCCGTCCTCAAGGAGACGGCGTCGCAGCTCGAGGAGTACTTCGCCGGCGAGCGCACCGAGTTCGACGTGACGATGGAGCTCGACGGCACACCATTCCAACAGGAGGTCTGGGCCGAGCTGACGCGCATCGGGTACGGCGAGACGATCAGCTACGGAGAGCTGGCCCGCCGGGTCGGGCGCCCGAGAGGGCCCCGCGCCGTGGGCCAGGCCAACGGGCGCAACCCCATCCCGATCATCGTGCCCTGCCACCGCGTGCTGGCCAGCAACGGGATCGGCGGCTACGGCGGCGGCCTGAAGGTCAAGCGCGCCCTGCTGGCGATCGAAGGTGTGACCGCGTAGGGGCGTGACGACGGAAGGGCACATGGACCCTGGCCGATCCGGCCCGGCGGCCGCACGATCGGGGTATGTGGACCTACGGGGACTACACGCGCCGGCTGTACCGGGGTGGGCGTCCCAGCCGGTTCGCCCGGCTGCAGAACCGGCTGTCGGCGATTGCGTTCTCCGCCGGCCTCATGCCCTCGCGCGCCGGTGCGCTCGAGGTCCGCGGGCGCCACAGCGGACAGATCATCTCGTTGCCGGTCGTGATCGCCGACTACGAGGGTCAGCGCTACCTCGTCTCGATGCTCGGGCCGGACGCGAACTGGGTCAGGAACCTCGAGGCGGACGGCGGTAGGGCGGAGCTGCGCCACGGCAAGAGGGAGTCGGTGTGGCTGGAGGAGGTCGACCCGGCGCTGCGGGCTCCCATCCTTCGGCGCTACCTCGCGCTCGCCCCGGGGGCCCGCCCGCACATCCCGGTCGATCGTAAGGCCCCGCTACCCGACTTCGAGGCGATCGCCGCCGACTACCCGGTCTTCCGGATAGAGCCCCGGGCCGACGCAGCCTGATCGGAGGGGCTGCCGGGCGCGTAAGGTGCGCCGGTGGAAACCGCGCAGAGTGTGAGGAACGCCTTCGACCTGACCGGCCGGGTGGCGCTGGTCACCGGGGCGGGCGGCAGCATCGGACGGACCACCGCCGAAGTGCTGGCGGGGGCAGGCGCCACCGTCGTGTGCGCGGACGTCAACGGTCCTGCGGCGGCCGAGACGGCCAGCGGCATCCTCGGGCAGGGCGGAAGGGCCGAGAGCGCACAGCTCGATGTGTCCGTCCGGGGCGCGGCGTCGACCCTGGTCGACCACATCACGGCGCGCCACGGCGGCCTGCACGTCATGTGCAACATCGCTGGGATCATGATCGACAGCACGATCATCGACCTCGACCCCGACGAGTTCGATCGCATCCTCGCGGTGAACCTCAAGGGCGTCGTGTACGGATGCCAGGCCGCCGGGAGGGTGATGGTGGCGCAGCGCGGCGGCTCCATCGTCAACATGGCGTCGGCTGCGGTGCTGGCCCCTGCGCCGGGGATCGGTCCCTACGCCATCTGCAAGGCCGGGGTGGCGCAGCTGACCCAGACGATGGCCGTCGAGGTGGGCGAGCACGGCGTGCGCGTCAACACGGTCGCGCCGGGCTTCGTTCCCTCCAACATGACGGCGCGCTACTACACGAACCCCGACGGGACCGTCAACGAGGAGACCAAGGCGGCGATGGTGAAGCCGATGGCCCGCATGACCCCCTTGCGCCGGGTGGGGGTGACGTCGGACATCGCGTACTGCGTGCTGTATCTCGCCGCTGACGCCAGCAGCTTCGTCACGGGACAGCTGCTCAGCCCCAACGGCGGCGTCTCCATGCACTATTGAGCGGCGCTCCCCCCCGCCGGCCCGACGCCGGGGCCGATGCGGCGCTGGCGCACCTCCGCCGGGCCGATCCGGTCCTGGCCCGCGTCATGGCCGACCACCCCGCGTTCGACCCCCGGGCCTGGCTGGCCGACCTGCCGCCGATGGACGCCTTCGGCGCGCTGGTGTTCCAGGTCGCCGGTCAGCAGCTCTCCGTCGCCGCGACCCGCCGCATCCTCGAGCGCCTGCGCGCGGGCTTCGGCGGCCGGCTGCCGCCGCCGGCCGAGCTGCTGGCGATGGACCCCTCGGCGCTCCGCCAGACCGGGTTGTCGGCGCGGAAGGTCGAGACGCTGCGCGCCGTGGCGGCGCAATTCGCCGACGGCACGCTGCGTGACGAGGACCTGCGCGCCATGAGCGACGAGGAGATCGAGGCCCGCCTGACCGCCATCCCCGGCATCGGGCCCTGGACGGTGCACGGGATGCTGATCATCGCCCTCGACCGTCCCGACGTCGTCCTCCCCGGGGACCTCGCGCTGCGCAAGGTGATGCAGCGCGCCTACGGCATGGACCACCTCCCGACCCAGGACGAGGTGCGCACGATCGCCGCGCCGTGGCGGCCCTACCGGAGCCTGGCCACCGCCTATCTGTTCCAGATGGAGTTCGGCGCCGCCGGAGCGACCGGGCCCTGAGCGCCGGTGCGGGGAGGTGCTGCGCCTCTCACGCGGCTCGTGGGCGCCGGAAGATCTCCCGGGCGACCGCCTTGAACGGCACGACCAGGAAGACCGCGAGCGCGAAGTAGAACACGATCGCCACGATCGGCAGGAGGAGGCCCACCACGATGGTGACGGCGTAGGCGACCAGGGTCACGCCGGACTTCCGTCGTGCCTCCTCGAGGTCGGGGTCGTCGGCCCGTTCCTGGCGCAGCTGCTGGCGCAGCGAGTAGCTGACCAGGACGGCGAACATCAGCCGCGTCACCAGGATCGTGATGCCGTAGACCGTCACGGCCATGCGCTCCCAGTCGGTGTTGCGCTCGAGCGCCTCGGCGACGAGGCGCGTGGGAAAGGGCAGGAACGCGATGGCGAGCAGGAAGAGGAGGTTCAGCCGCAGGAAGATGGAGTCGACGCCTTCCAGGCGGTCCGTGAGGGAGTGGTGGGCGGTCCACGGCCCGCCGATCGTGAGGAAACTGACGACGTACGCGACGTAGGACGGCCAGGCCCGGAAGAACTCGTCGGTCGGTGAGCCGGGGGGCCGGATGGCCAGATCGAGCACCAGCAGCGTGATGGCGATCGCGAGCACACCGTCGCTGAACGCCTCCATCCGGCCCTTGCCCATGAGGCAGCGGCCTGGGGTGTCTCGTCGGCGTTGGCCAAGATCCCTCCAGCGTCACGCCGACAGTAGCAACCACCGCCGGTCGGACACGGTGACCGGCGGACCGTTCCTGCCCGCACGCCGCCGCCGCTACGACAGGCGCACCAGGTCGAACTGGCCGGTCGTGGTGTCGGAGACGACGACGGCCGGACCGGGCCCCACGAGCGTGACGGCCGCGCCGACGCCCACCGGATCGCTGGCGGTGCCGTGCTGGTCGATGCGCAGGACGCACGACGACGGCGACGTCGTCTGCGGGCACGAGGGGGTGCTGCCGGACTGCTCGAGGACGAGCGGCCCCGCGGCCGTGTCGACCACGCTGCTCGTCACCGAGCCGGTGTAGGACCCCAGCACCGCGAGGGAGGTGGCGTCGTACGTCGTGAACTGGGCATCGAGGCCCTGGCCCGCCGGCTGGCTGACCCACACCACCCCGCCGGCGACGTCGTCGAGGTACTGCACGCCGCCACCCAGGCCGTTCGGGGTGTGGTTGAGCACCGCACCGGTTGCGGTGGTGCCGTCGGGACGCAGCACGGCGAGGTGGTGGTCGGCGCGCTCGTAGTAGACGGAGCCGTCCGCCCCGACGGCGGCCCCGAGCCCCTGCACGAGCAGGTGCGGCCGCGCCGAGGACGACGGGTTGATGCGGTACACGCCGACCGTGTCACCCTGCGTCACCGAGACCAGCACCGCGCCACCGGCGGCCGTCAGGGACACCAGGTCGTCGTCGGAGCTGTTCGCCGCGTTGACCGTGGGCATCGTCCATTGCCCGTCCTGGTTGCCACTCACCCGGCTGTAGGCGTACACGTCGGAATACGTCGCCACGTAGAAGTCGGTGGCGTCCGCCGCCAGCGCGGCGATGCCGGTCGCCACGTGCTCGGCGATGGCGGCCGGACCGTTGCCGTCGACGACCCAGGCGATGGCCGGTGACGGGCTGGTCGGGTCCTGGGGTGCGGCGAACACCGCTCCGTCGGGTCCCTCGGCCGCCGTCACACGGTCGGCCGCGAACGGGAGAGGGATCGGCGACCCCGCCTGCAGGGGCCCCGACGTGGGCACGCCCGGCAGGGTGGAGGCGGGCGTCGCCGTCGTGCTCGTCGTCGTCGAGGACGCAGCCGGGCGCGTCGTGGTGGTGGGGGCGGCCTTCGGGGTCGAGGGGCCCGAGCTGCACGAAGCCAGCACCAGTGCGACGAGCGCGAGCGGCACGGCCGCCAATCCCGATTGCAGGTTCCGTCCGTTCTCCCCGCGCATCGCCGCCAGTATGGCGTTGACGGGGGGCGAGTACGGTGCGCCCATGGTCACCACCCGCGACATCACCTACGAAGCCGACGGCCGCACCATGGTGGGCACGATCGCCCTGCCCGACGGCACCGATCGCCGCCCCGGGGTGCTGGTCTGCCACGAGGGCCCCGGCCTCGACGACCACGCGCGCTCCCGCGCCGTGCGGCTGGCCGAGGAGCTCGGCTACGTCGCCTTCGCGCTCGACTACCACGGCGGCGGGCAACCGATCACCAGCCGCAACGACATGATGGCCCGCATCGGCGAGCTGCGGGCCGACCTGCCGCGCGCCCGGGCCACGGGCACCGCCGGCCTCGATATCCTGCGCGCCGAGCCGCGCACAGACCCGGACCAGCTGGCCGCCATCGGCTACTGCTTCGGCGGCACGCTCTCCCTGGAGCTCGCGCGCGGCGGCGCCGATCTCAAGGCCGTGGTGGGCTTCCACTCCGGTCTCGGCACGGTCCGGCCCGAGGACGCCCGCAACATCACCGGCAAGGTGCTGGCCCTCATCGGCGCCGACGACCCCATCGTCACCAACGACGAGCGCCGCGCCTTCGAGGAGGAGATGCGGGCGGGGGGCGTCGACTGGCAGCTCGTGGTCTACGGGGGTGCCGTGCACTCGTTCACCAACCCGCGGGCCACGGCGATCGACCTGCCGGGCATCGCCTACGACGAGGCGACGGACCGCCGCTCCTGGCAGGCCATGCTCGACCTCTTCGCGGAGGTCTTCGGATGAGCGGGGCCCGTCCACGTTTCTGACGCCCCGTCAGGTGCGGGCTACGCTCGATGTCCATGCCTGAGCCCCTGCCGATGATCATCTCGGTCGACGACCACGTGGTCGAGCCGCCCAACGTGTGGCAGGACCGCCTCCCGTCCAAGTACCTCGAGGTCGGGCCGCGGATCGTGCGGGCGCCGATGCCCGAGGTCGAGTTCCGGGGCGGGCAGCTGAAGGTCAAGCCGGGATCCGTGGGCGAGCCGGTGGACTGGTGGTACTACGAGGACCTCAAGCGTCCCCTCCTGCGCGTGGACTCCGCCGTCGGGGTGCCCCGCGACGAGGTGACCATGAAGGGCGTCACCTACGAGGACATGCGGCCGGGCTCCTACGAGGTGAAGCCACGCCTCGACGACATGGACGCCAACCACATTGAGGCGGCGCTCTGCTTCCCGACGTTCCCCCGCTTCTGCGGCCAGACCTTCACCGAGGCCCAGGACAAGGAGCTCGGCCTGCTGTGCGTCAAGGCCTACAACGACTGGATGGTCGACGAGTGGTGCGGCGACTCGGGCGGCCGGCTCATCCCGCTCTGCCTGATCCCGCTGTGGGATGCCGAGTTGGCGGCGGCCGAGGTGCGGCGCAACGCGGAGCGCGGTGTGCGCGCCGTCTGCTTCAGCGAGATCCCACCCTTCCTCGGCCTCCCGAGCGTGCACGACCCCGACCACTACTGGGACCCCTTCTTCCGGGCCTGCTCGGAGACGAAGACGATCGTCAACATGCACATCGGCAGCTCGTCGAAGATGCCGTCGACCTCGGCCGACGCCCCGCCTGCGGTGGGGTCGACGCTGACGCACACCAACGCCACCTTCTCGCTGGTCGACTTCCTCTTCAGCGGCGTGTTCGTGCGCTTCCCCGAGCTCAAGGTGGCCTACTCGGAGGGCCAGATCGGCTGGATCCCCTACATCCTGGAGCGGGCCGACCGGGTGTGGGAGGACAACCGCGGCTGGGGCGGCGTGGCCGACATCGTGCCGGAGAAGCCCTCGAGCTACTTCGCCGACCACGTGTGGGGGTGCTTCTTCGACGACGCCCACGGGCTGCGCTCGGTCGACGAGATCGGCGAGGACAACATCACCTACGAGTCCGACTACCCGCACTCGGACTCGACCTGGCCGCGCACGCGCCAGATCGCCGAGGAGCAGATGGCGGACCTGACCGACGCCCAGCGCCGCAAGATCGTGCGAGGCAACGCGATAAAGCTGTTCGGCCTCGACTTCGTGGCCTGAGTCCGTCCGGCGCGCCCCGCCCAAGAATGGACCTCCGCTACACCGCGTCCGAGCAGGCGTTCCGCCAGCAGCTGCGGGGCTGGCTGGCCGAAACCCTCCCCGGCTTCGGTGCTCCCCCCCCGCACGACGACTGGCCCGCCCGGCGGGCCTACGACCTGCGCTGGCAGCGCACGCTCTTCGACGCGGGCTATGCCGGCGTCGACTGGCCGGCCGAGGGCGGCGGGCGCGGCGCCTCCCCGGTGGAACAGCTGATCTTCAAGGAGGAGTGCGAGCGCGCCGGTGCGCCCTATGTCGGTGTGAACTTCGTCGGACTGCTCCACGCCGGTCCGACGGTCATTGCCGAGGGGACGCCGGCGCAGAGAGAGCGCTTCCTGCCGGCGATCCTGCGCGGCGAGGAGGCGTGGTGCCAGGGCTTCAGCGAGCCCGACGCCGGCAGCGACCTCGCCTCGCTGCGCACACGCGCCGTGCGTGACGGCGACCATTACGTGGTCACCGGCTCGAAGATCTGGACCTCCCACGCCGAGGTGGCCGACTTCTGCGAGCTGCTCGTGCGCACGGGCGACGAGGGCAACCGCGGCATCAGCTGGCTGATCATGCCGATGAACTCGCCGGGCATAGAGATCCGGCCCCTGCGGACCATTGAGGGGACCACCGAGTTCGCGCAGCTCTTCCTCAACGAGGTGCGCATCCCGGTGGCCAACCGCGTGGGCGAGGAGAACGACGGTTGGCGCGTGACGATGGTGACCCTCTCCTTCGAGCGGGGCACCGCGTTCGTCGGCGAGCTGCTGGAGAGCATGCGGCTGCTGGGCGAGCTCTACCGCGTCGCCGACCGTCTCGGCATGCTGGGCGACGACGGCCTCCGGCGGCGCATCGGCCACCTCGTGGTGGCCTTCGACGCGCTGTGGGCGCTCACCAAACGCAACGTCTCGGAGGCGGCGCAGACCGGGGTCCCCGGCATCGGCGGGTCGGTGTTCAAGCTGTCCTTCTCCGAGCACGCCCAGGCGCTGGGCGACCTCTCCATGGAGGTGCTCGACCGGGCCGCGTTGAGCGGGGACCCGCTGGTGGGGCCCGACGGCGAGGCGCTGGGCAACGGCGAGCAGCTGCACGCATGGTTCAAGTCGATCAACCTGACGATCGCGGCGGGGACGTCGCAGGTGCAGCGCAACATCGTGGCCGAGAGGATCCTCGGCCTGCCCCGTTCGCGATGATGGGGTCGCGCTGATGGACTTCCGGGTCGGCGACGACGAGCGGGCACTCGCCGAGGGCGTGCGGGCCATGGTGGCCGGGCGGCTGCCGCTCGAGCACCTGCGCGCCAACGAGGGCGCGGAGCAGGCCATCGGCGCCGCCGACTGGGCCGTGCTGGGCGAGACGGGCATCTTCGCCCTCACGCTGCCCGAGCCCGCGGGCACCGGCCTGGGCCTGAGCGACGCGGTGGTCGTCTTCGAGCAGCTCGGCCGTGCGCTCGTCCCCGGTCCCCTGGTGGGGACCTTCCTCGCCGCGTCAGCCGGGTTGATCGAAGGCTCGGCCGACGGGCGGGCCCAGGTGGGCCTGCACTGCGCCGGGCCGGGGCCGATCCTGGTGGAGCACCTCTCTTCGCTCGACGGGCTGCTGGTGCTCCCGGCGTACGACCGGCGCTCGACACCGCGGCTGCTCTCGCCCGCGCCCGCAGCCGACGCGCCGGGGGCGATCCGGGTGGCCGCGCCGCTCGACCCGCTCACCCCGCTCTGGCGGCTGGAGTCCCTGCCCGCCGGCGAGCCCGTGGCCGACGCGGCAGGGCACATGATGCGCGACGGCTCGCTGCTCACCGCCGCGCTGCAGGTCGGACACGCGACAGAGGCGCTGGACCTGGCGGTGGCCTACGCCAAGGAGCGCCACCAGTTCGGCAAGCCGATCGGGAGCTTCCAGGCGGTCCAGCACATGTGTGCCGACATGCTGGTGCGGGCCGAGGTGGCGCGCGCCGCCGTGCACGCCGCAGCCTGCCTGGCCGACGAACCCGACGTCGTCACCTCCGAAGCAGAGGCTGCCGGCTGCTCCCCGGTGGAGCTGGTGGACCGGGCGGTGATGGGCGCGAAGCTGCTCGCCGACGAGGCGGCGCTGGCCAACGCGCGCACCGCGATCCAGGTGCACGGGGGCATGGGCTACACCTGGGAGGTGCCGCTCCACCTGCACCTCAAGCGCTCGCGGGTGCTGGCGACCACCTTCGGCGCGCCCGCCGAGCTGGCGTTGGCGATTTCCGCGTTCGTCTGAGGCGTCATCCGAATCCGACCGTTCCCGCCCGATGGGAGAGCACACCATGACCGATACCGCCCCCAGCCCCGCCGACGTGGTGCGCGCCGTCCCCGAGGGACAGGTCGTCTACGGCATGCAGCTGCCGATTCAGTCCCAGTCGACGCTCTACGTGGCCGACTGGGAGAAGGAGTCGGGTCCCGAGGAGTTGGCCCGCATTGCGCGCGTCGCCGACGAGGCGGGCTTCTTCTACCTCGGCGTCTGCGACCACACCGCCATTCCGCGCCGGCTGGCTGACGCCATGGGGACGATCTGGTACGACACGACGGCAACGCTCGGCTGGCTGGCCGCCGTCACCGCGCGCACCCACCTCCTGTCGCACGTGCTGATCCTGGCGCAGCGCCATCCGCTGCGGGCGGCCAAGGAGCTCTCGACGATCGACCGGCTCTCGGGCGGCCGCCTCATCGTGGGCGTGGGCGCGGGCCACGTGCCCGAGGAGTACGAGTTGTTGACCGGTGGCTTCGACGAGCGGGGGCGTCACACCGACGAGGCCGTCGCGGCGCTGGCCCGCTGCTTCACCGACGAGTTCCCCGAGCTCCCCGGCCCGCGCTTCCCGGCGCGCGACATGGGTCTGGGCCCGCGCCCGGTGCGCCAGCCCCGACCCCCCATCTGGATCGGCGGCTCCTCCCCGGCGGCCATCCGCCGCACGGCGGCCTACGGCGACGGGTGGCTCCCCCAGGGGACGCGCCGGCGCGACCTGCCGGGCCAGATCGCCCGGCTCCGTCAGCTGCGGTCCGAGCTGCGCGGTGGGGCGCCGATCGACATCGGCACCATCGTCGAGCCGATCCACCTGACGTCGGGCGGCTCGGGGTGGGACCTGCCGGGGTGGGTGCTCTCCGGCCGTGGCGAGGAGGTCGCGGAGTCGCTGCAGGAGCTGGTCACCATGGGCGTGAACCACCTGCAGGTCCGCTTCATGGCCCGCAGCGCCGAGGAATTCTGCGAGCAGACGGCGCGCTTCGGCGTCGAGGTGGGACCGCTGCTGACCCGTTAGGCGCCCCCCGGCCATAGGGTGGATGGGCGATGTCGTTCTTCTCGTACGCACTCGGGACGCTGATCCTGGTGGTCGTGCTGCTGCGCCAGATCAGGGTGCGGGCGGTGCCACGGGTGTACCGGCCCCGTCTGCCCGTGATCATCGGTGTCATCGGGCTGATCGGCATGCTGTCCTACGCGGGCGACCACCACGTGTCCGGGTCCGCCTGGGGCTGGGTGCTCGGCACGATGCTGGTCGGCGCCGTGGGACTGGGCGCGCTGCGCGCGCTCTCCATGCGGGTCTGGGCCGGCAACGGATGGGTCGTGCGCCAGGGCACCGCGGTCACGATGGCCCTGTGGCTGGTGTCCCTCCTGGTGCACTTCGCCGCGGGTACCGGCGGCAACCAGACGGGGGCGGTCGGGCTCGAGGGTGCGAGCTTCCTGCTCTACCTGGGGCTCACTCTCGGCGTGCAGGGCTCCCTGGTGCACCGTCGCGCGCTGCCGCTGTGGGAGCAGCTCGGGCCCGACGCCGGGCGGCCGCTGCGGATCGACTTCAGCCAGGGACCGGGCACCTTCTTCGCCACCTTCCGCACGCAGGGGGGCGGACCGCCCGGCTGGGGACAGGGCGGGTGGGGACAGGACGCAGGGGGGCCCGACCCCGCCAACGACCCGAACGTCATTGACGCGGAGGTCGTCGAGGACGACGACGACCACGGGCCGCCCGAGCTCCACGCCCCGCGCTGATCATCCCTACACTCGGCGGCCGTGGCGTCGCCCCGCACCTTCAGCCAGAGACCCTACGTGGGACCGCCCGGATCGACCGAGCTCCTCCTCGTGCGCCACGGTGCGTCGGCCGACGCCGTCGAGGGCGAGGCCTTCGAGCTCGTCGAGGGCCAGGGAGACCCGCCGCTGTCCGAGGCGGGCCGGCACCAGGCGCAGCAGGTGGCGAGGCGCCTCGTGGCCGACCCCTTCGACGGCATGTACGTCAGCACGCTGCGGCGCACGGCCGAGACGGCGGCGCCGCTCGTGGAGCGCACCGGCGTCCACCCCGTCGTCGACGCCGACCTGCGCGAGGTGTTCCTGGGCGAATGGGAAGGCGGCCACCTGCGACAGAAGGCCGCCGACGGCGACCCCATGTTCGAGCAGATACTGCGCGAGCAACGCTGGGACGTGGTCCCCGGCGCGGAGTCACGCGAGGTGTTCGGCGGCCGCCTGCGGCGGGGCATCGAGCGCATCGTCGACGCCCACCCCGGGGGTCGGGTCATCATCTTCAGCCACGGCGCCGCCATCGGGGAGATCCTGGCCCAGGCCAGCGACTCGGCGCCTTTCGCGTTCATCAACGCCGACAACACGTCCATCTCGCGGCTCGTCGTGACTCCCGAACGCTGGATCGTGCGGGGCTACAACGACACCGCCCACCTGGCGGGCTGACCGCGCATGGCACCCATCGTCCTGGTCCACGGTGCGTTCAACGAGCTGTGGGGGCCCAACGAGCTCAAGGCGCGCTGGCTGCCGGCCGTGCGCGACGGGTTGTGGCACCACGGGGTGGACCTCGACGGCACCGACGTCGAGGTCTGCTTCTACGGTGACCTCTTCCGCCGCCATCCGGGAAGCGACCAGGATCGCCAGCTGGAGCAGTCCCGCGCCGGAGTGGCGGAGGCGCTGTCGGACCTGCAGGGTGCCGAGGCCCTGGCGGCCCTCGGGCAGGCGGCCAGCGAGGCCACGTTCGATCGCACCGTCGACATGGTGACCGTCATGCTCACCGAGCCCGACCTGCGCGAGCGGCTGCGCGACCGCATGGAGTCCGTGGTCTCCGCCGACACCCGCGTGCTCGTCGCGCACTCCTTCGGGACCGTGCTGTCCTACATTGCCCTGTCCAACCACCCCGACTGGCCGATCCGGACCTTCGTCACCCTCGGCTCCCCGCTCGCGGCGCCCGTGCTCTTCGACACCCTCGAACCGAAGCCCGTCGACGGGCGGGGGGCCTGGCCCGGGTCGATTGAGCGCTGGGTCAACGTGCGCGCCGTCGGCGACCACGCCGCCGCGGTCTCGCTCGTCGAGAAGTTCGGGCCCCGCGTCGAGGAGATCGTGATCGACAACGGGCATCGGGCCCACGCCCCCGAGCCCTACCTGAACGCGTCGGCGACGGGCGGCGCCATCGCGGCCGCGCTGCGCTAGCGCGCGCCACACTCTCTCCATGAGCTCCGGCTCGAAGGGCAAGCGGCGCAAGCCCCGGCACACGCTGCCGCCGGTGCCCGACTACGTGCCGTACCGGGGCGGGGGCCGGCGCTACTGGCGCCTCGGCGGGCCGCTCACACGCGACAAGGAAGCCGAGGCGCTGGCCGCCCAGCGCCGGCGGCCGCCCGGGCGGCTCGGGCGGCTCGTGCTGCGCCTGCTGGGCGGCAAGACCCCTCCGCCGCGCTGACGCCCGATCAGGCGCCGGCCCCGGCAGCCTTCGTCGGGCGGATCTCGGAGATGACCGCCGGCTCGGGGGCAGCCTGGAGCGCCGACTCGATCACGTCGGTGATCTCGGTGCCCACCAGCTCGTCCCGCTCGAGCAGGGCATCGCGCAAGGCCTCGACGACCTCGGGGTGGGCGGCCACGATGGCGGTCGCGGCGTCGCAGGAGCCCATGAGCAGCGTGTCGAGCTCGGCCCGGGCTTCCTTGTCGGCGAGCACCTTGTCGACCAGGCCCCCCTCGAGGTAGCCGCTGCCGGCGGCCGCCACGGAGATGAGCGAGTTGCCCATGCCACAGGCGCCGATCATCTGAGCGCCGATCGTGGTGGCGGCGGCCAGGTCGGACGCCGGTCCGGTCGACACCTCGTCGAACCAGTGCTCCTCGGCCACCATGCCCCCCATGGCGATCTGCAGCAGCGCGTGCAGCTCCTCGCTGCTCTTGGTGAAGCGCTCCTCGGTGTCGGAGTGCTGCAGCAGGCCCAGCGAGTCGCGCCGCTTGACGATGGAGAGCACGTCGAGCTGACGGGTCTGGCCCACGAAGTAGGCGACGGTGGCGTGGCCCGCCTCGTGGGTCGCCACCCGGTCCCGCTCGTCGGGCGTGTAGATGGTCTCGTCGGTGACGCCGAGCTCGACCAGCATCTTGGCTTCGGCCACGTCGGACATCGTCATGGCGGAGCGGTTGTGCGTGAGCGCGATGACGAGGGACTCGTCCATGAGCCGCTCGAGCGAGGCCGGCGAGTACCCGAACGTCATGCCCGCGACCACGTCGACGGCGCCATGCTCGTCGAGGTCGGCCGCGTGGGACTTCTTGCCGAGGTAGTAGGCGATGATGTCGGCCCGGGCCCGGCGCCCCGGCAGGCCGAAGTAGATGGTGCGGTCGAAGCGGCCGGGCCGGATCAGCGCCGGGTCGAGGTCGTCCTTGCGGTTGGTGGCGCCGACGACCAGCACGTTGGCGGGCACCACGGCGGGCTTGCGCAGCTTGCCGCCGTCGGGCAGGTAGCGGTTGAGCACGTCGATCCAGGCCGAGGCGAACCGCTGCCCCCGCGTCGGCGTGTCGAAGGACTGCAGCTGCACCAGCAGCTCGTTGACGACGCCCGAGACGCCCTCGGTCCCGCCGCTGCCGCCCATGCCCCGCCGGGTGGCCCCGATGGCGTCGATCTCCTCGATGAAGCCGATGGCGCCGCCCTCCTTGCGGGCGTGCTTGCGCAGCTGCTTGAAGAACGAGCGGATCTTGCGGTTGGTCTGGCCGTAGTACATCGACTGGAAGGCCGATGCGGAGACGAAGAGGAAGGGGACGTTGGCCTCCTTGGCCATGGCCTTGGCCACGAAGGTCTTGCCCGTGCCGGGCGGGCCCTCGAAGAGGATGCCGCGCCGCGCCGATCCACCCATGGTGTCGCGGAAGGTCTGGTGGGCGAGGAACAGGTTGATGGAGCGGACGACCTCGGCCTTGATGCCGTCGATGCCCACCAGGTCCTCCAGGCCGACGGCCGTCTCGCCGGGGCGGATGAGCGTGTGCGGCGACCGCCCGGCCCCGAGGAACGGGGCGGCCATGACCGCACCGAGCATCAGGACGATGAGGATGATGGGCAGTGCGCCACCCAGCCAGTGGGGCAGGTGGACGGAGGGGAAGATGCCGTGGCCGGTCATCTCGCGGATGACGACCCAGCCGAGTGCGAGCGCGCTCACCGCGACCAGGCGGCGCAGGCGGGTGAGGCGGCGGCGCTCGCGGGTCCGGGCGACGTCCGCGCTGCCGAGGACGGAGTCACCCACGATCCCCGCGACGGCGTCACCGGCGTGGTTCACGGCGGTGCCCGGGCGCGGCGAACTAGGGACCAGATCGGCGGGCCGACTCATGACCAAACTCCGTTCATCCCCCGTGGACACTTCCAATCTAGAGAATCCCACAGGTCAAGTGACCTTGCGAAGTGACAAAAGTCACGAATTGCGAGAATTGACGTCCTTCCGGTACGGATCCCGCACCCATCGGGGCCGCTGGACGTCACTTCCGTCGGGGCGGGGGTCGGCATCGGCGGTTGCAGGGGCTTTTGGCGGTGCGCGGCGCCGCGGGGTTGAATGTGACGCGCCGTCAGATCCGCCGGCGAGAACGACCGGGGAGCACACATGGCCGAGACAAGCGAGCGTGACGAGCACCAGCTCCTCATCGGGGGCAAGTGGGTCGACGCGTCCGATGGGACCTACGAGATCATCAACCCCGCCACCGAGGCCGTCGTCGGGCGGGCACCGAACGCGAGCGCGTCCGACGCCCTCGCCGCCGCGGCGGCGGCCAAGGAGGCCCAGCCCGGTTGGGCGGCCTGGTCGGCCGAGGAGCGCGGCGCGCTCATGCGGGAGGCGGCGGCGGCCATCCGCGCCAAGTCGTCCGAGCTCCTCCCCCTCGTCATCGCCGAGACCGGGGCCACGGCGACGGTCGGCTCGCGCATGCAGGTCCCGGTGGCGGCGGACCGCTTCGAGCGCTATGCCCGCGACCCCCGTGCGGTCCTGCAGACGCCGCTGCTGCCCCAGCCCGCGCAGGCGACGCCGTTGGCGCCGGGCGGGATCATCGGCGGCATGGTCAACCGGCAGGCGCTGGGCGTCGTCGCGTGCATCACGTCCTACAACTTCCCGATGGTGAACATGGCGGGCAAGGTGGCGCCCGCGCTCGCCGCCGGGAACACCGTCGTCGTGAAGCCCGCGCCGCAGGACCCGCTCGCCATCGTGGAGCTCGTGCGGATCCTCAACGACGTCGGGTTCCCCCCCGGCGTCGTCAACCTGGTCAACGGCAACGGTCCGGCCTCCTCGGCCGCGTTGGTCGACGCCGGCGAGGTGGACTGCGTCAGCTTCACCGGATCGACCCAGGTGGGCGTCACCATCGCCGAGAAGGCGGCGCGCACCATGAAGCGCACGCTGCTCGAGCTCGGCGGGAAGGGTGCCTGTGTCGTCTTCGACGACGCCGACGTGAAGGGCGCCATCGGGTGCATCGGCTCGACGTGGTCCTTCCACTCGGGGCAGATCTGCACCGCGCCGACCAGGGCCGTGGTGCACCGCAGCCTCTTCGACCAGGTGCGCGACGGTCTGGTGCAGATGGCCGGGTTCCTCAAGGTCGGCGACCCGACGGACACCGCCACCATCATCGGGCCGGTCATCTCGGCGGCACAGCGCGGCCGCATCGAGGCCCACGTTCAGACGGCCAAGGAGGACGGTGGCGAGATCGTGCTCGGTGGCGAGCGCCCGGCCGACCTGCCGACCGGCTTCTACGTCGCACCCACGCTCATCACCGGCGACAACACAATGCGGGTGGCCCGCGAGGAGATCTTCGGCCCCGTCATCACCATGATCCCCTTCGACGACGAGGAAGAGGGCATCGCCATCGCCAACGACACGGAATTCGGGCTCTACGACTACGTGTTCTCCAAGGACGGCGCCCGCGCGCTGCGGGTGGCGAAGCAGCTCCAGGCCGGGCACGTGGGCATCAACACGGCGCAGCGCAACCACGACGCGCCCTTCGGCGGCTTCAAGATGTCGGGCGTCGGGCGGGACGGGGGCGACTACGGCCTGCTGGCCTACACCGAGCCCCAGGCGATCATCTGGAGCTCGTAGGCCGCACACCCTCCGGCCCGTGGGCTAAGAACGGGCCGTGGACACGTTCCCGCACACGCCGATGCCCGAGCACGGCCTGCCCCGCGGCGAGGTCATGCAGCGTCTGCTGGCCATGAAGCAGGACGACCAGGACTGGCGGGGGGGCCGCGTGTTCAGCCTCGTCTACTCGGCCGGCGACGACGTGCACGAGCTCCTCTCCGACGCGCTCGCGCTCTACAGCGCCGAGAACGGCCTCAACGTGCTCGCCTTCCCCAGCATCGGCACGATGCAGCACGACATCGTGTGCAACACGGCCACGCTGCTCGGCGCCGACGACCCGGCCTCGGGTGGCGCCGTCGAGGGCTACCTGACCTCCGGCGGGACCGAGAGCCTGCTGCAGGCGGTGAAGACGGCCCGCGACGTCGGGCGCGAGCGCGGCATGGCGCGGCCGAGCGTCGTCGCGGGCGAGAGCGCGCACGCCGCCTTCACCAAGGCGGCGGACTACTTCGACGTCGACCTGATCCGGGTGCCGGTCGATGCGGACTTCCGCGTCAGCGCCGGCGCGCTGGCCGACGCCTGCACCGACGACACGATCATGGTGGTCGGCTCGGCCCCGACCTACCCCCAGGGGGTCATCGACCCCATCGCCGACATCGCCGCCCTCGCCGCCGAGCGCGGCCTGCTGTGCCACGTCGACGCGTGCATGGGCGGGTTCCTCCTCCCCTTCCTGGTCGAGCTGGGCCGCGTCGACACGCCGTTCGACTTCCGGGTCCCCGGCGTGACGTCCATGTCGGCCGACGTGCACAAGTACGGCTACGCGTCCAAGGGCGCCTCGGTGATCCTCTACCGGACGCACGAGCTGGCCCGCAAGCAGCTCTTCGTGACGACCGACTGGCTGGGCGGCTTCTACGCCTCGACCGCCATGGCGGGGACGCGGCCGGCGGGGCCCGTCGCAGCGGCCTGGGCGGCGATGATGCACATCGGGCACGCGGGCTATGTCGAGCTCACCCGCACGGCGCACGACGCGGCGCGCCGGCTGCGGGCCGGCATCGAGTCGATCGGCCCGCTCGAGGTGCGCGGCGACCCGCCGGCCACGGTGATGGCCTTCGGCGCCCGCGACCCCGGCGCGCTCGACATCTTCGCCGTGGGCGAGCACCTCGCCGCCGACGGCTGGTACCTCGACCGGCAGAACCGTCCCGACTCGCTGCACGCCACCGTGCACGCGGGGAGCGCGGCCACGGTGCCCGATCTCGTCGTCGACCTGCAACGGGCCGTCCGTGCCGTGGGGTCGACGCGCACCACGCAGCGCGACACGACCTACGGCCAGAGCACTTAGCCCGGCTCCATCGCCACCTCGTCGACGTAGCACCAGATCCAGTCCTCTCCGGGCTGGAAGGACTGGACCAGCGGGTGGCCCGAGCGGTGGAAGTGCGCCGTGGCGTGGCGGTGGGGCGACGAGTCGCAGCAGTTCACCTCGCCGCACGACAGGCACAGACGCAGATGGACCCACGTGCCCCCGATGGCCAGGCAGGCGCCGCAGCCCTGCGGGGTCTGCGGCTCCACGTCGGCGATCTGGTCCATGTGTGTGCAGTCGGGCATGGCCATCCTCCTCGGTTACGGATCCCTACGACGTCGTCATCCCGCCGTCGACGGGCAGTGCGGCCCCGGTCACGCCGCCCGAGTCCGGACCGCACAGCCACGCGATGAGCGCAGCCGGCTCGGCCGGCTCGAGCAGGCGCTCCACCAGCTGGTGCACGGCGAACTCCTCGGCGGACGCCAGGCCGTACACGGCGGCCGACGCGTCCAGCATCGGCCCCCGGGTCGAACCGGGGCACACCGCGTTGGCGGTGATGCCGGTGCCGGCGAGGTCGGCGGCCAGCGACCGCACGAGCCCGATCACCGCGTGCTTCGAGGCGCTGTAGCCGCTGAGCCGGGGCAGACCGAGCAGCCCGGCCGCCGACGCCACGGCGACGAAACGCCCCGAACGCGGCGCGGGGACCTCGAGCAGCGTCGGCACCGCGGCCGCGGCGAGGTTGCGCACCCCGTTGACGTTGACGTCGAAGAGCACGTCCCATTGCGCATCGTCGGCCTCCCACAGGGGTGGCCCCCCGCCGATGACGCCGGCCACCGCCACGGCGGCCTGCAGCCCCCCGAAGTTCCGGATCGCCTCGTCCACCGCCTCGCGCATGTCGGAACGGCTCCGCACGTCCCCGACCAACGTCCGCACCGCGGCACCGTGTCGTGCGGCCACCTCCTCGAGGTCGGACTTGGCGGCGAGCGGGTAGTCGAGCGCGGGATCGTCGGCGCAGCGGTCCACGGCGACCACCTGCCAGCCGGTGGACACCAGCGCGTCGACCGTGGCCGCACCCATGCCACGGGCGGCTCCGGTGACGACGGCGGCGGGGCTCACGGCGCCGGCCAGCGGGCGGCCACGGCGTCCGCCAGGTCGCGCACCATCACGTCGAGCAGCGCCCGGCCCTCCTCCACGCTCGCACCCGCGGGGTCACCCAGCACGCCGTTGGACGATACCGGCCTCACCCCTTCGGCGCGCAGCCGGGGCAGGAGGGTGCCGAGTGGCTCCGTGCGCCCGGCCTCGGCCAGCTCGAGCCGTACGGCGGTGCCGTCGATGGCCAGCATCAGGGAGGTCTCCGTCCGCCCGGCGTGCGCGTCCCCGCCCGCGGTGCGCGCGCGCCACACCAGCACGTCGTCCCCGTCGGAGCTGCAGCGGGCCTGCACCAGCGAGAGAGCCTCCTCGTTCCCGCCGTGGGCGCTCACCAACACCACCCCGGCGAACGAGGTGCGGGCGGAGCGCACCAGCTCCGTCACGAGGCCGGCCAGCACCTCGTGGCCGATCAGGAGGGTGCCCGGGAAGCCGGCATGCTCGCCGCTGGCGCCGTAGGCGACCGGAGGCGCCACCGTCACGCCGCCGTGACGGGCCGAGAGGCCCGAGGCCACCGCCACGGCGATGCGGGTGTCGGTGTCGAGCGGGAGATGGGGTCCGTGCTGTTCGAGGGAACCGAGCGGCACCGCCAGGACGGTGCGCCCCCTGGTCGCCTCCACCTGGGGCCAGGTGGCGTCGCCGAGGTCCACCCCGCTCAGGCGCGGGCCGGCGAGCGGAAGCGGACGGGCGTGGGCACCGGGACCGGCGTCCCGTCCCGGCCGACCTTCGAATGGCCGAGGAGCGCGCGCGGCGGCTCGCCCCGCGCCGCCAGCGCGGCCTCACCGTGGCCGTGCACGCACTCGGGGTCGGGCCCGTCGAGTGGCAGGCCGGTGAAGAACTTGGCTGCCATGCACCCGCCCCGGCAGGCGTCGAACGAACCACACGACGCGCAGGCGCCGGCGCTCTGGGGCTCACGGAGCGACGTGAACAGCGAGGAGGTCCGCCAGACGGCGGGGAAGCCGCCGGGATCGCGCACGTTGCCCGCGAGGAACTGGCAGTCGATGACGAAGGGGCACGCGTAGACGTCGCCGACGGGGTCGATGAGGCACACCACCCGCCCCGCCCCGCACAGGTTCAGTCCGTCGAGGGGCTCGCCGAGGGCCGAGAGATGGAAGAAGGAGTCGCCCGTCAGCACGCCTGGGCGCTCCACCAGCCAGTGGTAGAGCATGCGCTGCTGCGCCGCCGTCGGGTGCAGGGCCTCCCAGGTATCGACGGCCCGGCCCGAGGGGCGTAGGCGGGTCAGCCGCAGCTGGGCGCCGTAGGAATCGGCGATGGCGGCGAGCGCATCGAGCTCCTCGACGTTCTGGCGGGTCACCACGACGCTGATCTTGAACGGGCCGAATCCGGCCGCGGCGAGGTTGTCCATGGCGTTGCGGGCGGCGGCGAACGAGCCCTCGCCGCGGACGGCGTCGTTGGTGGCGGCGGTGGCCCCGTCGATGCTGACCTGCACGTCGAGGTAGTCGAGCGCGGCGAGCTGCTCGGCGCGGGGCGCCGTGAGCCGGGTCCCGTTGGTGGAGAACTTCACGCCGACCTTGCGCCCGACGGCGTAGGAGACCAGGTCGAAGAAATCGGGGCGCAGCATCGGCTCGCCACCGCCGATGTTCACGTAGAAGACCTTCATGTCGACCATGTCGTCGACGATGCCGCGGGCCTCCCCGGGCGTCAGCTCGCCCGGGTCGCGGCGGCCCGAGGAGCTCAGGCAGTGCACGCAGGCGAGGTTGCAGGCGTAGGTCAGCTCCCAGGTCAGGCAGATCGGGGCATCGAGGCCCCGGGTGAACTGCTCCTTGAGCGGCAGCGGCGCGACCACAAGGTCAGTGGACGGGTCAGCCGACATCGATCACCCCGGACGCGGCCAGGCGGGCCAGCGCCCGCTCGTAGGTGGTGCGCCGGCCCTCGGGCACGAGGGCTGTGATGGCCTCGGCGGCGCTGGGGTATTCGCCGAGCGACGACACGAGGTCGACCAGCAGCCGCGATTTCAGGAACACCAGCCGCCGGGTGCCGTAGTGGTAGGCCAGGGCCCCGAAGGCCTCGTCGCGCAGCGCCACCTGGGGGTTCAGGCGCCACGCACGCTCGGCGGCGAAGGCCGTCACGGGCGGAGCCGCCTCGGTGACGCTCAATAGACGCCGCACATCCCGTCGATGGAGACCTCTTCCACCAGGAGCTCGTCGAGGTCGTCTTCGGACAGCTCCTCGACGTCCTCGGTGTCCCGATCTTCAGCCAGCATCCCGACCTCCTCTGGGCAAAGACCCAGCCTATCTTCGGCCCCGGACTGCCAAGATTGGAGGGTGCGCGATCCCGGTGCCCCCGCCACCCCCTCGGAGCTGCGGCCCGCACCCCCTCGTGCATCGACGCCGCTCCCGGCCTCGTTCGTCCTGACCGAGGACCCGTCGACGACGGAGTTCGACCGGGGGACGGTGCTCCTGGGGGGCAGCCCGCTCCGGCTCTTTCGGATCTCCCGGCGGGCCCGGGACCTCGTGGCGCGCTGGAGATCGGGCGCACCGGTCGGAGACAGCAGGGTGGCCCAGCTGCTGGCGCGCCGGCTCGTGTCGGCGGGGGCGTTCGTCCCGCAGCCGGGGGCCGGCACCTTCGGCCCCGGCGACGTCACGGTGGTCGTGCCGGTGCGGGACCGACCGGCGCAGCTCGAACGGTTGCTCGGCGCGCTCGGCGACCTGGCGTGCATCGTCGTCGACGACGCGTCCGCCGACGCGGCCGCCACCAAGGAGATCGCCGAGCGCCACGGTGCCCGGTTCGTCGGGTTGGCGACCAACGCCGGGCCGGCGGGCGCCCGCAACGCGGGCCTGGCCGCCACCGACAGCCCGTTGGTCGCGTTCGTGGACTCCGACTGCGTGCCGTCGGACGGATGGCTCGTCCCGCTCCTCGGCCACTTCGACGACCCGCTCGTGGCCGCGGTGGCGCCCCGCATCGTCCACACCGTCGCGGCGGGGTCGGCGAGCGCGCTGTCCCGGTACGAGGCGGTGCGCTCGTCACTCGACCGGGGCCCGCGTCAGGGCCTGGCGCGGCCGGGGAGCCCTGTCCCCTTCGTGCCGAGCGCGGCGGTCCTCGTCCGGTCCGACGTGGTGACCGGCCCCGACCTGTTCGATCCCGGCCTGCGCGGCGGTGAGGACGTCGACGTGGTGTGGCGGCTCGGGCAGGCCGGATGGGACGTCCGCTATGTGCCGATCAGCACCGTCGAGCACGAGGAGCCGACATCCCTCGCGTCGCTCGTGTCGCGCCAGGCCTTCTACGGGTCGTCCGCCGGGCCGCTGGCGCTCCGCCACGGTGACGCGGTCGCGCCGCTCCACGCCTCCGCGTGGTCGTTGGCGGTGTGGGGTCTGACGCTGGCCCGCCGGCCGATCCTGGCCTGGGCGACGCTGGCGGCGTCCGTCGGCATCCTCGCCGGCCGCCTCGTCGGTCTCGTGCGTGACCCGGTGGCGGTGGCGATGCGGATCGCCGGGGGTGGCACGGCGCGCTCGGCCCTGCCCTCGCTGGGCAACCTGGTGCGAGCGTGGTCCCCCGCGCTGGTGCTCGGGCTCGCCTCCCGCCGGACCAGGCGTGCGGCCGCGCTCGCATTGCTGATCCCCGCGCTGAGGGACTGGGCGGACGACCCCGGGGGGCTGGACCCGGTGCGCTACAGCGCCCTCCACGTCGCCGACGACGTCGCGTACGGAGCCGGCGTCTGGGCCGGGAGCGCCCGAGCGCGTACGGTCGTGCCGCTCGTCCCGCGCATCTCGTGGCGGTCCAGGGTGTGGTCGTCCCGCTCGCTGCGCAGCACGCTGGCCACGACGCCCCTGGCCGCTCCAGACGGAGGCGACACCCCGGCCGCCGAGGACTGACCGTCGGCCTACCCGGTGGTGTAGCGCAGCTGCCCGCTCTGTTGCTCCCAGTCCGTCGACTCCCAGAAGGCCACCGCCCTGGCGTCGGACCCGACGACGATGGCGTGCAGCCTCTGCGCCCCGAGTGCCGTCAGCCGGCGCTGCGCCTCACGGAGCAGCCGCCCGCCCAACCCGCACCGGCGGTGCGCGGGGGCGACGGCGAGGCGGTAGACCGATCCCCGCCAGCCGTCCCAGCCGGCGATCACCGAGCCAACGATCCGCCCGGACGACTCGGCCACGACGAGGGACCCGGGGTCGCGCTCGAGGAGTCGGCGCAGGGCATCGGAGCTGTCGGTGGAGGTGGGCGCGGCCGCCTCCCGCCACAGGTCCAGGACGGCGGGGATGTCGCCCTCCACCGCGGCCCTGATGTCCGTGCGCATCGCGTCATGTTAGGGATGGGAGCGATGTGCGACGCTGAGCCCCTTGGAACGGCCGTCCCTCTACGAGCACGCCGGCGGGATGCCCGCGTGCATGCGGCTGGCTGCCACCTACCCCACGTTGAGCGCCGGTTCCCCGAGCAGGGTGTCGATCTGCGACGCGGGGAGAGGGCGGGAGTACAGGTACCCCTGGCCGTAGTCGCACCCGAGGCGGCGGAGCTGGGCGTGCTGTTCCTCGGACCGGACGCCCTCGGCCACCACCTGCAGGCTGAACTCGGTCGCGATGGCGAGCACCGATCGGACCAGCGTCGAGTGCTCGGTGTCCCCGCACATGCCGGCCACGAACGTCTTGTCGACCTTGATCACGTCGACCGGGAAGAGCTGCAGGTGCGAGAGCGAGGAGTAGCCCGTCCCGAAGTCGTCGATGGCGATGGTGACCCCGAGCGCGGAGAGCGACTCGAGCACGGCGGTGGCCCCGCCGATGTCGCCGATCAGCGCGCCCTCGGTGACCTCGAGCATCAGAGACCCGCGGCCGATGCCGGCCTCCGCCATGGCCAGACGGACGTCTTCGACGAGACTCTCGTCCCGCAACTGGGCGGCGGAGAGGTTGACGCTGACCATCATGTTCGCGTCGTAGCGATCGCGCCAGGCGCGGATCTGCCTGCAGGCATCACGGAGCACGAATTTGCCGAGCGGAACGACGAGGCCGGTCTCCTCGGCGACGTCGAGGAAGTCGTCCGGCGAGAGCATGCCCAGGTTGGGGTGCTGCCAGCGCACCAGGGCCTCGACGGCGTGGATCCTCCGGTCGCTCATCGTGACGACGGGTTGGTAGTAGACGCGCAGCTGATTGCTGTCCAACGCCTCGCGCAGCCACGACTCGATGTCGAGGCGGTGCAACACGCCCTGTTGCATCTCCTCGGTGAAGAGGACGAACTGGTTCTTGCCGTTCGCCTTGGCGTGGTACATCGCGATGTCCGCACGCATCAGCACGGAGTCGGCGTCCGCCGCGGAGTCCCCGCACTCGGCGATGCCGATGCTGGCGCTGACCCGGGTCCGGTGGCCCGACACGTCGAAGGGCTCCTGGAGCGCCTCGATGACCCGCCGGGCCACGGCGCTCGCGACGCCGGCGCACCCGGAGTCCTCCTCGATGAGAATGGCGAACTCGTCGCCGCCGAGCCGCGCCACCAGGTCCCGTGCGCCGACGCAGCGCTTCAGCCGGTCGCTGACCTCGACGAGAAGCCGGTCCCCGGCATCGTGTCCGAAGCCGTCGTTGACCGTCTTGAAGTCGTCCAGGTCGATGAAGAGCAGGGACTTGCCGCAGGAGGCGGAGAGGTCGACCGATCCCCGCACCCGGCCGCGCAGCTGGCCGCGGTTCGCGAGCCCCGTGAGCGAGTCGTGGAAGGCACGGTGGATGAGCTCGTCCTCGAGCGCCTTGCGCTCGTCCACGACGCGGTGGTTGATCACCACTCCCTGCACGGTCGGCTCGTCGAGGAGGTTGGTGACGGTCGTCTCCGCCCATCGCCAATCGCCTTCGGAGTCGAGGAGCCGGAGCTCGACGGTCTGGGACTTGGTCGGGTCCGCGATGACCGCCCGACCGGCCGCATCCGCCGCCGCCCGGTGCTGCGGATGCACGAAGTCCTCCCCCCGCCTGCCGACCCGATAGCCGGCAGGCCACCCGAGGATCCGCTCGACCGCCGGTGACTCGTACTTGAGCAGGCCCTCGCTGTCGATCACCGTGATCATGTCGGTCGCCCGTTGGACCAGCGCCGCGAAGCGTTGCTCGCTCTCGCCCTGCGCCTCGGCCTGCGCGGCCCTCGTCGTCGTCCGTCGCACGGCGATGAAGAGGTAGGTCACGAACTCGCCGATCAGGATGAAGAAGATGCCCCGGCTCACCCAGTCGCTCATCGCCTGCGGGGCGCCGGTCGCGGCGTCGGCGGGCAGGAGGGGGCCGGCCACGATCGTCGCGGTCACACCGGCGGCCAGCGCACCGAGCGGCCCGAAGCGCAGACCGGCCAGGAAGACGGGCAGGTAGAACCAGTGGGGAGCGACGATCGTGCCTCCTCCCAGGTAGTAGGCCGCGGCCCAGGAAATGGGGAAGAGCGCGGCGATGACCACCAGCGCGACCGGGGCGGGGAGATCCGAGAGGGTCAGCCAGGCGATCAGGTGCATCCACCTGTTCGCAGCGCGGGACTCCCCTGTGGTCATTGCGGTGTGTCGTCGGGCCGATCGGGCGGCTTGAACAACTCGCGCAAAATTCCCTGGTGGGAGGGCAACGACGCCCACGACCACCCCGACTCAGCGGTGCCGGCGTGCCCTCCACACCTCGGCCCGGTACCCGACGTCGACCGTCACGTCGCCCTCTATCCCCAGCGCGTCGCGCAGGAGGCGCCGGGCCGTCTCGAAGAGGCGGGCCCGTTCGCCGTCCTCCATGAGGATCACCCAGCTGAACGCCGACGAGCAGGCCGACCACCTCGTCGGCGTTCAGGGCGACGTCCCAGGTGACGACCGTCTGCTCGGGCTGATCGAAGGGGACCCCCGTCGGGATCTCGAGCGCCTGCACCGTGGCCGACCGGTCGTTGATCGCGGCGTCCAGCTCTCCGCGCTCCTGCTCGTCGAGGGCCGACTCCCCGCCGCCCCCGAGGAGGGCCTGGGCCCCCGCCATGAAGGGCGACTCGGGGTCGGGGCCGGACCACAGCGCGGCCAGCGTGCCGCCGGGGACCAGGACCCGACCGACCTCGTGCAGCGTGGGTACGGGGTCCATCCAGTGCCACGACGACGACGCGAGGACGGCGTCGGCGCTGGCGTCGGGCAGCGGCATCGACTCGCCGCGGCCCGCCAGTGCCCGCACGCCGGGGACCGACTCGACGAGCACGGACCGCATGCGGTCGTCGGGTTCCACGGCGATGACCTCGTCGGCCCGATCCACCAGGAGGCGGGCGAGCGCGCCGGTGCCGGCGCCCAGGTCGACGACCGTCCCGACCGGGTCGGGCAGGATCCATTCCACCGCGGCCGCCGGCGGCCCCTGGCGGTAGCGCTCGTACTGAGCGGCGGCACCGCCGAAACTGGCGGCACGGGCCGCCCTCACCTCGGGCGTGAGCGGGGTGACATCGGGATCGGGCACCTCGCCGACCCTAACCACCGGACGGCGCGACCTGTCCGGCCTCCCGGCGGTCCGGAGTGGGGCCCGCCGCCCGGGGCGCGTAGAGTCTCCCGGTCGCCGATGCACCTGCGAGAGCGCGACGGACGGGGCATCACGAGAGGGTCTGCATGGCTAACAAGTGGTTCGAGACGGTCGCCGAGGCGCAGCGGAGGGCGAAGAGGCGCCTGCCCAAGTCGGTGTACGGCGCGCTCATCGCCGGCTCCGAGCGCGGCATCACCGTGGAGGACAACGTCACCGCCTTCAGCGAGCTCGGCTTCGCCCCCCACGTGGCCGGGCTCGCCGACAGCAGGGACCTGACGACCAAGGTCATGGGCCAGGAGGTCTCGTTCCCCGTCCT
Organism: Acidimicrobiales bacterium; assembly: GCA_052140165.1. GTDB lineage: Bacteria > Actinomycetota > Acidimicrobiia > Acidimicrobiales > RAAP-2 > Bog-473. The sequence continues at coordinate 36,958 of JBKQUM010000030.1, forward strand.
CATCTCCCCCACCGGCGTCCAGGCCGTGCACCCCGAGGGCGAGGTGGCGGTGGCGCGTGCGGCGGCGGCGCGGGGCACCGCCATGGGGCTCAGCTCCTTCGCGAGCATGCCGATCGAGGACGTGGTCGCGGCCTGCCCGCAGACGTTCTTCCAGATCTACTGGATCGGCACGAGGGACCAGATCGCGGCGCGGGTCGAACGGGCGCGCGCCGCCGGCGCCGTCGGGCTCATCGCGACCCTGGACTGGTCCTTCTCACACGGGCGGGACTGGGGCAGCCCGACCATCCCCGAGACGGTGAACCTGCGGGCGATGGCGCGCTTCGCCCCCGAGGCCCTGGCCAACCCGGGCTGGTTCCTCTCCTTCGCCAAGACCGGGAGACGGCCGGACCTGACGACGCCCAACATGGTGGGGAAGGGGCAGAAGGGGCCGACGTTCTTCGGCGCCTACGGGGAGTGGATGCAGACGCCGCCGCCGAGCTGGGACGACGTGGCCTGGCTCCGCGAGCAGTGGGGAGGCCCGTTCATGCTCAAGGGGGTGACCCGCGTCGACGACGCCAAGCGGGCCGTGGACGCCGGGGTCAGCGCCATTTCGGTGTCCAACCACGGCGGCAACAACCTCGACGGGACGCCGGCGACCATCCGGGCCCTGCCCTCGGTCGCCGACGCGGTCGGCGACCAGATCGAGGTCCTGCTCGACGGCGGCATCCGGCGCGGCAGCGACGTGGTCAAGGCCGTGGCGCTCGGCGCACGGGCCGTCATGATCGGTCGGGCCTACCTGTGGGGCCTGGCCGCCAACGGCCAGGCCGGGGTGGAGAACGTGCTCGACATCTTGCGCGGTGGCGTGGAGTCGGCGCTCCTCGGCCTCGGGCACGCGTCCATCCACGAGTTGCATCCCGACGACATCGTCATCCCCGAGGGGTTCAGCCGCCACCTCGGCAGCTGAGGTCGCGGCGGTGCCGGCGCCGCGGCCCGATCAGGTGTCGAAGGCGACCACGCCGCGGATGATCGTCCCGGCGCCCTGGTCGTCGTAGCCCTGCTGCACCTGGTCCAATGTGTACTCCTGGGTGATCAGCTCGTCCATCTTGAGCTCACCGGCCTCGTAGAGGTTGAGCAGGTTGGGCACCTGCACCCGCGGGCTCTGCGACCCGAAGACCGTGCCGAGCACCGCCTGGTTGAACATGGCCAGGTTGAACAGGTTCAGCTTCACGTCCATCTGGTCGAACGGCGCGATGGCCGTCACCACGATGCGGGCGTCCTTGGAGCCGCAGGCGCACGCCGCCGCGATGAGGTCGCCCTTCAGCACGCCCGGCGTCAGGATCACGACATCGGCGTTGCGGCCCATGGTCAGCTCGGGCAGCATCATCTGGGCGTCCAGCAGCGACGGTGCAGTGTGGGTGGCACCGATCTCCTTGGCCCGCTCGAGCTTGAAGGGCACCGGGTCCACGGCGACGATGTGGCGCGCGCCGGCGATGCGGGCGCCCTGAATGGCGCCTGAGCCGACGCCGCCGCAGCCGGCGACGACTACCGTCTCGCCCGGCTTCACCTTGCCCCGGTCGACGGCAGAACCGAACCCGGTGGCGATACCGCAGCTGATGAGCGCAGCGGCCTTCATGTTGTCCCAGTGGTTGATGCGCACCAGCGAGTTCTCGTGGCAGACCATCTCGTCGGCGAACGTGCCCAGCTGCGCCATCCGGTTCAGGTTCTCGCCGGCCAGGTGGTAGCGGTAGGTGCCGTCGCTGATCATGCCGCCGGCCAGCGTCATCATCCCGAGGTCGCACAGGTTCTGACGCCCCGACGCACACCAGTGGCAGGTCCCACAGGACGGGATGAAGGAGACGGCGACGTGGTCGCCCTGTGCGACCTGGGTCACGTTGGTGCCCACCTCCGTCACGATGCCCGAGCCTTCGTGCCCGCCGACCACCGGGAACATGGACTTCACGCCCATCATCTCGAGCACCTCGGGCGTCTGGCTGATGTCGCCGGTACGCAGGTGCTCGTCGGAGTGGCACATGCCCGAATAGACCATCTTGACCCTGACCTCGCGGTTGCCCGGAGGGTCGATCTCGATCTCTTCCGTCTTCCAGGGCTCGTTGAGCCCCGTGCACACCGCCGCACGCGTCGTCGTCATTGGCAATCCCTCCCTGAGGCTGGCGCGAACCAGTTCGCACCCTCAGTATCGCCGCCGGACCGGGCGCCGACAAACGGCGCGCCGCCGGCCGGGCGGTCGAGCCCGCGGGCCGGCGCTAGCCTCGCCGCGTGCCGGTCCCCGCCGAATTCGCCGAGGTCGCCGCCCGGGTGCGCAACTGGGGGCGCTGGGGGCCCGACGACGAAGTCGGGACGCTGAACCTGGTCGACGACGAGGCCCGGCGCCGCGGGGCCGCTTCCGTCGTGTCCGGCAAGGCCTTCGCGCTCGGGCTGCCCCTCTCGGAGGCCGAGGGGATCCAGCTCGGGTTCATCGAGGGCCGCGTCAACCCGACCCGCACCATGGTCCAGGTGAACGTCCCGGTCAACGCGGAGGAACCCGACTGGGTCTGCTTCAGCGAGGACGTCCTCACCCTGGCCACCCAGTGCGCCACCCACTGGGACGCCCTGGCCCACAGCAGCTACGGCGGCGTCATCTACAACGGCTACCCGGCGGGCAGCG
>JBKQUM010000031.1:0-5829 GCA_052140165.1 Acidimicrobiales bacterium
CTCGCGGTTCTTCTGGGGGCAGCGCCTGCACCTGGTGTGCTCGCCGGCGGGGTTGCCGGTCACCTTCGCGCTGGCCGATCCCAAGGTCGACGAGCGCGAGGTGGCCCGGTTCCTCTTCGAGGCCGAGCCGGCGCTGTTGCGCCCCGGCCAGCGGGTCCTCGCCGACAAGGGCTATCGCTCCCGCGAGTTCGAGACCTTCTTGGCCGAGCACGGCGTCACGCTGATCCGCCCCGCCCACAAGAGCGACCGAGGCCGCGTGACCAGCCCGCTCCTCAAGCCCTAGCGACAGCTCATCGAATCGGTCAACGCCACCCTCAAGACCCAACTCGACCTCGAGCGCCACGGGGGCAGAACCCCAGGTGGGGTCCTTACCCGCGTGCTCCAGCGCCTGCTCGCGTTGACCGCAGCCATCTGGCACAACGCCAAGACCGCTCAGCGTCCGCTGCGATCGCTCGTGGCGTTCGACCACGGGTGACCCCTTGGAATTAACCATCTAGAAGGGGGAACATGAGCGGACCGGTCTCCACCGACGACGTGTCGCCGACACCCCAGGTCCCTGCCGGACACGCCGGCCCCGTGGTCGAGCTCGAGCCCGGGCGGGCGGCGCAGGTGGGCTCCCTGCCTGTGCGCCGCGTCCTGCCGCAGCGGCCGAGGCGCACGGTCGGCGCCTGGTGCTTTGCCGACCACGTGGGCCCGGTCCCCGTCGCCGGAGCCGGTGCGCTCGGCATCGGGCCGCACCCGCACATGGGCCTGCAGACCGTCACGTGGCTCCTCTCGGGTGAGCTCCTGCACCTCGACAGCCTCGGCTCCGAGCAGCTCATCCGGCCCGGCCAGCTGAACCTCATGACCGCCGGCCACGGCGTGGCGCACGCGACGGCGCTGCCGCCTTCGAGCATCACGCGGAGCTGCCGCGGCGCGACCTGGACGGCGGCGAGGCCTCCGTGCTCATCGGCGATTTCGGCGGGCTCACCTCGCCGGCCCGGCGCGACACGGAGCACATGGGGGCGGAACTGGCCCTGCACCCGGGCGGGACGGTGGTGCACCTGCGCGCCGACTACGAGCACGCTCTGGTGGTGCTCGAGGGCAGCGTGCGGGTTGGGGAGCGCGTCGCCGAGCCCGGCGTGCTCGCCTACCTCGGCGCGGGGCGTGACGAGTGCAGGCTCGTGGTGGACGCCCCGGCCCGCGCGCTGCTGCTCGGCGGCGTCCCGTTCCCCGAGCCGGTCCTCATGTGGTGGAACTTCGTGGGTCGCACCCGCGACGAAATCTCGGAGGCCCGGCGCCAATGGGCTGACGCCGACGACCGCTTCGGGAGCGTTCCGTCCGCGCTGCCACGCATCGAGGTGGGACGGCCGCCCTGGGAGTGACTACCACTCACCCCAGCCGGGCGGGCTGACCGTGCCGGTCACCGTGCGGGGATCGACGGCGGCACCGAGCTGGGCGGCCTGGTAGACCCCGAAGCAGAGGCGCAGGACGTCGGTGGCCTCGGCGGCCGTCATGGCCGCTGCCGTCCCCTGCAGCAGGGCATCGACGAAGTGCTGCGACGAACGCACGAATCCGGCGCCCCAGTCCGCGTCGAGGTCGGTGAACTCGGTCGTCTTGCGTTCGTGCGGGGTGCCCGTGAACAGCATGACGGGGGCGAGGTCGAGCAGTTCGCCCGTGGCGCGCGTCACCCAGATCTGCCCCTCGTCGCCGGTGATCTCGAAGAACTCGTCAGCGCCGTAGTACTGGGAGCGCATGTAGAAGTTCGGCGAGTACTGGACCTCCATCATGCCCAGCACCTCGGGGTCCTCGTACTCGAAGATCACCGCGCAGGGCTCGAAGAAGAGGTCTCGACGCCGCACCACTGCCTGCACCGACGTGATGTCCAGGTCGAGCAGCCACAGCGCCATGGCGTACTTGTGCACCATGTCGTCGAAGAGGTGACCACCCGGGCTCCGCTTGTCGAGCCGCCAGCCGTACCCCTCGGGGCGCAGCGCAGCCTGGAATTCGGAGTCCGTCTGCCCGACCAGCGTGCGGATGCGCAGCGACGTCGGCTTGCCGATCGCACCGTCGGCGACCAGGTGCTTCGCCAGCTCGAGCGGCGGGTAGTGGACGAAGCACTCGCTGATGCGCAGGGTGAGACCCGTCCGCTCCGCCGCCGCCCCCATCTCCAAGGCGTCCTCGACAGAGTTGGCCACGGGCTTTTGGACCGAGACGTGCTTGCCCGCCTCGAGCGCGGCGATCACGTGGTCGTGGTGCAGGTGCGTCGGGGTCAGCACCTCGACGGCGTCAATGGAGTCATCGGCCAGCATGTCCGACAGATCCGGGTAGAAGGTCTCCGCGCCCCACTCCTTGACGGCCTGGCGGCCCACCTCTTCGTCGGTGTCGCACACGGCGACGACATCGCAGCGGGGATCCTCGACGTAGCCCCGCACGTTCATGGCAGCGATGTTGCCGGCGCCGAGCACTCCCAGCCGGACCCTGTCCATGAGACCCTCCCTTTTGGCCGGCGACACCGCCTACGCGTCGGCTCCGAATGCCCCTCCGTCACGGGCGGTGGAGATCTGATTGTCGTCATACCCGAGCACGGAGCGCAAGACGTCCTCCGTGTGCTGCCCGACGGTCGGCGCCTTGGCCGGGTGCGGCAGCTCCTCGCCGACGAAGTGCAACGGCGTGAAGAGCTGGTCGGCGCCCATGTCCTCGGCCGGGAGGAGGGGGAAGCGATCGGCGAACTGGGGGTCGTCGAGCAGCGTCTTGGGTGTGTTCACCGGTGCGATCGGCGTGTTGATGTCGCCACCGAAGTCCAGCCATTCCTTCGCCGTCTTGGTACGGAAGATGTCGCGCAACTCGGCCTGGAGCTCCCGGTTGCCGCGGGCGTGGTCGGCGTACTTCGAGCCCGGCCAGCGCTCGAAGAGGTCCATCCGGTCGACGCCCTCGCAGAAGTTCTTCCAGAAGGCCTGCTCCGATGCCATGAACAGCACATGCTGGTGGTCCGAGGTCTCGTAGACCTGGTAGCGGACACCTTCGACCATGCCCGCCGTGCCCGGGGCCCGCCGCTCGTAGCCGTCCGCCTTGTTGCCGGTCACCTCCGACTCCGGTCGTTCGTAGGCCCGCCAGGTCTCGCTGCGATACCAGTCCATGGCCGCCGCGGCGTCGGACTGGGCGACGTCGATGTACGAGCCCTCGCCGCTGTCGCGGGCGCGGATCACCGCGGCGAGAATGCCGAGCGCGCCGAACAGCGGCCCGGCGTTGATCCCGATGGACACGTGCTCGGGGATGTAGGTGAATCCCTCGTCGTCGGTGGCGACCTTGACGATGCCGGCCCAGGTGTCGTAGGCGATGCCGTGGCTCGGGTAGTCGCGGTAGGGGCCGGTCATGCCGTAGCCCGAGATGGTGCAGAAGACGATCTTGGGGTTGATCTCCCGCAGGTCATCGAACCCGACCCCGCGCCGCGCCAGCGATCCCGGGCGCATCGCCTCCACGACCACATCGGCCGTCGCGGCGAGCTCCTTCAGGATCCGCACGCCCGCCTCCGTCCGCAGGTCGAGCACCAGCGAGCGCTTGCCCCGGTTGAGGTGCAGGTGCATGAGGGACGTGCCCTCGACGATCGGCCAGGTCATCTCGCGGATGTAGTCGCCGGCCGGGGGCTCGACCTTGATCACCTCCGCCCCGAGGTCCACCAGCGGCGTGGTGATCTGCGCCGGCCCGAGTGCAGAGCACTCGATGATCCTGATGCCGTGCAACGGTGGCGTGGTCGCCATCGAACCTCCAGTCGCCGAAATGCCGGATCGTAGCGGCCGCCGGCACGGGCGCCGGGGCCCGGACCCCGACATACTGGGACGGTGACCACGGAGGCCCTCGACGATGCCCTTACGGTCTTCGCCGCCACCGCACCCCGGTACGGGTCGATCGGCCTGGCCAATCATGGCCCGATGGTCGCCGAGGCACTGGCACACCTGGGTCGCGACGATGCCATCGCGGGGTGGGTGGAGCAGTACCGGCGCCGCCTCGACGAGGCCCCGCCATCGGCAGTCCGGCCGCTGACCGAGGAGGACTGGCCCGCCGCGCTGGGCCGGCCCGATCGCTTCCCCGAATGGCTGGCCCTCTTCGAGCGCGAAGTGGCCGACCGCCCCGCCGACGTCGTCGTCGGCGAGTGGGCCCCGCGGCTGCTGCCGGGCGCGGTCGGGGCGGCCACGCACGGGCTCATCCGGACGGGCCACGCCGTCCGCGCGCTGGCCGCCGCGGACACACCGCCGCGGCGCCTCGAGGTCGCGAGCGGGCTCGCGTTCTGGGCGTCGAGCTACGTCGAGCTCCCCGGCCCCCCGCTGTTGATCGGGCACGAAGGCGTGCCCGAGGCGCTGGCCGACCTGCCCTACCTTCCCGAGGATGCGCCACGCCAGGTGCTCATCAGCGACATGGTGGCCGGCATCGCCGACATCGCGGACGAGTTCGAGCAGGCGGTCGCTTCGCTCGGCTGGACCGGCGGGGCGGCGGAGCTGTTGGACGGGCTCGCGGTCGGCGGGGCCCTGGCCTACCTGCGCAACGCCGACGCCGGCGGGGCCATGGGCCTCCTGCACGCCGTGACCTCCCCGCTCGCCTGCGAGCTGCTGCTCCCGTGGCTGCTCGAGGAGGACCGCGACGCCGCGCTGGGCTACGTCTGGCAGGCCGCGGCGGCGCTGCACGTCGCCTACGACGTCGACCGCCACAGCCCGGTGGCCGGGCCGGACACACCCCCCTCTCGGGACTCCCTCGTCGAGCAGGCGCTGGCCTCGGGCGACGAGCACGCGATCAAGCTCACCGAGGCGGCGCTGCGCAGCTTCGAGAGGACCGGTGAGCCCGTGTTGCTCTGGGCGGCGGCCGACTCGAGCGCGCGTCTCGGCGGCTGAGCGCGGACCGCGGCGCCTTCGACCAGGTCCCTGGCTAGTGTCGGCGTGATGGAGTACCGCACACTCGGCCGCACCGGCATAAAGGTCAGCCCCCTCTGCCTGGGGGCGATGATGTTCGGGGCCTGGGGCACCCAGGACCACGACGAGTCGATCCGCATCATCCACGCCGCCCTCGATGCCGGCATCAACTTCATCGATACCGCCGACGTCTACTCGTTCGGCGAGTCCGAGGAGATCGTCGGCAAGGCGTTGGCCAAGACCAAGCGCCACAAGGTCGTTCTCGCGACCAAGGTGCACGGGCAGATGGGCCAGGACCCCAACGCACAGGGCAACTCGCGTCGCTGGATCATGGCGGAGTGCGACAACAGCCTGCGCCGCCTCGGCACCGACTACATCGACCTGTACCAGATCCACCGGCCGTCGCCCGAGACCGACATCGACGACACGCTGGGGGCGCTGACCGACCTGGTGCGGGCGGGCAAGATCCGCTACTTCGGCAGCTCCACCTTCCCGGCCCACGAGATCGTGGAGGCCCAGTGGGTGGCCGAGCGCCGGGCCCGGGAGCGGTTCGTCACCGAGCAACCGCCCTACTCCATGCTGGTGCGCGGGATCGAGAAGGACGTGCTGCCGATTTGCCAGAAGTACGGCATGGGCGTGCTCTCGTGGAGCCCGCTCGCCGGTGGCTGGCTCTCCGGCGCCTTCGGGCCCGGCAAGGAGAACACGAGCCGCCGGTCGGCGATGCTGCCGCACCACTACGACATGGAGTTGCCCGGGAACCAGCAGAAGATCCAGGCGGTCGGCGAGCTCACCAAGGTGGCTGACGACGCCGGGCTGAGCCTCATTCAGCTCGCACTCGGTTTCGTGCTCGAGCACCCGGCCGTGACGTCTCCCATCATCGGGCCCCGCACCATGGAGCACCTCGAGTCGCAGCTCCCCGCGCTCGAGCTCCGCCTGGGGGTGGACG
>JBKQUM010000032.1:0-34140 GCA_052140165.1 Acidimicrobiales bacterium
CTTCACATTGTGGCCAGGTCTACCATAGCTATTACTATGTTGCAGCACCACGAGGACGCTCAGTGGCTCCTCCGCAGGGTCCGCCGGACGCCTCCCGGCGCTGGCCGGTCCGAGCAGAGCGGCTTGAGCTGGACCTTTTCGACCTTGCCGGCGACCGAGCGGCGCCGGCGATCGACCACCTCGACCTGTTCAGGCCATGCTTGGCGGCGGAGCCCGAGACCCAGATGCGCACCGGCATGGCTGACGTACAGGCTGGCCACATCGGGCGCCAACTACTCCCGTGGTGCGTCGCCCAGCTGCCGTATTCTGCACTCCCCCGCTACAACGAATTCCGGGATGACCTTCCTCGGAGCCCCGTGGGGAGGATCCTCAATTGCGAACTCCGCGAGGAGGGCGTGACGCCCGATACCAGGGACGCCGAGACTGCAGGGATCGAGTACGAGCGGCGATAGCTGGCAGCCTGCACGGTGGATCACGCCTGAGCGTCATTAGGGAATACCGGCGCGTAGGTCACCACCGCATGCGCGACCAGCTCCTCACGCCCGGAGCGGCGGATTACCGTGTCAACGACGCAAGATCTTCTTCCGAACCGTAGGAGTCTGCCCTCTACGAGCAGGACCCCAACCGGCGCTGGCCTCAGAAACTCCATTGAGATGGAGGAGGTGAATGCTTCAGAGCCCTTCGGGGAGCGGGAAATGGTGACGAAGTAGGCCATGGTGTCTGCCAACGTGAACAAGATCGGGCCGGCGACCATCCCCCCCGGGCGAGTGTGCCCGTCTTCGAATCTGGCGCGCGCCACGATCCGTTGCACGGAGTACTCGTCTATCTCCAGCGCGGCGACTGGGCGACCCCCCATGGCCTTGTGGTAGCGGGCAAGGAGCTCCTCGGGCGTGTGGGTGAGTGCTTCACCCCCCGCTGAGGCACGCTGATCCATCATTTTGGCCCCTTCCAGAGGGAGGTCAACTTGCTCCTGTTAGAGGCGCCTATCGGAGCGAAGCTCTCCGGGAACCCACGAGGGCGATCGTCGCTCCTTGAAGGCGAGCCACCCCTCGACACACTCCGATCCGCTCAGGCTCTCCTCCATCGACATCCGGTCGACGTGTCCGTAACGTTCATTGACGACGCGCTTGACGGCAAGTCGAGCTTGAGGAGCAGTTCTGCAACACGCTTCGAGCGCCGCTCGTGCTTCGGCGTAGAGCTCCTCGTGTGGGACGACGCGGGTCACGAGACCCCAATCGAGTGCCTCAGCAGCATCGAGCGTGCGACCCGTGAAGAGAAGGTCGCGGGCTCGCGCTGGGCCGATCTGGGCTGGCAGATACGCAGCGTAACCCGTGTCCGCGATGCCCCGATAGAGCTCAGGGGCACGAAAGGTGGCCCGCTCGCTCGCCACCGCGACGTCGGAGAGCATCGCCATGAGGAGGCCTCCTCCCTGGCAGATGCCGTTCACGGCGCTTACGACCGGCTTTCGCGAGTTTCGGAGGGCTTCGAATGGCACGGTGTCGAGACCCATCACCCCGACCGTTTCCCCCCAACCGCCTTCGCCGACCCCACCGAGATCGCCGCCGGGAATGAAGACATCCCCCGTTCCAGTGAGCACCATGCCAGCAAGCGCGTCGTCTCGGGTCATCACATCGACGGCGTAACGAACTGCGAAGTACATGGAGGCGGTCATCGCATTGCGGGCCTCAGGCCGATCGACTGTGCACCATGCCAGAGATCCTTGCCTCTCGAACCGGACGTGGGGTGTCCCCAGCCAGTCCCCATTGGGAGGTCCGCTTGCGTCAGTCATACTGCGTCTCCTTGCTCGATTGCGTCCTTGTTGAGCGTGGTCAGCTCCTCACCGATTGACGTGCTGCGGCGCACGAATTGCGCAAATTGCTCCGGGTGGCTGACATGAGCGCTGTGGGCGGCGCCCGCAATGGTAAACAAGTCGGCTCCCTGCGAGTCGGCCAACCTGGTGGCGGCTTCCTGGGCGAAGGGCCACGTCTGCAGCCCGACACCGAACAGGCTGGGCACCTTGAGATCCTCCCAGCGAAAGGGTGCAGTGAGGCCAGAGACGACGTCGGACTGAAAGGCAATTCCCTCGGCGCGCCGACGCGCCTTCAGATCCTCAGGGAGGCGCCCCCACGCCCCCTCACCCACCATCGATGCGTACACCCGCTCCGCGAGGGCATCCGTGTCGACCTCAGCCGCCATTGCCTCGAGACCCCGCCTGACCGAGCCCGGCCAGAATTCCATCCACGGCACCTGCGGCTCCCACAGGCCAAGTCCCCGGAATCGTTCGGGGTGCGAGATGGCTGCCGAGACGACGACCACGCACCCAAAGCTGTGGGCGACGACGGTGGTGGGTCGATCGCCCATGACGTCCAGCAGATCGTCCACGTGCTGAGCCAGGGACGCCGGCGGCACCGCCGGGACCGACTCACCATAGCCACGGCGGTCATACTCGATGACCCTGAGATCCGGTAGGTGATCCACGACGCGCCGAAAGCTCTTGGCGCGATCCATGGCGCCGTGGACGAGCACAACCTCGGTCACGGTTGGATCGTGCGGTCCGTGTGCGGTGACGGCGATGGCCGTGGCAGTTGCTCTGCCGTTCATCGGCCGATCATAGGCACGGACCACCGGAGCGATGTGGCCGTGACTCGGTCATGACAGGCGAGATCCATGGACACCGAAACACGTTGCTCAGGAACCTCGCGATCAGGCGGCCCGTCACTCGCCATAAGCATCACAGGACTTCCAACTCCCGAGAATGGAGAGGAGGATCGCATCGAGCGTGAACCGGAAGATCCGGTCGAGATCGATCTGTTGTTGCAGCGCGGTGCTCATCGCCTGATCGATCTCGGTGTCCCGTTGGGCCCATACCTGTGCCCCGCGCACTCGGTAGTCGGGCGAAAGTGCATCTTCAAGCACGATGAATCCACCCAGATGGAGCAGAATGGTCGCCACGGCGAAGGCCGCCTCCTCACCGTGCAGGCCGCTGGCGGTCAGCTCGTGGGCCAGCACCGCCTGGGCCTTCGTGAAGATGGCCTCACCGCGGCCCTGCGTCTTCGAAAGGGCGATGAGTTGAGGGCGGGCTCGTACTTCTCGCAAGAGAGTGTTGGAAATTGATGTAATGCGGTCGGCCGGTGTACGGCCACGGGGCGCGATCCTGCCGAACTGATCGGTGATCTCCTCGATCAACCGGTTGAAGAGCTCGTCTCGGTTGCCGACGTGCCAGTAGACGGTAGGGGTCCCGACGCCAAGCTCGGCGGCGAGCTTGCGCATGCTGAAGGCATCGACTCCACTCTCCTCGATCATCTTCATGGCTGTCGCAAGCACCTTGTCGACCGTGATGGAAGGACCGCTGGCTGGTCCAGCTGGGCCCGTCTTTCCCTTCTGCGCCACGACTTCGAACCTCGGTTCTAGGGCCGATCCGACCGTACGTCTGCTCCCGGTCCTCTGATCGCACCAGAGGCGTCGAGTGCCGAGATGAGGCGGCTTCTCGCCGGCACGACCGACAGCATTGCTATATGTAGTCCCGAGGATCCGGAACGCCGGCCGGTGTGCCCTCGTGGTACTCCACGAACTCGATCAGATACCCGTCAAAATCCTTCACGTAGGCCATTGTCACAGGCCAGCGTTCAAGCCGGCTCGGCGGCGACACCGACTCACACCCCGCAGCGATCGCCTTGTCGTACAGCGCAGCGCAGTCATCGGTGTTCACGTAGAGCTTCCACAAGGCGGTGCCCATGTCGATCGGACCCTCCCGGTCGAGATGTTGGGCGAGCTGCATGCGACTGCCACCGGCTGAAGACTGCAACACCGCCTCCTTGATGTCGGGGATGTCAGTTCGGCTTTGCAACGGAATGCCGATCACGCCCTCCCAGAAGTCGATGGCGCGGTCGAGGTCACTGACGTTGATGCAGTACTGAGAAAGGATCGACACCATTGCTCTACCTCCTGCCAAACGATCGGATCACAAGCTGACCATCAGCCTCTTGACGAGATTCTGGGACTCCGCTGGCGCAATGCGCTGGTAGCGGGCCGTGACTCCGCACGGTGACGAACGCAAGGCACTTTGTCAATCGGAGACGGTCACGGGAATGGCCTCCACGCCGGACAACCACGGTCGACCGGCCGCTTCGACTTCCTTCCACTTCTTCAGCTCCACCCCGCCGGTCTGCCCGAGATCCTCCGGTGTGGGCCCGACACGGTCAGCCAGAGATTGCAGCTTGCCGACGTCGAAGCCGTAGACCTTTGCGGCATTGAGCCCGAGGATCCGCCGCGCATCGTCGACCGGGCAATCCCAGAACGTGTCGCGGACCCACTGGCGCGTGTGGGGCCACGTGCCCTCTGGGTGTGGGAAGTCGTTACCCCACATGATGTTCCCGACGCCGATCTCGAAACGACGGGCGATCTCGCGGCGCCGGGTATTCGAGGACCCGATGAAGACATTGCGATCGAAGTACTCGCTGGGGAGCATCTTCAATTTCGGAGCGATGTCCCCCATCTTCTTGGTGGCATGCTCGTTCATGTACGCGATGTCGGATCTCCACAAGAGGTCGGCCGCCCACCACGACCCTCCCTCCGTCACGGCGAACTTCAGGCCAGGGTGGCGTTCGAACCCACCGGACCAGAGGAGGAACCACATCGGCCGCATCGTCCAGAAGATGGTCTCGTTGGCATAGATGCCGAGGTCGGGGCCGATCTCCTCGCGCGGTGCGGGTCCCGTGTGGGTGTGGACGACCATGTCGAGGTCCTCGCACACGGTCCAGATGGGCTCGTAGCGGAGGTCGTTGTAGGGAGGGTACGGGCGCCACATCGCAGGGATGAGGATGCCCCCCAGGCCCGAGGACTTGGCCCTCCGGATCTCGGCGACGGCGGCTTCGATGTCGTGCAGGATGGGTACGACGGCGAGGCCGCACCGTCGGTCGGGACTGTCGCTGCACAGTTCGGCCAGCCAGCGGTTGTGGGCCTGAGCGCCGGCCATCAGCAGCGTCGGGTCGTACTCTCCACTTGCGCCGAGCCCGGCGCCGAAGGGGGCCGATGCTCCTCCCAGCACTGCGTCGGCATCTGGGAATATGACCTCACCGACCACCCCGTCTGCGTCAAGTTCAGCATCGCGACGAGCAGCATCCCATCCCCCCCGAAGTCCCTCCTCGTTCTCGTCGTACCAGTCCTTTACGAATTCGAGCTCCGCCACTTGGGCGTTCATCGGGGCACGGAGCGCAGCGCGTTGGATCAGGTCTTCGTCGAATGCGTCTCGGTACCGTGGATCGAGGTACTCCTTGTACCGAGCGTCGGGAAGCCCAGCATGGGTGTCAGACGAGATGATGAGGTAGTTGTCGGTTACCACGGCTTGAGGTCTCCTCCGGCGAAAGCGAGCGAATGGGAGTCAGCGGGGACGTGTGCAAGCGGTGCCTTCACCTCGTCTACCCGAGGGCCGACACGAGCGGCGACAGTGGACAGCTGCTCGAGATCGAAGCCGTAGACGCGGGCGGCATTACCTCCGAGCATGGGCCCCACCTCTTCGGGGTCGATACCGGCGAAAGTATGGCGCAAGGCCTCGGTGGTGTAGGGGTACGTTCCTTCGATGTGCGGGTAGTCCTGACCCCACATGATCTTGTCGAGACCGATGTCGTAGCGGAGCGGTGCCTCGTTCGGGCGGAGGAAGCTCGCGCCGACGAAGCAGTTGCGTCTCCAATAGAAGCTCGGCCGCTCGGGAATGTGCTTGATGAGCTCCGCGCCGAAGTGCGCCTCGGCGTTGCCGTCGTCGGTGAAGCGGCTGTACTGGTGGTCGAGCATGCTCAGTGTGGCCGGCACCCAGCCCGATGACTGCTCGGTGAGCACCAGCTTGAGGCCGGGATAACGGGCAAAGGCACCGCCAAAAGCCATGTGCCAGAAAACCCGATGCGAGAACCAGCCAAGCTCCACCATGAAGATCGCCATGGAGGCCAGGTGCTCGCCCATCTCGGGTCCAGCGGCTCCGGAGTGGTTGTTGACCGGCATGTCGAGGTCTTGGCAGGCGGCCCAGATCGGGTCGTAGTCGGGAGCGCACAGGGGAGGGAGTCCCGAGTCAGGTGGCACGCCCGGCAGCAGCACCCCGCCGAAGAGGTCATGCTCACGCGCCCATGTGATCTCCTCAACGGCGTCGTCGACGTCGTTGAGGAAGATCTGTGCCATGCCGGCACGCCGTCCCGGAGTCTCCGCGCAGAAGTCGGCCAACCACCGATTGTGCGCCCGAAGGCCAGCCCAACGGAGCTCGTACGTGTCCGGGGTCGGTGGCCGCGCCAGCAGATTGCCCGAGGGGAAGAAGGGCGGAATGGTGTTCGGGAACAGGACTTCCGCGACAACGCCATCATCCTCGAGCTCGCGTAGGCGGGCCGCCGAGTCCCAATTGCGATAGGCCGTCTCCCCCTGGAGATCGGCATAAGGGTTCACATAGGTCTTCGCCCAGGCATCGAATTCGTCGAGGTAGCGGCGCTCGAGGTAGTCCCGGTAGTCCAGCATCTCCGCGCCGGCGTGCCCGTCGGAGGAGATCACGATGTAACGGTCATCGGCGAGTGAATTCATCAATGCCCCCCAGGCCTATGACAGCGTTATAGTGCAATCACACATGATATGCAATCGTCTGGTTTCGCAACGATGCGGGCACGTCGTCGACTGCCGGTCGGGACGCACGCCAGACAAGGGGAGGCCGTTGTGCGAGACGTGGTCGGCAAGGTGGCGGTCGTCACCGGAGGAGGTCAAGGCATCGGGCGGGCGATGGTGGAGCGTTTCGGCGCAGAAGGAATGAAGGTCGTGGTGGCCGACATCGTCCCGGCCCTGGTCGAGGAGACAACTGGGGAGTTGTCAGATCGGGGTCTCGAGGTCACCGGCATGGTGACCGATGTCACGTCACTCGAGTCGGTCGAGAGCCTGCGCGACGCGACGATCGAGCAGTACGGCGCGGTCCATCTGCTGTGCAACAACGCAGGGATCGGCTCGGGATCTGAAGGTCAACTGTGGGAACACCACGTCAATGATTGGCGCTGGTCCCTCGACGTCAACGTGATGGGCGTCGTGAACGGCATCCACGCGTTCCTGCCCACCATGTTGGCCCAGGACGTTGAGGGCCACGTCGTGAACACCACATCGAGCAACGGTGGGTTCACCCCACTCATCAATAGCGCGGTCTACGCGACGACCAAAGCAGCGGTCACCACCATCACCGAATGTCTCTGGGGCCAACTGCGCGAAGTCGATGCGAAAATCAGCGCATCGTTGCTCTACCCGTCAACTTTCACACCAGGAATGCTCAACACCGGTATCTGGCGGCCGGGGGCCAATCGTCCCGAGCGATACGACCGGCCCGGTGCGCCTCCAAAGGAGGGCCGCGACGCTCTGGGCGCTTATCTGAGCCGGATGGAGGAAGCGGGGCTAGAGGTCAAGTTTGCGCCACTGTCCGAGGTGGCCGACATCTGCTTCGAAGGGATCGTCAACGACACTTTCTGGATCACCGTTCCGCACCTCCAGCAACAGGAGAAGATCCGGGAACGCGCGACCTCACAAATCGAAATGAGCTCTCCCGAGTATCTCATTGAGACCAACCTCATGACCTCGAGACCACTCGATACGAAGAGATAATCTCCAGATACCAGGATAAGGAATTTCCAACGACACTTCCGATGACTCGAGAGAGATCTCAATGGTTCGACTGAGGACGTATCCGAACACATGACACGACTTGTCCTGGTTCATGGTGCGTGGCACGGACCTTGGTGTTGGGACGAAGTGCTGGCCGAACTGCACGACCGCGAGATCGAAGCGGTCGCAGTCGAGCTTCCCTTCACGGGATTCGCTGATGACGTCGAATCGGCTCGCTCCGCAATCGCAGCAGATGGCGAGCGGGTGGTCGTGATCGCCCACTCGTACGGTGGGGCTGTCGTCAGCCAAGCTGTCTCGGAGCTGACGAATGTCGCCCACCTCGTCCTTCTGGCGGCATTCGTCAACCCCGGAGAAGCCTCTGCGTTGATTGACCGGCCACTCTCTCTGCTCGAGGCCATCGTGGCGGATGGAGACTGCTGCTCTTTCGATCCGAAGTTCGCCCGGGCCATCTTCTACGCCGACAGCGCACCTGACCTCGTCGCGACGATTGTTCCGCGGCTCCGCCCCATGGTCTTGGATGCCACGGCCATGCTTGCGGTGCCCTCGATACCCCCGGAGATACCGTCCACGTATGTCGTCTGCACCCGCGACAGCGCCATCCCGCCGGAAGCGCAATTTCAGATGGCAAAGCGGGTGGATCAGGTGATCGAGTGGCCGACTGACCACTCGCCATTCCTGACTCGCCCCGGTGACCTGGCGGATCTCCTCGTCGGAAGGCTCCCGACAGGACCTGCATGAGCGGTCGGCGCTATAACAGTATTCTATTGACGCGATTGTCCAGGCAGCGGAGTTGCTCTGCGCAGCAGGGGATGGGGCGAGAGACGTAGGTCACCCGGCTGGACTTGGCTGAAATCATATTCTAGTATCTGGCCCTTGCCACTCGGCGGCCTGAGTGGAACCGCGGACGTCAGGAGGCTCCTCTCGAATGGTCATGCCCCAAGGCTTAGGTGCGATCGACACCATGTTGGGATTCCCCCATCCGGACATGAAAGAGGTGTACCGGTTCATCACGCGCCAGACCAAGGACAGACAGTCCAGCGAAGAGTTCGACTTCCCGGTCGAGTACATGTTCAAGGACGTTCCCGAGAAGGGGTTGCAGGACGTGGACGACCCGATCGCCGTGACGGTGCGGGAGATGGACCTCTGGGGAATCGAGAAGGGTTTGATCGGCGTCGGTGACCCGGCCGGAACTGGTGCCCAGGCATTGCAACGGTTCCCCGATCGCTTCATTCCTTCGTCGAGCGCCGATCCCAACGAAGGGATGGCGGGCATCGGACGTCTCGTCCGCGAACACGAGACCTTCGGCACTCGAGCTGTCGGCGTCTTCCCGGCGGGAACCTTTCCGCAAGTTCCGATCAACGACAAGAAGATGTACCCGATCTACGCCAAGTGCGTCGAGCTTGGCATCCCGATCTTCTGCTGTGCCGGCATTCCGGGCCCTCGCCTGAAGGCGAGCTGCCAACATGTCGAACTGATTGACGAGGTGATGTACGACTTTCCTGACTTGGTCTTCGTCACGAGGCACGGCTGCGAACCATGGACCGAACTCGCCGTGAAGCTGATGCTGAAGTGGCCGGGCCTGCATTATTCGACGAGTGCCTTCGCGCCCAAGTACTACCCGCAGGACATCATTGACTACGCCAACACCCGCGGCTCGGACAAGATCATTTACGCCGGGTATTTCCCCATGGGACTCTCCCTCGAACGGATCATGACCGAGATGGTCCACGTCGGTTTCAAGGACGAGGTTTGGCCGAAGTTCCTCCGCAGCAACGCCCTTCGCGTTCTCGGCCTCGAGTAGGCGCAAGCCTGGTCGATATCAGTACGTCGTAACCCCCATCGAGGAGACGAAATGACCACGACCACCACCACCACTGCATCCGATCAGGGTTCCGCCGTCGACTACAGGGCCTTCGACGCGGACAACCACTACTACGAGGCAACTGATGCCTATACCCGTCATATCGACAAGGCAATGGCCAAGCGCGCCATGCAATGGGCCGAGATCAATGGCCGGCAGCGACTCCTCGTCGGCGGCAAGCTGAACAGGTTCATCCCCAACCCTTCGTTCGATCCTGTCGCAAAGCCGGGAAGTCTCGACGACTACTTCCGCGGCAAGAACCCTGAAGCGAAGGACATCCGGTCCCTCTTCGGGGATCTCGAGCCGATCCGACCCGAATACCGCGATCGCGATGCTCGTCTGTCTGTCATGGACCGCCAGGGCCTCGACGGTTGTTTTCTGTTCCCCACCCTCGGCGTTGGCATGGAGGAAGCGCTCTCCGATGATCCACCTGCACTGGTCGCTGCATTCGGAGCGTTCAACCGTTGGCTCGAGGACGACTGGGGTTATGCATACAAGGAGCGGATCTTCGCGGCCCCGATGATCACTCTCATCGATGTCGATGCCGCGGTGGCCGAGCTCCGTCGCGTCCTCGACGCTGATGCGCGGATCGTGTGCATCAAGGGCGGGCCGGCGCACACCTCAACGGGTCTCATCTCCCCGGCCGACACCCACTTCGATCCCTTCTGGGGCCTGGTCAACGAGTCGGGGGTCACCATCGGGATCCACTCGGGGGACGCCGGCTACGGCCGCTACCTGCAGGACTGGGAGCCCTCGAGCGACTTCGAGGCCTTTCGCTTCTCGCCCCTTCGCACGGTCCTCAGTTCTGACCGCCCTCCGTTCGAGACCATGGCTGCATTCTTGTGCCAGGGCCTTTTTGATCGCTTCCCGAGAGTGCGCGTGGCCAGTATCGAAGCGGGCGCCAGTTGGGTGTCTGCGCTCATCAAGAAACTGAAGAAGGCGTACAGCCAGATGCCGGGATCTTTCCAATCGGATCCGGTCGAAAGGCTACGCCAGCATGTATGGGTTGCACCGTTCTATGAGGACAACCTGGCTCAGTTGAAAGACTTCATCGGTACGGAACACGTCTTGTTCGGTTCGGACTGGCCACACGCCGAGGGCTTGGCGGAGCCGCGCAACTTCGCGTTGGATCTCCGACGCCATGGTTACAGCGAGGACGAGGTCCGCACTGTGATGGCCGAGAACGGCTGGGCTCTGACTCGGCGGGCCTCGTAGCCGACAGCTCGTCTCGAGCAGAAGGGGCTCCGGAGGCCCGCGGGTCGACAGATATAGACGCAGTCGGCCGACGCGGCAGCGGGTCCCGCTCCGCAGATCCCTGTGTCTGCGACCCTTCGGGGAGAGCCGTCTCGTGCTCCGGATCTTCTTATATATAATATGCGGGACATGGTGACACCCTCTACCCGTACTCGTTCTCCGTTCCATTCACGCATCTCCAGCCCGTACGAGGACGAGAACGCATGAGCGAAATGCTGGAAGGAAAGGTTGCGGTTGTCACTGGCGCTGGCCATGGCATCGGGCGCGGTCATGCCTTGGAGTTGGCGCGACATGGTGCCCGAGTTGTGGTCAACGATTTGGGGACTTCGGTAAACGGTGAAGGTTCCAGCAAGGACGCAGATCTCACTGTCGCGCTGATCACCGAGCGAGGTGGGACGGCTGTCGCGGACTACGGCAACGTTGTCGATGAAGCCGACGCAGAGGCCATGATCGAACGTGCGCTCGATGAATGGGGGCGAATCGACATTCTGGTCAACAACGCCGGGATAGTGCGCGACGGAGCCATCTGGAACCTCACCGCAGAGGCCTGGGACGCCGTCATGGCAGTCCACGTCAGAGGTCCATGGCTGACCAGCCGTGCCGCTGCTCGTCATTGGCGATCGCTCGACAAAGCCGGCCTGGACAGCCGAGGCAGGATCATCAACACGACTTCAGGTGCCGGGCTCGTTGGCAACTTCGGTCAGACGAGCTACGCGACGGCCAAGGCGGCCGTGGTGGGACTCACGCTCACCCTGGCTCTCGAGTTGCACCGTGTCGGGGTGACGGTGAATGCAATTGGACCGGCTGGAGCGACGCGCATCACAGGCACCATGCCCAATGCCCCTGCCGTCGTCGAACCGGACGAGATACCCGAGGACTCCTTCCATCCCCTCGATCCCGCCGGGAGCTCACCGGTGGTCGCCTGGTTGGCCTCGGACGAGGCGCAGTACGTCACCGGGCAGGTCATCCGGGTGATCGGCGACACGATCCATCTGATGCAAGGATGGTTGGAGGGCGCCTCGGCCTCGAACGACGGAAAGCGTTGGGACGCATCTCGGATCGGCGACGTCATGGCGACGCAGATCTTCAAGACGCGGGGGCGCGGCCTGCAGACCTGGTCGAACTAGCGGTTCGCTTCGCCTGTGCGCGGCTCTTGAGCGGCGCCGGCTTCGTCCCCTATCGGCCGTTGGGTGAACGCGACACCGCCTGGAAAGAAGCGCTCAACGGCACGAACGATCTGGTCGGGGAACTCCCCGTCAACCCGATCGTTCCCGGCCGATCATCGTGACGGAGCCACTTCGGTTGTAACCGGCGGCCGTGGGCCAAGACTTCTGAAGTAGTCACGGTCACTCTGGTCAGGGGCCCTTCCCACCCTCGTCACCGTGTCCACGTCCTTCGCTTCAGCTCTCAGCGCGCCGACCGTGGCTCTCTCCCGCGGTCTCGTCTCAAACGGGTCGAACGAGAAGTGACGCATGGCATTGCCATGAGTGATCTTGTCGATTTGCTCATCGGAAAGTGGCGCGAATTGAGCTTCGTTGACCTCGGGGCCATGAGGCCACGAACTGTCAGAATGTGGAAAATCGGACTCCCAGCAGACATTGTCGATATTGAACTGATCGATAAGGCTCACGCCGACTGGGTCGTTGATGAAACAGCACAGAATTCTCTGCCTGAACACGTCGGCGGGTCCCATCCCGTCGGGGAAGCTCTGCCCCGTCCAGCCCGAGTGACGTTGCTGAATGTGCTCAGCCCGCTGCAGGAAGTACGGGATCCACCCGATGTCCCCCTCGGTGAGAGAGAACATCAGATCGGGAAAGCGCCACCAGAAGTCAGCCCACAACAGATCGCCGAGCGAGTAGATCGACATCACGGACGAGAGCCCCATGGCGACCGAGGCAGGCGCGTCAGCAGAGGTGGCCGCTGCCTTGGAGGACGAACCGACGTGCAGGCACAGGACGGTGCTCACGTCGGAGCATGCAGCGAAGAGGGGATCCCAATGACCCGAATGGATGGAAGGCATCTGGAGTGCCGCTGGGTTTTCCGAGAACGTGACGGCGTGACACCCCTTGCCGGCGAGC
This sequence comes from Acidimicrobiales bacterium, assembly GCA_052140165.1. Taxonomy (GTDB): domain Bacteria; phylum Actinomycetota; class Acidimicrobiia; order Acidimicrobiales; family RAAP-2; genus Bog-473. The sequence continues at coordinate 12,826 of JBKQUM010000032.1, forward strand.
CGACGGACCTCGTCTGCCGCTTTGTGCACGTCGAACAGCGGCAGGATGCCGCACGGGATGAACCGATCGGGATAGCTGGCGCACCATTCGTCGACATGCCAGTCGTTGTACGCCTTGATCATGACCTCGTTCACGGCCAGATCCGGTCCCTCGTTCAGCACCTGCCCCGAGAACCCGGTCCAATTCGGGAAGTTGAGGCCCGCGAGCGTGCCCCCAGCCGACATGTCACGTACTCGTTCGTGCACGTCGTAGCAGCCCGGACGCATTTCGCTGTAGTTGGTCGGGTTGACGTTGAACATCTCCGGTGGCTTGCCGGCTACAGCGTTGAGCCCGAGGTTTCGTCCCTTCTTGTCGCCATACCACCACTGCTGGAATCCGCGCTCGTCCGTTTCGACACGGGGTGCGAGATGCCGGTACGCGACGGGCACATGAGCGTCGAACATGTCCGCGGGCTCTGCGATGTGGTCGTCCACGCTGATGAGGATCATGTCGTCTGCCTTCATCGGCGCTCCTTATGAACCAGCACGCCAGCAAATAGACGTGGCAGGCAACGTCCATATTATATTCAGTCTCTGATGCGCTGTCCGCCCAGGAACCCCTTCACGACAGCGACACGACGGGCTGCCTCCTGATGCTCAACGGCGCCCGCGTGGTCGACTGCACCACAGGAATCGCCGGCCCCTACTGCTCCAAGCTGTTGGCCGACGCGGGTGCGGACGTCATCAAGGTGGAGCCGCCCGAAGGTGACCCGTTACGACACTGGCGATCCGGTGCTCTGTTCGAATACCTCAACACGTCGAAGCGCTCAGTTCAAGGCCAGGCCCGGGATCTGCTCGCCGCGGCGGATGTCTTCATCAGCAACGAGCCCGTCGACACCGGCCTCCTCTGGAACGACAACCCGTCATTGGTGATCGTCACCATCACGCCGTTCGGCGGCGACGGGCCCTGGGCTGGTCGCCCGAGCACAGAGTTCATCTTGCAGGCCGCGTGCGGATCCATCGGTCAGCGTGGCCTCCCCGAGCAACCGCCCCTGTCCGCCGGCGGCCGCCTGGGCGAATGGACGACGGGCACCTATGCAGCCTTGGGGGCGATTGCTGCGCTTCGTGAGGCCCTTCGCAGTGGCCATGGGGAGCTGGTCGATGTCGCGATGCTCGACTGCATGGCCGTGACCATGGTCACGTACCCTTCGGTGTTCGCCTCCTTTGCCGGGTGGCCCGAGATGACCGGCACGGGCAGGACGATCGAGGTTCCCTCGATCGAGCCAACGCGGGACGGGTACTTCGTCGTCACCACGAACAGCGCCCAACAGTTCCAGGACTTCTTGCTCATGATTGAGCGGCCCGACCTCGCGGCGGACCCCGACCTTCCTCAGGTCGCCAAGCGATTTCGCCGACGGGAGGAGTTCCTGTCCGCCGTTCACCAGTACACCAGGCAGCACACCACCGAGGAGATCCTGGAAGCGGCCGCCTTGTACAGGATCCCGGCGGGCCCCCTCCTCGACGGATCGACCATCGCCCATTTCGAGCAGTTCGTCGCCCGCGGCGTCTTCGTGCCGAATCCCTCCGGTCGATTCGTCCAACCCCGTGTTCCGTATCGGATCTCGGGGCTCTCCCCCCGACCGTTCGCCCCCGCTCCAGGTCTCGGCCAAGACGACGGATCGATCGGGTGGTCCCGGCGAAAGGATGCAACCGCGACGGCTGGCCGCGCTGCCCGTGCAGAAGATGGTGCTGCCGGCGCCGATCGTTGGCGGCTCCCTCTGGCCAACATCCGGGTCGTCGACTGCACCGCCTGGTGGGCCGGTCCGGTGGCCACGGCTGCCCTGGCCAATCTTGGCGCCGACGTCATCAAGGTCGAATCGGTCACGAGACCTGACAACATGCGCTTCGCCAGTACGCGGCCCCCGACACAAGACCTCTGGTGGGAGTGGAGCCCGATCTTCCATGCGGCCAATGCAGGAAAGCGTGGCGTCACCTTCGATCTGTCACGGCCAGAGGGGTCCGAGATGTTCGAACGACTCCTGCAGACCGCCGACGTCCTGGTCGAGAACTTCACCCCTCGGGTCATGGAGCAGTTCGGCTTCGACTGGGACCGAGTCCACTCCCTGAACGACCAGCTGATCATGGTGCGGATGCCGGCCTTCGGCCTCGACGGTCCCTGGAGGGATCGAACTGGATTCGCCCAGACCATGGAGTGCCTGACCGGAATGTCCTGGCTAACGGGGTTCGCGGAGGGACCCCCGGTGCTGGTACGAGGAGCGTGCGACCCCTTGGCGGGGATGCATGCGGTCATTGCAACCATGCTTGCGCTGATGGAGCGCGACCGAGGTGGCGGTGGAAACTTGGTCGAGGCAGCCATGGTCGAGTCCGTGCTCAATGCCGCAGCGGAACAGGTGGTCGAGTACAGCTCAAGTGGGACGTTGCTCTGTCGTGACGGTAACCGAGGTCCGCAGGCCGCCCCCCAAGGGGTCTACCCCTGTGCCGGCGAAGACCAGTGGGTCGCCATTGCCATCGACGGTGATGACGAGTGGCGGTCGCTGCGGTCGCTGCTGGGTGACCCGCAATGGGCGCAAAGCAGAGAATTCAGCCATTACGCCGGCCGACGCAGTGCGCACGACGACATCGACCGTGAGCTGTCGCGGTGGACCAGCCAGCGCTCCGCCGAGGAGACCGCCCAGTTGCTTCTGGACGCGGGCATACCGTCGTCCGTCGTGATTCCTCCCCGTGACATCGCGGCCAACCCGCAGCTCCGATATCGAGGCCTCTTCGAGGTGGAGGACCATGCGATCACCGGTACCCATGAGATCCCGACGCTGCCGTTTCGCTTCTCGCGGGTTAGTCGGTGGCTCGGATCGCCGGCGCCGACACTCGGCCGCGACAACGAGGCGGTTCTCGCCGAGCTCGGCTACTCGCCTACTGCGATCGAGGGGTTTCGGCAGTCTGGTCTGGTCGGGGACCGTCCCCAGCGGCTCTGACGCAGCGGGGCCGAGGTCGTGCGGCGCGACGGGAAGGGTTTGCTCGGGTATTCAGGCTGACGCCGCCACCGCAGCCGCCCAGCGGTAGTCGGCCTTACCAGTCGGAGACCGCACAACCTCATCGACAAAGATCACTTGTTTCGGCACCTTGTAGCCCGCCAGTGAGGTCCGCACCAGAGTCATCAGCTCGGCCGCCGTGGGGTCCGACCCGGACGCCGGCTGAACGACAGCGACGACACGCTCCCCCCAACGCTCGTCAGGGACACCGACAACCACCACGTCGTAGACGGCGCGGGACTGGCGCAACACGCCCTCGACCTCTTCGGGATAGACCTTCTCGCCTCCTGTGTTGATGCACAGGTTGCCCCGCCCGAGCAAGGTGATCGTGCCATCGTCCGCCACCGTTCCCATGTCCCCGGTGAGCGACCATCGGTCTCCGTCCCACTCGACGAATGTTGCGGCCGATTTGGCCGGGTCCTTGTGGTAGGCCAGTGGGATACGCCCGGTGCGAGCCACGCGGCCGACGATGCCCGAACCCGGTACCACAGGTCGGTGGGTCTCTTCATCCATCACCACCGCCTGCTGGGCGATGAACTGCGGCTCCGGCTTCTCCCCGATGGGCCCCAAGAAGATGCGCCCGGCCTGAATCCCGGTCTCGGATGATCCGTACCCGTCAGAGAGTGGGATGGAAGGGAAGGTGGCGAGGAACCGATCGCGCAGCGCCGTCGAGAGAGGCGCGCCACCCGAGCTGACCACCGCCAACGATTCGATGTCGGGTTTTGGATCGAAGTCGTCCCACGCGTCGAGCAAGGGTCGCATGACGGCGTCCCCCACAGTGCTCGTGGCCGTGACCTTCTCTTGTTCGATCGTGCGCCATACCTCGCGCGGATTGAGCGAGCCCGACCACAATACGACCTTGTTCCCGCTGAAGAGATGGAGCAACACGACCCATCCTCCTGCGGCGTGCATCAACGGAGCGAGGAGCAGAAAGGTGCTCTGAACGGGCGCGATCCGTTCGAGCAGCTCCGCGACCGACGCCACCTCGGGAAGGGCCGGATTGCCACCCCCCATACAGGCGAAGAAGGCGTCTTCCTGTCGCCACACCACCCCTCTGGGCAGACCCGTGGTGCCGCCGGTGTACAAGATGTAGTGATCGTCCCCCGACCGAGGGCCAAAGTCCCGAGCCGACGACGACGAGGCCAGCGCGTCGGTATAGGTAGAACCGGTCGCCAGCTTCCAACGGAGCGTCGGGACCAGGTGTTCGACCTCCGTCACTCGATCGGTGAAGCCCCACTGATGCACCACGCCTACGAGGTCGGCGTCGTCGAAGAGGCGTTGCAGCTCCCCGGCCGTATACCGGTAGTTGATGTTGATGGGCACAGCTCGGATCTTGTAGGCGGCCAAAGTGGCCTCGACGTACTCCACACAGTTCTCCATATAGAGCCCAATGTGGTCTCCCGTCTTTACGCCCTGTTCAAGGTACCAATGGGCCAGTCGGCTGGACTGCTCCTCGAGTTGCGCGTAGGTCCGGCGCTGCTCACCGCAGCAAAGCGCGATGCGATCCGGCACGCAGTCAGCAACCGCCTCCCAGAGGTCGGCCAGATTGAATACGTCCATCGAAGCGCTGAACTTCTAGCGGGGCGGAGCGGGAGCGAACGCCCGCTGGCCTATCGACAATCTGCGCCTTGGGCTGTCCACCCATGAACCTGCGTCCCTGCCGACCCGCAACATCATCGGGCGACCGAGCGTCGTCGAGCGCTATCCCGTCCTGTCAGCCTCTGACTCCCCCTGAAAAACATTCGTTCGTATACTATATTCGATGTTGGCAGGCCGCGGATTGCGTCATCAGGGGAGGGTTTCGCCCCTCGGTTCAGGGAGGGAAAAATAGTCGCAAGTGACAGAAGCTGGCAAAGCTGTGGTGTGCACACGGTCTCTCGGCTCGCGTCGCCTCAGCGGCCCGATCCCCGCTCCGGCCGGGGTGCTGATTGAATGACTCGATCGCAAGCTATTCGGGGGAGGGTGTGAGGATGCTCCGCAAGGGACCAGGCACATTTCGAAAGTCGACGCTACAGCTGGCAATGGCGACCCTGATGGTCGCCGGCACGTGCGTCGCACTCTGGTCGTCGACCGCTACCGCGGCCACGTCGGCCAGTCGGACGTTGTCATCGAGCACCTCGCCCAGCGGTGTCTGGCCCGGGGTCGGGAAGATCTGCGAACCCGGACCCGGCGGCGCCTCCTCGGTGCGCGGTGTCGGCGCCAAGACCATCAACATCGCCGTGTTCAACGACGCCGCCAACACCATTGAGCCGGGACTCGAGGCCGAGTTCCCTCAGCAGGCCACGGCGTTCGCCGACTGGTGCAACGCCGCCGGTGGCATCAACGGCCGCCACATCGTGATCGACAACCGTGACGCCGCGCTGTTCAACGCGGCGCAGCAGGCAACCGCGGCCTGCCAGAGCGACTTCATGGCGGTCGGCGGCGGCATGGCCCTCGACCAGCCGTCGGTCCCCATCCGTGAGCAGTGCGGCCTGGGACAGATCAGCGGCTATGTCGTCTCGAACGCCTCCGATCTGGCCACCGACCAAGTCGACCCGAGCGGCATCAACACGGACTCGGTGACCGCGGGATGGTTCGGGGCGCTGGCCAAGGCCTACCCGCAGGCGGTCAAGGCGGCCGGCATGGGCGGCGCCGACACTCCCTCCGTCCTCGAGCCCGAAACGAAGTACGAGTTCGGCGCGGAGGCTGAGGGCTGGAAGGTCGTCGACTTCCTCGAGCCCTCGGTCACGGTGGAGAACTGGGCGCCCTACATCGAGGACTACCAGAGCAAGGGAGCCGAGGCCCTGTGGCCCGCGGACACCGCCGACTTCACCCCCTTCGCCCAGGCGATGACGACCGCCGGCTACCACCCCGCCTTCATCTTGCTCGGGACCCAGTTCGCCAACGCCCAGACGCAGCAAGCGGTGGCCGCGAACCCCAGCCTGCCGCCGGTCTACGTCGAGACGTCATGGTGGCCACTCGCGTTGGCCTCGCAGAACCCCTCGACCGAGCAACTCGTCAACACCATGCACACCTACGCCAAGGGCGACACCATCGACTTCGACGACGAGGAGGGGGCCGAGGCGTGGCTCCTGTGGGCGAAGGCAGCCTCGGCCTGTGGCGCCAGCCTCACGGTGAGCTGCGTGCTGAACAATGCGGCCACAGTGAAGAACTGGGACGCCGGGGGCATCGAGGCGCCCATTCCAACCTTGACGCTCTCCAACGAGAATCCCCAGCCCTCGCCATGTTTCGCCATCCTCAAGCTCGAATCCAAGGGGATCGTCTACGACAAGGCGATCACCAAGCCGACGCAATCCATCTGGAACTGCAACCCCAAGAACGTCGTGCATCTGACCGCGCAACAGCAGCAACAACTGAACTCCTTGTGAGCACGGATCCGGCCTGGCGCGGGAGCAGGTGCCAATTGCATAGCCTTGCCGGCGCAGGCGACTGATCATTCTGTCGGGGGACGGCCGTGCATGAATTCATCATCTTCACCATCGGCGGCCTGGCTGCAGCGGGCATCTACGCGATAACGGCGAGCGGCCTCACCCTCACCTACACGACGACCGGGATCTTCAATTGGGCGCACGGCGCCATCGGGATGATCTGCGCCTTCGCCTACTGGCAGATGAGCATCGGTTGGGGCTGGCCGGTGGTCGTCTCCATGCTCGTCTGCCTCTTCGTACTGGCGCCCGCCATCGGCATCGTGATCGAAGCGTCGGTGATGCGCCGGCTCGAAGGCGTCTCGGAGGCGTCCAAACTGGTCGTCACGCTGGCCATCGCGCTCATGTTCTTGGGTCTCGCCCAATGGATCTGGAACCCCACGACCTATCGGGCACTGCCACCGCTCTTCAACAACGACACCCTCGTGCTCGGGTCGATCAGGATCTCCTACAACGACGTGACCGTCTTGATCCTGGCCCTGGTCGTCGCCATCGGGCTGCGGCTGTTCCTCTACCGCACTCGGATGGGCGTCACCATGCGAGCAAGCGTCGACGACCGAACCCTCACCTCGCTCAACGGGTCGAGCGCCATCGCCAATGCCCGCAACGCCTGGATCATCGGCTCCATGCTGGCCGCCCTGGCGGGGATCCTCATCGCACCCACCCTCACCCTGTCGGCCTCCGCGCTGACGCTGCTCATCGTCAACGCCTACGCGGCGTCGGTCATCGGGCGCCTGCGCTCCATTCCGATGACCTTCGTGGGTGCGATCGTCCTGGGCCTCTCCATCGCGTACTCGGTGGCCTACTTGCCCCAGAACCCATACGTCCAGGGGTTCGAGAACGCGGTGCCTGCGATCATCCTCTTCATTGCCCTCTTGGTCCTGCCTCAGTCACGCCTACGCGGGCACCGGCAGCTTCGCAGCCGCGAGCTCGCCTTCCGCCCCACTTGGAACGGCACCGGCCTGTTCTGTGCCGGCACGATCATCGCCGCCATCTTCTTGGCGACCACCGTGTCGACCCCCGACCTGTTCAGCCTCAATCGCATGTGGGGACTGGCCATCGTCGGGCTCTCGGTCATCCCCATCGTCGGGTACGCGGGGCGCCTGTCGTTGTGCCAGATGACCTTCGCCGGCATCGGCGCCACGATGGTGGGGCATCTGGGCGCCCACGGGAATCCCCTCTCCCTACTCGCGGCAGCCGGGGTGTGCGCGGTGATCGGTGTCATCGTCGGCATCCCCGCCTTGCGGCTCTCGGGCATCTACTTCGCACTGGCCACGGCGGCTTTCGCCATCACCATGGACAACTGGGTGTTCGTGCTCCCATCCTTCAACCTCTTCGGGCATCCCTACGCCCCCTTCGGCTCGGGCTCGCTCGACTTCCCTCCCTTCCGCATCGGTTCGCTCGCACTCAATTCCAAGACATCGCAATTCATCGCAGGGGCGGTGGCCTTCGTCATCCTGGTCCTGCTCGTCGTCGCCGTGCGGCGATCGGAGTTCGGCCAACGCCTCCTGGCCATGAAGGACAGTCCCGCCGCGTGCGCAACGCTGGGCATGAACGGCCGGGCCACGCTCATAGGAGTCTTCGCCTTCTCGGCCGCCCTGGCCGGGGTCGGTGGCGGCATCTACGGCATGGCGCTCGGCAGCGCGGCGCCCGACATCTTCCAGTTCTTCAACGGGCTCTCCGTGCTCTTGGTGATGGTCGTCTTCGGGATCACCTCGTTCGGCGCGGCGGGGTTGAACGGCCTCTACCAGGGATCGCCTCTCTTCACCAACCTCTTCCCTTCGCTCACGCAGTTGCCGCTGCTCCTCGTCGGCCTCGGCGGCATCGGCGTGGGGACCACGCCCAACGGGACGATCCCGGGCAGCATCCGCCCGGTCTACCTCTCGGTGGCGCGACGCCGCTGGCTGGTGGCCCTGATCGTGGCGGTGGTCGGGGCTGCCTGGGCGCTCCGGTTGAGTGGGGCGATCGGCAACTGGACGATGACCATCATCCTTGTGGTCGACCTCGCGCTGTTCCCGGTGCCGGCCTACGTCGCCGACTACCGGGCGAGGATCGCGCCGCCCGCATTCGGCCTTCCCGAGCGTCGGTCGAAGGAAAAGAGGGACGCCTGGTTCGCCAAGGCGGCATCGGACGAGGAGCCGGTCGGGTCGGCCGACCCGCTCGCAGCGCTGTCGGGAGCCGGAGGTTCCAGTGGGGCTTGAGATCCAAGAGGTCTCGGTTCGCTTCGGGGGCTTGGCCGCCCTGTCCGACGTGTCGCTCAACGCTGCCGAGGGCGCGGTCACCGGGTTGATCGGGCCGAACGGAGCCGGCAAGACGACGTTGTTCAACGTGGTGACGGGAATGCAGCGCCCCACGGCGGGGACCGTCCGACTCGACAGCCGGGATCTGCGAGGGCTGTCGTCCTATCGGCGGGCCCGGCTCGGGCTCGGCCGCACGTTCCAACGCCTGGAGCTCTTCGGCACTCTGACCGTCGCCGAGAACATCGGGGTTGCCGCATCCATCGCGCAGCGGGGGTTGGTGAAGGCCAGGTCGACCGGAATTCATGAGATCCGTGAGGAGCTACTGGACCGGCTGGGACTGACCGCCGTGGCCAATGACCGAGCCGACACGTTGCCGACGGGGACCGGGCGCCTCGTCGAGTTGGCGCGTGCCCTTGCCACGAGACCCAAGGTCCTGCTCCTCGACGAGCCCGCGGCGGGGCAGGACACGGACGAAACCCAGCGCTTCTCGGAAGTTCTGCGCTCCCTGGCGAGCGAAGGACTCGCCGTTCTGTTGGTCGAGCACGACATGGAACTGGTCATGAACGTCTGCCATACCGTCGTGGTGCTCGACTACGGCCGCGTCATCTGCACCGGTACGCCCGCGGAGATCCGGGCCGACCCCGAGGTCCAGGCCGCGTACCTCGGCACCGTGTCGACAGCTGCTGCCGATGCCTGAACCCCTGTTGGAGTACCGGGGAGTGCGGGCGGCCTACGAGGAGGTCGAAGTGATCCACGGGATCGACGCCACGTTCGAAGAGGGTGTCGTGACCGCGGTCCTCGGGGCAAACGGTGCCGGCAAGTCGACCCTCCTGGCCCTGGCGGCCGGGATCATGGGACCGAGCGAGGGCGAAGTCCGCTTCGCGGGTGAAAAGGTGCGTGAGGGATCGACGGCTTCCTTGGCCCGTCGGGGCCTCTGCCTGATCCCCGAAGGGCGCGGTGTGTTCCCGAACCTGACCGTGCGGGAGAACCTCTGGGTCATGACGCACAGCGGTTCAGCACGCCGTCACGTCGAGCGGTGCGCGTTCGAACGGTTCCCGCGGCTCGAGGATCGTCGCGACCAGCCGGCTGGAACGCTCTCGGGCGGTGAGCAGCAGATGCTGGCGCTTGCCCGCGCCGTGGCGTCGAGCCCGAGGTTGCTCCTGCTCGATGAGCTCTCGATGGGTCTTGCACCCATCATTGTCGACGAGCTCTACAACCATGTCGTCCAGCTGGCGGCGGAGGGCATCACCGTCGTGGTGGTGGAGCAATTCGCACGCACCGCGCTGTCGGTTGCCACCTCGGCCATGGTGATGGCGAACGGACGGATCGTCCAGACCGGGGCGGCACACGAGGTGGAATCGGTGCTTCACTCTGCCTACCTGGGAACCGTCCAACCCGCGGAGGTGGGTTCAGCGGCACCCGACGGGCTGTCGAATCCCGTCGACACCGGCTCGGGAGCCGGCTAGGAGCCCCCGAGATCCAGCGCTGACCGGCGGAGTGCGTCGTTCGCGTGCTCGGGCAGCCGGTCGAGTGGCTCCTCCAGCTCTTCAACTGTCGGGCCGAGCTTCGCCGCAAGCGGCGCCAATTTCGCAAGATCGAAGTCGTAGAGTTTGGCGCAATTCTCCCCGAGGAGTCTCTGCTTCTCGTCCGGACCGATCCCCGACATCACCTGGCGCAGAGATTCGCGGGTGAAGGGGTGGGTCCCCTCGTCGTGGGGATAGTCGCTGCCCCACATGAATCGATCGGCACCGATCTGCGCCCGGACCGCCACGTCACCGGGCCGCGGTTGACTGACGCCCATCCACACGTTCTGGGCGAAGTACTCACTGGCCAGATGAGCGAGCTTGTGCTCGTCGCCGTAGCGGATCTCCCCCGTCTGACCGGTCTTGCGGATGCGATCGATGGTGGCGTCGAGATCCTTCAGCAGCTTCGGCACCCAGGAACACTGGGTTTCCGTGATCGCAAACTTCAGCCGGGGGAACCGCTCGAAGATGCCCCCGAGAACGAACTGCACGAAGGGCCGCTGGGAGTAGAACATCGCCTCGTTGATGTAGAAGAGCATGGCAAACGGATAGTCGCCGTAATCCGGTACGCCCGTGCCCCCGTGGACGTTGACGGGCATTTCGAGGTCCTCGATGACCTCCCAGAGTCGGTCATAGGCGGGGTCGTAGAGGGGTCGGACCCACGTGACATCGGGTGCGATATTGGGGAGGAGGATTCCGCCGCGGAGACCGTGCTCCTTGATCCAATGGACGTCGGCAATGGCGTCGTCAATGTCATTGAGGAAGATCTGGCCGATGCCGGCCCGGCGCTCGGGAAACTCCCCGCAGAAGTCCACGAGCCAACGGTTGTGGGCCCGGATGCCGGCGAGACGCTGCTCGTACTCTTCGGCCCGGGGGGGAGGGGCGAAGAGGACGAAGCTTGGGAAGAACGGAGGAATGGTGTTCGGGAAGATGACCTCGCCGACAACGCCATCGGCCTCCTGCTGACCGTTGCGCATGTCGTTGTCCCAATTGCGGAGCCGCCGGGTGTCCCCGAGATCCTTAAAGGGGTTCTTGTACTTGGCCCGCCAGGCGTCGAACTCTTCGAGGTACTTGGGGTCGAGGTACTCCCGGTAGGCAGCATGGCTGCCTCCGGCGTGGCTGTCGGCCGTGATGATCGTGTAATGACCATTCGCCCGGTCGATCGTTTCGTTACCCGTCTTCATTCGTGCTCTCACTCTCTAACGGGTCGGGGTGGGATCGAACGGCCCGCGCCCCATTTGGTCGCGCACTGTGATCACGGCCGCATTCGTCAATGTTCGGCGCTGCCAATTGGCCCCGTCGACGACGAGGGTATGCCCGGAGATGAACCGGCCGAAAGGTGAGGCGAGGAAGGTGGCGGCCCAGCCCAGCTCTTGGAGGCGCCCGACCCGCAGCGCCGGCTGGCAGGCGTCCTTCTCGTTGGTCCGGTCCAGGTTGCCCCTGATGTCAGCCGTCATGTCCTCGTGAGGGAAGAGTCCCGGTACCAGCCCGTTCACCTGGATCCCATAGGGACCCCATTCCACAGCGAGTGTCTCGACCATGTTCTTGACCCCCGCCTTCGCAGCGGCTGAGTGCGCGAACCCCGGACCTCCCGTCCAGGCATAGGACGCCCCGACGTTGACGATGGACCCGGCCGTTCCAGCCTCGATATGGCGCCGGGCGAACTCACGCGAGCAGAAGAACGTGCCGTTGAGGGTGATGTCGACGACGGTCCGCCAGGCATTGGGGGACATGTCCTCCGCGGGAACCGGAAAGTTCGCCGCCGCGTTGTTGATGAGCACGCCGGGCAGCCCGAACGTTGCGGTGGCCTCGTCGAAGGCGGCACCGACCTGATCGGCGTCACGAATGTCGCACGTCACCCCGAGCACACGGGCCCCGAGTCCCTCGATCGCCTCCCTTCCGGCGCCGAGATGCTCGGCCTTCCGGCTGGCGATGACCACGTCGGCACCGAGCCGCGCAAACTCGGCGGCGATGGCCTTGCCGAGCCCCGTTCCGCCACCGGTGACGAAGACACAGCTCCCGGCATACGTTCCCTCCGGCAGGGCCCGCGTTCCCACGGGTGGCGGCTCGGGAAGTCCCCTCTGTTGGGTCATGGTCAGCTCCCCGTGTACCGCGGCTCGCGCCCTTCGGCGCTCGCCGCTCGGAATTCTGCGAAGTCGGACGACTTGTTGATGAAGGTCTGGTAGATCAGCTCGTCCTCCATGGAGGACCGTACCCCGGGTTCGCTCAGGTGGCGGAGGACACGGCGGGCCATCTTGACCGTGACCTTCGGCGAGGCCGCGATCTTGTTCGCAATCTCCCATGCCGTTTCGTCGAGCGCCTCTGGTGCCACGATACGCGAGACGATCCCGTGACCGTAGGCCTCTTCGGCACTCATGGCGCGCCCGGTCAGCACGAGGTCGCTGGTCACGCCGCTGCCACAGATCTCGTAGAGGCGGCCCACGCCGCCTGTGTCGGGGATCACGCCATGGCCCACTTCGGGGAGCATGAAGCGAGTCCCCGCGGCCGCGATCCTGATGTCGCACAGGAGGGCGCGCTGGAATGACCCGCCGATCGCCCATCCCTGGATGGCCACGATGATCGGCGCATCCAATTCGAATACCTGCAGGATGCCCCTATGACCACGGCTCATCAGGTCGTGATGGCTGAGAGAGGTGGTGTTGTTCCCGATGACGGACACATCCCGACCCGACGACCAGGCCTTCCCCTCGCCGCGCCAGATGACGGCACGTACCTCTGGACGATCCTTCAACTCGTTCAGGATGTCGAACAATCGGGCGTCCATATCGTCGTCGAACGCATTGCGCTTCTCCGGATTGTTGTTGGTGATCACGGCAACTGGACCGTTCACCTCGAGCAGCACCTTGTCTGTCATCACGTTCCCTTCACTTGGCGACGCCTGTCATGTATTCCGCGCCGGTTGCGCCGGGTCGGACCACGTTGCCCGGCGCGTCTCGCTGAACGGCTGATCCTTGTCGCTGCGCGGCTCTCGGGGGAGCCCGAGGACGCGCTCGGCCAGGGAGTTGCGCTGGATGTTGTCGGTGCCGCCCCCCAGTCTGGACGACCACTGGTTCAGGAAGGCTGTCTCCCAGAAACCATCGTCGAGGGCGGCGCCGTCGGCCAACATTCCGTTGGCGCCGGCCAGGTTCATGAACAACTCACCGTTGAGGCCCATGTGCTGGGAGACGAACAGTTTTGTGGTGGATGCCTCGGGACCGGGCAGACGACCCTTGGAAAGCGCTGTCTGCACGCGGTAGTTCATGAAACGAAGGAGCTGCACCCGGGTGTAGTAATCGGCGATCTGTTGGCGCACCAACGGATCGCCGCTCTTGTCGCAACGACGCGCCAGGTCGAGCACCTGGGCGATCGAGATGGTCGGGCCGATGCCGCCGATCAGGGCGCGCTCATAGCTCATTGTGGTATGCGCCACGGACCACCCGTCATCGATCGCACCCACCACATTCTCCACCGGAACCACGACGTCGGTGAGATAGACCTCGTTGAAATGCGCACTCCCGGTGATCTGGCGGAGCGGGCGGACCTCGATTCCGGGAGCCTGCATATCGACGAGGAAGTACGTAATGCCGCGATGCTTGGGAGCGTCCTGGTTCGTACGGGCAATCAGGATCGCCCAGTCACTGTGTTGCGCACCTGACGTCCAGACCTTTTGGCCGTTCACCACAAACGCCTCCCCGTCGCGGGTGGCCCGGGTCGTCAGCCCCGCAAGATCGGATCCGGCATCCGGTTCTGAGAACAGCTGACACCAGACGGCTTCGCCCCGCAACATGGCCGGGAGATGACGACGTTTCTGTTCCTCAGTCCCGTGGGCGATGAGAGTCGGGCCGGCCATACCGATCCCGACGGCGAACGCTCCCGTCGAGACGTCGTACTTGGCCATCTCCTGCGTGAAGATGGCCTGGTGCCACGAGCTTTCGCCCCGCCCTCCGTATTCCCGGGGCCAGGTAATGGCACCCCAGCCGCCTTCGTACAGGGTGTGCTGCCATGCACGGCAGCGACGCACATAGTCGGGATGCATGGGACTCCGGGACCAGTCATGGAAGCCCGTTCTGGCGTCCGCATTCGCCTCGAGCCACGCCGACACCTCGTGCCGGAATGCCGCGTCCTCCTCAGTGTCGTCAAAGTCCATCGCTGCCTCCACCCGTGGGGACTCGGCGAGAAAGGTCACCATCTTCGCGCCGGCTCATCTGCCCACATGGTGGTGGATCACCGAGCGCGAGCTGCGGCTCAGATCGCCTTGCCCATGCGAACTTACAGTCCCTCGTGGCAATGCCATCGGAACCCCTCGTGACGCTCGTGCGCTCCCGGTTGGGGCGGAGCCGATGAGACGTGCATAAGTTCGTATACTATATTTGAAATTCGATACCGTATACTCAAAAGTGGTTCGGGGGCCCGGACGCTTGACTCTGGCGTGCGCCACATGTCGAAGAATTCTCGGCTCAGGAGGGCAGGCACATTGCACCGACTTTTGAATGTGGCCACCGCGTGCTCATCCTCCGAAGGCGTCGGGTCCGGGACGCGGCGTGCCTGACGCCATCACCGACGAGGGAGTTGCCCGCCTCCGGCAGCGGATCGGGATCGCGCGACCCCATACCAACCCACCTCATTACCGGATCCCCAACGAGGACGCCTTTCGGCACGTCGCTGAGGCGTACGGCGACGACAACCCCTTGTGGTGCGATCCGGCTTACGGCGCGCGCACACGGTGGGCCGGTCCGATCGCGCCCCCTCATCTGGTCGGCGGGGACACTCTCGTCGGAGAGGACGAGGTCACCGCTCTGGAGGGCGATACGAAGCTACTGATGAAGGGCGACCCGCTCGGAGGCGTCCACGCCTTCTACTCGGGGTCCTTCCGGGAGTGGTGGAACCCGTTGCGCCCCGGAGTGCGCGTGACCCGCCGCAACGCCCTGGTGGGCGTGCACGACAAGGTGGGCGACTTCGCCGGTCGCGCGGTGCATGAGTGGCTGGCCGAGGTGTTCTCCGCGGTGGGCGGACCAGTCCTCTCGGGCCAATACCGCCTCATGATCCGGGCCGAACGGGAAAAAGCGACCGAGCGCAAGAAGAACGACGAGGTCACGATCAGCCCGTACACCGACGACGAGATCGCAGCCATCGGCGAGGCGGTCGCGGGAGAGCGAGCCTGTCGGCGCGGTGCGGAGCCGCGCTTTTGGGAGGACGTGAACGAGGGAGACGAGCTGCCACCCTTGGTCAAAGGTCCGATGCGGGTCACCGACATGATCGTCTGGCACACCGGCATGGGCATGGGGCTGTACGGCGTGGCCGCACTCCGGCTTGGGCACGACCAGCTGCAGCGCATGCCCCGCTTCTTCAAGCCCGACGACCTGAACATCCCCGATGTCCAACAACGCGTGCACTGGGACCCAGAATGGGCTCGCCGGGCCGGGAACCCGACCTGCTACGACTACGGTCGCATGCGCGAGACGTGGCTGATCCACCTGTGCACCGACTGGATGGGTGACGACGCCTGGCTCTGGAAACTGGACTGCCAGTTCCGGAAGTTCAATTATGTGGGCGACACCCATTGGATGCGCGGGCGGGTCACGCGGAAGTACCTCGTTGAGCAAGACCGCCCGGCGGTGGACCTCGAGGTGTGGGGGGAGAATCAGCGGGGCGAGAAGACCACGCCGGGCCATGCGACCGTGCTGCTTCCCTCCCGGCAACACGGTGAGGTCCGGTTGCCTCTGCCGCCGGGAGGGGCGACCACCTGCCAAGAGGCACTCGATGCCCTGGCCGACCGGTTCGCCGCGGAAGAATCGCAGTGAAGCCGTACCCCGAGACGCCGCCCGGGATGATCCGTGAACATGACGGGGCCGTTCTGCGGTTGCGCTTCAACCGACCGGAGCGCCGCAACAGCCTCACCGACCCCATCGTCTACGCCCTGACCGACACCGTGGATGCCGCCGCAAGTGACGAGTCCGTGAGGGTGATCCATCTCGAGGGGGAAGGGGAGCACTTCTGCTCCGGCTTCGATCTCGCCGAGCGGGCACCCGGTCCCGAACGCCCCCGGGTCGGTTCGGTGCACCGGCGCATGAACGGTCACGTGAACCGCCTGATCCCGGCGATACTGTCCTGCCAGACACCGATTGTCTGCTCGGCCCGCGGCTGGGTCATCGGCCTCGGTCTCGACATCCTCCTCGCCACTGACTTCGCAGTCGTGTCGGAGGACGCCCGGCTGTGGGCCCCCTTCACGACGTTTGGGTTCACCCCCGACAGTGGCGCCACCTGGCTCATCCCCCGTCTCGTGGGTGTGGCCCGTGCCCGCGAGATGCTCATGTTGGGCGAGAAGGTCTCGGGATCCGATGCGGCCTCGTGGGGGTTGATCCATCGCGCGGTGCCGGCCGACGACCTGGATGCGGTCTCTCGGGAGCTCGTCGATCGCCTGGCCGCCGCACCGACCGTCGCGGTCGGGCTCACCAAGCTGTTGCTGTATCGAGCGCTCACCGCTGACCTCAACAGCCATCTGGCCGACGAATCATGGGCGATGGAAGTCGCCAGCCGCTCGGAGGATTTCCGAGAGTACGGGCAGGCGAACAAGGAGAAGCGCGAGCCCCGTTTCACGGGGCGATAAGCGGGCACAACGCAAGGCGCGCTCTCCGGACGAGCACTCGTTCGGATATAATATTCAAGATGGAGTTCGCTGCGGAAGAGTCGGGTGCGGTGTCCGCAGCAGGACGACCTCTCGAAGGTGTCCGCGTGTTGGCCATCGAGCAGATGCAGGCGCTTCCCTACGCCACTCAGCTGTTGGCGCGAATGGGCGCCGACGTCGTCAAGATTGAGCCGCTCGCCGGAGAGCTCGGTCGCGCTTCACTGCCGGCGATGACGGACCCCGACGGTCGCGCCGTCGGGGCGACCTTCCTGCGCAACAACCTCAACAAGCGGAGCATTTGTATCGACCTCAAACAGGCCGAGGGACGTCAACTCGTCCTCGACCTGGCCCCACGCTTTGACATATTCGCCGAGAATTTCAAGGCGGGCGCGATGGATCGGATGGGGCTCGGCTACGACGAGATCGTGGCCGTCCATCCGCAGGTCGTCTACGCGTCGGTCTCGGGCTTCGGCAATTCCGTCCCAAGCCCGTACCGGGATTGGCCTGCCTTCGCACCGATCGTCGAGGCCATGTCGGGTGTCTACGAGATGAAGCGCACGGGCGACCTTCCACCCGTGGTGTCCCCCGTGGGGGCGCTCGGTGATATCGGGGCGGCGCTGTACACCTCCATCGGAATACTCGCCGCTCTGCGGGACCGCGACCGGACAGGGCGACCCGCATACGTTGACGTCGCGATGCTCGATGCGGTCATGGCCATGACGGACATCGTCACCAACTACTGGTCGATGGGAGTCGACGGTGGCGACTCCGGGTCGGTGATCAATCATGGCTTCCGCGCCGCTGACGGCTGGTTCGTCATGCAGGTGGCGCGCGTCCATGTCTTCGAGCGTCTCGCTCATCTCATCGGACATCCCGAGTGGCTCACCGACGACCGTTTCGCGTCACCATACGGCTGGGTCCAACAGCTCGAGGAGGTCATCCGCCCTGCCGTCGAGAAATGGGCCGCCGGGCGGAGCCGCCTAGAGGTGTGCGAAGCCCTGAGTGGGGCCGGCATCGCCGCTGGCCCCTGCGTGCGCGCCGAAGAGCTGGTCGGCGACGCCCACGTCAACGCCCGGCACATGCTGGTCGGCATCAATCGTACGGACGGTGTCGACCAACCGGTGCTGGTGCCGGGCAACCCGGCGGTGATCGTGGACCGCTGCGAGGGCGGTGACCGACGTATCCCGTGGCTCGGAGAGCACACCCACGAGGTCTTGCGCGATGAGCTCGGGCTGACCGAAGCGGTGATCGAGAGCCTGCGCTCGTCGTCGGTGGTCGGATAGGGGCCACGCCTCCTCCGGCTCGACATATGCCACTCCCCCGCACTATGCCGTTCTGATAATGGATACGACCGTCCCAATTGAAAACGAAGGAGACGGCGCGTCCAGTGATCGGCAGCCGCGGACGATTCCCGAGGCCCTGGACCGGGCGGCGGAACGTTTCGGCGGCGACGAGGCTCTGGTCGACGGGACGACCCGGCTCTCGTTCCGCGACCTGGCCGAACGCGTCGACCACGTGGCGCGCGCGCTGGTGGCGAGCGGTATCGAGCGCGGCGACCGTGTGGCCCTGTGGGCGCCCAACAGCGCTGCATGGGTAGTCACCAGTTTCGCCGTTTACACGGTCGGTGCCGTGCTGGTGCCGCTCAACACGAGGTACCGCGGCGAAGAGGCTGGCCACGTGCTGCGCACCTCTCGCGCTCGCCTGCTCTTCGCCGTGACAGACATGCTCGGCTCCGACCTGGTGGCATTGCTGGCCGACGCTGCCGGGCTCGAGGCCCTCGAGGAGATCGTGGTGCTGGCGGGACCGCCGCGGCGGGGGTGCACGACACTCACCGAGTTCGACGCCAGGGCCACCGACGCCCACGGGCGGGAGGTCGCGCGACGCAGGAGCGCCGTGACCGCGGATGACGCCTCCGACATCATCTTCACCTCGGGAACGACCGGCAAGCCCAAGGGCGCCGTGCTGGGGCACGGCGCCAGTGTCCGCACCTACCTGGCGTGGTCCGAACTGGTCGGCCTGCGGCGAGGCGACCGTTACCTCGTCGTCTATCCGTTCTTCCACACAGCCGGGCTGAAATCCGGAGTCCTGGCCTGCGTTCTGCGGGGTGCCACCATCCTCCCCCACGCCGTCTTCGACGTCGTGCCGGTCATGGAACGCGTGGCGGCCGAGCGGATCACCATGCTGCCCGGGCCGCCGACCGTCTTTCAGTCGATCCTCAATCACCCGGACTTCGCATCGTTCGACCTGTCCTCCCTACGCCTCTCTGTGACCGGAGCTGCCACCGTCCCCGTCGACGTGATCCGCCGCATGCGCGCCGATCTGCGTTTCGAGACCGTCGTGACCGGCTACGGACTGACCGAGACAACGGGCACGGTCAGCATGTGCCGTCACGACGACCCGCCCGAGGTGATCGCCAACACCGTGGGACGACCTCTTCCTGGAGTGAGTGTGCGCATCGTCGACGACGAGGGCCGTTCCGTTTCCCCGGGTGACCCGGGTGAGATCCTGGTCAAGGGGTTCAACGTCATGAAGGAGTACTACGAGGACCCGGCGGCGACCAAGGAGGCGATTGACGAGGAGGGCTGGCTCCGCACGGGGGACATCGGCATTGTGGGCCACGACGGCAACCTGCGCATCACGGACCGGAAGAAGGACATGTACATCGTGGGCGGCTTCAACGCCTATCCAGCTGAGATCGAGGGCATCATGGTCAGCCATCCGCAGGTGGGCCAGGTGGCGGTCGTGGGTATCCCCGATGAGCGTCTGGGGGAGGTCGGTGTCGCCTTCGTCGTCCCTCGTCCCGGTCAGGTGGTCGACCCGGACGAGCTCGTGGCCTGGTGCCGTGACCACATGGCGAACTTCAAGGTCCCGCGCTCGGTGCGCGTCGTGGACTCGCTGCCACTGAACCCCACGGGCAAGGTGATGAAGTTCGAGCTGCGGGCCCAGCTCGCCGGGTGAGCTCGGCCCGATGGGGCTGACGCCGTCTTGGACCAGCTGTATCAGGTCCAGGCCACGATCGGCCCGGCGACCCCGATCATCTCCGACAGCTGGCGCGGGTCGGTGGCCAGGGTGCACAGCCCGTTCCCTGCCGGGAGCCCGCCGAGGAGCAGCCGGCGCAGCCGGTCCCTGTGGGCATCGGCGTCGAGGCGATCGCCATCTGGGTCCCACGCCTCGACCGGGATGCTGACCCCCAGCCTTGCCGCCGCATCCGCGACCGGTGTCGTGGCCCCCGCCTGGGCGAGGTCGATCACGGCCAACGCCGGCCGGCCGGGGTGACGGAGCAGCGAGACCGCGACACAGGCGGCGGCGAATCCCGGAGCGGGCGTTGACGGGACGATCACCGCCCCGAGCCGGGTCGTGCCGAGCGTGCGCGCCACCCAGAAGCCGGCGTCGCCGCCGTCCGCCGCGACCAGCGCACCGCCGGCCACGTGCTCTGCATAGTGCATGGTGGCGCGGCTCGGTGGCAGCGGATGTGTCCCGGCAGCCCATCCCCGCTGCGTGACCTCCGCCAAACGGGCCCGCAGCGGCGGCATGGTCAACGGCAGGCGACCACTGTGATCGCACCGTTCGGCGAGCGGGGCCAGGCCGGCGGGAGGGACCGTGAGGGCGGGGGCGAGCCGCCAGCGGTCGTCCGGGGACTCGGCGTGGTCGAGCCCCGTGGCGATGATCAACTCGGCCTGGTCGAGCCCGCTCAGCACGAAGTCGTAGGCCTGCAGGCCGATCGTCGCCAAATGGTGCCGGCTCCTCCAGTCAAACACCCCCTTCGCACCCCAGGTGTTCAGGACGCCGACCCCGGCCGACACGGCCAGGTCGTGCAGGCCCGGCACGGATCGCTGCACGATGACGCCAGGACCGGCCAGCAGGACCACCTTGGAGGCGGCGCCCACCGCCTCGACCGCCTCGTCGGCGGGCTCGACCCAGCTGTCATCGGGCGCGAGGGGAGGCGGGACGAAGCTCTCGACCGGCTGATCGGGGTCCAGCGTGAAGCGAATCTCCACTTCCCCCGACGACGACAACGCGGGGACAGCGGCCACGAGCGCCTCGGCCGAGGCCGCCTCGATGGTGCGGCCCGGCTCGGGCCCGTGCCCCGGCAGCCAGAACACCCCATCAGCTCGGTGCGCCGCGGCGCGGGCACCGTGGACCCTTCGGTGGGCCAGCGCGAACAGCGGGGCCACGGCACCGGGCACCGGTACGACGTCGAGGGCACCGAAGGGTGCCCCGTACGTGGCGTCGATCCCCGAAACCAGGGCCACTCGCCGCCAGAGCTCGGCCGCGGGGATGGTGGTCACGTTGTGCGCTCGACCATGGCGGAGTCCCGGCTCAAGGAGATGCGGACCCCTCGATGGTGGCCCAGCGCGGCTCCCGCTTCTCGGCGAAGGCCAGGGGGCCTTCGACCTGGTCGGGATGGCCCCACATGGAGACCAGCTCCGTGGCGCCGGCCTTGCAGGCATCGGTGAGCCCCCGCTCGAGGGCT
>JBKQUM010000033.1:0-3347 GCA_052140165.1 Acidimicrobiales bacterium
AGCTGGTCCGCGTCTACGTGGCCCAGAAGCGCAAGATCTCCGAGGGCGACAAGCTGGCCGGCCGCCACGGCAACAAGGGCGTCATCTCCAAGATCCTCCCGGTCGAGGACATGCCGTACCTGTCCGATGGCACCCCGGTCGACATCATCCTGAACCCGCTCGGCGTGCCGAGCCGGATGAACGTGGGCCAGGTGCTCGAGTCGCACCTGGGCTACGCCGCCCGCCACGGCTGGCAGGGCATCGACGTCAACGAGGAGGTGGGGACGAGCGCCAAGGGCGACGGCGCGGCGCGCAAGACGCGGCCGCGGACCGAGCCGGCGGCCTGGGTCTCCACGCCCGTGTTCGACGGCGCCCACTGGGACGAGGCCGAGGACGCCGGGGCCCACCCGACGATCCAGCAGGTCTTCGGAACGTTGAACGCGGACTCGGCCAACGGTGACGTGCAGATCCACACCGACGGCAAGGCCATGCTCTACAACGGCCGCACCGGCGAGGCCTACGACAACCCGATCTCGGTCGGCTACGTCTACATCCTGAAGCTGGCCCACCTGGTCGACGACAAGATCCACGCCCGCTCGACCGGCCCGTACTCCATGATCACCCAGCAGCCGCTGGGCGGGAAGGCCCAGTTCGGTGGCCAGCGCTTCGGCGAAATGGAGGTGTGGGCCCTCGAGGCCTTCGGCGCCGCCTACGCCCTGCAGGAGCTCCTGACCATCAAGTCCGACGACGTCCTCGGCCGGGTGAAGGTCTACGAGGCCATCGTCAAGGGGGAGAACATCCCCGAGCCGGGCATCCCCGAGAGCTTCAAGGTGCTCATCAAGGAGATGCAGTCGCTTTGCCTCGACGTCGAGGTCCTGGCCGTCGACGGCCGTGAGATCGAGATGCACGAGCTGGACGAGGACGTGTTCCGCACCGCCGAGGAGCTGGGCATCGACATCAGCCGCAACGAGCGCGGCTCCGACGAGGAAGACGAGCGGCGCGCCGCAGAGAGGAGCTTCTCCTAATGGCTCTGGACGTCAACACATTCGACCAGCTGCGCATCGGCCTCGCGACCGGGGACTCCATCCGGGGCTGGTCCAACGGCGAGGTCAAGAAGCCCGAGACGATCAACTACCGCACGCTGCGCCCGGAGAAGGACGGGCTCTTCTGCGAGAAGATCTTCGGCCCGACCAAGGACTGGGAGTGCTACTGCGGCAAGTACAAGCGGGTGCGCTTCAAGGGCATCATCTGCGAGCGCTGCGGCGTCGAGGTCACCCGTTCGAAGGTCCGCCGCGACCGCATGGGGCACATCGAGCTGGCCGCCCCCGTCGTCCACATCTGGTACCTGCGCGGCACGCGTTCGTGGCTGGCCTACCTCCTCATGGGCACCGAGCCCCGCGAGGAGCTCAAGGCCAAGCAGCTGGAGAAGGTGATCTACTTCGCCGCCAACCTGGTCACCTGGGTCGACGAGGAGAAGCGCCACCAGGACCTGCCCAGCCTCGAGAACGAGATGGCCGAGGAGATCGCGGACATTGAGAAGAAGCGCGACCTCGACATCGACCGCCGGTTCAAGGCGCTCGAGGACGAGCTGAAGCAGCTCGAGGGCGAGGGCGCCCGTGACGCCGAGATCAAGGCGCGCCAGCGCGCGGTGGAGAAGGAGATCCAGTCCGCCCGCGAGCGGGCCCAGGAGGACGCCGAGATCGCGCAGCGCTCGCTCGACGAATTCCGCAACCTGCACGGCCGCAAGATCATTGAGGACGAGATGCTGTGGCGCGAGCTCCGGCTGCGCTACGACGAGTACTTCGAGGGCGGCATGGGCGCGGAGTACATCCTCAAGCTCATTGACCGCATCGACCTCGACGCCGAGGAGATCAAGCTGCGCGACATGATCGACGCCAAGGACGGGCGGCGTCCCTTGTCGGCCCAGCGGCGCCAGAAGACGATCAAGCGGCTGAAGATCGTCACCGCCTTCAACCGGCGTGACGACCACGGCCGACGCATCAACGACCCTCGGGCCATGATCCTCGAGGCCGTGCCGGTGATCCCGCCCGACCTGCGCCCGATGGTGCAGCTCGACGGTGGCCGCTTCGCCACGTCGGACCTCAACGACCTCTACCGCCGCGTCATCAACCGCAACAACCGCCTGAAGCGGCTGTTGGACCTCGGCGCGCCCGAGATCATCATCAACAACGAGAAGCGCATGCTCCAGGAGGCCGTCGACGCGCTGTTCGACAACGGGCGGCGTGGCCGCCCGGTGACGGGCCCGGGCAACCGGCCGCTCAAGTCGCTGTCGGACATGCTGAAGGGCAAGCAGGGCCGGTTCCGTCAGAACCTGCTGGGCAAGCGGGTCGACTACTCGGGCCGCTCGGTCATCGTGATCGGGCCCAACCTGAAGCTGCACCAGTGCGGGCTGCCCAAGCTGATGGCGCTCGAGCTGTTCAAGCCCTTCGTCATGAAGCGGCTGGTGGACGCCGAGCTGGCCCAGAACATCAAGTCGGCCAAGCGTATGGTCGAGCGACGCCGGCCCCAGGTCTGGGACGTCCTCGAGGGCGTCATCCGGGAGCACCCGGTGCTGCTGAACCGCGCGCCCACGCTGCACCGCCTCGGGATCCAGGCCTTCGAGCCCGTGCTCGTCGAGGGCAAGGCGATTCAGGTCCACCCGCTCGTGTGCACGGCCTTCAACGCCGACTTCGACGGCGACCAGATGGCCGTCCACCTGCCGCTGTCGGCCGAGGCCCAGGCCGAGGCCCGAGTCCTGATGCTCTCGGCGAACAACATCCTCTCGCCGGCGACGGGTCGCCCGATCACCGTGCCCACCCAGGACATGGTCTTCGGCGCCTACTACCTGACCCTCCGGGTCGAGGAGGGCACCGGCGCCGGGCGCGCCTTCCGCCACATCCACGAGCTCGAGGCGGCATTCGATGCTGGCGACGTGGGGCTGCAGGTCCCCATCGTCCTGCGCCCGGCCCCGGGCTCGTCCCTGACGGGGCGCCTGGCCGCGGCCGGCGTGACCCCGGACTCCGAGGGCCTGCTGGCCTTCGAGACGACGCCTGGCCGCGTCTTCTTCAACGAGGCGCTTCCGGAGGGGTTCGCCTTCGTGAACGACGTCGTGGGGAAGCGCAACACCCCCATCGGGACGATCGTCGAGGAATTGTCGGCCAACTACCCCAAGAACGTGGTGGCGTCGAGCCTGGACCGGATCAAGGCGCTGGGCTTCCGCTTCGCCGCCCAGTCCGGGCTCACGATCTCCATCAACGACGTCCAGACGCCGCCGGACAAGCAGGCCATCCTGGACCGCTACGAGAAGGAGGCCGAGAAGGCCGAGACGCAGTTCAAGCGCGGCATCATCACCGACGACGAGCGGCGCC